>DAOTJS010000010.1:0-79425 GCA_035448825.1 Fidelibacterota bacterium
TTTCGCGGACAAACGTCATCCACATATCAGTACCCTGTTCTTTGAGGATTTCGATTGCCTGCCTGATTTTTTCTTGAAACATTTTTTCTCCAATTGAATTTTTATGTTGCCCAGCAACTTAAATAAAATCGGAGATTTTTTCTAAAACAATATAAAACAAACTGAATATTGAATTATAGTTCGTCAATTGTTTAAAATAAAGTGAATCTATTTAATGACGAGTTGTCCTTAATTAAATCGCACACTGATTCAGAATGAAAATTTTGGTAATGTGAACCAATCTCTGACGCTAACCATCTAACTGCGTTTTTTCCAAATTCCGGTGAGATTAACTCTCAATTAACTCATTGTAGGATGAAACCTGAGTAAGTTTGGTTGACCTATATAACTTTAGAAAGGATGTAAAGTTTAGGTACGGGTTACTATAAAAAAAAGCTGGAATGAAACATCCGGGCAGAGTTCATTCCAGCTACTTTTGGGCATTTTCCTGAGTGGGCGACATCATTGTGAGGGTACGCCTAACCATCTGGGGTAGTATGGTTTCAAAGAACGAAATCATATGTTTCAATTATTGTGCCAACCAAATATTATCAATATATTCATAGAGTTATGAAGATATGCTGTTTACTAATGTCGTGGCGAATAGGACACAGTTTTGTGTTTATATTACCACGACATAAGCCGATTTTCAGGCATTTATAGGATTTTGGCTAAGAATTTTCCGGTTTGGGAGGTGGGATGGAATGATACTTCTTCGGGAGTGCCCTCGCAGACGATATAGCCTCCTTTTTCCCCGCCTTCTGGGCCCAGGTCAATAATATAATCGGCTGTTTTGATTACGTCTAGATTGTGTTCTATGACGATTACGGTATTGCCCTGGTCAACCAGCCGGTTCAGGACATTGAGTAACATCTTAATATCATCAAAGTGCAAGCCGGTGGTAGGTTCGTCAAGAATATACAGAGTTTTTCCGGTGCCTACTTTACTCAATTCGGTTGATAATTTTACCCGCTGGGCTTCGCCGCCGGATAGGGTAGTAGCCTGTTGACCGAGTTTGATATAACCTAAACCGACGTCTATCAGTGTCTGGAGTTTTTTATTGATAGAAGGAATATTTCTAAAAAATTCAAAGGCTTCGCTTACCGACATATTTAATACATCGGCAATGCTTTTACCTTTGTACTTGACTTCGAGAGTATCGCGATTATAACGCAGTCCTTTGCATTCTTCACAAAGAACGTAAACATCTGGCAAAAAGTGCATCTCAATTTTCTTGATCCCGTCACCGCCACAAGTCTCACAACGTCCACCTCTGACGTTAAATGAAAAGCGACCGGCCGTGTAACCACGGATTTTAGATTCCTTTAAATTGGCAAATAGATCGCGAATATGGGTAAAAGTGCCAGTATAAGTCGCCGGGTTAGAGCGAGGTGTTCGTCCAATCGGCGATTGATCAATGGCAATAACCTTATCTATATATTCGAGTCCCTTGATATCACTATATTTCAGCGGAGTTTTCTGGGAACCATAAAAGTAGCGATGTAAAATCGGAAATAGTGTTTCATTAATCAGCGTACTTTTTCCGGAACCGGATACGCCGGTAATGCAAATGAATTTATTCAGAGGGAAACCCACATCAATGTTTTTCAAATTATTGCCGGTCGCACCAAGTAAACAGATTTGCTTGGCATTGCCGGGACGACGATTTCGTGGGATTGGGATTGTTTTGGCCCCGGAGAGATATTGACCGGTCAATGAACGCGGTTCATTTTTAATTTCAGCCGGAGTTCCAGCGAAAACTACATTGCCGCCGGTGGCACCAGCTCCTGGTCCAAGATCCACTATATAATCCGCTGATTCAATCATTTCCCGGTCGTGTTCCACGACAATTACTGTATTCCCATTATCCCGCAAATGGAGCAGAGTTTCAATTAATCGGCGGTTATCTCTCTGGTGTAAACCGATGCTGGGTTCATCGAGAATATACAGCACGCCCATTAATTGCGAACCGATTTGGGTTGCCAGGCGAATACGCTGGGCTTCACCGCCGGAAAGGGTGTGGGTCATCCGATCCAATGTCAGGTACTCTACTCCCACATCAATCAAGAAATTGAGTCTGGTGCGAATTTCTTTTAAAATTTGGTGGGCAATTTGTTGTTCGGTCGGATTGAGTTCCAGATTATCGAAAAAGTCTTTCAATTTGGTAATGGACATAGCGCTCAGCTGATTGATTGCGAAACCTCCGACTTTTATTGCCAGACTCTCCGGTTTCAAACGGGCTCCCTGACATTGAGGGCATAGGTGGAAACCCATAAATTGCTGAATCCACATTCGAATTCCGGTGGAAGTCGTCTGCTTATAGCGGCGGCGTAGATTGGGAATTACTCCTTCGAATGTAGTGTGATACTCTCCGTTAATTCGATCCGATTTCAAATTGATAGAAAGATTTGTTCCCTCCGAACCATATAGCAGGGCATTCTTAGCTTCCTGAGGCAGTTTTTTGAAGGGTGTAACAAAGTCGAAATTATATTTACGAGCCAGTCCCTTTAAAATTGCCGAGTACCAACCACCGCGGGGCTGTTCGCCTAGAGGTATGATAGCTCCCTGACTGAGAGTTTTTGACTCATCGGGGACAATCAATGCCGGATCTATTTCCATCAAAGTACCGAGACCGTCACAAGTGGGACAGGCACCGTACGGACTATTGAAAGAAAACATACGCGGTTCCAGTTCCTCGTAGCTAATGCCGCAGTCGGTACAGGCTAATTTTTCACTGAAAATTTGTTCATTTTCACTATTTATCACCACTGCCAGCAAACCAGAGCCGATTTTCAGGGCCAGTTCGACCGATTCTGTCAGACGATCTTTGACGGTTGGATTAAGGCTAAGGCGATCAATGACAACTTCAATATTGTGTTTTTTATTTTTATCCAGAATGGGTGTATGCTCGATTTCATAAATTTTTCCATCTATTCGGACTCTTAGGAAACCTTCGCGACGAACTTCGCGAAAAACTTCCCGGTATTCGCCTTTGCGTCCGCGCACCAAGGGCGCTAAAATCGTCAAGCGGGTATCTTCCGGCCAACTGAGCATATTATCAACAATTTGCTGAGCAGTTTGACGTTCAATGCGTTTGCCACATTGATAACAATACGGTATCCCGATACGGGCATACAGCAATCGCAGATAATCATAAATTTCAGTCACCGTTCCTACGGTCGAACGTGGGTTGCGAGATGACGATTTTTGTTCGATTGAAATAGCTGGCGAAAGCCCTTCGATAAAATCCACATCCGGTTTTTCCATTAATCCCAAAAATTGACGCGCATAGGCCGAAAGCGACTCGACGTAACGGCGCTGACCTTCGGCATAAATCGTATCAAAAGCCAGCGAAGATTTGCCCGAACCAGATAAACCGGTAATGACCACGAATTTGTCACGGGGAATTTTTACGTCAATATTTTTTAGATTATGTTCCCGGGCGCCCTTGATGACGATATACTCAGTATTCATCAGACTTTCCATTTAAAACATCCGATTAAATTATCACCTTATTGCCAGAATGAAAAATATTTTTCGAGAATTTTATACAAATTTCATTTTCTATATTAATAGCGAAATCTTATACTTTTTCTTTCTTCAATCGCTAATGACTGATTATATTTCTATGTTTATTTCAATGTAGGAGAATAAAAATGACCCAAGCTGGCCTCGATCAGGAAACTCGGATGATGATCCTAGACACGATTAATTCGCTGAAAAACGAATTATTGACCCGCGAAAAAATCCTCGAACTGGACGATAAAAGCGAATTTCCGCTGGAAATCGTCAAAGAATTGCTGAGCGAACGCATCGGTTTGCAGATGGTTTTTATTCCCGAAGAATTTGGCGGACTGGGCGGCGGTGCACTCGACACTTATTACGTTTCGGTGGAACTGGCAAAAATTTGCCTGGGCGTTGCCACGGCTTTTCTGGCGATTCATCTTGGTGCCGAACCGATACTTTTATTTGGAACTAAAGAGCAGAAGCAGAAGTGGCTCGGCAAAATTGTCAACGAAGCCGCGATTGTCGCTTATGCCGTGACCGAAGCCGATGCCGGTAGCAACCTCGACGCGATCAAGACCAAAGCCGAACCGGTAACCGACGAATCCGGGAATATCGTAGCCTATCGTCTGAACGGCAGTAAACAATTCATCTCCAACGGCGGATATGCCGATTTTCTGACTTTACTGGCAAAAGCTCCGGAAGGCGCGACTTTCTTCATAGTTGATGGCAATTCCGCAGGATTAAAGCGCGGCAAACCGGAACATAAACACGGCATCCGGGCGGCAAATACCTCTCCCCTCACCCTGGAAAATGTCATAGTGCCGGCTGAAAATATCGTCGGTGGAATTCCCGGCGTTGGATTAAAACAGGCCAATGATGTCTTTTCATATACACGGCTGATGGTGGCGGCATTCGGACTCGGAGCGGGGCTTTCGGCTATGGAAAAAGCCATCCAGTTCGCTAAAACGCGGATTCAGTTCGGAACGCTCTTGATTGAGAAGCAAGGCTATACCCATAAATTACTGGTACCAAATACCGTCCGTTTGACCGCGGCGCAGGCTTATATTGAGGAAATTGCCCGGCGTATAGATTCAGGCGATACTGATATTCTGGTTGAAGGTTCGATTGCTAAATATTTTGCGACCGAGGCTGGAAATACGGCTGCGGAGGCCGCTATCCAAGCCCTGGGCGGTTATGGTTATATGCACGATTACGAAGTCGAGAAAATCAAACGCGATGTGCGCATCACTATGATTTACGAAGGCACCAGTGAAATTCAGCAAAATATCATCTACTTATATCGCTGGCGAACGACTATTAAATCCAAAGGCGAGTTCTATCAGAAAATTGCTCGAGAAATGCAGACTCTCGGCGAGCAATCGAACCTGGAATCTGGCAAAATTGTGGCTCAAGCGCTAGAGCTTCTTAATGAACTGATCACATTTGCCCATAATCAGAAATTAACTCGCCAGCAACACATTCAATTCCTGCTTTCGGATGTTATCACCTGGTCGGAAGTTGCCGCGGCTTTGGTACGCAAAACTGCCGAACATTTACGTGATTCCGCACCTGATGCTCTGCAACTCCAATCCATTCTGCGAATTTTTGTAGCGGAAACGGCGCGACTCATCTCTAACAAGGGTATGGAAATTATCATGGGCAGTGAAGCCGTAAGCTGCGAAACGAAAAAAGAATGGATTGAAAAAGTAAAAAAAGTAGATGTGGCTCGCGCCGAAAATAATATCATAACCGAAATGGATAAAATCTTATTTTAAACAACCAATTAAAAATAACCCTTTGTGCCTTAGAGCCTTGGTGGTTTAGAAATCAGAGGTAGAAAATGCGACCGGTAGCAATTATCATTCGTGACGGTTGGGGTTACAATGAAAACCCCAAAGGCAACGCCGTCCTGGCGGCTAAAACGCCCAATATTGATTCCTATAAACAAAAATATCCCTGGACACTGCTGAAATGCTCGGGCGAAGCCGTCGGCTTACCCGAAGGTTATCAGGGCAGTAGTGAAGTTGGTCACCTGAATATGGGCGCCGGGCGGATTGTAATTCAGGAACTTAAACGCATAGACGACGGACTTTCTGATGGGTCGCTCTTCGAATCGCCCAAGTGGAAAAATCTGGTAACTAACTGGAAAGCCAATAATTCGGCTTTTCATCTTTTTGGGCTTCTTCAGGATGAAGGCGTGCATGCGCATCAGGAACATCTTTTCAAGATAATGCGCCGAGCGCGGCAGGAATTCCCCGAGGGTGAAATTATCGTACATCCTTTTCTCGATGGACGTGACACGCCGCCGCGCAGTTCGCTGGAATATATTGCCAAACTCAACCGTGTCCTAGCGGAAGTCGGGCATGCGAAAATTGGCACGGTTATGGGACGCTATTATGGTATGGACCGTTCCAAGAACTGGGAATTAACCGACACCGCTTATCATTGCATTGTTCTTGCTGAAGGGCGACCAGCTCCAACTGCCGAAGGCGCTATCGAGGAATCCTACGCCAATGACAAGACACCCGATAATGTCGAAATGTTCGATGAATATATTCCGCCGTATGTTATCGGCGGTTATACCGGAATGCGGGACGGTGACGTCATACTGCACACCAATTACCGGCAAGATCGCGCCATCCAGCTGACGCGAGCATTCGTTGATCCCAATTACCCCGGTAAATTAAAAGCTAAGCCAAAAATTACCTATGTTGGATTTACTCAATACTATGATGAGTTTACCGAATATATGCTCGGGTCAATGAGTTCCGGTGGCGGAATGAAGAATCTCCTAGGAGAGGTAATTTCCAAGGCTGGTTTACGCCAATTACGGATTGCCGAGACTCAGAAATTTCGGCACGTTACCAGCTTTTTCAATGGGAAATCCACAACACCCTATCCGCTGGAGGATCAGGTGGAAATCAAAGGCCGTTTCGATCCGGCAACTTTCGCGAGTCACCCTGAGATGGAGGCCTACAACGTTACCGACGAACTACTCCGACGTCTGGAGAATAATCCCTATACGTTGATTGTCGTTAATTATGCTAATGGTGATATGGTTGGACATACCGGTATTTTCGAGGCAGCTAAGAAAGCTATTGAAATTGTTGACGATAATGTCGGTAAAATCGTCAAACGTTTGCTGGAGCTGGATGCGCACATTCTCATCACTGCCGACCATGGCAATTCCGAGCAGATGATAGACTACGAAACCGGTATGGTCAAAACCAGCCACACCCTTTTTCCGGTAGAATTGATTTACGTCGCCCGCGACTCAGTCGAGAAGTCGCTCAAGTCCGGAGGCAAATTGGCAGACATCGCACCTACTGCTCTGAAATTGCTCGGCCTGGAAATCCCTGACGATATGACGGCAGATTGTTTGATTAGCTAGCCACAGAGTTTAAGATTACTTACGCTAAAGGATAGCAAAAGAAATTGGGGACGATAGTAGGAACTAATCCACTTGGATCCATATTTAGGCATTTTCTATTCATATCGTCGAGAAGCGATTAGTTATCCTTTTTTAGTTTTCGTAATTGGTTTTAAATCATATTTTAAGTAAAATTTCGGTAGTTAGAATCATTAATCTGAGATAATGTGAAATTTTCTGAAACCTTCAAATCCGTCATCACTCGCTCAGCCCTAAAAGTATTTTTGGTTTTTCTGGTCTTAATTTTTTCAGCGGCGCTTTTCGTATTTTTCTTCGAAAAACAAAATAACCCTGAGGAATATCACAATCTCTGGGATGCGGTTTGGTGGGTTTTTGTGACAATTTTCACAGTTGGTTATGGCGACATCAAGCCAATTACGCCAGGTGGAAGGCTGGTCGCTATTTTCATAATGCTGGTAGGCGTTTCGATGGTTTCGACCATCACTGCAACGATCTCTTCAATTTTTGTAACACGAAGAATTAGGGAGGCACAAGGTTTGGAAGCAATTGATTACGAGAATCATCTCATTATTTGCGGCTGGAATAATCGCGCCGAATCATTACTCAATACTATTTTACAATTATCCGGCAAAAAAGATATGAAATTAGTGTTAATCAATGAACTGGCTGAAAATGAAATTAACACTATCCTGGAAAAATATTCTCAGTACAAAGTCAAGTTTGTCTATGGAGATTACTCCCATCCGGCACCTTTGGAACGGGCGAACATCAAGCGCGCCAGGACAGTTTTGCTTCTGCCCAATCTTCAGCGCTATTCGCCAGCCGATGCCGATGAAAAAACTATTCTAGCAACCTTGAATATCAAGTCGTCGTTTCCGAAGGTTAGAGTCATTGCTTTCATTATGAATCCCGAAAATGAAGCGCATGTCAAACGGGCTAAAGCCGACGAGATCGTCATTAGCGATAAATACGTGGATTATTTTCTAGCAATGAATATTTTACAACCGGAATTGCCGAAGGTCTATGACCAAATTTTGAATCCGCGCTTGCAGAATAAAATTATGGTCGAAGCTATTCCAGCCAGTTTTGTGAATAAACCTTATCGGGAAATATTCGATTACTACCGCACTCAACTTAAAACCCTTTTGCTTGGCGTAATTTCCGAGGTCGAATCAATCGGATTTTCGGATTTCCTTTCGGCGGATACTTCTCAACTGGATGCTTTTATCGAGCGCAAATTACGCGAATCCGGCAAGAGTTTCGGCGAAGAAAATAAAGTCGTTGTTAAACTAAATCCGGAAGACGACTATATTATTCAAAAAAATGAGAAGGCGATTGTTCTCCGATGAATACTAAGACTAAAGCCCAATTCATAGATATTTCCACATTATCGAGATACGAGATTTTCAATGGTTTATCCGAAAAAGACTTCCAGCATTTTCGCGAGGTAATTGACGTTATCGAATACGAATCCGGCGATACGATTATCAAAGAAGGTGAGGTCGGGAACTCGATTCTACTGCTTCTCGACGGTACCGTCGAGATTTCGCAAGCCTTGACTTTGAAAACCGATATGTCCGGTATGGACACCCGTGAAAAAAGCTTGATAAAACTGTCCAGCACCGCCCGTCCATTTTTTGGAGAAATGAGCCTCTTTAGCGATGACGACAAACGCACAGCCACAGTCAAGGCGGTTACTAAATGCCTGGTTGGCCGCATTAGCAAAGAGGACTTCTTTCAGATATGCAACTCAAACCCAGCGGTCGGCAATATGGTTATGCAGAACATTGCCCGCGTTCTGACCGAGCGCCTGAAGCAAGCTAATCAGAACATCTTGAAACTGACTACGGCGCTAAGCCTGTTAATCGAATAGTGAATAATATTTTTTCCCTTGAGGAAATTCTAACAGTAGCAAAACAAAAAGGGCGTCAGAATTCTGACGCCCTTTTATTAAATGTGACGAAAAGATTTTATTATTCCGTTTTTTCGTCTGGAGAAGGAGTTTCAGATTCCGGAGCTTTCGTTTCCTCACTCGTAGGCTCCTCGGTTTTTTCTTCCTCTTTCAAATCGTCTTCGTCTTTCCGTTCAATGAGGTCTTCATCATCCTTCTTCTTACGAAGTATGATGTAAATAAGAGCCTGTCCAACGCTAAAATTGGAGAGAGCGTAGGCAACCACCGTTCCCGCAATTATAAACAAGGCAATTGTTACCAATACAACAGTAATAATATCGGTAGTCCCGAGACAAAGTGGTTTCACCATACCCATTGAAGCCGGAGTATAAACATTAAAGAAGCGGTTGATCAACGGGGTCAAAGGTGAATTTATGCCGAACAGGTAAGAGGAAGCCTGTTCAATGATACGGGACATTTTACCATCCATCAGCCAGCTAGTGCTAAATACGAAATTAAAAAATCGATAGCCGAGGATTAAAGCCCAACCATAAATAAACGTAGCCACTACCGTCAATCCACCAACGATTCCTTCATATAAAACCAATCGCCAGGGTTGTGACCAGAGCGTGGAATAACTCTGAAAAACGGTCTCCATCGTATCCTCTTCCGCCGTGCCAACAATAGCCGGTGCCAAAAAAAGCGATACGATAAAGACTACCGCAGTGTACACCACAAAGGTTGCTACCACGAAATAGAGCAGATACGGTATTCCCAGGAAAATAATATCGAGAACTGGCCATTTGGCAAGCCAGGCGGCTATTATGGCCAGGATTACGAAGAAGGCAATAATCATTAAAATGGAAACTGGACCCATAACAGCGGCGACGCCGTGTTTTTTAATATACTTAAAACTATCGCCGGACGAGAAAAACTCATCTCCTTTCAATTGTTTATAGGTTATGCGTGCTACGGCTACAGACGCTAGTAAGAAAATTATTACCCAGGCGACTACTCCAATTCCATAAATTAACCAGCTATACCAGGCTAATTGTATAGTTGTGCAACATAGAATTGGGAAGAAGTGATAAACTGCCCAGATTTCTGCCAGGCTGTGGCCATTAACTAGCAAAGCAATATAGGCCAGAACCGTGTAGATAACCCAACCTGCCGCCAATCCCAGCATATGAACCCAGATTTTCTTGCCGCTCAAGGCTAAACGCGGAGTCAAGAAAACATCCCTTACGTCAAACTTCAGTTTTTTCATTTATAACCTCCTAAAATTATTTATTGATCTTCGCGAACAAAGTCTATCCAGAGATCCTCATTGGGAAAACGTGCTTTAAGGTCTTTCATTACTTTTTTGGCTTCAGCGTAGGAATCAAAGGTTCCGGTACGGATACGATACCAAGTTTCATTAGTTTCCTTGAAATAAGCCTTCTGGATATAAGCATCCAGATTATGGGCCTTGAAATCTCTCAGCTTGGATTCAGCCCTATTATAGTTTTTGTAGGAACCCAGCTGGACCGTATATTTTCCACGCACTTTCGGAATATTTTTTCCAGCACTAACTGCTTTAGACTTAGGCCCAGCTGAATAGGTCGTTTCATATTCTCCAGCCGGGGTGGGTTGGACATACTTTGGTGGCGGCGCCGACAGGTCTCTCGGTGGTATTTGATTAGCAACGCTACCTGTTTTAAGTGACTGGGTAGTATCGGACGATACGCTACATTTTATAATCTGCTTGAATTTCTCTTTACCATCTTTGTCCTGACTGAGAAATTGCAATTCATATTCACCAGGGACATCCGGTATGAAGGAAACCGAAAAACTACGACTGTCCGGAATAAACGATAAAACATCCAAAATGCTTTCAGCCGGTTTAGCATTAAAACTCCACTTGAAAGCGCAGGCGGTAGTGTCTTCCGAGTTTTTGATTGTCGGAATTAAATTAACTGAATTGCCGACAATGCCCGTTACTACTGGTTTCTTGGTACAATTGCCCAAAAGAATCAGTAGAATTGTTAAGGTAATAGATAGTTTTTTCATAAATCGGCCCTCCGCGGGTTAATCATTTGATAATTTCCAACGTAGAAAAGAAAAATGCAATTTCTTTCTTTGCATTTTCTTCAGAATCTGAGCCGTGGATAACGTTATAGCGCACATTTTCGGCATATTTTCGGCGTAAAGTCCCTTCGGCGGCTTTCTGCGGGTCGGTTGCTCCGATTACTTTGCGAAAATGTTCCACGGCGTTCTCACGCTCCAGAACCATTAAAACGCACGGCCCGGAAGTCATAAACTTCATCAAACCATCGAAATAGTCCTTCCCGCGGTGCGCACTATAAAATTCAGCCGCTTCTTCTGGCTGAAGATGAATCATTCGCAGACAAACAATCCTAAAGCCCTCTTTTTCGATGAAATTAATTACTTCGCCAATCAATTTGCGTTCAACACAATCCGGTTTAAGAATGGCAAGAGTCATTGACATAAAAATCCTTTCTATGCGATGATGGTTGTGCCGCTATCACCATGCAGGCTTTCGATTGCTTTTTCGACGGAGGTAATGATCACTCTTTCCCCGCCAGATTGGATAAAGGCGATGGCGGCGCTGATTTTTGGCCCCATCGAGCCCGATGGAAAGTGGCCCTCTTCCAGTAAGCGCTTCAACTCGGGGACGTGAATTAAATCAATTGCTTCTTCGTTGGGTTTTCCAAAATTGATTTTGACACTGTCAATATCGGTCAAGATATATAATTCCTGAGCATTGATATCATGAGCCAGAACCGCCGCCGCCAGGTCTTTATCAATGACAGCATCAAAACCTTCATATAGCCCGTTTTCCATTATATAAACTGGAATGCCGCCGCCACCCGCCGCGATTACAATAATACCCAGATCAACCAGATGTTTAATAGCCCGACTATTAATAATCTTGCGAGGAATCGGCGAAGGCACTACGCGCCGCCAGCCACGCTGACCATCCTCTTTGATCTGCCAGCCAAAGAGCTCCGCCAGCTCCTTTATTTCATTATAGGAATACCAACTGCCGACGAATTTGGTTGGATTGTTAATTGAAGGATCATCAGCGGAAACAATCACCTGGGTAATAATCGAAACCACCTCTCGTGGGATTTGCTCCTTGATAAGGGCATTCTGGAGGGATTGTTCAATCATATAACCCATCCCACCTTCGGTATCCGCTACGCAAATTCCCAGTGGTAAAAATGGTGCTTTGTCAATCGTTAGTTCGACCCGCAAAAGAGCATTGCCGACCTGAGGCCCGTTGCCATGAGTCACTGCCAGATGATAATTCTGGCGGATTAGGTTCATCACTGATTGCAGACTTTTACGTGTATTTTTAAACTGGTTAGCAATCGTATCCTTCTCATTTTTAGGTGAGATGGCATTTCCGCCCAATGCAACAACCGCCGTCCGATTCATTGATGCTTCGCCTGTTTACTAAGATTAATCTTTTTACAGAATTCGGCTAATACCTCGTTTAAATTGGGAGTACCAACTTCCTGTAGTTCGTAATAAACCCGCGTAGAGGGCTGTCTGATTTTAAGAATGCGATTCAAATCAATAGGCGTTCCGATGACAACTGAATCGCAATCGGTTCGCGCAATAGTTTCTTCCAAATCATGAATCTGGTCTTCACCATAGCCCATAGCCGGTAAAAGAGAACCAATTTTCGGATATTTTTGAAATGTTTCAGCCAGTTTTCCTACGACAAACGGTCGAGGGTCAACGCATTCACGAGCACCATATTGACGAGCCGCTATCATACCGGCACCGATTTGCATTTCACCATGAGTTAAGGTCGGGCCATCTTCAATCACTAACACCCGTTTATTGCGGATAATTTCCGGATGGTCAACTCTAATAGGCGAAGCCGCATAAATGACTGTTGCTTTAGGGTTGGTCAGCGCTATATTTTGACTTACGATCTGGACTCCTTTCGGACTGGCGGTATCTATTTTATTAATGATGATAACGTCGGCTATGCGCAAGTTGACTTCACCGGGATAATAACTGAGTTCATTGCCGGGTCGGTGGGGATCAGCGACCGTGATTGCCAGGTCAGGTTTGAAAAAAGGGAAATCATTATTGCCGCCGTCCCAGATAATTAAGTCGCATCCATTGGGATCATTTTCCGCCGCTCGTAAAATAGCCTCGTAATCAACTCCGGCGTAGATGACATTGCCCCGCACGATATGCGGTTCGTATTCTTCCATCTCTTCGATAGTGCAATGGTATTTTTGTAGGTCGTCTAAAGTGGCAAAGCGCTGGACTTTTTGGGCGACTAAGTCACCGTAAGGCATCGGATGACGCACGGCCACCACCTTCAAACCTTGCGCCATTAAAATTTCAATCACCTTGCGTGCCGTCTGACTTTTCCCACAACCAGTGCGAGTGGCGCAAACCGAAATTACTGGCTTGGTGCTTTTCAGCATAGTTGCTTTCGGTCCGAGCAGGGTGAAGTTCGCTCCCGCCGCATTGACAATTGCCGAAAGCGCCATAACTTTCTGATAGGGTACGTCGCTGTATGAAAAGACGCATTCATGAACGTCGAATTTTTCAATCAGGTAGGTTAAATCCTCTTCGGCAAAGATCGGAATGCCCTGTGGATAAAGTCTCCCAGCCAAATCGGACGGATATTTACGGTTGTCAATATCGGGAATCTGGGCCGCCGTAAAAGCGACGACATTGAAGTATTCATTGTTACGATAATATGTATTAAAGTTATGGAAATCTCGCCCAGCCGCGCCGATGATGACAATATTCCTGCGATTCATTATTCAATTCCTTTCATTAATTAATTGATTTTGAAGAAGTGCACTGAAAATGTGGATGCAGGAAATTTATTTGTAGCCAAAATGATAAGTCCAGAGGATCACGGCATTTTTATAACTGTCTGTCCTCTCGACTGAGCCAGTAGTAGATAGATCGTTAATTATGGGAGACAAAATAATTTTCACTAAATAAAGTTAGGTAATTTTATTTCGAATTTCAAGGGATGGCTTTTCTCTCCGGTAATCTAAAGCCCTGATAAGTCAAAATTGCTTAAGAGACTAATCCCAACGTTTTCCTGGTAGGGCCGGTTTGAACAATGGGCTTGATAACCATCAATCAAACTACCTATTCTCATTCAGAAAGATAGTTATTCCTCTTTTTTGCTTTTAATTGATATTCAATTCTTGTTTAAGGCGATTGATCTGATCGCGTAATTTAGCGGCCAATTCGTAATTTTCCTCTTCGATAGCGCTTTGTAGATTATTCTGCAATTCGAAGAGACGATCCAGATTTTGTATTTCCGGAAGGGAATCGTCTTTTTCGGTAGAACTTTTATGTTTAGCGTTCAGATATTGTCCAGCTTCCTGCATAACTTCCTCGCTTACTTGAATGGTGGCTTTCATCCGAATCGCCAGAGCAATAGCATCACTCGGGCGGGCGTCTATAAATAGATTCTTCTTGCTATTGGTCAGGCTGATTTCAATTTTGGCATAAAAAGTCCCATCTATTAAATCACTGACAGTAACGGATATTATTTTAGCTCCTAATTCTTGTAAAATGTTAACGAATAAATCGTGAGTCATCGGGCGCGGCATTTTAACTTCCTCGATAGCCAGAGCAATAGATTGGGCTTCAAAAACACCTACTATAATCGGGAGTTGACGTTCGCCGCCGACTTCTTTTAAGAGCAGAGCATAGCCCTTACTGGGCGGGTAGAAAATGATCTTATTGAGTACGACTTTGATCATATTCTTATATCTGAATATATCATAATCACCAAGCAGAGTCAAGTATTAAAAATTCGAGCACCGTATCATAGTTTATTTTTTATAACGCTTTTATAGCAGCTCTGTAAAAGTTTATAAACTTGTTGGACGTTATCGGCGGTGAGCAGATTTTCCTTTAGAGAAGTAATTTTCTGGATATTGACCATACGGATTAAATCATTTATATCAATGAGAGCGCTGACGCTCATACTAAAAGAGCGAACTCCCAAAGCCAGCAAACCCAGGATAGCATAGGGATCGGAAGCCATTTCGCCACAGACTGTGACCGGGAAAGTATTTTTTTGAGTTACCGACATCACTTGACTGATTGCCTGAAAAATTTTGGGATGGTAGTAGTTTTTGGAAACACTATCGGTTCGTTTAGAGCCAAGCAGGAAAAGTGCCAGATCGTTCGTGCCAATGCTAAAGAAATTGAGCAACCCGGTTAGTTTCTCCAGTTCGTCCAAAATACTTTTAGTCTCGATCATAGCGCCCAGTGGAATTGTATTGGCGAAGGTATGTCCTTCATTTTTCAAATCGGATTGGACTTGCCGGTAAATTGCGAGCACTTGATGGATTTCAGCGGAATTGGAAACTAGGGGGAACATAATTTTCAGCGGGCCAAACTGGCTGGCACGCAGCAGAGCCCGCAGTTGGGTAATCAAAATTTGAGGATTATCTAAACAAAAACGGATTCCGCCCCAGGTGTCAAAGACGGCGTCTTGCTGGAACATTTCCATATTAAGAATTGCCATCATTTTCTCGCGACCAAAATCGAAAGTGCGAAAAGTAGTCGGTTTACCTCGCATCGCAGTTATTATTTGGCGATAAGCTCTCAACTGTTCTGCTTCACTAGGAAGGTCATCACGTTCAAGGCATAGATATTCTGTCCGGAATAGACCTATTCCTTCAATCAAACTCAGGTTGATATTTTTTATTTCGGAAAGGAATCCAGCGTTCAGTAAAATTTCGATTTTAGTTCCGTCACGGGTGACAGCCGGAGTAATGGATTCCTTTAAGCGTTGGCGACGTATTTCTAATTCCTGGAGTTTTACTTCGTACTTTTTTAGCACGGCCGGTTTGGCATCCAAAATGACCAATTCACGATCGGCGTCCAGAATAACTTGATGGCTTTTGCCGATAATGTCAATTTCGTTAATATTGGATAGGTAAGGAATTCCAAAAGCTCTGGCCAGAATTCCAGAATGCGAATCCATCCCGCCGACGCGAGTAATAATTCCGAGTATTTTCTGATTATGTAATTGAATTAATTCGGAAGGTGAAATCCGTTCGCTGACATATATTGCTCTTTCGGGTATTTGAGGAAGTTTAAATTGTCCTTCCGTCGAAAG
Organism: Fidelibacterota bacterium; assembly: GCA_035448825.1. Classification (GTDB taxonomy): domain Bacteria; phylum Fidelibacterota; class UBA2242; order UBA2242; family UBA2242; genus JAGNGI01. The sequence continues at coordinate 15,961 of DAOTJS010000010.1, forward strand.
ATGATGAAACATACGTTTTTTGATATCATGCAGATCAACCAGACGTTCTTGCTGGAATTTATTCATACTATTTAACAAGGCGGTCTCATACCACTCCATTGCAGTATCATAAGCCCAGAGTACATTGCGATGTTCCTGCCGCACCATCTCGGTAATTTTCTTCATCAGGTCTACATCAACCAATGTCATTATTTGAGCGTCAATAAGGCGAGCATGTTCTTCATCGAGGTGCTTCATTACCATATCGCGCACCTGGTTTAATTCACCCGTAGCGAGTTGAGTAGCTCGGTTGAATTTTTCCAGTTCAGCTTCAACTTCAGACTGATCTATGTAGATATGAGGGATTGAGACTTTCCCGGTCTCGACATAATATACTTGACCAATAGCAACGCCCGGAGAGATTCGGATGCCTTTAAGAATCTTCACTTTTTATTCCGTATTAAATTTATTGGCTACTAATTCAACTATAGCGGCTAAAGCCTCTTGTTCGTCAGGCCCATCAACCTCAATAGTGATTTCGGCATTCGGCTCGACTGCTAGAACCAGCACTCCCAGAATGCTCTTAGCATTGACGCGCACATTTTTATAGATTAAGAATATCTCGGATTTAAAACGAGAACACAGAGTTACCAGAACGGTCGCGGGTCGCGTATGCAGACCATGCCGATTTAGAATTTTGACGGTTTGTCGAACCATCTCAGGATTGACGCTCCGCTATTAATTCTATCAAATTAATCAGGTCAGTTTGTAACTGCTCGGGCATATTGTGCAATCTTTCCTGGGCATTTTTAAAAAGTCGGGCGATCATCGCTTCAGTCTGTTTAATTGAGCCACGTTTGGTCAGTTCCTGAACGATTATCCGCCGATTACCAGCATTGGCTTTGAGGAAATTAAGTAAATCGGTGCGCTGATCAGCAGGTAAATCATTCAGCGCGGTAATAATGGGGAAAGTTTTTTTCCCCGCAGTAAGATCAGTCCCGAGACTTTTGCCCATTTCGGCCTGGTCAGCAGTCAGTTCCAGTAAATCGTCCTGAATCTGGAAGGCTTGTCCCAATTCCAGGCCAAGAAGATAGAGATTATTCACAACTTTCGGACTTGCCCCGGCTATAATCGCAGCTAGTTGACAAGCCAAGCCCAGCAGTCGGCCGGTTTTGTGAGCAATCATATTCAGGTAATCGGAGACATCAATCTCATCATATTTTTCATAGGCCAGGTCGAAAGCCTGGCCATCGCAAATTTCCAGCATAGCCTGGCTGAAGTGAGTGCCAATCTGGTCGAGGTGCTCGGATTTGGTTTGCATTAGGACCCGAAAAGCCAGCGCCATCAAAGCATCGCCGGTCAAGATAGCGGTATTGACATTCCATTTTACGTGAACTGTCTGCTGACCGCGTCGGATCGTATCATTGTCCATAATGTCGTCATGTACCAGGGTAAAGGTGTGCATAATTTCAATAGCCAGAGCGGCAGGCATCAGGTTTTTTCGGCTGGCGCCTAAATTTTCACCGACTAATAATACCAGAATCGGTCGTAAGCGTTTGGCTTTGGCATTTAGGCTAAAGCGCATCGGTTGTGCAAGATCACTCGAGATTCCCGATAGATCGATTTTATTTAACTCGCAATCAATTTCCTCCTTCAGTCGCAGGATTTTAGTACCGAAGTTTACTGACATAGATCCTCATCCGAAAATATACTATTAAGTTTACAATAATTTTCAAGGAAAAAAAATTAGACCTCGATTAACCGAACTTTTATTAAAATCTGACTTCACCGAATTCGCGCAGTTTATTAAGCACCAAATCACGGATTTCAGTCAAGCGCTCGGCGGTTTTTGCCTCAAAGCGCGTCACGATCACCGGCTGAGTATTGGAAGCCCGCACCAATCCCCAACCATCGCCAAATTTGATGCGCACGCCATCAACGTCTATACAATCGTAATGAGACTTGAAATAGGCGGCCGCCTGCTCAGCAATCTTGAATTTTGTGGGGTCATCCTTACATTCCAGACGAATTTCCGGCGTGCTGAAATAGCGGGGTAAGCGCGCAACTTTAGCGGAAATTTTCTCATTGCCGCGCGCAATCAAACGGGCGAGTCGCGCCGCCACATAGACCGCATCGTCATAGCCGAAATATTCGTCGCCCATAAACAGATGCCCACTCATTTCACCGGCGAAGGGCGCATTTTCATCCTTCATTTTCTGCTTGATAAGAGAATGGCCGGTTTTCCACATAATCGGTTGGGCGCCGTATGTCGTGATCATTTCTTCCAGTGCCTGTGAACATTTGACATCGAAAATAACCGGTACCCCCGGTCGAGCGACTTCTTCAAGGAACAGAATCATCAGATAATCAGCCCAGATGATTTGCCCGAGATCGTCAACCACGCCGATACGATCGGCGTCACCGTCGAATGCCACCCCGAAATCGTAACCGCCTTTCTGCACCTCAGCGATCAAGTCTTTCAAATTTTTTGGAACGGTAGGATCAGGATGATGATTGGGAAATCTGCCATCAACCTCACAGAAAAGTTCAGTAACCTGACACCCGATTTTTTTAAAAATTTCCGGAGCAGTCAAAGAAGCGGCACCGTTACCGCAATCCATAGCAATTTTCAAAGGACGAGCTAATTGGATTTTGGAAATGATCATCCGTTTGTATTCTTCCAGTAATAATTTTTCGCTAACTTTTCCGGCGCCACTGGCAAAAGCACCTTTTTCGATAATATTTTTAATATGTTGAATTTGCTCCCCGAATACAGCCTTTTTATCCAGACTTATCTTAAAGCCATTCATATTGGGTGGATTATGACTGCCGGTTATCTGAATAGCGCCATCCACCGGCAAGACGTACATACTGTAATAATTGACCGGCGTCGGCACGATACCCAGATCAATAATATTTAGGCCAGTTGAAACTAGCCCTTTGATTAAAATGGATTTTAGGTGTGGCGTCGAAAGTCGGATATCGCCGCTGAGCGAAATTGTTTCGGCATTTTTTTCACGAAAGTAAGTGCCGATGCCCTTGCCCAACAATTCGACTACTTCATCAGGAAAATCATCATCTACGACGCCCCGAATGTCATATTCGCGGAAAATATACGGATTCATTCAGTCCTCCTAAGATTAATTTTTCCAAAAGTCTCTGCGGATATTTCAGAGTTTTGACTATCTTTTTTCTGGTAATTCTGGTAATAATCATCTTTTGATATAAGATATATAAAAGAGAGGATTTTTAAAAGAATGATTAAAGGACCAATTTTTTAATTCAGATTTCAGGCATTCCTAAGAGACTTTGGGATAATTCTCAAATAACGATTCGATATTTAGCCAAAAACCAGACGGCAGATTAAAACTGCCATAATCAAGCCCACCGCATCGCCGACCAGTCCCGCCGCAATCGAGTGGCGAACTCGTCGCACTCCGACTGAGCCGAAGTAAACCGCTACAACGTAGAAGGTCGTCTCGGTACTGCCCCACATTGTCGAGGCGACGCGTCCGATAAAGGAATCCGGACCGTGCTGTTTCATCAATTCCGTAACTAGACCCAGCGCACCGCTTCCGGACAACGGTCGCATCAGAGCCACCGGTAGAGTCTCAGCCGGCATACCAATCAGGTTAGTTATTGGTGAAAACAAAGCAACGAATATATCCATTGCGCCCGAAGCCCGAAACATTCCAATTGCTACCAAAATAGCTACTAGATAGGGAATAATTTTTACAGCGACCGAGAAGCCTTCTTTAGCACCCTCAATGAAAGCCTCATAAACCTTTACTTTGCTACGCCAAGCAAGTATCAGAATGACAAAGATTAAGACCGGAATCAGCCAGATAGAAAAAATTTGCATTATCCTAACAAACAGGCCGGGTGAAACCTCAGAGCTGTTCGGGATAAAGGTGTGAAGTGTATCAACTATGGCGGGCGAGTTTAAATCAGGCATGTTTTACTCCTTCTCCATCTGAATTAGGTTTTATCAGCCGATTGGGATCGGATTTGCGAATAGACGGCAATCGCTGGAAAAGCTTAACCGCCGTGACGCCGGCAATCGTGGCACAAGTTGATGAAATAATTGTGGTGCCGATTATCTCGAACGGATTAGCCGACCCGAGTTGAGCTCTTACCGCAATGACAGTCATTGGAATCAGGCAGATTGTACTGGTATTCAGCGCCAGGAAGGTTGCCATATCATTTGTAGCAGTGTCTTTGGATTGATTTAGAGACTGCAATTCTTCCATCGCTTTCAAGCCCAGCGGTGTGGCGGCATTGCCCAATCCCAACCAATTGGCGATCATATTCATTAACATTGAACCAATAGCCGGGTGATCGGAAGGAATAGAGGGAAATAGTAATTTGGCGATGGGACGAATTGCCCGCGAAAGTATTTTTATTATACCGCCTTTTTCGGCAATTTTCATAATGCCAAGCCAGAGCGCCATTATCCCGATTAGACCCAGGGCGATTTCAACCGCCGCGGCCGCATTATCGAATGCCGCCTTCATAACTAATTCGATGCGTCCATTTAAGGCGCCGACGATCAGAGCAATCAACATCAAACCTAACCAGATAAAATTCATATTAGCCTCTTCATTTTTCTAATTAAAAATAAAATGACTTTATTGCTATCAAATAGTGGAAATAAACATCATCGTTGGTCATAGGAAATATTATGCAAGCCGGATGAACTAAGCCATTCTTGAATTATCCTCAAGGTTTGACCATCTGCTGCAAAACCAATCAAAAAATAAATACGTCTCAAGGAAGTCAAAAATAAAGTAGCTGGATTCAGCCTCATTGGAAATTAATTTATAGTCGAAATGGCTGAAAGTCAATGTAGGAAAGAATTACAGTTTTCCCATAAGTGATTTAGTTCGGGGGAAAATTTAATATTTTACGGTTTAGTCAGAACATAGATTAAGATAGCGGCGATTAATTATATTATCAGCCCAGAATAAACCGATAATAGTTTTGGCATCGGTAATCTTGCCCTGGTAAAGGAGATTCATAGCCGCATTGATTGACATAGGAATCATTTCAATTAATTCGTCATCATCCGGGCGTGTGTCACATTTTTGGAGTTCGTCTGCCCAAAATAAGTGCAGACATTCATTGCTGTAGCCGACGCAGGTATGAATTAGGCCGAGTTTAGTAAGTTTTTGTGTTGAATATCCGGTTTCTTCGGCTAATTCGCGCCGAATGGTGTCGTCGGGGTTTTCGCCCGCATCAATTTTTCCAGCTGGTAGTTCCAGCATTATTTGCCTGACGGGATAGCGAAATTGCTTTATCAGAAGAATCTGGCCGTTTCCCAGATAAGGAATGACTACTGCGGCTCCCGGATGCTTGATCCATTCGCGGTTGGAAGTTTTACCATTAGGCAGGCGAACTTCATCGCGATAAACCTGTAATAAGCGCCCATTAAAGACACATTTACTATTGATACATTTTTCTTCGAAATCCATATCTTTATACCCAAAAATCCTTTTTATAATTTTACCAAAAAATGACGATTTTTGATAAAAATACATCAACCTTTTTAAAATATTTCTATGAAAATTTAGCCGTGAAGATAAAAGGAGAGGAGGCGTTCTATTATTAACGGGAGGAGTTCCCAAGGAAGGAGGGAAGTTGGATGAAACTCATCCTGAAATGGGAGTGATGTCCCACTCAGTGAACGCCTCCTCTTTAATCCTTTATCAAATATCAATAAACTTCAACAAATGGTTTTAAAATAAGTTCCGGCTAAATTTATTTAATCGCTGGAAATAAAGCAAGGATTATCAATTCCAGAAAATTTTATTGAAATACAGGGAAATAATCAAAGCTCAATAAGGGATTTCTCCTCGTAAAGAGGTTAAAAATCTTGATTATCGCGCTCGTTTCTGATAAATTTGCCAGTTATTATGAAAGTTCGCTTAAATTCGCTTAAATATGGAAAGCAGGTAATTAGCGCCTCTCTTGGCGAAAATGAGCTGGATATTGCCGATCTCGACCTCAGCACTCCGGTTGCGGTAATGCTTAACATTGACAGGGGCTCCACGGAAATAAAAATAGATGGTAAAGTTGAATCCTCTGCCCGATTTGATTGTGATCGTTGTTTAGTAAATTTTTCGATGCAGATCGGTGGAACTTTCGCAATAATCGCTACCTACTCCGATTCCGATCTGAAATTAGATGATGAAAATATCATTCAGCTTTCACCAATGGCTAATGAAATTGATTTAACTGCCTATATTCACGATACTCTTTTGTTGAGTGTTCCAATGAAAATTCTATGCAGGGAGGATTGCCAGGGAATTTGCCCTATATGCGGTGCTAATCATAACAAAACCGAATGTCAATGCACTTTCGCTGAACCTGACGCCCGCTGGGATTCATTAAAAAAACTAACAATAAACATTACGGAGGACAAATAAATTGCCACAACCGAAACGTAGAACATCAAAATCCAGAAGAGATAAGCGCCGGACTCATAAAGTCCTGACTGAAACCACTGTCGTTAAATGCCCTCAATGTAAAGAGCCTAAATTACCGCATCGTGCTTGCCCTAATTGTGGCTATTACCGTGGGCGACCGGTAATTACAGCTAAAGAAAAATAGGGCTTTAGCTGGTTGAAATTTTCACAAGCAACCCGACTGTTTGTTGTTACCTGAGATTTAACTGGATAAGAGACAAAAACAGAGGCTAAGAAGAATTTCTTATGAAAAAACCTAAATCTACTATAACCGCGTTTGGAATGTATGTGCCCGAACGGATTTTAACCAACGCCGACCTGGAGAAAATGGTTGACACTTCCGATGAATGGATTCGCACTCGCACTGGGATTCGCGAGCGTCACATTGTTGCCGAGGGTGAGGCGACTTCGGCGATGGCTATCAAAGCCTTTCAGGATCTTCAGCGGCGCTTTGATGTCGATCCCTTGACGATTGATTTGATTATCGTGGCTACCATTACCCCTGATATGTTTTTTCCGTCAACTGCTGCTCTGATTCAGGAGGGCATCGGGGCCAAAAACGCTTATGGGTTTGATCTTTCGGCGGCATGTTCGGGATTCGTCTATGCCCTGGCTAATGCCGCTCAGTTCGTTGAAAACGGTACCTGCCGCCGAGTATTGGTGTTTGGTGCTGATACTATGAGTAGCATTACCGATTATACCGATCGCGATACCTGTGTGCTTTTTGGGGACGCGGCTAGCGTAGTTTTACTCGAACCAACTCCTCCCGGGGACGACTCGGGTATTATTGATTTTATTTTAAAAATGGATGGAACGGGCAAAGATTATTTGTATATGCTGGGTGGTGGTAGTTTACATCCAGCCACAGCCGAAACCGTGGCTAAGAAAATGCACTATATTTACCAGGAAGGCAAAACCGTGTTCAAATTTGCCGTCAAAAGTATGGCTGACATCTCTCTTGAGATACTGGAACGGAATGGTTTGACCGGTAAGGACGTCAAATTATTCATTCCCCATCAGGCTAATAAACGTATTATAGATGCTTCGGCTGATCGTCTAAAGTTATCAGACGAACAGGTAATGATCAATATTGACCGCTATGCCAATACAACGGCGGCAACTATCCCGCTGGCGCTTATCGAAGGATTCGATCAGAAACGGATCAATCGAGGAGACTTAGTTTTAATGGCGGCTTTCGGCGGGGGATTTACCTGGGGTAGTCTTCTCCTGCGCTGGGGTATTCCGAATGAGTAAAGTTGCCTTTATATTCCCTGGTCAGGCTTCGCAGTTTGTAGGGATGGGGCGCGATTTTTATGAAAGCAGTGCTCTGGCGCGTCGGTATTATGATCTGGCTGAAGCCCGGCTCGGTTTGCCGTTGAAAAAACTTTCTTTCGAGGGGCCACTAGCCGAATTGACTAAGACCTGCATTACCCAACCAGCGATTTTCGTACTATCGTGTATCATATTTTTTGAGCTGCAAGCGCGTGGTCACCAGCCAGATATGGTTGCCGGACATAGTCTCGGTGAGTACTCAGCCCTGGTTGCCAGCGGTGCCCTGACCTTCGAGAATGGTCTCGAACTGGTAAAAATTCGGGCTGAACAGATGCAGATTGCATCGGAGCAAAATCCCGGAACGATGGCGGCCATCGTCGGATTGGATTATGATCAGATTAAGGAAATAATTAGTGAGTCCAATTTCCCTGGTGTGTGCCAGATCGCTAATTGTAATTCTCCCACTCAAATAGTAATTAGCGGTGACGTTTACAAAGTACAGGCTTTGATGACCGACTTAAAAAAAGCCGGTGCTAAAATGGCGGTTGAATTATCAGTCGGCGGAGCCTTTCATTCCGATTTGATGCAACCGGCCAGCGAAGCCCTGAAAGAAGCTCTTTCCCGAACGGAATTCAAAGCGCCGGTATGTCCAATTTATTCCAATGTTACCGCTACGGCTACCCGTGATCCACGGGAAATTCGTAACCGACTCTACCAGCAATTGACTTCCCCGGTTCTCTGGACCGATACGATCAAGAATATGATTGCTGATGGGGCGGAAATCTTTGTCGAAGTTGGTCCCGGGAAAGTTCTGCAAGGATTAGTAAAACGAATCTCCAGTGATGTGAAAGTCATGGGAGTTAGTAAATTTAGCGAATTGGAGCAGATCGAATGGAATTGACTTTCCAAGATAAAATTGTGATAGTCACCGGTTCCGGACGAGGAATCGGTTTGACTATCGCTCAGACTTTTGCCGAAAATGGCGCTACCGTGATTTTAAGCGATTATAACCAGGAATCTTTGTCTGATGCTGTCGCTCTTTTTAAAGAAAAAGATTTTAAGTTTGACGCTTTCCCCTGTGATGTCACTAACTCTGCTGAAGTACAAAACCTAATTGACAGCATTATCCAGAAATACTCCCGAATTGATATTTTAATCAATAATGCCGGTATCACCCGCGACACTATTCTTTTACGGATGAAGGAAGAGCAATGGGACGCAGTGATCAATACCAATTTGAAAGGCGTTTTTCTGGTAAGTCGCGCAGCCGCCAAGTATTTTCTGAAACAGCAATCCGGCAAAATCATCAACATTAGCTCGGTAGTAGGCTTGACCGGCAACATCGGTCAGTCGAATTATGCGGCCAGCAAAGCCGGGGTAATCGGCTTTTCCAAATCGCTGGCTAAAGAAATGGCTTCCCGTCATATAACGGTCAATGTCATCGCACCCGGATTCATTGAAACGGCAATGACAGCCGCTCTGTCAGATGAAGTTCGAGCGCAATTTTTAAGAAATATTCCTTTGAATAGAATGGGGACGCCGAAAGAAGTGGCCAATGCGGCGCTATTTTTAGCTTCGTCGCTGGCTGATTATATCACCGGACAGGTGCTTAAAGTTGACGGCGGCATGGTAATGTAAACTAACTTAGGAGGATATGATGAGTAACTTTGAAAAAGTTCAAGAAATCGTGGCCGAAAAATTAGGAATCGAGAAATCCAAAATCACGATGGAAGCTTCTTTCATTGACGATCTTGGAGCCGATTCACTGGATACGGTAGAACTGATTATGAAAATGGAAGAGGATTTCGGTATTGAAATTCCTGACGAAGATGCCGAGAAACTGAAAACGGTCGGCGATGTCGTCAATTATCTCGATTCCAAATTAGAATAATCCCGTTTATGCCCAAACGCGTGGTAGTGACCGGATTGGGCGTCATTTCCCCGGTAGGAAATGATGTCCAATCTTTCTGGTCGAATTTATTGAATGGCGTCAGCGGCGTTGATTACATTAAGTCTTTCGATGCCAGCGGCTATTCTACTCAGATCGCCGCAGAGGTGCGCGATTTTGATCCCCTCCAGCATTTTACTCAAAAAGATCTCAATCGCATGGATCGCGTTACGCAATTTGGCTCGGCAGCCGCCAAGCAGGCGGTCAACGACTCGGGATTGCTCCAATCCGGTTTTAATGCCGAACGAGTAGGTGTGATTGTCGGTTCAGGTATCGGTGGAATTAGCACCTTGGAAGCCCAGCATCAAGTCCTAATGACGAAAGGTGCTCGTATGGTCAGTCCGCTTTTTATCCCAATGATGATTTCGGATATAATTCCCGGACAGATTGCGATGGACTTCGGCTTCTGCGGACCAAACTATAGCGTGACTTCTGCCTGTGCTACCGGCTCGCACGCCATTGGTGTAGCTTATCAGCACATTTGTAATGGAACTGCCGATGTAATGATAACTGGTGGCGCGGAAGCCAGTATTACCCCGCTGGCAATCGCCGGTTTTGCTAATATGAAAGCCCTATCACGACGTAACGAAACGCCGCAGAAAGCCAGCCGCCCTTTCGATAGCAAGCGTGACGGCTTTGTAGTGGGAGAAGGAGCCGGCATAGTGGTTATCGAAGAATTGGAACATGCCCTGAAGCGGAAAGCCAAAATTTACGCAGAAATAGTCGGTTTCGGGTTCTCCGCCGATGCCTATCACATAACCGCTCCTCATCCGGAAGGCAAGGGTGCGGTCATTTCTATGGAAAATGCTATCCGGATGTCCGGCCTACCGAAATCAGATTTCGGCTACATCAACGCCCACGGCACTTCCACCCCACTGAACGACCGCAATGAAACAATCGCCATTAAAACCGTCTTCGGCGAACAGGCTTATCGGATCAATATCAGTTCCACTAAATCAATGACTGGACACCTCTTAGGAGCGGCTGGCGGAATCGAATTCATCGCTCTGGTGTTGGCTCTTCAAAACCAGATTATACCACCAACTATAAATTATGAATTTCCCGACCCGGAGTGCGATTTGAATTATACGCCTAACGTTGCTCAAAAAATAAGTCTGGTCGCCGGATTGAGTAACAATTTTGGTTTCGGGGGACATAATGCCGTCCTAGCCGCTAAAGTTTATAAGCCGGAAAATTGAAGTTATCTGCCAAAAACTGGTTCCGCAAGATTTCACCGCTCGAAGAGAAAATAGGATACGTCTTCCGCAATAAGGCTTTATTGGAACAGGCTCTGACTCATCGTTCCCGCTCGGTGAATGGTGAAAAATCCTACGAACGTTTGGAATTTCTCGGCGACGCAGTCCTGGCATTTATCGTAGCCGACATTCTATTTGAAAAATACCCCGAAAAAAGCGAAGGCGAACTGACTATGCTTCGCTCGGCTCTGGTCAATGGAAGTGCTCTGGCACACGTGGGTAGTAAATTGGGAATTAGTGAGGCGGCTATCGTTGAAAAAGGATTGAATCTCAAAAATCCGCCGACTCTACATAAATTGTTGGCCAGCATTGTCGAGTCCTTAATTGGTGCAATCTACCTCGACCGCGGATTGAACCCAGCCCGCAAGTTTGTTCAACGCTGGATCATACCTGCTATAACAGAGGAAAAAGTCGTCAATAATTTTAATTACAAGGGTCAACTTTACGAATATTGCCAGAAAAATGGCCGCAAACTGCCAGTTTTTAAAGTACTAAGAGCCTCAGGACCGGATCACGCTAAGAAATATGAGGTAGTGGTCTATATCAACGGTCAAAAAATGGGATATGGTGTCGGTCGTCAGAAACGCAACGCCGAACAGAAAGCGGCCCACGAAGCCCTACAAAAATTGATGCCTGAATATCCAGCGCCTGGAAAATAGCTTTTAATAAATTCAGAATGTCATTTTGATAATCCGGTTTAATTTCGGAATATAATGGGCATTTAAGTATCGGAGTAATACTTGGTTGATAGATAATTTGCCGAACTAATATTAAGGTTAAAAATCGTGATGGTTTTAGGAAATTCAATTGATACTGATAATATTCATTTCAATTAGTATTTCTACAAACCTTTTACTATTATTTGATAGCCTAAATAACTTAATAGCCGATAGCAAGATTAATACGAGGTAAAAATGGGGATTACACCGAAAATCGGGTCGCTAGATTGGGCGGTGGTGGTGATTTATTTCCTACTTATTTTTGGCATCGCGATTTACTATTATCGAAGAGCGGGTGAGAATACCAGTGAATTTTTTCTCTCAGGTAGAAATTTACCGTGGTGGTTAGCCGGAACTGCGATGGTAGCGACGACCTTTGCGGCTGATACACCTTTGGCGGTTACAGAGCTCGTTGCTAAAAATGGTATCGCCGGTAATTGGTTATGGTGGAATCTAGCAATCGGGGCAATGTTAACAGTCTTTTTCTTTGCGCGACTCTGGCGTCGAGCTGGCATTATGACCGATGTAGAATTTACCGAGATGCGTTATTCCGGCAAAGCAGCGGCGGTTTTGCGCGGATTCCGGGCGCTGTATTTAGGAATTTTTATGAATACGATCGTTATGGGATGGGTGCACAAAGCTATGGAAAAAATATTCCATGTCGCGGTTCCTGGGATTGATCCATTTCTTTTGGTAGCAATCGTTGCGGGTATTATCGCCATTTACGCTTCACTTTCCGGTCTGCTTGGAACGGCTCGTACCGACAGTTTTCAGTTTTTATTCGCTATGACTGGTTGCATTATACTGGCTGTCATCGTCATTCGATTACCACAGGTTGGTGGAGCTGTTAAAATGAAGGCTCAATTGGCGCCACAGGTTCTTGATTTCTTTCCCAAAGTGGGACGAATTAGTGGGCCGGGAATTACCGGCGGGGTGCTATCTCTATCGTTAGGAGCTTTCATTGCCCATATCGGACTGCAGTGGTGGTCGTCCTGGTATCCGGGAGCTGAGCCGGGCGGTGGCGGTTATATTGCTCAGCGCATGATGTCCGCTAAAGATGAAAAGCACAGTCTCTTTGCAACTCTCTGGTTCACAATAGCGCACTATACTTTGCGCCCCTGGCCCTGGATCATCGTGGCTCTTGCGGCCTTGGTAATTATGCCGCGGGCTTCAAGTACCGATCTACTCCGGCAGGAAAATCCTGTACTTTATAATCAGGTCGTTGAAGCCTATAAAAACCCGAATCTTATGAAATCCGATCCGATCGCCTCTACCCCGGAATTTCAAAATTTTTACGAAAAGTACGAAAATACAATCGATCCCGGAGTTATGTATCCTAAGATGATGTTGCGTTATTTACCGACTGGAATTCTCGGTCTATTGATTGCGACTTTTTTAGCCGCTTATATGTCAACTATTTCCTCACAGTTGAACTGGGGTACGTCGTACATTATCAACGATTTTTACCGGCGATTCATTCGTAAAAAGGCTAGTGAAAAGCATTATGTCTTGGTCTCGCGGATTGCAATACTACTTATGATTATATTTTCATTGTTCGTCACTAAATATTTCCTTACCACTATTTCAGGAGCGTGGGAATTTATTATCAATGCTAGTGCCGGAATGGGTGCGGTTCTCATCTTGCGCTGGTTTTGGTGGCGCATTAATGCCTGGTCGGAAATAGCGGCTATGATTGCGCCGCTAATTATTTACCCGATTGCGCGTTATAAATTCGGACTGCAATCACCAATCACGCTTTATCCAGTGGTTCTGGGGACTACAATTATTTGGCTACTGGTGACTTTTTTAACCAAACCGGAAAAGGATGCTACTCTTACCACCTTCTATCGTAAAGTGCATCCCGGTGGTATCGGCTGGAAAAGAATTGTTGAACAAATACCAGATGTCAGGGGCGATAGCGGTTTTGGCCGAACTTTTATCTGCTGGATTTTGGGGGTTGTGCTGGTATATGCCAGCCTGTTTGGAATCGGGAAAATCATTTTTCACGAATATTTTATGGCAGGAGTGTACTTTATATTGGTTGGAATTAGTGTTTGGGTAATATACTATAACCTGAATAAAATGGGTTGGAAATCGCTAAAAGAATAGGGAAACTTGGTTGGCATTTTTTTCTCCGAGAATTACTAATGTCCAGCAGAATCTTCAGTTAAATAGCTATATTTGCAAAAAATAGAATTGGGCTATAGTCACTTTATTAATTTCCCTTTATTAAATTTTACTTGAATTTCGGTACTTGCCAGGAAAAAAATCATGAAGACTATTTTAGTTGAATCTAATCCGAGCAAAGATCGGCTCGAAGAACTTGGCGTCCGTAAATGGCCAATCTGGACTAAAGAAGTTTCCGAGTTTCCCTGGTTCTATGACGAGCAGGAAATTTGTTACTTTTTGGAAGGCGAAATAGAGGTTACGCCTGAAAGTGGTCAACCGGTGAAAATCAAAAAAGGCGACCTGGTGACTTTCCCGCAAGGGTTGTCTTGCCGCTGGAAAGTGATTGAGCCCGTTCGCAAACATTATAAATTCGGTTAGGGAAAAGCGGATGGTGAATATTCGGCTCGATCTACCCATCCGTCTCACTGCAATCACGGTTGATCGGTTGAACGTAACGACTTCCGGAGAAGCCTTTCAAGAATTACAACGGTGCGCCGCCTTCTATCGTGAACAATATGGCGGTCGGGATATAGGTCAGGTGCCGGGTGTACAATATGCTCGCCAACTATTCCGTGAACTCGGTATCGAGCCAACCAGACACCGACCGGCTTCTGAAGCACTTCTGCGGCGCGCTTTGAAAAATTTACCTTTATATTCAATAAATAACTTGGTTGACGTCTGTAATTTTTGCGCGCTGGATTTTCTATTACCCAACGGTGTGTACGATTTACAAAAATTGGCAGGTAAGATCATTTTGCGTCGCGGAAAAACCGGGGAAGAATACCTCGGCCACACCGGTCAAGTAGTTCATCTCGAAGGGCGTTATACTCTGGTGGATGAACTTGGTCCATTTGGTTCGCCGATTACCGATTCGCTACGCGCCGCCGTCTGTCTGCAGACCACTCAGGCTTTGATTATAGTCTATGCGCCTTTGACCTATCCGGAGGCGAAACTCGCTGGTCAACTCGCGATGTTCAGCGAGCGTTTGGCAACTTATTGTCAGGCCGATGATATAGAGAAACTGATAATTAGTGGAAATAGTATAACGCATTAAATTTGAATATAGGAGAAAATTATGGAATGTCATCAGTTACAGAATAAAAAGGATTGCAATTGTAGCTATGAACCTTGTAGCCGAAAAGGCACTTGTTGCGATTGTGTTCGCTATCATCTACAATCACGGGAACTGCCGGCTTGTTTCTTCCCCGATGATGTCGAACGCACTTATGATCGTTCTTTTGAAAAATTCGCCGAATTAGTTCAAAGAGGAAGAGTTTAGTCGGTAACAACGATGCGACGTCATTTTTACTGGTTGGAAATAATTTTTCTTGAGGTTTTGATGTCAAACTTAAACAATTTCGCGGCTGAACAAGGAAACATATGGCAGCTTGCCAGACCGGACACAGTCGGTAAAGTCTCTATCGAGACGACTTTAAGCCAACGCCGTTCAGTGCGAGCATTCAAAAATGAGCCGTTATCAGAGAAGGAAATTTCCCAACTGCTGTATGCGGCGCAGGGAATCAGTGACTTTTCACAGGGATTGCGGACAGCACCTTCGGCCGGTGCAACTTACCCACTGGAAATTTATCTCGTGACGGCGGAAGGGATTTTTCATTATTTACCGAAACGCCATGCGATCGAATTGAAGAAAGCTGGCGATTATCGTGCTCGTTTAGCTGACGCCGCCTTAGGACAGAATTCTATTCGCACTGCTCCGGCAACCATCGTCTTTAGCGCGGTTTATGAGCGTACCACTCGCCGTTATCAGAAGCGTGGCGAGCGCTATGTCCATATCGAAGTTGGTCATGCCGCTCAAAATGTTCATCTACAGGCGGTGGCGCTCGGGCTTGCCTCTGTGCCGGTGGGAGCCTTTGATGACGAGACGATTGCCAAAGTCATCGGCGTTGAACGAAACGAGCAGGTACTCTATTTAGTGCCGGTTGGCCGAAAGCGCTGATGAGGTTTATTACCCATTAACTGGAAAGTTTCCAGCCAGTTATAAGAAAACCGATGCCTTTGTGGGCTTAATTGGCTAAATTCTGTTTAATATTTTGGTGTTTAAAAATTGGAGTTTGAAGAATGTTACGCAGTCAGGATTATATCAGAATCGAAGATCAGTATGGCGCTCATAATTACCAGCCGTTGGATGTAGTTTTGACCCGCGGTCAGGGAATTTGGCTCGAGGATGTCGAAGGTAAAAAGTATATGGATTTTCTAGCGGCTTACTCAGCGGTCAATCAGGGGCATTGCCATCCGCGTCTGGTCAAAGTTATGCAGGAGCAATGTGCCCGCCTGACGCTGACTTCGCGCGCTTTTCGTAATGATCAATGGCCAATGCTAGCTAAGGAAATTTGTGAACTGACCGGATATGAAATGGTATTACCGATGAATTCCGGCGCGGAAGCGGTCGAAACAGCCATCAAAGCCGCCCGCAAATGGGGTTATTTTTACAAAGGCGTTGCCAAGAACAAAGCCGAAATCATCGTCTGCACGGGCAATTTCCACGGTCGCACCACGACAATTATTTCCTTCAGCACCGACGAACAATACAAAGACGGATTCGGTCCGCTAACCCCCGGTTTTGTAGCTATAGAATACGGTTCGATTGAAGACTTGAAAAAGGCAATTAATCCCAATACGGTTGCTTTTCTGGTCGAACCTATACAGGGTGAAAGCGGTGTTATCGTGCCACCGGAAGGCTGGTTAAAAGCCTGTGCCGAAATTTGTCGCGAAAATAAGGTTTTACTAATTGCCGATGAAATTCAAAGCGGACTGGGTCGCACCGGCAAGCTATTTGCCTGCGAACATGAAAATGTTCGCCCGGACGTAGTAATTATCGGCAAAGCGCTTTCCGGCGGAATGTATCCGGTTTCAGCCGTAGTGGCTTCGCAGGAAATTCTAGGCGTTTTCAAGCCTGGCGATCACGGTTCGACTTACGGCGGAAATCCTTTAGGCAGTGCCATTGCACGCGAAGCTCTGAAAATTATTATTGACGAGAAACTGCCCCAGAAATCAGCCGAATCCGGCGCTTATTTAATGCAGAAATTGAATGAAATTAAAAGCCCTTATATCGAGAAAATTCGCGGCAAAGGTTTATGGGTTGGCATTGTTTTGAAGCAATCAGCCGGAGGCGCTCGCCGCTTCTGTGAGGCCTTGCAGGAGCACGGCATTCTGGCGAAAGAGACTCACGAAAATGTCATTCGCCTGGCACCGCCATTGAACATTACGCGAGATGAACTCGACCAGGCGATTGCAATTCTGCGCGAGGTTTTGTCTCAATAGAAGCCGATCGAATTTTTTTAAAATTCATAAGAGCTAAAAAAGAAAAGGAGGTTTATTTGAAAGAAGCAGTCGCAGGATTAAAACCAGCCAGTCTATGGCGTTATTTTTCCGAGATTAGCCAGATTCCGCGCGAATCCAGGCATGAGGAGGCAGTAGTTGCCTGGCTCGAATCGGTTGCCAAAAAATTGAATCTTCCCTATCGCAAAGACGAAGTCGGCAACATTGTTATTTCTAAGCCGGCCTCTCCCGGCTATGAAAATCGCACTCCGGTAGTCATTCAGGGGCATGTTGATATGGTTTGTGAGAAGAACAGCGGCACCGTCCACGATTTCCGCAAAGACCCAATCGAATTGATTCGCGACGGCGAATATATTAGGGCGAATGGTACAACGCTTGGCGCCGATAATGGCATTGGTGTAGCGGCCGCTCTGGCGGTTCTCGAGGATAAAACTTTGGCACATCCGCCGCTGGAAGCTCTTTTTACCATTGACGAGGAAACCGGCTTAACCGGTGCGAACTCTATAAAACCTGGTTTTATCAATGGAAAAATTCTGCTGAATTGTGATTCGGAAGAAGATGGCGCATTATATGTCGGTTGTGCCGGCGGAAAACAAACCGACCTATTTTTCGATATTGAATGGGAAAAAGCACCTCAAGAAATGGCTAATGTTGCTCTAAAAATTTCCGGCCTGAAAGGTGGTCACTCCGGACTGGACATTGATCAAGGGCGCGCCAATGCCATCAAGCAATTGAACCGCATAGTTTGGAAAGCCGCCGAGAAATATGACTTTCAGCTTTATTACCTGGAAGGCGGCAGTAAACATAATGCCATCCCGCGCGAAGCCACCTATCAGTTACTAATAAAACCGGCTGATTTAGCTAATTTCCAGACTGATATTGCCAGGTTTGAAGATATGCTAAACAACGAGTACAAAGAAGTCGAACGCGGTATCAAATTGGCAGTTGAAAATTTGCAAGAATACCCAAAGTTGGTTTTTACAAAGGAATTCCAAGCACGCGTATTAAACTGCCTTTATGCCATTCCACACGGCGTCAAACGAATGAGTCCCACAATCAAGGGCTTGGTGCAAACCTCGACCAATGCCGCTATCGTCAGTACCAATGATAAGCAGATCAGAGTTCTTACCAGTCAGAGAAGTTCGGTTGCTTCCGAGATCCAAGGTATCGCCGATAAAGTCAAAGCTTGTGGTCTTTTAGCCGACGCCAAAGTAGTTCAAAGCGGGGAATATCCCTCATGGACTCCTAACATGGATTCGAAAATTCTGGCGTTAATGAAAGAGGTTTATGCCGATCTTTTTGGTGTTGAACCACACGTCAAGGCGATTCACGCCGGTCTGGAATGCGGCATTATTGGTGCTACTTCACCCGGTATGGATATGATCTCATTTGGGCCAACCATTCAGGGTGCCCATTCCCCGGATGAACGCGTCGAAATCAAAACTGTCGAGAAATTCTGGCAGCTATTAGTCGAAACCTTGAAGAGAATCGAATAAAAAGTAGGGGCTCAAGATTTTGAGCCCCTACAATTTTTATCCCATGGTTGAGAATACATTGACACTGTCAATGTATTCCATTTTGGGATTGAACGAAAATTGGTTTAGCCAGGATTTTGTCATTAAGGAATGATAAAACGGTATTGGTAAACCGGTCGGCTCGGAATAAATTACTGCACTTGGAGGTTTATGAATTACTTTGAATCTTTTATTTTAGGAATTGTGCAGGGCTTAACTGAATTCCTGCCGATTAGTAGTTCGGGGCATCTGGTCATCTTTCAGCATATTTTTGGAATAACAAGTGACAATATTGCCTTTGAAGTTATGGTTCACGCCGGAACTTTACTGAGCGTTCTGGCGGTTTATTACGCCGATGTGTGGCGAATGATCGTCAGTTTTTTTCGTGGAATTTTCCGATTACGTAAAGCGCAACCGTCACAGAATGATTCCTATTTCCGGCTCAGCGTTTTTGTGATTGTGGCTACTATGCCGGCGGTGATATTTGGTTTGACATTGAACGATTTCTTCGAGCAAATTTTCCATAATGTATTTTTAGTCGGCATTACACTGACGATTACCGGTTTGATTCTTTTATCAACGCGTTGGGTAAAAACCGAAGGCCGCCAGTTGACTTTTGGGAAAAGTCTTTTAATCGGCGGTGCTCAGGCGGTGGCGATTTTGCCCGGCATTTCGCGCAGTGGTTCGACCATTAGCGGCGGATTATGGTGTGGCTTGGATCGAATGGAAGCAACCCGATTTTCATTTCTACTGTCAGTCCCCGCGATTCTCGGAGCATTGATTCTGCATTTGAAAGATCTAATAGGTATGGCTATTAATCCAGATATGGTAGGGATGCTAGTAATAGGATTTTTAACGTCTTTTATTGTTGGATATATTGCTATTCGATTTTTATTACGAGTAGTGCAGAGTGACAAATTCAGCTGGTTTGGATTTTATTGCATAATAGTCGGAGTGGCTGCCGTTTTTTTCTTAAAATAAAAGTTTAACTAATAAGCGATCATGGGTATCTAATCGCAATGTCCAAACGTGATTTCTTAGGTGAATTAGCGAGAATTGAGCAAGGCCATCTCGATTCGGTTTATTTATTGTGGGGTGGAGACCTTTATCTGGAGGATGAAGCTATCAATACCATTTGTCAGACTTTCTGCAAACAATCCGCCGAAAAGCCGGAGAAACTGATTTACTACGGCGGTGTTGATAGCGACCTCGAATTCATTGACAATCTTTTCAGTATGGGGTTCTTCGCCAGACGGAGGATTATCATTTATAAAAATATTGGTAATCTTGGGCCAAATCTGCGCTCTCGACTTTTTAATTTCATCGAGAACCCGGGAAACGACACTCTATTAATTATGACTGCCGATGGAGAAATTCGCTCCAGCTTAGTTGACAAATTGCGTAAAGAATTGAGGAAGGTCAAAACAATCTCGACCTGGACGCCCACTGATCCCTCCAACTTCGCTGAATTCGTTCGACATTCTCTCCAGAAAAGTAAATATTCAATCCAGCCGACTGCGCTCAAACTACTGGTAGAATTGACCGATGATACGCTCAGCCATACGATCGGCGAATTGGAAAAGTTGCTGATTTATATCGGCGACCGGAAAACTATCGAAGAAGCTGATGTGCGTCAGGTAGTCGGCGGCGATAAGAATTACGATATGATCAATTTCATCGAAGCCGTAGCACGTCGCGACAGCGCCGATGCGATCAAGATCGGTCTGGCTCTAATCCAGGCCGATACATTAATCTCCTATTTTACCTTCCAGTTATATGACTTATTCAGCGCCATCTGGGATTATGAGGGACATGGTCAAAGAGAAAAATTCTGGAGAAAAGGTGATTGTTATAAATTGGGAATAGAGAACTATAAACAGGCTGATTTTGGTGCAATTTTTACCCATTTAAGAAATGTGGATTTACAATCAAAATCTTTAAAAAATTTGAGTGCAGAAGATTTATTAATTCAATTGCTGTATGAAATCGTCCCCTAAGAAAAAAACTGAAATGGATTCCGAATTTCAACTGACCGATGAAGAATTGATCAGTCGTTTTCAAGCTGGCGATGAAGGCGCTTTCGAAGAAATCGTCAACCGCTACGCCGACCGTTTGCTGAATTTTGCCTATCGCTTCGTGCTGGATCGGGAAGAGGCAGAAGATATTGTTCAGGACACTTTCCTCAAAGTTTATCAAAATCGCCATGCCTACCGCGAAATCGCCAAATTTTCTACCTGGATTTACACCATCACCGGTAATCTGGCTAAAACCATTCTACGCAAACGGCGGAATCGCAAACTATTTCCCTTTTCACGGACAGTCTCCGAAGACGAAAATAAGGAAGTCGAATATCCTTCCACAGAACGTCTACCGGATACTAAACTGGAAGGGGAAATCGAAGAACGAATGATTCAGCAGGCAATAATAAAATTACCGGAACATTTTCGTACTGTAATCATTTTAAGGGATATTCAAGATCTTTCATATGAGGAAATTAGCAATATAATTGACGCGCCGTTAGGGACGGTCAAGTCACGGATTAACCGCGCGCGGCTGAGATTGCAGGAAGAACTTGAGCATTTAAGGCGATAGAGAAGATGATTAGTAAAAAATGGGGGAAATCAAAAATTTATGATGAATTGCTACCAATTTAGGAATTCCATATCAAATTTTATTGACGAAGACATCTCCTTCAAAAACCGTCAAGCCTTCCAAGAGCACTTGAAGGAATGCCCCGTTTGCCGGAAAATTTATAACTCCATCCTAACCACCCGGCAAAACATGTTAAACTTTCCCAAAATTTCCGTAAGTGATAATTTCAAACTTAATCTACGTAATCGGATACTTTCGGATCGAAAGGCGGCTTCTCAGCCCAATTCATCTAAGGGTTTTAACCTAAGCCGAATTCCATCATTCGCCTATGGGTTTGCCGTGGCAATCGTGGCTGTGGTAGTTGTATTTTTCATTTTACAATCACAGAGTAGAAATAACTCACCGGATAATCTGCCACCAGTCGTGCGTCAAAAAATGACTCAATCACCGGCTCAACAACCCCAAAATGTCACTCCAGATAATCCGGTCCAATCCGGTTCGCGACCGCCTCAATATACTTCCCAACAAACCCAACCGCTTATAGATGATACTACTGCCGCTGACAATCCTTTGGATAAACCTGTCGAACCAGCCCTTGAATACAAACAAAATTATGAGGATAAAATCAAAACTGTCAAGGATCAGCGGTGATTTGACAGACCTGATTATATTAATTGTTGGTTAAACATAATTTTTAAAGTATTTTTACACCCTGTATGGGTGTTTTTTTATGAAAAATAAAAGTACTATAATAATCAGCATAATTCTATTCGCGGTATTGTTTTTGGCATTTGTTTTTCCACGGCTGGAATTTTTCGGCGGCATACCAGCAATTGTTCAAACTGTCTTTCGAGTACTTATTTTTATTGGAGTTCTGTCATATTTAATTTTCCTGATTCAGGAATTATTTCACTGGCAGAAACGTTGCGATTTAGCCGAAAAAACCCTTGATTCTCGCCGATCATCTGCTAACCGGGAAGTCGAATCTGGCGGTGAGCTCAGTCTGAAGCTAGATATTGACCCTGATCGGAATTACAATGAAATAACAGCTCAAATTTTGAAATTGGCTCAAGCTTCTTTAATGGCACGCAGTGCCTTTCTATATTTATTCAATGCCAATGAACATACTTATACTCTGCAGGCTTATCAGTCTCAAGAAGGAATCGAGTTTTGTCCCAATTTCAAGGCTGGAGGCACTATTTTCCGGGAATTTCATTTGACTTTAAAACCGCAGATATTCGCGGCCGATAGTCTCGAAGAAGGCAGTCTGATTTACTATAAAAAGCCACCTAAAGTCGGAACAGTCATCGTCGTTCCAATATTGATCAACAAGGAAATTTTTGTAGGAGTGCTGGGACTTGATAGTATTGACCGCGATGCCTGGGGGCACGAAGATATTGATCTGGTGAAGCTTTTCGCGGAATTATTTTCCTCTTCAATCTGGCAAATTGATGCTATTGACCGGCAAAACACTCAAATCGCCTTCTTTAAAGACCTTTGCCGTCTGAATACGGAACTACCAATTGGAATCGAAGGTCTTGATCTTTACAAAGAAGCCAGCCAGGTTTTACACAAATTTTTCAGTTTTGAAAAATTGACCTTTGCTATTATACGCGAGGAGGAGTCGTCCGAGCTCTATATTGAATACGTCGAAGGTTACGACACAGACTATAGCATCGGGCATCGCATTTCCTGGAAAGGTGGTCTTTGGGAAAAAATTATCAAGAATGGTGAAATACTACTGCTGAACGATTATGAGCAGGAAAAACTGCAGTTTCGTTTTCAACCGGGAGATTTGAATATTTTGCCGTTTCGTTCCTGCCTGGGAGTGCCATTGGAAGTTGGGCGTAAGTGTCTGGGCGGCATTCTGATGGAAAGCTACCAGCCCAGTAATTATCTGCAAGAAGAAGGTGAGACTTTAGCTCTATTTGCTAAAAACCTCAGTGAGATTATCAATCGGACAAATACTTATCATACGATGAAAGATCTGGCGATGATTGACGGACTTACCGGTCTCTATAATCATCGAGCTTTTAAAGAACGTCTCCAGATTGAAATCGAGCGCAGTCGTCGGTATGAAAATTCCCTGACTCTGATGATTCTTGACCTAGATAAATTCAAGAGAATCAATGATACATATGGACATATTTTCGGAGACCTGGTTTTGAAAAAAACCGCTTCTATTATTCGCGGAAGTGTCCGAACGGTGGATACGGTCGCTCGCTATGGTGGCGAAGAGTTTGCCGTAATTTTAATAAATACCGATAAAAACAGTAGTTATAAAACGGCTGAAAGAATCCGTAGTAATATCCAGAGTTTTGTATTTGAAAAAAATGGAATTCGCGAACATATGACGATTAGCATCGGTATGGCTGAATATCCAGCCGACGGTACTGATGTGCCGAATATGATCTCGAATGCTGATATCGCGATGTATCAATCAAAACGTCTGGGTGGTAACAAAGTCACCCTATTTAAAAAAGAGTTTGAAAATTAAAAGGAGTAATGTATGAGTAAAGCAGCTGGTAAAGGATTTGCCGATAAGGTAGCTAAATCCTCAAAGGATAATAAAAGTTATTGTCCGGTTTGTGGTGAAAGTATTGAATTTATTAAACACATTGAGACTATTTCCGACCCGTCCAACAAGAGATCAATGCGTTTTAAAGAGCAGATGATCGGCGTTTGCAAATGCAACCGCGATCAAATTTACAAATAACTGTATGACCATTCTTTGGCCTGAGTTGTTCAATTTTTTCGACAGGGTTAATTAGAGTAAGAAGTGAAAAAATGAAAAAACTATCCCTGATTAGGGAAACGATTGTTCTTAGGAAAATGGTCGGCTTGATTCTAATTGCTGGACTGGCTAGCTGTGCCACTACCAAACAAACGAGTAAATCTTCGGAAAAATCGGTTGAAGCTTCCCCAACCGTCCAGTACAATTCCCAGGCTTTGGCACATTTTATGACTGGCGAGAATTATGCTCTCCAGGGCGATTATGCTATGGCAGTATTGGAATATCAGGATGCCCTTTTATACGAAACTAAATCAGCGGCGATCTATAGCTCTCTTGGCAAAGCCTATATTAACCTTGGTAAATTGGAACGCGGTCTAGAGGCTTTGGAAAAAGCCAGCCAATTAGCCCCCGATGATGCCGAGACCCGCGAAATCTTAGCTCAGGTTTATTTCTTGACCGGGCATACTCAACAGGCTGAGCAACAGTACCAAGCGCTTTTGGCTTTGCAACCCAACGAACCGGAAATAATGTATCAATTAGCCGCTATTTATATCAAGAACCGGAAAATTGATCAGGCTTTGCAACTCTATGATGAAATCGTGAAGGTTGATTCCACTCAATATCAAGCTCTTCAGAAAGCAGCTGAGATAGCTATCCTCAATCGCGATCTAAAAAAGGCTACTGGCTATTATGACCAGCTAGTAAAACTTTTCCCTGACAATTTATCTTTTTTAAAAACCCGGGCCGATTTAGCCGTTGTAGGTGACGATTTTGCTACTGCGGTTGACATTTACAAGAAATTAATTGTTTTGAATCCCGGCGACATTGAATTAAGAGAACGGCTCGGAGAAATTTTGTGCTGGACTGACAATTTCGAGGAAGCCCGCGCCACCCTCGAGATGATTATTAACACTAACCCGGAGCGTAAAGCCAGTTACGCCAATCTGGCTTTACTTTATGCCAGAAATGAAAATTATCAAAAGGCTCTTGATATTCTCGATTCGGCCAGAGTTCGTTTTCCGGACGATCCGGCTTTTCTGCTTGCTCAGGGTTCGATTTACAATACCCTGCAGGATTATCCGTCAGCAGAACAAGTTCTGCAGAAAACTTTGCAAATCGCACCGAATAATGTCCAGGCCCAGCATCTGCTGGCGGCAGTCTGGGATATGTTGAAAAAATATCCGCAATGTGACAGCCTTTATGAAGTGATTTTACGCAATAATCCGGATGATATAATTGCCCTGAACAATTATGCCTACAGTCTGGCAGTGCGTGGTGAACGGCTCGACGAAGCTTTAAAAATGGTAGAGTCAGCTCTGGCAAAAGAGCCCAATAATGCCTCTTACCTGGATACCAAAGGCTGGATTCTCTACCAGCAGAAAAAATATAAAGAAGCCCTAAAGTATATTCAGAAATCTCTCGAAATTGAGCAGAACAATGCCGAGGTGCTGGAACATCTTGGCGACGTCTATCAAGCCCTTCGGCAACCCAAAAAAGCCCGTATCTACTACCAACGAGCCGTAGAAATTGATAAAGACAATGAAAACCTTCAGCGTAAACTGCAACCGTAAATTCCCAGGTTTACTATTTATCCTGATTTTATCGTTCATCGGCTGGAGTTGTAGCCGAGCTCCCCTCAAACACGAAAGAGTTGATGAGCATTGGGCTCCTGCCTTGAGAGAACGCAGTCGGCAATTGAAAAAGCTGACTAATATCTCCGGCTCTGGTCAGGTGAGTTTTAGCGGAACGGCTGGTAATGGAACAATTTATTTTGATTTTGAGTACCGGACAGCAGATACTTTGAATCTTTGGATCAAAGACCCGATTGGACGGAAGTTAGCTAATCTTGAATTAGGCGGTGATACTTATCATTTACATTTGATCCGAGATGGTAGGTATTTTAGTGGAACGCAATTGGAAACTGATCAATTGCCAATTTCCGGCGGTCCAATCACTCCGGCATTAATCCGGCGAATTTTACTAGCGGCGCCTTTTGAATCTACCACCGACGAAACCGCCTATCTTTCTAACGAGACAAAAGATGAAACGCCTGTTTTATACTACAAATTTAAGCATGGGCAGAATGAACCAGTAGGACTCAATTGGTTGTACAAAGGTCAGCAATTAGTTGTTGTTTATAATAAATACGCTGATATTGCTGACTTCAAAATTCCTTCTCAAATAATGATCAAAGACAAGTCGGAGGAGATCGCGATCGCAATTCATTTCTCCCATTTCAAGGCTGAGTTGCTTAAATTCCAAACGTAATATAATTGCCATACTCGAGGTAAATGTGAGTTCGGAGAATGAAAAAAAACTTGTTTCAGTCGTGATTCCGGTTTTCAATGAAGTGGAATCCCTGAGTGAGCTGAACGAAAAAATTCAGGCCGCCTTCAGTGCAACGAATTATGACTTGGAAATAATTATCGTTGACGACGGCAGTCGCGACGGATCCGCCCAAGTTGCCAGGGAAATCGCCAGCATCTATCCAAATGTAACGGTTACCGGTTTTCAACGTAATCGGGGTAAAGCCGCCGCCCTGAATGAAGGGTTCCGTCTAGCAAAAGGTGAGTTTGTGGCTACGATTGACGCCGATTTACAGGACGATCCGGAAGCCATTCCGGCAATGCTGGATTATCTCCAGGAATCAGGCTATGATTTGGTATCTGGCTGGAAACAAAAGCGCCAGGACAAATTTGTTAAAAAAACAACCTCGAAAATTTTTAATTCAGTCACTCGCTTGTTAACCGGTGTGAAGCTGCACGATATCAATAATGGCCTAAAAGTTTACCGTGCCGAGGTCGTCAAATCCATCTATCTGTATGGCGAATTGCATCGGTTCATCCCGGTATTGGCTAAATTTGAGGGATTCACCAGCGGCGAGTATAAAGTCAAACATTTTCCACGTAAATATGGCAAAACAAAATACGGTGTCAGCCGGTTTTATAAAGGTTTCCTCGATTTATTAACGGTGATCTTTATTACTAAATTTATGCGCCGACCGATGCACTTCTTCGGCTTATGGGGAATGGTAATTGTATTGATTGGCTTGCTATCGGAATTATGGGTTTTGATCCTAAAATTCGGATTTCAGGAGCCATTCAAAGATCACGTAGCTTTGCTGATTTTCGGGGTGCTGGCGATTGTTTTCGGTATGCAGTTTTTTTCACTTGGCTTGATTAGCGAGATGATTACTTTCCAGAACAGGAAAGAAAAATAATGCCCAAATATAGGTTTTCCGTCATTATTCCGTCATATAATCGAGCGGACGAAGTAATTGATTTACTGAAATCGTTACAAGCCCAGACTTGCGAGCATAGTCGTTTCGAAGTACTGGTGATTGACGACGGTTCGACGGACGAAACGGAACAAAAAGTTAATGAATTGGCATCGCAAGTTGATTTTCGCCTGAGGTTTTTTCGACGCAATCATGAAGGGCCTGGTCCGGCGCGGAACTTTGGGATGAGTCAGGCGGAAGGCGAGTATTTCCTCTTTATAGATTCAGACTGCCAGGCGGATGCCAACTGGCTGAAAGAAATTGATGAGGCTATTACGCAAGAAGCGCCGGACGCATTTGGTGGGCCGGATTCGGTGCTGGATTCCTTCACGCCATTGCAAAAGGCAATTGACTACAGTATGACTTCTTTCCTTACTACCGGTGGAATGCGCGGCCACTCGCAAAAACGGCTGGCGAAATTTTACCCGCGCAGTTTTAATATGGGCATCCGGCGGGAGATTTACGAAAAACTCGGTGGTATGGGTAACCTGCGCCATGGTCAGGATATCGAATTCAGTCGCCGGATTGTAGCCAGCGGCGCTAAGGTCATTTATATACCAAACGCAATAGTTTATCATAAACGGCGCACCGGCTTGCGGAAGTTTTTTCGCCAGATGTTCAATTGGGGAGTAGCGCGGATCAATCTGAGTTATCTCGATGAGGGCAACCTGGAGCCACTTCATTATATTCCGGCGATAGCTGCGGTCGGTTATACATTATTGACGATATTTACATTAGTGACCGGTTTGATCTGGAAAATATGGCTTGGAATTACTGCTCTGGCACTGCTAATCTGCGTATACATTTTCGTTGATAGTTCGATTAAATATAAATCCTTGAGAGTCGGCTGGTTAGCGCCTATTTTTTCGGTCTGCCAGATTTTTGCCTATGGCTATGGATTTTTCTATAATTACGTTCGCCGTAAAATTTTTCGCCGGGGTGAAGTTACCGGGTTCGTGCGGAGATACTACCAGTGACCAATATTTCTCCCAGAAATCTCAATTTTCATAAAGAACAATACTGGACGGCGGCCAATTTTTTAAATAAATATATCGGTATTCCTCATCTTTCGGGACTAAGAATTCTCGAAGTGGGTTCGGCGGAAGGCGGCGCGTTGAATTATTTCGCCAATAAGAACAACCAATGCTACGGTCTCGAATATTCACGCGGTCGTTTAGAAATCGCCCGGGAATTAAATAAGTCCAGCGGGATTGTCTTTATTCATGGTGATATTACGGAAGCAAGTTCCTACGAGAATCAACTTCGAGAAAAAATGGACCTGATCATTTGCTGTGATGTAATCGAACACATTGCCAATGAAAAGAAGGCGGTGGCACTCAAAAATATGCAGGATTTATTGCAAAAAGACGGTCGTCTTTATATTTCCTTTCCACCGAAGTATTCGCCTTTTGCCGGGCATCAACAGGGACTTCCGAGTTGGCTTCACCGGATTCCCTATCTCTTTTTATTGCCGGATAAATTATATTCCGCTATTCTCAAATCCCGGAAAATTCGCGCTTATATTATATCGAATATGCTGGCAACCAAACATTCCCGACTTTCGATAAATCAATTTGAAAAAATGGTTCGTGAAAACGGATTCCGTATTTTGAAAAAAGATTTTTTCCTTATTCGTCCCCGTTTTAAATATCATTACGGGATTCCTTATCTAAGACATCGTTGCGATTTAAAAATTGTTCGGGAAATTTTTAGCCTCGGAGCAGTATATTTACTTCAGCCATGCGAAAAAAATTAATTGTAGTATATCACTGCCAACCAGCTGAAACAAGTGTCAGAATCATTAACTATTAAAAACATAGTCAGAATGGGAGAAGATAATAAAAGTTTAGATCAAGTTATTAAGAAGGTAAGTGACTCATTGGACACAATGCTTTCCTATTCACAGAGAAACGACTACGCCGGATTCAATAAATACGACGCTTTAGCGAGTCCGATCTTATGGCCATTGTCATTCGGTAATAAATATCTGAGATTGCTTTATAGTCAGACGATTGCGCGCTCTCCGCTAAATTTACGGCCGTTATTTGCTATTCCGCGTACTAGAAATCCCAAGGGAATCGCCCTTTTTGCGATGACCTATCTAAATCTATATCAAGCAAGGAAATCCGAGAAATATCTTCAAAAAGCCGAGGAATTGCTGGAATGGCTGATCCAAAATCAATCTACCGGATTTCCGGGTAACTCCTGGGGCTACCAATATCCCTGGCAGGATGTTGGCTTTTTCGCGCCACCTAACTTTCCCAACCGCGTAGTGTCGTATTTCGTCGGGACGGCTTTTCTGAATGCTTATGAAATTACTGGTAAAAGTTTATACCTGGATTATGCCATCGGAGTAAAAGAATTTTTGATTAAAGCTCCGAAAGTTTTATACGAAAGCGATAAAATGAAATGTCTAAGCTATGTGCCGGATGAAAGCATCAATTGGGTGGTAATGGATGTGAGCGCTTTATGTGGAGCATTTTGCGCCCGAATAGCCCATATTACCAATGATAAATCCTTAATCGAGGAAGCCCGCAAATTGATCGGCTACGTCGTTGATAAGCAGACCGACTACAGCGCCTGGTTTTACACTCATCCGCCGACCGCCAATCGTTTAAAAATGCACGATAATTACCACACCGGCTACATCCTGGATGCAATTCTCGATTATACCGATTTTAGCGGAGATGATTCGTTTCGCGAAAATTATCATCGCGGTCTGCAATATTATTTAGAAAATTTGTTCCTGACTGACGGAACACCAAAATGGATGAATAATAAAATTTATCCGATTGATGTCCACGGTTCGGCACAGGGGATAATTACTTTTCTGAAAGCTGGTCGGTTTGATCGCCAATATGAGGACTTTGCCTATCGAATCGCCGAATGGGCTATTGATAATATGCAAAATAAAGACGAAGGTTATTTTTATTACCAAAAAGGGAAATTTTTTAAAAGGCCATTTACTATTATGCATTGGAGTAATGGCTGGATGGCAAAAGCAATGAGTGAAATTATCAGGAAATATTATGCCGAAAGTAGATCAGCAACCAACTAAAAAAGACGTCCAGGAGTTCTGGAACCGTAATGTCTGTCAGACTGAATTTCTCAAGACCGGCGAACGCGGCACGGAAGAATTTTTTCAAGAAGCCGAACGAGTTCGATATAAGTATCATTTCTATCTACCTGAATTATTCGACTGGATCAGTAAAGAGAAACCGAATGGCGCGCTCCTCGAGGTCGGATGCAGTATGGGAACGGATTTATTGCAACTTGCCAGACGGGGAATGCGAGTAACCGGCATTGACCTGACGGAAGAGGGAATCAATTTAGCCCGCCAACGCTTTGAACTTTATCAGGTACCAGCCGAGCTAAAGGTAGATGATGCGGAAAATCTCTCCTTTCCGGATAATACTTTCGATGTGGTCTACTCTTTCGGAGTTCTGCATCACACTCCCAATACCCAAAAAGCAATTGATGAGGTTTGGCGCGTATTGGCTCCCGGTGGTTTAGCGGTGATTATGTTGTATAATCGTAATTCGCTCAATTATTACATTCATCGTCTGATAAATCAACCTTTCGACGGCAATCGTAGAGATCGCTGTCCGATAGAGAAGACTTATACCAGGGCTCAAATTTTCACGATGTTTCAAAATTTCAAAAATGTGAAAATTGAAACTGAATATCTATTAACTACCGGATACGGAATTGTCTGGGATTTGATTCCCCAAGCAGTCCATCGAACACTTGGTCATCTCTGGGGTTGGCATTTGGTAATAAAAGCATATAAATAATGAAAAAAGTTCTGTTTGTCTCTTACTACTGGCCACCAGCCGGAGGTGCAACCACCACCAGAATCCTTAAGTTTTACAAGTATTTACCTGAATTCGGCTGGGAGCCAATCATTTTAACTGTCGAGAACGGCGATTTCCCATTTATTGATCCCCAAACATTGAATGAGGTCAGGCCGGATACGAAAATTTATAGAGCCAGAAATATTTCGTTACATAAACTATTCGCAAAAGTAGCTAAAAATTCCCAAGATATGTTTGTCCCGTTTGCTTTTACAGAGAAAAATAATAAAGGTCTAAAAAGCAAGCTGTCGCGCTGGGTAAAATATAACGCTATCCCCGACACTCGATTTTTATGGAATAGATTTGCCGTTAAAAAAGGGTTACAGGTAATTCGAGAAAATGATATTCAGCTGATTTTTTCTTCGTCGCCTCCTCAAACGAATCACTGTGTCGCTACTGAATTATCACGAAAAACTGGTATCCCGTGCGTCGGCGATATGCGAGACCCGTGGACGGATGTCTATTGGCTACAGACCAATTCGCAACGTTGGCAATGGATTCATAAAATTGATCAAAAAATCGAAAAACGGACTCTCAACTCGATGAGCGCTATCACTACAATCGGTCCCTCGTTAGTCAATTTATTTCAACAAAAAGTCAATAAACCGGTTTACCTGATTCATAATGGTTTTGAGCCGATCAATCCTGATATTACTCCGCTAAAAAATACCAAGTGGACTATCACTTACGCTGGAAGTATCAGCATCGAACAGGATATTCACGCCTTTTGTAAAGCCGTTGAAATCCTGATGCAAAACGAAAAGATCCGGGAAAACATTGCCATTCAATTTATCGGAAATTTCCCTGAATTCGTCAAACAGAAACTGCAGCAGTATTCCTTTTTCGAGACGATCGAGTTTCTACCTTATATGCCAGCCGATAAAGTCAAGCAATATCTTGTTTCCTCAGACGTACTTTTACTGTTTATCCATGTGACTCCCGAAGGTGGGGTAATCAATTATAAAATGTATGATTATCTCGCCACCCGCAAACCGATCCTGGCTTATGGCCCGACGCAAGGTGACGCCGCTAAAATTCTGCAGAGGGCTAATGCTGGTAAAATGTTCGAATACGACGACATCGCAAATTCCGCTAGCTATTTATTGGATTTATATGCAAAATGGGAACAAGGAGAGCCGGCCGTTGAAATTGATGAAGAGTATGTAATGACTTTTACTCGCCATAACCTTACCCGGAAACTGGCTGAAATTTTTGATATTTACTGTAAAAAACCCTGAATCTAATTGTAATATCTTTTCAATTGATTCTCAGTCAAATTTCGCTAATTTTGAATATAGGTTTAAGGAGTTTTTTGAAAGGATTAGTCAAGGATAAAATTGGTGTCGGCAATAAGTTTATCATTGACGTGACTAACGAAGACATACTTAATGAACGGCACCTTTTTACAGAAAATTTTAAATATTATTATACCTCAGATTAAATTGGGGCAACAGGAGTTGAAATAGAAGTACTTTATTAAAAAAAGGAATTGCCGATTGAAAACTATAAAATTTGCTATAGTAGGATGTGGTCGAATCGCGCAACGCCATGCCGAGCAAATTCACCGCCTGGGCGAATTAAGCGCCGTCTGTGATATTAAAGAAAGCGCCGCGTTGACATTATCGGAAAAGTATAACTGCCATCCTTATTTTGATCTTGACCCGCTTCTAAAGAATGAACCGGATGTGGATGTTGTTTCGGTATGTACGCCTAACTATCTGCATGCTGAGCATTCCATAAAAAGTCTAAAAGCCGGAAAAAATGTTCTCTGCGAGAAACCTATGGCGCTGTCAGTGCGCGACTGTGAAAATATGATTTATACGGCTGAACAAACCAACCGGCGTCTTTTTATTGTTAAGCAAAATCGCTATAATCCGCCGGTGGTCGAATTGAAAAAAATTATCGAAGAAAATCGGCTGGGCAAGATTTGTTATGTTCAATTAAACTGTTTCTGGAATAGAAATGAGGATTATTATTTACAATCCGATTGGAAGGGACGCCTTGCTAAGGACGGCGGCACTCTTTATACTCAATTCAGTCATTTTATTGATTTATTGATCTGGTTATTTGGTGATTTTAAGAACGTAAAAGTACTTTTGCGGAACTATCTGCATCCTAATATTGAATTTGAAGACACTGGCGCAGTCCTGATCGAATTTTTCGATGGAGCCATCGGGACAATCAATTATACCGTAAATAGCTACCGCAAAAACATGGAAGGTTCCATAACCGTGTTCGGCGAGAAGGGAACGGTAAAAATCGGCGGGCAGTATTTGAATGCTCTCGAATATCAGAATATCGAAAATTATTCTTTCCAGAACGTTATGCCGGTCAATAAAGCCAACGACTATGGATTTTATCAAGGTTCGATGTCGAATCACGATAAAGTTTATGAAAATGTCGTTAATGTATTAAATGGCAAAGACACTATTGCTACTAATGCCATCGAAGGACTAAAAGTCGTTCGCATTATCGAAGACATTTATTCGCAAAGTAAATTGAAGTGAATATGGCTGAACCAATTTTAAAAAAAATCGGAATACGTGATATTAAATGTGGCACAAATGTAGTTATTGTTGAGCCGTGTAATCTCTATGAATGTGAGATTGGTGATGATACTTTCATTGGACCTTTCGTGGAAATTCAGAAAGGGGTCAAGATCGGTCGGCGCTGTAAAATTCAATCCCACACGTTTATTTGTGAACTGGTGACGATCGGCGATGATTGTTTCATTTCTCATGGAGCTAAATTTGTCAATGACACTTTTAAATTAGGTAAACCAGCCGGTGGCAATCGGGATTTATGGAAACCGACGATTATTGGCAATCACGTTGCCATCGGTACGAATGCGACCATCTTGCCGGTGAAAATTACGGACCGAGTCGTTATTGGGGCCGGTTCGGTCGTAACCAAAGACATTCTGCATTCTGGAATTTATGCCGGGAATCCCGCCCGCAAAATCAGGGATTTATAGTTTAAGAGGCTATTTATGATACCTTTTATGGATCTGGAAACCCAATATCGCAATATTCGACAGGAGATAGATTCAGCCATTTTCAATGTGATCCATAGTTATAAATTCATCAATGGTCCTGAAGTTGCCTCTTTCGAGAAAAATTTCGCCACAGCCCAGAACTTGAAGTACATCGTAGGTTTAGCAAGCGGCACTGCGGCTCTGCATCTGGCGTATGAAATTCTCGGTATAACCTCCGGCGATGAAGTAATTGTCCCAGCGATGACTTTCATTGCTACGTCTGAAACTTTGCGACAGGTGGGTGCCAAACCTGTTTTTGCCGATATAGATCCGGTTTCATATAACATTGATTACGATGGTCTGGAAAAGCTGATTACGCCTAGGACCAAAGCAATTGTAGTGGTTCATCTGCACGGTAATCCCTGCGCAATGGAGCGGATTGTCAGTTTTGCTAAGCAATATAATCTGAAAATCATCGAAGATTGCGCTCAAGCCCATCTGGCGGAATATCAGGGCCAGAAAGTCGGCAATTTCGGCGATGTCGCCGCCTTTAGTTTTTACCCTGGAAAAAATCTGGGCGCTTACGGTGATGCCGGAGCGCTGGGCACTAACGATGAAGCTCTTTACGAAAAGGCAAAACTCCTGGCAAATCATGGACGCAGAGAAAAATATATCCACCAGACCGAAGGATATAACTACCGACTCGATACCTTACAAGCGGCTATTCTGGATGCCAAACTCCGCCACCTGCCAGAATGGACTGAGCAACGAATAAATATTGCCAATACTTACCGTTCGCTATTAAAATACTTGCCAATTACTTTACCGGAAATGAACCCGGCGAAAAAACATGTTTATCATCTATTCGCTATCGCTACTGATCAGCGCCAAAAATTAATCGAGGCTTTAAAAGCCAATCAAATAGCTTTCGGTATTCATTATCCTTTGCCTCTGCATCTACAACCTGCTTACGGTTATTTGCATTATAAACAAGGAGATTTACCGCATTCCGAACAGCTATCAACCCAGTTTTTATCATTACCAATGTATGCTGAACTTTCCAGAGACAATATCGAGAAAATATGCCAAGTGGTTGCGAGTGTTTATTAATTCTGACAGAATCGTCTTCGGCTATTTCCCACTGTCGAACGGAATGCGCTAACAATTTAACAATGGATATTTAGAAGAATTAATTATGTGTGGGATTTG
Organism: Fidelibacterota bacterium; assembly: GCA_035448825.1. GTDB lineage: Bacteria > Fidelibacterota > UBA2242 > UBA2242 > UBA2242 > JAGNGI01. Next base: position 51,222 of record DAOTJS010000010.1, read on the forward strand.
CGGAATAGTTGATCCGAATGAAAACAACCACCGGCTGATTACCGAGATGACTGATTTATTAAAGCATCGCGGTCCCGAGAAAGCCGGCTATTTCCACGACGGTAACGTCAGTCTCGGACACCGACGTCTGGCAATAATTGATTTGGCGACCGGTGACCAGCCGATATATAATGAAGACCGCACGGTTGCAGTCGTAATGAATGGTGAGATTTACAATTTTCAGGAATTCAAGGCTGATTTGATCCAGCGCGGCCATCATTTTTATACCAACTCGGACGCGGAGATTCTGACGCACGGCTATGAAGAATATGGGCTGGATTTCCTCTCGAATCTCAACGGAGTTTTTGCCTTTGCGTTATATGATATTAAAAACGAGCGCCTTGTTTTGGTGCGCGATCATTTTGGAGTCAAACCCCTGCATTACTGGTTTCAGGACGAGGTGCTGTTATTTAGTTCGGAATACAAAGCCATTCTGGTGCATCCCGCTGTGCGCCGGCAGGTGAATTTTTCCGCTTTGCACTGCCAGGTCAATCTGCGTTATAATCAAAGCGCTGAAACGTTGATTAAAGGGATTTTTCGTCTGCCGCCCGCCAGTTATTTGATTTATGAAAATGGGCAGGTGAGCATCGAGAAATATTATCAATTGCCGGTAAATCTGAATTTCAAAATGACGGAAGCCGAAGCCATTGACGGTATTCGTTTTCACTTACAACGAGCCGTAAAACGCCAGCTTATCAGCGATGTGCCGCTGGGCGTTTATCTTTCTGGAGGAATGGATTCGTCGTCACTGGTGGCGATGATGGCCGCCGAAAAAATTAGCCCGATCAATACTTTTACGCTCGGATTCAATGAGGCAACTGACGAGTTCGATGATGCGGCGGTAATTGCCCGGCAATTTAACACCAACCACACAACCACGGCGTTGACACTGGAACCGTTACAGCATTTTCCGGAAACCATCTGGCACACCGAAGAGCCGAAAATCAATCTCCTGCAGGGCTTTCATTTATCGGAATTTGTTTCGCGCAGTTTGAAAGTTGTGCTGGGCGGTTTAGGAGGCGACGAGCTTTTCATCGGTTATGATATTTATCGCTATTTATGGGCGATGCGGGGATTATTGCAAAACCGCCCGGGATTCTGGCAAAAAACGCTTGGAAATTCAATCAGCTCTCTGCTTTTTAGTTGGCAGAATTCAACCAAAATTCTCAAATGGGACGAGTACCGACGCGGTCTGCAGATGCTGTTTTCGGCTGGCGATCTGGAGAAATGTTACCTGATTCTGCGCAATTGCTGGGATTATGATAAAAGATTTATGGAGGAAATTTACCAGCCGTCGTTCCGGCAGATGCCCTTGACGCCGACGTCGGCTTACTTCGATCCGATTTTCGAGGCGTGTCGGGATTTGCCGCCGCTGGATGCCGTTGCCTATGTCGAATTTCATTCCAAAATGTTGAATGACTATATTCTGACCGAGGATCGGATGGCAATGGCGCATTCGCTGGAATTGCGGGTGCCGTTCCTCGATAAAGATCTGGTCGAGTTTGCCTTTACGATTCCAGCCAGTTTGAAAATGAAGAACGGTCAAACGAAATATCTTTTCCGGAAAGCGATGGCGCCCTATTTGCCACCGGAAATTTTGCAGAAGAAAAAATGGGGCTTCGCCGTCAATCCCTACGATCAATTCAACAAGGATTTGAAAAAAGTGGCTGAAAAAGTGCTGACGCGAGAGTTCATCCAGCATCAGGGAATTTTCAATTACGAATATATTAAGCGGATTCTGAATTACCCGCCCGATCCGCGCCTGCGCTGGCATTATAATTTCCTGTGGATTGTACTGGGACTGGCAATCTGGGAAAGGATGTTTATCGAGACGAAAAATTATCGTAAGCATATCGTTGCCCCGAATGAGTATTATCAATGAGTTCCAATAGCCGCAAACTAAGAATCGGAATGGTGCTGGATAATCGGTTTCCAATTATGGAAAACAGGATATATATTTTTACAAAATATCAATGGCAAAATGTCATCAAATCCATTTAATATCGTAAAGAAAGTCTACCAGAAGTCACGTTTGAATGAGTACCGTGAATTATTATTATTTGCCCGCGATGAAGGCTATATCCTTACATCATTGATAGAATGGTATCAAAACTATAGAAAAAATGGACAGCGTGTGCTAATTCTGAGGCACGATGTAGATATAGACCCGGAAGGCGCCGCAAAAATGTACGCTATCGAAAAGTCGCTCGGCGTTCGGGCGACTTACTATTTCCGCTGGAAAACGATGAATGAATCACTTATTCGTAAAATGCGGAGAGATGGGTTCGAAGTTTCATTGCACTATGAAACTTTAGCCACTTATTGTAAAAAGCATCATATTAAAGATGCTACACAAGTGACTGACACTGTGATGAAAACCTGTTATAATTTGCTGGAAGAAGAAATTTCTCGTTTCAAAAAAAATTTTGACGATATACAGACAATCGCATCCCACGGTGACAAGCGCAATCGTATATTGGGAATTCCTAATTATGTTATCTTAAAATATGGAAATAGGGCCGACTTGAATATCCAATTTGAAGCTTATGATCCGGAAATTACTAAGCTGTTCGATGCTTATATTTCGGATAGTTCGATTACCAATGATTTTAATTGGAAATATGGGCTTACGCCCCAGGAGGCAATTCGTTCGCACTTAAATACTATATGTCTGTTGACTCATCCCGAGCATTGGAATTTCAATTTCAAAAAGAATATGAGAACGATAATGACCGATATTTGTGAGAGAATATCATGAGAATTGGAATGATACTGGATAAGGAATTTCCACCGGATGAACGGGTAGAAAATGAAGCTCTTATTCTATTAGAAGGTGGACACGAAGTCTATATTTTATGTTATGATTATTCCAGAAGCCGATCTAAAATAGAAAATTACAGAGGGATTGTAATACAACGAATTCCGACCTCAAAAATTTTAATTAGACGTTTAAGAATATTTCAGCATCCTTCTCTGAATCTTTATCGGTACTTTTGGGAATATAAAGTTAAAAAATTTGTAGTTCATAATCATATAGATGTGTTACATATACATGATTTGTATATGGTTCCATCTGGTATTAAAGCTCGACGCTATATTGGTATTCAGGTGGTTGTTGATCTTCATGAGAATTATCCGGCAGCTCTGAAAGAATATACTTGGGCGACTACATTGCCAGGACGATTAATTGTCAGACCACGAGATTGGGAAAATATCGAAGCTGCATATTTTCAAAATGTGGATCGCATTATCGTATTAAGTCAATATTATCAAAGACAATTACTTAAAAAATACACATTTCTAAAAGATGACAATATTACGGTTTATCCAAATGTTCCTTGTGTTAAGGATTTACTCAGCTATAAAATCCGGAAAGTATTTGATAAGAAGGACATTTTCATAGTTCTATATTTTGGGGTGGTTGCTCGTCGTCGCGGAATATTCACAGTTTTTGAGGCATTACGAATTCTGAGCCAGAAAATACAGCAAGAAATTAAATTACTGTTGATAGGACCAATTGATGCAAATGAACGAAAAGAATTCAAAAAATACCTATCCGATAATAAAACGAAAGATCAGATAATCCATTATCCATGGAAAGATATTCGGGAAATGCCATCATATATTACCGATAGTGATGTGTGTCTTTCCCCAATTTTAAAAAATGATCAGCATGAATCCGGGATAGCAAATAAGGTATTTCAGTATATGCTTTTTGCTCGGCCTGTTATAGTCAGTGATTGTGGTCCACAGAAAGAACTCGTTGAGACAATAGGTTGCGGACTAGTACACAAAAGTAATGATGCTTCTGACCTAGCAGTAAAAATACATTATTTACAGGCAAATCCCGAACTTCGGAAAACAATGGGTGAAAAGGGGCGCAAAGCAGTATTGGAAATCTATAACACCGAAGTACAAGGAAAGCAACTAAAAGAGTTATATAATTCTATTAAGGTTGAGAGAAATATTAATAATTATGATATATTATGTTGACTGTACATATATTTACTAAGGAAAATCTTTACAATTATCAATTTATTAATTTTTTATTTAAGCATTTTGATGTACGTGAACATTTTTTTATCTATCGTGCGCCTCATAACAAACAATATAAATATTCACCTTCATTTCAGACTAATAATATTTTATATGTTGATTCGAAATATAAATATATAGTTAAACTAATTCCGTTATTATTACGAGCACGAGTAATATACATACACTTTTTACCAATTGGAATTACCCCAATAATATGGTTAATTTTTCCATCCTTGATTCCGAAAACTAGCTGGATACTATGGGGTGATGATCTATATTGGGTTGAAACTAGAAAAAAAGGATTTAAAGCAAACCTCTATGAATCTATACGTCGTCGAGTAATTGCAAAACTACCGCGTATAATTGCTTTTATGGAGGGTGACTACCGTATCGCCAAATCAAGGTATAACACGAAAGCAATTTATCAAAATGCTGTTTATCCATTACCAACTGATTTTGAGTATCTAGAAAATATAAGATATAATAATTCAATCTATAAAGAGATTACGATCCAGGTTGGGAATTCCGGTGATCCCTCAAATGATCACATTGGAGTTTTTGAGCACTTAAAACGTTTTTCAGACCATCATTTTAAAATTTTTTGCCCTTTATCCTATGGCGGAACGAAAGATTATATAAACTCGGTTATTCGATATGGCAAAGATGCCTTTGGAGATAGATTTTTCCCGTTAATTGATATTATTCAACCAGAGGAATATTCCAAATTATTACTAAAAATAAATGTTGCCATTTTTAGCTCACCGCGACAACAAGGACTTGGAAATATACTTGCTCTGTTATTTCTTGGGAAAAAAGTATACATAAGGAGAGAGACCACACCTTACGAATATTTCAGGAAAATTAATGTCGTAGGGTTTCCCTATTCAGACCTTGAAAATATAAGTTTCAAAGAATTGATTCATTTCACGCCAGAAATCGCTGAAAACAATCACAAAATAATCAAAGAACTTTTCAGTGAAGAAAATTATATTAGAATGTGGAAAGAAGTTCTAAATATTAACACTATCAAGAGAAAATAACGATGATTAACGTAACGAAAACTTACTTACCGCAAAAACAAAGGTATCTAAAATATGTTGATAAAATTTTTAAATCCGGTTGGTTAACAAATAATGGGGCAATGGTTCAAAATCTGGAAAAACGGCTAGTAGATTACTTAGGCGTTCCTCATGTAATTTTGACAGCTAATGGTACACTGGCTTTACAAATTGCTTATCGCTTACTAGAATTAAAAGGTGAGGTCATAACAACACCTTTTACTTTTATAGCCACAACTAGTAGTTTGATTTGGGAGAGATTAATTCCTATTTATGCTGACATAGAAGCAGATACTTTCAACATTGATCCTATGCAAATTGAAAGTAAAATTAATAATGATACATCAGCCATTTTAGGTGTTCATGTTTTTGGCAATGTTTGCAATGTTGAAAAAATAGAAGAAATAGCTAATTCTTATAAACTTAAGGTAATATATGATGCCGCGCATGCTTTTGGTGTAAGATACCGCGATAGAAACATTAGTGAATTCGGAGATATCTCTATTTTTAGTTTTCACGCGACAAAGATATTTCATACAATTGAAGGGGGAGCGATTGTTCTTAAAGATGATGATTTGGCAAAAAAGGCAAGGCTATTAATAAATTTTGGTATTCCCGGTCCAGACCAAATTGCCACTCTAGGAATTAATGCTAAAATGAACGAGTTTCAAGCCGCAATGGGATTATGTGTACTAGATGACATTCAAGATATTATCGAAAGAAGACGCAAAGTTTATAACCGATACTTGGAAGCGTTTAGTGATAATACTAAATTCACTGTCCAACAAATATCTCCTCTCTCTACTCAAAACTATTCCTATTTCCCAGTTTTATTCGAATCTGAACAAATTCTTTTACAAGTAAAGCAAATTTTAAATCAATCTGGAATTTTTCCGCGACGCTATTTTTATCCGTCTTTAGATACACTCCCTTTTATCTATCCAAAGCAGAAAATGCCGATTTCGCGGAATATTGCGTCCAGAATCTTGTGCTTACCTTTATTTGAAGATTTGCCTGGAGAAGCTCAAGATCAAATAATAGAAATTATTTTAATGAACTGCTGAAGGAGTACTATGATTACATCATTTTATAACGAGGAGGAAATTATAAAATTAGGGCTGAAAAAGTACGGTAGGAATGTATTAATTAGTCGTAAAGCAAGTTTATATTCACCAGAACTCATCCAGTTAGGCAATAATGTTAGGATAGATGATTTTTGTATTCTCTCTGGTAATGTATCCATCGGTTCATATGTCCACATTTCAGCTTATACAGCTTTGTATGGGAAATTCGGTGTTTTTATTGAAGATTTTGTCACTATTTCAGGGCGTGTTTTAGTATACAGTCAAACCGATGATTATAGTGGTGAATTTATGACCAACCCAATGGTAAATCCGAATTTGACGCGAGTAACCGGAGGTCCTGTAATTTTTCAAAAACACTCGATTATAGCAGCAGGTTGTATAATATTTCCCGAAGTTACAATTGGAGAAGGTACTGCTGTAGGCGCAATGAGTATGGTCAATAGAAATCTAGATCCGTGGTCGATATATGTTGGCATTCCTGTAAAATATTTAAAACCGAGATCAAAAAAGATTCTGGAGTTAGAACTTCTTATTAATGATTAACTTAAATATATTTAGTTTTTATTTAATAGAGTAATTTTCCCCTGTGCTTAATTACGTCAAATCAGCTCTAAAAAATTCCGCCATTTACAGCATCGGCAACGTTTCAACAAAACTGATCGGAATTATATTAGTTCCGCTTTATACTCAACATTTATCTCTAAAAGAATACGGAATCCTGAGCATTTTGGAGGTTAGTTCGCAACTGCTGGTAACGATTTTCAGCGTGAATTTATACACCGCCTTTTTTCGTTGGTACTGGGAAAAAGAATATATCAATCGCCAGAAGTCAATATTTTTTACCACCTTCCTATCTCTGTTTTTCATCTCAGGGCTTATGATAGCCGGGATGTATGGTTTTTCCAGTCGCTTATCTATGTTACTATTCGATAGCTCTGATTTTAGTTATCTAATAAGATTAATGTCCATTGCGGCGGCTTTACAGATTCTGATGGATTTAGTTTCCGCTCTTATGCGAGTTCAGGAAAAACCGGTTTTATATACTTCCGTCAATGTCACAAAATTGACAATCGGCCTTATTCTGACGGTATATTTTATCAGCGGTTTACATATGGGGATAGATGGAATATATAAAGCTCAGATTATCAGTTATCTAGTCTATTTTATTTTAATTTCAAGATATTTGATTAAAAATATGCGGCTCCGTCTGGAGATGCGAATTCTAAAGGAAATGTTTCGTTTTAGTCTGCCTTTGATGATCTCTTCCGTATCGGGTGTATTATTAAGTATTGCCGATCGATTTTGTTTGAAATTCTTGGGGGAACTCTCTTATGTTGGAATCTACTCGCTAGGTTATAAAATTGCCAATACCGTCAAGGTTTTTATCATTAGTTCGGTGAATCTTGCCATTTCGCCGATTATGTATCGAGTAATGGACGATCCCAATAATAAACGTCTATATTCCAAGACGATGACCTATTTCGCGTTTGGAACTATGATTTGTGTTATAGGAATATCCGTCTTTGGTCAGGAAATCATCAAATTCTTAGCCCAGAATGAGGCTTACTGGAATGCGTATAAGGTAATTCCGATAATTTCGTTTGGTTTGTTTTTCGAGATGTTGAAAGATACTTCGCTAATTGGATTAAATATTACTAAAAAAACACCCGTTATCGCGCGAATCATAATATCTTCTTCGATTATCAATATTGCTTTAAATCTTTTACTGATACCGTATTTCAGTTATATTGGCTCAGCACTGGCCTCGTTGGTTTCACAGGTAACTTATTTCCTTTTGATATACCGCTCTGCTCAAAAATACTACCCCGTACCTTATGAGATGAAAAAAATTGGTAAAATAATGTTATGCGGAATGGTATTAATCGTTTTCGGACTCATTTTATCACCTTATGCCTTGTGGATTCGGCTAACTGTAAAATTGCTGTTAATTCTATCATTTCCGTTTATCTTATATTTATTCAATTTCTACGAACCTATCGAGATTCAAACCATTAAAGGCGCCTGGCGCAAATGGCGTAATCCTTTAAATTGGAAAAAGAACCGTTCTAAGGTTAAATTAGACAGTAAATAATGAAGGTCGAATTATGAGTAAAAAAACTAAAAAACCGACACCTGCGAAAAATATCCCTCCAGAAAACAAGAAGCCGGCAAACCGACTGGCTACGATTAATCCCCGAACGGCAATGATCGTAGCATTTTTTATTGTATTACTGATACTAGTTATTTTTTATAAACCTTATGTAATTGATCGTCTTGAACCGGCCGGCGGCGATCGGATGGCAAGCATTGCTCAGAGTAAATTTATCAACGATTATCGCGAACGAACCGGTGAAATCCCACTCTGGAATCCCGCCATTTTTTGCGGAGTGCCGATTTATTATGCTCTCTGGTCTAATTCATTCAATCTGGATTATTTAATCAGTAAAATAAGCAAGATCATTGACTGGAAATTGAGCTGGTTTATTTTGGCGACGGTAGGGATGTTTTTAATATTCTGGTTGCTGGAATTTCCGTGGTATTATGCTTTGATTGGAACGATTGCCTTTCTCTTTTATCCGCATTATCAGGCGCTGATCACCGTTGGTCACTTTGCCAAAGTGCGAGCGGTTTGCGCAATGCCCTTAGCCGTGTTTGGCTTTTTATATTTAGTCAAGAAGCGCAATTTTCTGTCATTTTTACTGTTTGTGATCTTTTTCTCGCTCCAGCTGCGCACTCAGCATTACCAGATAGTTTTCTATACTCTATTAATTTTTATGGCTCTGGGCATTCGGCAAATTGTTGAGTGGATCAAGACCAAACAGGCTCAGAAAATTTACGTTGCGCTTGGGTTATTCATCGCCGGACTGGTGACTTCAGTTTTAATGTCAGCTCAGCCGTTATTTGTGGCTAATGAGTACACGCCCTATTCCACTCGCGGCGGCCAAGCCATTAATCTAAAAGAAGATGCAACTCAGCCGGAAGTAAAAAGTAGCGGTGTGACTTTCGAATATGCGACGCGCTGGTCGCTTAATCCCCGGGAATTAGCGACCTTGATTGTGCCCCGTTTTTATGGCGGCACTTCCCAGGAACCGTACACCGGTAAAGCCTATCCGCAACTGCGTGGTCAACCTATTCCCGGCTATTGGGGCGAGATGCCGTTTACCCAATCTTGCGAGTATATGGGGATTTTGACCGTGATTCTGGCTTTGCTGGGCTTGTGGTATTATCGCAAAGATAGGGTGGTAATCAGTTTATTTGTCCTGCTGGTATTTTCGCTGTTACTGGGCTTCGGCAGTCATTTCCCGATTCTATACAAACCACTCTTCAAGTATTTACCCTATTTTAGCAAGTTTAGAGTTCCGTCAATGATTTTGATTCTGGTTGATTTTATCCTGGTAATTCTCTCGCTTTATGGATTGAAAGGCTTGGTGGAAAAATTCGATTTAGCCAAGTATAAAGCGGCTCTAACGGTTAGCGGTTTTTTTATTTTGTTCGGTTTATTCTTTTTGCTGGTGCCCGGGGTGTTGTCCTACACTTCCGCTCAGGACGCTCAATTTATGGACAATCCGCAAGTGATTGAGCTGTTGCGTACGGCGCGGCGTGAATTTTTGCAGGCGGATACTCTGCGGATGTTGGTTTTTGTAATTTGTTTTGTGGCTCTGCTGGTGCTATATAAAATGAAAAAGATTCGTCCGGATTTTCTGATTGGCGCGATGGTCATTCTCATCTCGGTGGATATGATTAATGTCAGCAAACGCTTTCTGCGGGCGGACGAATTAGTGGATACCAAATCCCTCGAGCGACGTTATTTTGCCGAAACCCGGTTCGATAAAATTCTCAAAGAGGATCGCGAACCTTTCCGGATTCTGGGACTGGGCAATCAATTTCAAAGCAATGATTTAGCTTATCGCTATCAAATCGTTACGGGTTATTCGCCGATCAAGCCCCAACTGATTCAAGATATAATTGATAATAATTTACTTTCGGGACCGACTCAGAGTTCGTTGAACTGGAATGTCATTAATATGCTGAATGCTAAATATGTCATTGCGCCTGGTATGTTTAACGATGCCAATTTGACGATTCTCGATGTTAATCAGCAACGGAAAGAAGTGCTTTATTTAAATGAAGATGCTCTACCGCGGGCCTATTTCGTATCCGAAGTCAGGTTTTTACCGTCGGAAAAAGATGTGGTAGCCTTTATGAACACGACCGAGTTCGATCCGGCTAAAATGGCTTTGACGAGTGTCGCGCTCGATACTTCCGGAGGATTTGATACCGAAGGAAGTGCTCAGGTAAGCGATTATACTCCCAATCGCGTGGTGTTAAATGTCGAAACCGAGCGCCCGGCCTTTTTAGTTTTGGCTGATGCTTATTATCCGATAGGTTGGACGGCTCGCGTCAACGGCGTCGAAACGCCGATTTATCAGGTCAATCATGTTTTGCGAGGGGTGCCGGTTCCAGCGGGAAATTATGCGGTGGAATTTAAATTCCTGCCGCGTAGCTATCAGGTGGCGTCTCAGGTTTCCACTATTTCTTGTGACATTGTCTGGCTTAGCCTGCTGGGAGTGTTGATTTATCAAAATCGTGAGAAAATAAAAAACCTCAAGAAAAAACGGCCAGCGCCTGCTAAAAAGTGACCGGTGATTTTATAAATGCAATTAAAATAATTATTATCGGCAGTTTTCGATGGAGATAAAAATTTATCGTCATTCGGGTAATATCAAGCGCTTGCTCCTAATTCTGGCAATCGCGATGATTTTTACCTTGCTGAATTACACTCAGAAAATCGTCACGCGCTTGCGCCAGGATTCCGCTAATTTGATTCGGTTTTATGCCGACATTTATGCCAAAGCCGCTATGGATATGAGCAATAATGACTTTAGTTTTATTTTCGAAGAAATAATCCAGAAAACCTCGACTCCGATGATTCTCTCGGATGCCGAGGCTATGGAACCAACCGCCTGGCGCAACATTGGCGTTCCGGATAACGATCGTTCGCCCGCTACTCTGGCTAAAGTCAAGAAGATAATGCAGGAAATGGATCGAGAAAATCAGCCAATTCCACTGAAATATGAAGATCGAGTATTGCAATACATTCATTTCGGCGATACCAATATGATTCGCCAACTGCGGCGCTTGCCCTATATCGAAATTGCCATCGTCGGGCTTTTTATTCTGCTGGGATATGTCGGTTTTTCGTTAATCCGAGAAAATGAGAAGCGCTCAATCTGGGTTGGTATGGCAAAAGAAACCGCGCATCAATTAGGCACGCCGTTGACCGCGCTGATGGGTTGGTTGGAATTGCTGAAGGATGAAATCGGCGACAATGCCAATATCAGCGAAATTGCGCGCGACATTCAGCGGTTGGAAAAAGTGGCCAATCGTTTTTCGCAGATCGGCAGTCGCCCGGTTCTAAAACCAACTAACATTAATTCGGTCATTAACGATGCCATTTCGTATTATCGGCGTCGTTTACCGCAACTGGGACCGGGCATCAGTCTGGAATTTATCCCGTCCGGCGATTACATCGTCAACCTGAATGCGGATTTATTTTCCTGGGCGCTGGAAAATTTGATCAAGAATGCTATTGACGCCGTATCTCAGGAAAACGGTAAAATAAGAGTGGAATTAAATCCCCTCCATGGTGGGAAGAAGATCGCCATTGATGTCATTGATAACGGTAAGGGAATTAGTAAGCGCAACCGTAAGAATATTTTCCGTCCGGGTTACAGCACCAAGCAACGCGGCTGGGGTCTGGGACTTAGTCTGGCAATGCGCATAGTAAAAGAATATCACCGCGGACAGTTATTCGTCTTGATGAGCAAGCCTAATGAAAAAACTGTGATGAGAATCGTGCTGAAAAATCCACAGGAAAACCGGGACAGGGATTAGAAATCAGACTGTTTTTCGGCTTGACTTTAATGACTTTAATATCCTAACTTTACCCGCTTTTTTACCGATGATAATCAAGTTTGTCATAGTAATTTAATATGATTGTTTTTTCATAATCAGAGATAAAATTTTGACAACGGGGTGTAGCGCAGTCCGGTTTAGCGCACCTGCTTTGGGAGCAGGGGGTCGGTGGTTCAAATCCACTCACCCCGACGATCTTTCTGATTTTTACTAATGCCCCGATAGCTCAAGTGGATAGAGCATCTGCCTTCTAAGCAGGTGGTTGCAGGTTCGAGTCCTGCTCGGGGTACACGCAAATTTACTAATCGTTGTAAAAATTGGATAATTCAAATGAAAGAGCATCTGCCTTCTAAGCAGGTGGTTGCAGGTTCTTCCGTAGGAATCCCGAAACGTCGGGAGAGTCCTGTTCGGGGTACACGCACGTTTTATTAATTTTTAACAGGAGTTCGATGTCAGCCTCAGCAGAAAGCGAGTTGATTTGAGGAGTCGAATTGACCTGAGATATACAGTCTTTTGGGTAATAGTTGATGAGCCATCGAACCGGAAATCAGGTTAGCCCCAAAATTTACCGGTAAGCGATGTCGGGAATATTCGATCTGCTAGATATTTTTACATTCGTCATTGACCAATTCGATCACGACTCTTTTACCCAGCAGGATTTTATCAAGTCATATTCGTAGGCGTATTTTTTAAAATTGTCGCAAATTTGGGTAATCAGACAGGGGCAAGCCGATAAATGAGATTCCAGTACACTCTCCAACCGCACACCTTTTCAACTAAATTGTTAATGGTGATTAATGGCAAAATCTCGGCTTGACACGAGTTATTCTTACTCGTCTTCTTTGTATTTGAAGGCGCGCAGGTTTTTAATGCCGAAATGGGGATAATCCGATTCGATGTAAAGGTCAGAATAGAAAATTAATTGCCAGCTGGCAGTTACCCCTGGCTCCAGGGGAAAAGTCATTCTATAATTGTCTCCCCCTAATTTTAATTTAAAAGTAGAGTCCGCATAAAATTCACCTTCCACATACCAGTCGGGATAGACAGTTTCAGAACCATTGTTCGTTACAGTACCGATAACGGATAATTGCTCCGTCGTGTAAGATTTGCTCGTGATAGCAAACTTCATTTTTTTTATTACCTCGACATCCAGCGAGCCGGTGGTGACTGGCATATCTTCGCAACTCAAGAAAAAGAAAATGAGTATCAGAACAGGGATGTAAACATTAATTTTTTTCATAATAACCTCCATTCAAATGAAATATACATTAGTTTTTCGATTGAGACAAGGCGGAGCGAAATTCGGCCTAACACAAGTTGTGTTTTTATTTAAAAATCTGAATGGGGATGACTTTCTCGACGCGCTGGGAAAGCGGCACGCGCACCAACCATTTCTGGAAATCGGTGAAACTCTGCTCTCCAGCAGACAGCACCACAAAATCCTTGCGCACGGTTTGAAATTTATCAATTTCAGCGATTCGGTTTTTACAAAACACTCCGAAGATGGCTTCAGCTGTCACCAATTTATTGGAATCAGCCTGGACTTTATAGGAAATGCCTCGTTTCTGTTCGGCGGCAGTCGGAATCCGCAACGGAATACCGGCTTTGATGGCATTATCCGGTGAGATTGGATTGGGGAACATCAGTAAAACCGAATTGTCCGCCAGAAAATCGAAAAGGTAGAGATAACCGTCGGTGGAAGATTTCGCCGTGATGAATAGCGGATCGCCGTCTTTGAGGACATTGCGGTTGACGGATAATTCGAGTGACAGCGCCGGATCACGTTCACCGCGAGTCGGCTCGACCAGAGCCTGGAGCTTTACGCGATATTTCAAAATGTCATCGGTGAAAACCGGTTTGGAAGAGATGATTTTCTCTTCTACAATGTAGCCCGCTTGAGTCGAAATTGCGAAAATGTTGACTGCTGTCTGCTCCTGCGGGCAAAGGCCAGGGTTTTGTTTTTGGCTTCAGCCAGGGATGTGTTGCCGTCGAAAACCAGAACCGTGTCAACTAAGACACGAACGGCTTTAGGCGATTGACTAAATCCGGAAACGGTTGCCAGACTGAGTATGATTAGGGCAATGATGATTTTATTTTGCGGCATTTCTTTATACTAATAAAAATTACGGCTGAGTAGGGGTGGTATAACGCAGGAGAATCCGCTTTTCGCGTTCCGGAGTTACGCCGGGAGTTTGCTGGCGATTATTTAGACGGCGCGCCTCGTATGGTATTTTCTCGGCGAGATAGTTTTGTATTTCCCCGATAGTTAGGATTTTATCGCCGTTTTGATCGGCTTCGCCCTGTAAACCTTTCAAGAAATAATAGGTGTAGAGGCTATGTTTTTTTTCGGGAAACCAGGAACTGACTTCATCGCCCGATGAAGAGGTGAATTCTACAATATTATCGGCAACGGCATGTTCTTTTTCAACTGCAATCATTATCGGGCTGATATTTTTAATCAACGTTCCTTCGTTGCTGGCGCCGGAGAAACAGGCGTCAATGACGACTGTCGTGCCGGCAGTTTTGATTTTATTGAGTTCGGCGTAAAAATCCTCGAGCGCGATGCCGCCCACGCGGATGTAATTCGGATCGCAATCTACCGGCATAAAATAGCCGCGTTTGCTTTCCGGATCGGGCGCACCGTGACCAACATAATAAAAGAAAACCTCAGCCGTGTCTTTCTTCGTATTGCTAAGCTTCTGCATCGCCGTCCGGAATTGCGACTGGGTAGCGTCTTTGTAAAGGAGAATGTTGCCTTCCCGATAGCCCAGAGTTTTGATCAAATATTGCTTAACGAATTCCGCATCGCGATGGGCGAAAGTTACATCCGGAATATCCGGATTCTGGTAATCGCGATTGGCAATGATCAATGCAATCGCGTCCGGTTTAGCGCCCCGGCCTTCGGGAATATTCAATTCGACGTCAATGGAAAAACCGTCGGAAGTATAATCACTGCCCGCTTCTTTGCCTTTCAGGACGAATTCCTGAGGTGTGCTGATGCGCTGATTGAAAGCCAATTCGAGTGGAATGTTGACGGCGCCCCATTCGCGATAATATTCCGAAAGAGTGAGGAAAATAGGCACAGCAGTGGCAAGGTTGTTGGTGTAAATTTTAATGCTCAGGTCTTGATACTCACCTTCCTTAAGGTCGCCGAGGGTGAATTGCTGAACGCGCTCTTTAGTGTCCTTGCCGACGAAGAAAACGTTTTGATCGAGACGCAGAGCGGCGCGGACATCGCGCGCCAGGCTGGTGCCTTGATTCTGGATGCGTACGATAACTTCGACGATTTCTTCCGGCTCGATCATTCCGTTGCCGCTTTGATCAATGATTTGGACACCGGCTTTGACCAGTTTGACAAAATAAGGTCGCGTCTCGAATTGGATCAGCATCGGATCGAGGTTAAATCCGTTAGATTCCTGAATAATGCAATTTAGCCGCACGTTATCTGCTGCAATTTTATAGCGGGCTTTGAGGGGAATTTCGACATAAGACGTTTCATTTGGAGTGATATTGCCGATCAATGTTCGGGGCGAGAAGTCGAGTTCGCCAATATTTGCTCCGCTGAGAACGGCAGTCACATTGTAAGCCGTGCCCTGACCGACGTTGGTGACCCCGATTTTCAAGATTCCAGTTTCATTAGCATCAAGATAATTATTGCCAGACGGTTCGGCGAAATTTACTTCAGCCTGAAGTTTAGGAGGCAAACCATAGCCGGTGCCAGCCAGAATGCGACCACCTTCATCGCCCGCCAACTCCGCGAGTTCATCATAGACAATCTCCCAGAGTTTGACGGTTTTATCTTCACTGGCGGAGACTAAGAATTTCCCAGTTTGGTCGTAGGTGATGGCGGTAATTATGCTATTATGAGCTCGTAGAGTGGTGATTGGCAACCCGTCTTCGGTGCGTTTGAAAACGAGATTATTATCGGACATTCCGCAGGCGATAGACAAACCATCCGGATAGCTGAAAGCAAGCGAAGTAACCGCTGAATTAAAATCGGCAATGGTGCGAATCGGCGTCAGGTCGTGGGCGTTCCACAGGCGGACAGTTTTGTCATCGCCGCCGGTTGCCAGGATCTCACCATCCGGGCTAAAGGCGATGGCGTTGATCCAGAGCAGATGTGCATTATTCTGAGACTTGATCAGGGCGCCGTCCCGAACATTCCAGAGATTAATGGATTGATCGTAACCGGTGCTGGCTAATCGCAAACCTTCCGGGCTAAATGATAGCCCTTTAATTTCGTCGGTATGGCCTTTTAGACTCTGGGCTAATTGGCCATCGGAAACCTGATAAATTTTAATGGTGAAATTCGCCAGAGCGGCGGCGATCAGCTTGCCGTCCGGGCTAAAGGCTAAACTCTTGACGCCGTCCGGGTCAGCCGGAATGTTCAAAAGTTGATTATTCCCTTCGACCTGCCAGAGAATGATCGAACCATCATCGGCTCCCGTGGCTAAAATTGATTCGAATGGATGAAAAGCCAGGCAGGTGACGTATTTGGTGTGGCCCATCAGGGTGGAAAGCAACGCTTTATTTTTAACATCCCAGATTTTCACGGTACGATCGTCACTGCCACTAGCCAGCAGGGCGCCATCATTGCTGAAAGCGACAGCGTTGACCGGCCGGTTGTGACCGCTTAAAGTGGCGAGGTGATTGACGGCTTGAATTTTTCGGTCGGTGCGAGCGGTGAAGGATTGTCCCTGGAAATCTACCCGGACATAAATCAGATGCTGTTCTCCATCACGGGAAAATTGAAAGTAGCCAATCGGCGTTAGAGTTGCGATGCTGGCTTTAAAAGATGGTGCAATGGAAATTGGCATCAGCAGACTGCCCTTCTTTTTATACTGAGGAACTGTGAAGGGAAAGCGCTGAAGGTCGGGACGATATTCGCCCAGCTCAATGCTGACCGGAGCCGGGTAGGCTTTGCTGGTGATTTGCTCCAATTCGCGCTCGATGGCGGCTTGCTGTTCGGCTTTGATTTCGGCAAATCTCTGCTCGATTTCCTGGCGTTTGAGGTCGTTTTGTTTCAGGCGCTCGTCGTATTCCGCGGTGGTCTCGAATTCGCCTCTCGGCTGAATATTTAATTCGAGCAAGAGGACGGAATCTATTTGAGCTTTAATTTTCAGTTCGAGGTTTTGCAAGTCGCTGAGAATGGCTTGAAGGCGCACCTGGGTGGTATTTATGTCGTTTACCTGGGCAGATAATTGATTACTGATTAATAAAATGAGTAATAAAATTAACGGTCGCCGCAAGTTACGCATGACATTTTCCTGGCTAATGTTTTAAAATTGATCATCCTTGCTACTCGTTATTTTTCAATTTGACAGGATGATTTCATTTTTCGGACGATTGCTTCAGAAATTCGTCCAGCACTTGACGGAGCTCCAGAATCGTTTCTCGTGGCATTCCCTCGAGTCGAATTTTCATCGCGTCGGTGGTTTGCAGCAGTTGTTCGTTAGTTTGTTCAAGAGCGTTGATGTTATTTTCGGCCTGGGCGATGTTGGATTTTAAACGCGCGTCGGCTACGGTAAGATCATTAATACCGCCCCAAACAGAATCGAGACTGTCCGCCAATTCTTTCTTAATATCGCTCAGGTCTTTCCGCAATCGGCCTACTATTTCGCGGATTTGAGTGGCAGTCGTATTGACGTCATTAATCGAATTGAGCACGGTCTGAACGTCTTTCTGCTGACTGGCTAAGATGGCTTCCAGTTCCTTGACTTTTTCACGTTCGGCGGCCATAGCTTCGTCAATGACGGTCTGAGTCTTCTGGAGCACTTCCTGGGCGGTTTTGTCAGATAACGCCTGCACTTGCGTATTGACGTAATCCGTCGTAGCGATAGTGGCTTTGGGCGGAGTCGGAATAAAGGTCAGAGATGAGCAACCGGATAGCACCAACAAAGTGATGGTCAGAATTAAAAACGTCTTTTTCATAAAATAACCTCTTTGGAATAAATGTTTTAGAAATACCAATAAACACCGCGCAGTAAAAATTTCCAATGCTTAATAATATCGGTTTTTGGTTTAAATAGCAATCTTTTTTTATTGAAAAATTCGAGCCCACAAAAAATTGTTAACTATTTCTTTGACCCGTTAGATAAATAGTACTAAGTCCAGCGACGAGTAATAAACCGTCTGCCTCATCCCGCCGTTCGGGACAGGACAGGTTGAAGTGGTTTTGTGAAGTTATTTTCATTTGGAAAAACCCACGAATGTCCCGACTGCGGAGCGGGACTCCTCCGGAGCCTGCGGAGAATTCGGGGGCTATTATAATCTTTTTTCCGTTTTCTTTTTTCTCACCCTCATCCTCAACCTTTATTACCACTTCAGGTCATTTGCTTAAAATAGTACTGATCCGATCTACATCTTTCTGGGAAGCAATAACGAAAAGAATGTCACCCTCTTCCAAGACTGTGTGACCTTTGGGCGGAATAATCTGATCGTCTCGAATAATGGCAATAATTAAGGAATCGGCTGGCAAAGCTAAGTCACTGATTTTCAATCCAGCAATCCTAGAATTCTCCGACAACTGAATTTCAAAAACATCAACATCCGTTTTGCGCGTCGTAATCAATTCAATCGAATGCATCGGTTTCGGCCGGGCAGGCAAACACAGATGTAGTTTTGAAGCACCCCAGCCGAGCGTGACTCCTTGCAGTAAACACGATAGAAAAACTGCAAAGAATACCATATTGAAGATCAAATGATTTTCATCTATACCATAGACTGCTGGATAGGTTGCCAAAACAATAGGAACTGCCCCCTTGATACCACCCCACATCAAAAACAATTTTTCCCGCAATTTAAATTTGAATGGCAGAGTACAAATCAAAATAGTCAGCGGGCGGGCAACCAAGATCATTATCGCAGTAATCAATAACCCCTCCCGCCAAACCCCCAACAGGCTCTTGGGAAAAACCAGCACTCCCAGCAGTAAGAAAATCGCTATATTAGAAAAGGTCGAAATCCCCTCGATAAAATGGCCAACACCTTTGTGATAGGCAAAATCGGTATTGCCCAGCCAATATCCGGTAAAAAAGACCGCAATAATACCATTAGCCTGGATAACCTCTGCGCTTCCATATGCCAGCAAGCAGACCGCAATACTCAGTACGTGATAATAGCCGCGATTTTCCACCTTGAGGTGATCGAACAGAAACGCTCCGATTTTACTAATAAGCCAACCTATGGCTACTCCGCCGCCGAATTGCCAGATCAAACTAAGAATAAATAGTCCCACATTCTGGGAATGTCCCGTTATGATTTGAATAAAAACAATCGTCAACATAATAGCCATCGGATCATTAGTGGCAGATTCGACTTCTAGAGTTAAGGAAATACGCTTTTTGATAGCGCGCTGACGCATAATCATAAACACCGCAGCGGTGTCAGTTGAAGAAATAATAGAGCCAATCAGAAATGAATAAAGTAAATCGAGGCCCATAACGAAATGAATTAGAAGTCCTAGAATTGCAGCCGTTAAAGCAATGCCGAAAGTTGCCAGGGTCAAGGCTGGACCAAAAACGGACTCCACTATTTTGCGTCGAGTATGAAAACCACCTTCGAACAGAATGAATATCAAAAATATATTGGCTACCTTTTGAGTCAGAATAGCATTATCAAAATAGATCAGATTGAGCACATCACTGCCGCATAACATACCAATCCCCAGAAATAGTAGAAGTACCGGGACGCCAAATTTGGAGGTTATCTTAGTTGAATAAATCGCAGCAATTAGCAATATGGCAATCAGGAAGTACATAAATTTTCCTTAACCAAAAAGTAAGCATTGAAGAGTCAAAAACCCGCGCAATTTCTTTTCAGCTGTTCTACATAAGCCTTTCGACAAATAAGGTTTTATCCTTAACATTTCTCGCTATTTATTGTTTATTATTACTTTAAACCCATAGATATAATATGCGAATAAATTTTTCACACACGAATATTTTAACATGTTATTAATATTTGATGATATAAAGCATTTCATTATATAAGAAAAATACAATTAAAATCAAAATGAATAGTATCAATTCAAGTTCTATGTGCCATTATACGATTTGTTTAAACACCTAGCAAGGCGGGCTTTAGTAATCGGACGCTTGGATAGTGAAAATAACGGGGTATTTGATTTTATGTCATAGTCGTCGCCATCAACAGATTCTTTAACTGATGAACACAAGTCGTCTAACGCCAACTTAAGTCAATTGCTCTTCTTTAAGCCCCGTAAGGGCAGACTATTACTCCATCTCATGATCTACACAAATAGTTCGTGCTTGTAGGTCGTACCTACGGCGCTTGATTTTGGTTTCAACTCCGTTTTCTACAAAGAGTATCGCCCCTAACGGGGTTGTTTACTTAATCTGGAATTGTTTTAAAACTGTTGTCAAAGCTCCGGCGTTGACACGGAATCGGTCGAGTTCCTAATCGTGTCAATACTATTACGTTGATATGAGATAAATAGTTTAAATAATCCGACTATTGGTCATCGGAATATTTTGCAAATCGCGTTGAAAAAATTCAACTTGCCAAAACCATGTTTAATAATTAAAATAAATGAAAGTTAGCAAGATGATAGATAGAACTAACTTATATGAAATTTATTTGCCGAAGATGATTTACCGCACATTTAGTTGCTTCTTCTCTATGCATCTAAGGTGAAAATGACTCTGTTATTACTTAGTGTCAGCGAGAGAACATTTATACAAAAATATGATTAAAAATGTCTTTATGATGGAAATGAAAGTACTTTAGTAAAATAAATGGGTGTAAATGAAGAATTTCATAATAATTTTTAGTAAATTTTTTTGGTTTAATTTTCCAAAATCTATAAAAGATTTTCTTTTTTACCATCGTAAAGAGATCAATAATTCAAGCAAAATGCTCGATTTTCCCACTACATTCAGATTCGATATTACGAATAAATGTAACGCTAATTGTATTTTTTGTGCTCGTCAATATGATAATAGTAAAAAAAGCATTATGGACCTTGATTTATTTATTTTTGCATTAAAGCAGTACTTTGATTTAGGGGGCAACGACATTTATTTGACTCCGACAATCGGAGAGCCGTTTTTAGATCCATTGCTTTTTAAACGAATTAAGATTATTAAAGATCTTAATCCTGAGGCGAGGATAAGTTTCAATACTAATGGAATATTACTTGAAAACGATGATAATATCAGCAAATTATTTGATTTGGGAGTAAATGGTATCGCAATAAGTACAGCTGGATTTGATTCGAAAATGTTTACCAGAATCTATCGAACGCACGGCTATCTTAACCTGATGAACGGTCTTAAAACTTTGCTAATTGAAAACAAGAAAAGAGGAAATCCAATTAATATTTCTATAGAACTCCGACCTGATATAAATATTTTTCAAGTCTTTAAAAGTGCTGATTTTAAGTATTATGTCGCACCATATTTAAATTTTAGAAAAATCAATTGGACATACCATTATGATAATTGGGGAGCGTCTGTTAAGCAAAGTAACTTATCGGGATATATGCGACTAGCTAAAGAACCAAAACGGAAATTAAAACCATGTAGAATGCTTAATCATTTAGTACTAAAATTAAATGGTGAAATCCATGTTTGCGGATGTCAGATAAATCCTGAAAAACCTGGCGAATTATGTGTAGGTAATATCACACAGCAATCTTTAAAGGAAATCTGGACTGGTGAAAGGATTAACCAAATTAGATTGTCATTTAAAATTGGACATCCGCCTTCGGTTTGTGAAAAATGCCTTGGATACCGTCCATAAAATTATGTAATAAATAGTCAAAACAATCCTTAAAATGGGATTTATAAAAGACTCGAGATTACACTAAAGTCTTACTATGTCTCAATGTGTAATATCAAGAATCACCAGTAATTTACAATTACTCGATAATGCTGTATTACCAGCACAAAAACCATATTTACACGATCTTGGCACTTTTATGATATGGCTAAATCTCCAACTGGCTAAAGTTTAAATGAATTAGGTTTCAGCCTTATTCTTCTTTAGGCCAGGTCAAATATTAAGGTTAATAAACAAAATTTAAATACTTAGGGCGATTTGCTAAACCGCCAAATTGACGTTGGCCGAGTTACCAATAGACCTACAATTTCTTTTCTCAGCCTTAACCTCAACCTTAACCTGCTTCTTACCGCCTTTGAATTCCAGTTTGCGAAGGAGCGATCCCTCGCAATAGCGCCGCGGCGAGTAATCCGCGCACCAGAAAATTAGAAATTGGATAGGGCGCTATTTCGAATAGAAACCAGAGAATTTCAAATACAACCTCAGTTTGCAGAGTCCGCCCAATCCAGTATTTCATATTCCAATTACTACCACCGAAGGGTTTGACGAATTGTATTCCGTACAATCGGCTTAGTTCCGGATGCTGTTCGACGATATAAGGCACAACTTGTTGGCCAAATTGCTCAACGATTTTCAGCACTTGCTGAAAGGGACGGTAATGGTGATGCGTTACTCTAATTTCTGGGTCGAAGAATAACCCGTTTGGATATTTCTGCCAGAGCCGGTAAGCCAGCTCGGTATCTTCGCCACCATACTGCCGGATTTCGGCATCGAAACCGCCGACTGTTGCCAGTGCCGACCACCTTACCGATGTCATACAAAAAATAAAATACTGAAACGGCAGTGGTTTATTTGCGCCAATAACGCGTGCTCCGCGTTGACTTTCGTACAGATAGCGCTGATATTTATCGTATGGATTTTCCGGCGCCGGTTGCAATTCACTTACTATTCCTACGACTTCCGGCCTTTGATACCAGGCAATATGCCGACCGATGAAATCAGATGCGACTTCCATATCGGCATCCAGAAAAATTAAAATTTCGCAATCCGAATTTTGGATTCCGGTATTGCGCGCGGCGGCGAGACCGCGGTTTTCAGAGTGTTCAATTATTGCAAAATTTTCCGGTAAATTCATTTGTCGAAATACGGCTCCGGTAGCGTCACTCGAACCATCGTTGATTACTATAACTGAATATTTTTCTAGTGGATAATCCTGGCGCAATAATGAACTCAAGCAAATCGGTAGGGTCTTTGCGGCGTTATATGCCGGAACAATAACACTGACGGTTGGCTGATAGTTATTCAGTTTTTTGCTCCGTTAAATATTGCTCGAGTCGGCTGGTGCACTCCGTCCAATTATAACACTGAATTGTTTTAAGGCCGCTATTAGCCAGTTTTTCTCGCAATTGATCCGATTCGAGGAGGGTTATCACATTCTGGGCTAAGGCTTGGACATCGTTAATTGGACAGAGAAGCGCGTTTTCCTGATCAACTAAATATTCTTGCACGCCGCGATTGGCAGTCGCCACTACTGCACAACCGCAAGCCATAGCTTCCAGCGGCGGCAACGGCCAGCCTTCCCAGCGGCTCGAGTGAAGAAATATTTTACTAGTATTATACAAATGCCTCAAATCGCTGATGGGCGGCCTGATAATTACTTTAATCCAGGAAGGGATTCGATGAACTGGCTTGCGGGGCGCGACAATCGTTGCGGTCAGTGTCGGCCATCGTTTTTTGATTATTTGCAAAGCCGCTAAACCTTCTTGGGCGCCTTTAATTTTATGCGGATGATAAACCATCAGCACGTCGTTGCAACGTTCAAGTTGCGGGTTTTCGATGAAAAATTCGGTCGGATTGATCGCATTGCCGAGTGGACCAAAACATTTTTCACCCAGCTGATTGATTTCATTTATTATCCAGCTGGCAACCGCTATTTTTTGCAGAGGCAAGTGATAAGTCGCTAAAATTCGCTTTTTTTGTGAAAAATAAGTCTCGAAACTTTGCAATAAATAAAATTTACGCCCGTGCTCTGGCGGTAACTCCGCCACCGCTTCCGCAGTTTGCCAACCGATAGCTATAATGGCATCGCCGTTCGGGATATATTTTGATGTAGCACTTCGCACTACCATAACATTCACCGCCGGATTCGGGGTATAATAAAGGCTTTCGGAAACGCGCTGAATCCGATCAATTAATGCGGAAATTTTCTTGCGAAGGGCATAACCCCAATTTCCGGTTCTCAGAGTCAACGGATAAACCAGGGTTACCTCATTTCCCCTTTCGGCCAGGCGGTTGGCATATTCGTTGACGACTTTGACCCCGCCCATCGGAATTTTAATGAAACCTGGTAAAATAAAGGTAAATTTCATATTACAACTGAATTCCAATAGACTCGTAATACCGATACAATTCCTTTACCACGTTCCGATAGTCGTGCCGCTTTTCTACCCAATCGCGACTGGCGGCCATCCGAGCCGGTAAATTGGCTGGATTCTCAATTAGCTCCAGCAATTTTTCCTTCAGGTTGGAAACTCCGGCATTCACGAAGGGATGATCGGGTATAAAATTTTCGTAAGTTGGGTTTAAATAAGTCACGCAAACCAATCCCAGCGCCAGCGCCTCCAATGAATTCATCCCGTAACCCCAGGCATGATCGGTAATCTGGTCAATGTAAATGTCAGCTTGCTTCTTAAGCTCGATCACCTCGGAATGTGGCCGATTCTCGATGAAAATAAAACGAATGCCGTGACTCTGTTCGAGTTCCTGGCAGACGCGCATAATTTCATCCGAACCTTTTATGCGGCGGTTGGTGGTGGCATGACAGATCGTCAGCGGTTTGCCGGGTGTATTTTTAGGCTGAAAAGCCAGCACATCATACGGTAAGAACAGATATTTCAAGTTCGGATGGCGCAAGGTCAAATCCAGTTCGCTGGTTAGATTCAAATCGCTGATTTTATCCATTTCCGGTATGACACCGCGGTTGCGCATATCCTGGCCGTGATAGGAACAGATGATTTTTTTACCGCGGGATTTCATTTTTTTAGCAAAACGTGCATCGCGGTAAAAATCCGCGCCCCATTCGAAATGGTAAACATCGAAATCCTCCAATCCATATTCTCGTATAGCGCGGTTAATGATCGGTTGCCATAATATTTCGCGCATTCGGAAAAGCTTTCTTTGCCAGTTTGGCGGATTCCAGTAAGGTGGGAAGCCGGGCAATGCGGCGTAGGGATCGCGGCGGTCTATATGTCGGATAAAAGCCAATCGCGGCTTGATAAACCACGGCTGAGCTGCAATCAGCGGCAGATTCAGGCAAATATCTTCCGGGTATCCGCCGGAACTGCGATACCAGGTGACATACCGGCAGACGTTGCCGTTCAATTCATGCGCCCGTTTCCAGTAAGTAAGCGTGCCGACCGTATTTTCCGGTGAAATGTATAGAATCTTCAACACGATTGAAAAATAAGCAATTCAGGATTAATTGGGAATCGAAAAGTTCTTCAATTAAAATTTCTTTGAATTATAACCAATGCTAAAACAATTTCAACTAAATTTTTTGACATATTACTTTACAAATTGTGAATCTATTTGTAAAACCTATTTTACAAATAGTAATGAATTTTGTAAATTAATTGGTTAATGGAGAAATATGATGATATATCAACGCAAAATTTCCACATGTCTTAGGGAACACCTGTCACTGCGCCAGATTACAGTTATTACCGGAATGCGCCGTACCGGGAAAACAACTCTGGTGAAGCAAATATTATCAGAAGTAAATTCAGAAAATAAGCTATATATAGATTTTGAGCGTTTTGATGAACGTGAATTATTTATGGAAAAGAATTATGAAAATATCGTCTATGCTCTATCCCAGCGTGGTCTGGATTTTTCTCAAAAAGTCTGGCTGGCTCTAGACGAAATTCAAAATGTGCCAAACCTCGACAGCGTCATCAAGTATTTATACGACAAGTACAATGTTAAATTCATTTTGACGGGCTCGTGTTCGTTCTACCTAAAAAATCGGATCACTGAATCGCTGGCCGGTCGGAAAAAAATATTTGAATTATTCACCCTTGACTTCGGCGAATTCTTGACTTTTAAGGAAGTGCCATTCCAGTCCGGCGACTGGAAAAAACTGAATTTTAATGCTTCAGAACACGAACGCTTAAAAATGTACTACGATGAATTTGTCGAATATGGTGGATTCCCGGAAGTAGTCCTAACCAAAAACATATCTGAAAAACGTGATCTGGTTCAAGATATATTAAGTTCCTATATCAATGTTGATGTTCGTACCCTTTCCGACTTTCGGGACATTCATAATCTAGAAAGGCTAATAAAATTACTAGGCACTCGTGCCGGAAGCCGAATTGATTATTCAAAACTAGCAATTTTGTCAGGAATTTCCCGCCCGACACTTTACAATTATCTCAACTTTCTGGAAAAGACTTATATTATCTGGCAAATGCCGGTTCTGACCCATAACCCTAATCGTGAAATTGTAAAAGCCAATAAATTATTTTTCCATGATAATGGTATTCTTAATGCACTCTCTCCCATCAGCGAAGGAGCTAAATTCGAGAATGCGGTATTTAACCAATTGAAACATTGGGGTGAGTTACGTTACTATTCTTTGAAAAATGGTCGGGAAATTGACTTCATCCTGGATGGAAAAATAGCCTTTGAGGCGAAAGTAAGCCCTACGGTAAATGATTTGAAAACGTTAACTAATTTAGCAGAAAACTTGCAAATCAATCAATATCGCCTTATCGGAAAACACCCCACCCCTAATTTTAGCAACTTTATCTGGGCTGGAGAAATACGTTGAGAATCTTCATTGTTCCATCATGGTATCCGTCAACGATTTCGCCTGAAAACGGCACATTCTTCCGCGAACAGGCTCAGATACTTGCGAAATACGGCGATAATGTCACGGTAATCGTTGATCTGGTGCATTCTTTTAAAAACTTGTTTCGGGTTAGGAGGCTGAATACCGTCAAGTTTGAACCGAAAAATATCGGTGGCGTTATCGAATATCGCCAGGAAACTTTGAACTGGTTTCCGAAACGACCTAAGAAAACGTATCTTTACCAGCGACGGCGTTTGATCAAACTGCTCGAAAGGGCAATTGCCGAGCGCGGGCAACCGGATTTAGTCATCGCTCACTCATCGCTATTTGCCGGAGCAGAAATCGGCCGGTGGCTGAAAGACAACAACATCCCGATGATCGTTACCGAACATCTTATGCATTTTTTGAAGCCGGAAATGCTCACCGAATTCTATAAGGACTGTATCCGAGAAGCTTATCGCCACGCTGACCGAATCGTAGCTACTAGCTCCCGATTGCGGGATGCGATTGTGGCCCAATTCCCGGAAGCCGCTCCCAAAATCGCCGTTATCCCGAATCCGGTTGATGTATCGGCTTTTAATTTCACACCGGATACAAAAAAGGCGCTGAAGCCGTTTGTCTTTCTTTGTGTGGCTCTCTTGCGTCCTGAAAAAAGGCTTGATCTTTTGCTCCAGGCTTTTGCCACCGTTCGACAAAATAATCCTGATGCACGGCTGGTTCTCGTGGGGGACGGACCACTTCGCCAGGACATTGAGCACATAATTTCTAACTTGAACCTGCAGAGTTCCGTCACACTTACCGGTTATTTACCGCAGACCGAAATCGCTAGCTGGATGCAAAAATGCCACACATTGGTTTTACCCAGTGAGGTAGAAACATTCGGTCTGGTTCTGATCGAAGCTATGGCTTGCGGTCTGCCGGTCATTGCAACCCGATGCGGTGGTCCGGAAGATATTGTCACTCCTAAAACCGGATTTTTAGTGCCGATTAATGATGTTACCGCTTTGACCGCAGCAATGTTAAAAATGATAGCCGAATATCGTCAATTCGATCCTCAATCCATTCGACAAACAGTTATAGAGAAATTCAGCGACTATAGATATTGCCAGGCGATTCATAACCTTTATACCGAGATTATAAAAAATCAGCCTGAACTAAAGTGAAATTTCCCTCGCTACCTGTCTTTCTGTATTGGCAATATTTTCCCTTTCAGCGACCAGAATAAAATTCCACTAATTCCCAATAACCCGATTCCAGTGGCAATTACCCGGTAAATAACCGAATCTCCCCAGATAGCAACTAGATAAGCGGATGCAGTTAAAATAATAATCGCTCCAATTTTAGGCCAATCATATTTTAGCGGATAATATTTCCGGTTAAAAAACCAGATGGCAATTACCATCGCAAGATACGCC
>DAOTJS010000011.1:0-69796 GCA_035448825.1 Fidelibacterota bacterium
GAATGATTTTGCCGGTCCAGCGTATGGAGAACTGATCTTTGGGAAGGCCTGGGGCGGGCGAGTTAGTGCCAAAACTAAAATCAATCGTCGAATCTATTCTGGTTAGAACCGGCTTCCCAGAAAGTTCCATATTATCAAAATACTCGCCCTTCATCCCGGTTTTATTTGTTCCGGCGACTTTGGTGAAATATTGTGGTTCAATAACGCTTAGTAGTCCACCACCGATATCACATCCCTTAGCATATTCAACTTTGATGCCCTGCTTAGCGGCTTTATCCTTTATGCCTTCGAGCGGACTTACTCGAAAATTAGGAAATCCACTGTAAATACCGAGTTGAGCTTCCGCCGCATTCGGACCGATAACGGCGATCGTTTTTATTTTATTTTTATCCAGAGGCAATATGCCATCGTTCTTGAGAAGCACGATCGCTTTTTGTGCAGCTTCAAGTGCCAGAGCACGATGCTCTTTGCAATCCAGTTTCTCTATTGGGATAGAACTGTATGGTACATTTTCCGGCGGATCGAATTCGCCAAGCCTAAAGCGCGCCGAGAGAACTCGCGTTAAAGCGCTATCAAGGTCTTTTTCTTCCAATAATCCGAGATCGAGAGCTTCATACAGGTATTCACTATATTCCTGTCCGCAGGACATATCGCAACCGGCGCGGATACTCCTCGCCACGGCTTCGGCGCCTGTTTCGAAGAAATGATGCCCATACAGCATATCATTAATAGCGCCGCAATCGGTCACTACATAGCCTTCAAAACCCCACGTGCGTCTCAACAAGTCAGTCAATAAAAACATATTCGCATTGCACGGAACATGGTTTAATTCGTTATAGGCGCCCATAATAGAATATGCCCTACCTTCCACCACAGCTTGATGGAATGCCGGCAGATAATATTCGAACATACTGCGCATATCCACATCGGAAGAACCGGTATGACGGCGCTCTTCTTCATTGTTTGCCATAAAATGTTTCGGCGTCGAAACTGTTTTCAAATAATATGGATCATTCCCTTGCATACCTTGAACGAAAGCCACACCCATACGGGAGAGAAGATAAGGATCTTCACTATAGGATTCTTCGTTCCGACCCCAGCGTGGATCGCGGGCAATATTTATAGTCGGACTCCAGTATGTTAGCCCCTTCCCTTCGACAACATTAAAAACCCGTGCTTCGTCGGAAATCGCGGTAGCGACGCGATAGACAAGTTCGGGATCCCAGGTAGCTCCCAGTGCAACGGCTTGCGGAAAAGAAGTTGCGCCGCTGATGAGAACTCCATGCAGAGCTTCACTCCAATAGTTGTATCGGGGAACTCCTAATCGAGGAATCGCATCCGATTGATTGGTGAGCTGCTTTATCTTTTCATCCACGGTCATCAAGCCGATGAGATCGGAAAGTCTTTCTTTACATGAATTTGGTCGGAAGACATTTACAATTACTGAACTGCTTGGCGATACTCTACCTTTCACTTTGCCGGAAAGTATCAGTAGATAGTAACCAGGGCGAGGAAATGTGACTTCTGTAACGGGATTGGATGCGTCTTTAAAGGTGACCTGCGGATTCTGCGGACATGTCCATTCTACTTTAATTTTACTGGGAGACACACTGCCTTCGAGTTGCGCGGTGTGAGTTACTTCCCAGTTAATAATTTGAGGTTTCCCGGCATTTACTGTAATATCCTGGGAGTACAAAATAGTACTGCTCATTAAGCACAATAATAGCACCGTACGTAGTGACTTTTTGATTATTTTTTCCATGCTTACGCTCCTATCAATTAATTGGTTTTACTTTCTAAATAATAATCTCCTATGTTCACCCAAAACTATTTTAATATCACAAATTTTTTGGTAGATGAAAATTCATTTGCAGTAAGATTGTAGTAATACACTCCACTCGCTAATTTCTCTGCATCGAACAATAGAGTATGAGTCCCGGCATTCTTTTGACAATCTTCTACTGTCACTACTTCTCTTCCCGACATATCATAAACCTTTATTACTACATTCGAAGTAACCGGGATTGAATAAGTAATTTTTGTAGTTGGATTGAAGGGGTTAGGATAATTTTGAAAAAGTTCGAAACTTTCAGGAAAATTTGAGCCTTCTCTATTGATTGAAGTAACAAGCGGGCGCACTCTATAAACCGAACTACCAGCGGTAATGAATAATGTCCTATTGTCATCATCGCCCCAGGCACAATTTGAAGCGGAAACATTCGATGGTAAAGCAATTTTCCCAATTAATTCGCCCTCGGGAGAAATAACCCATACATAAGACGAGCAGGTACAATAAATGTTACCATCTTCATCAATTTTCATCCCGTCCGCATAACCGAACATAACGGGAATAGTATAGAGTAGTTTTTGATTTGTTATGGTAGAATCATCAACAACATCCCATACATAAATTTTATGTACCTGGGAATCATTGACATAGAGTTTGGACTCATCAGGGGAAAAGCAGATTCCATTAGGTAAAGCCAATGATGACGTCAGAAGTTGAAGAGCACCTGAGGGACTAATTCTATAAATTCCATTGAAACTGAGTTCCTTGCTTTCTCCCTGGGGTATATTAAAATCCGGATCGGTGAAAAAAATCGAACCGTCAGATTTAATAGCCAGATCGTTTGGACTATTTAATTTCTTTCCATTATAACTATCGGCAAGCGCTGTTGGTGAACCATCTTCTTCGAAACGAACAACTCTTCTAAGCCCCATCTGTCCGGCAACCAGGCGACCTTCCAAATCATAAGCTAACCCATTAGTGTTATAGGAAGGATCTAAATAAATCTCCTTGCCTTTTTCGGGAGTCCATTTATAAATCTTATTTCCTTTAATATCAGAAAACAATAAACCGACCCCCTCTCTCCAAACCGGTCCTTCCGGTTGTTGAATTCCAGTAACTATCTCTTCAACTACGGCATCTGGATCAAGTATTACTTGAGAAATAACCGACGATTGAAACAATATGATCAAAACGCTCCCAATACGCAGAATCCTTGAAAAAGTATTATTACTCATTTTCCTCTTGCTTTTACATTAAAGTTGGACCAAAATAAAAACTACCAGGGGTATTTATTTTATCTATTACTAATCGAAAGGTAAAATTTTGGGGAAAGATTCTTTTCATTAATTATTATAATCACTTTAATAAGGTTAAAGTGTATTCCTTTCCAGCTTTAGTATTAAAATCATAAAGATAACTTTGACGAAGTTCAACAGGAATAATGTTGGCATCGGGAGAGATCAAAGGTTCCTTTATTTGCGGTATAGTGTAAAATGGGTTAGGATTTTCCCCCTTTGCTTCTTCGAGCTTAAAATTGCCCACCGGCATAAGTTTATCGTAGCTTCTTATTCTACAATTACCGCCTATGTTAGATTTTATAGTTAACCCAGACACTCTGCCATTTTGCCATTCTAATTTTACAATTTCAAATCCTCCGCGTAAACGAATACCTGTAATATTTCCGCTTTTCCACCTATCAGGTAGTGCAGGCAATATAAAAATAAAGCCATCTTGACTTTGTACAAGCATTTCAACAACACCAGCAGTAAAGCCAAAATTTCCATCAATTTGAAATGGTGGATGAGCATCGAAAAGATTGGGATAGGTGCCACCTTTTTGGCTTCCATCAGGTTGGATGGACGGAGACAATTGATCGGTAATGAGCTTCAAAGCATGGTCGCCGTCGAGAAGACAAGCCCACAAGTTCACTTTCCATCCCATTGACCAGCCGGTGGATTCATCGCCACGCGCTATTAAAGAAGTCCTTGCGGCTGAAAATAATTCCGGTGTACGATAAGGTGATATTTGATTGGATGGATATAGTCCATACAAATGCGAAACATGGCGGTGATGATCAGCAGGATTGTCCCAATCTTGCATCCATTCCTGCAACTGTCCCCACCTGCCAATTTGCATCGGCGGCAAACGATGCAAAGTATCTTTTATTTTTTGGGCTAATTCTTCATCGCTATTGAGAATTTCCGCCGCTTTAATTGTTTTGGTAAAAAGGTCAAAAAGTAGTTGATTATCCATAGTTGTTCCGGCCGATACTGAAAATTCCGGATGACACGACGGTGCATTTTCCGGAGAAACCGATGGACAAATCACCAGCCATTGGTGCTGTGGCTCTTCGACTAAAAAGTCAAGATAGAATTCTACGGCTCCTTTCATTGCTGGATAGATTGATTTAAGGTATTCTTTATCGCCGTTGTATTCGTACTTCTCGAATAAATGTTGACAAAGCCAAGCACTGCCCATTGGCCACATTCCCCAAAATGCACCGTCCACCGGTCCGCAAATGCGCCAAATATCCGTGTTATGATGCAGTACCCAGCCCCTGGCGCTGTACATAGTTTCTGCAGTTTGTTTACCTGTTTTAGAGAGTTCTTTTATCATCTGAACCAGCGGCTCATTCATTTCGCTGAGATTGGTAGGCTCGGAAGGCCAATAGTTCATTTCCGTGTTTATATTTACCGTATATTTACCATCCCAGGGTGGATAAAGCTGATTATTCCAAATCCCTTGCAGGTTGGCCGGTTGGCCACCGGGTCGTGATGAAGAAATCAGCAAGTAACGACCGAATTGAAAACATAATGCGACTAATTGCGGATCGTTACCTTTGGCAAATTGTTCAATCCGAACATCGGTGGGATTTTTTACCGAATCGGTTACTCCGAGATTAATACTGACTCGGCTAAAATAGCGCTGATAGTCAGCAATATGATCCTTCAACGCTTGGTTGTAATTTTTTTTCAGTGCATTTTGAAGGTAGGCATTGGCTTTCTCACCGGCATCGGCACTGATGTCATTGTAATTGTTGAAACTTGATGCAATGGAAATATAGAGAGTGGCAACATCGGCGTTGTTTACAATCAGACTAGTTTGGGTCGCCGCTACCGAACCGTGCTCGTTAAGTATTTTTACTATTACTTCAAATTTCACGGCTCCTTTAATCGAATCGCAATCGCCGGTAATTCCGGACATTATCAATTTATCGTTTCCTTCGGTGAAAATATCTACTGTGGCAGGATGATTCAATGAAGCGGCGAAATTAATTCGTCCAGGTTGGCTGGCTGAGATTCGGCAAATGATAACCTGGTCGGGAAAAGAGGCAAAAATTTCACGTTTATAAGTTACTCCATTGCAGTCGTATTGAGTAGTAGCAATAGCATTCCCTATATTCAGCTCTCGATAAAAATTTTTAAAGTTTCCATGCTCCGGAAAAGAAAGATGAAGGCTTCCCGCAGTCTGATAGGGCATACCTTGCGAATTTTTACTAATAAATTTTTGATCCGCCAGTTCCTGGGCTTCTTTATACATACCATTAAAAATCAATTGCCTGATTTTAGGCAGTGCTTCTTTGGCATCGGGATTGTCGTTGCGATGTGGCTGACCACCCCAGATAGTGTTTTCATTGAGCTGAATTTCCTCACACGCAGGATTGCCGAAAACCATAGCGCCCA
Source organism: Fidelibacterota bacterium (assembly GCA_035448825.1). GTDB lineage: Bacteria > Fidelibacterota > UBA2242 > UBA2242 > UBA2242 > JAGNGI01. The sequence goes on from DAOTJS010000011.1 coordinate 5,473, forward strand.
GACGACCATTACCGACGGGCAGGGCTTCAACCCATTGTTTGGCCGGCTGTTCATACCATAACTTCATTGGGTTATCGGCCGAATCTGAGTTTGTATCCGGGTTTTTTGCGCAACCTCCAATAATCAAGGTAAAAGCCAAAAAAATGGAAGATTTGGGGATTATTTTAATTTGTGCTAATCTACTTTTCATTTTTACCTCAATCTTCTTGTAAGTAACTTATTTTTAATTAACGACGATTTTGATTAATGTATAACTTATTTGTATATCAGCCAAGTATTGATGTGGGTTTTTTTGAAAAAAAGTAAAACTAAAATTACAATCTGTAAATTTTCGAAACGCTCTATCGACTGATCATAAGGCCAAAAATTAACTAAGGCAGTAGAAATTAAAACCCTATTCTTGTGATTGAATTTCTGGCTGGGTGAGATTTTGCCGGATTTTGTTTGCAATGGTAAGCGGATTGGAGAGTTCGGTAACGTCTATCCAAAAGGCTTCGGGATATTGGTTACGAAACCAGGTCAATTGGCGCTTGGCATAGCGGCGCGTATTGCGCTTGATGTTTTCGACCATTTCGTCATAGGAGCAATTACCATCCAGATATTGCACTACTTGGCGATAACCGAGAGTCATTAATAAATCCAGATTCTGGCGTAAACCGCGTTTCAGAAGCGACTCAACCTCCGATACTAAACCGCTGGCAATCATCTCATCAACGCGCGCATTGATACGCTGATAAAGCAGTTCCCGCTCCATAGTCAAAACGAAAATTTGGTAGGGAAAAGGAGGATTGGTTTGCTGATTGCGGTAATGCATGCTGGGCGGCTGGCCGGTGATACGGTAAATTTCAAGGGCGCGGGTTATCCGCTTGACATCGTTTATATGAATTTTCAAAGCCGTATCCGGGTCAATTTCGAGGAGCTGATTATAAAGCGCCACAACGCCTTTTTCCTGTAATTCTTGCCGGATTTCCCGACGTATCTCAGGATTAGTAGCGCTTTCTTGGAAAATTCCTTTCAGCACGGCATTAACATACAATCCGGAACCGCCGACGAAAATAGGCAATCTCCCGCGGGACTGGATTTCAGTGACCGTTTTTAAAGCTAATTTGCGATAAGCACCAGCGCTAATCTGCTCATCGAGATCGAGGATATCAACTAAATGGTGGGGAATTTCTTGCTGTTGACGCAAAGTCGGCTTAGCCGTGCCAACATCTAGCCCTCTATATACTTGCCGCGAATCAACTGAGATAATTTCACCATTCAACTGCTTTGCCAGTTCAATCGCAGTCGCAGTTTTCCCTACCGCCGTAGGACCGACAATAAAAGGGATTTTTCGAGAAAGCGCTTCATTGATCGAGTTGGAATTAGCACTCAATTGCTAAGCCCTTTCGAAGCGTTTATCCAGTTCTTTCAGCGACAGATTGATGATAATTGGTCGCCCGTGTGGACAAAAATAAGGATTGCTGGTCGCAAATAAGCGATCCACCAGGTTTTGCATTTCCTCCGTAGTCAACGGATCGCCGGACTTGATAGCGGCTTTACAAGCATAACTGGCGGCGACTTTATCCTGAATGCTGGTGTCTTTGGTGCCGAATTCCTGGTAGTGATCGAGAATTTCGCGGATGATGATATTTTCATTGCCCCAGCGCAAGCCAGCCGGAACCGCTTCAACGGCAACCGTCTGTTTGCCAAATTCCCGCATACGGAATCCGAGTTTTTCCAGAAATGGTAATATTTCCATGAGAGTGGAAAAATCATTTACGGTGAGTTCGACAACCACCGGGAACAACAACTGTTGTGCCTTCCAATTTTCACCACGCATAGATTCCTGGGCCTCTTCGAAGAGGATCCGTTCGTGGGCAACATGCTGATCAATAATCACTAACCCGGACTTGACCTGACTGATGATATACTTATTATGGACTTGATAAACCGCTACACTGGGACGAAAATCATCAGCCTCGCTGGTCTCGCCCTGCTCGACAAAACGCCGAGCCCGTTCCTGCCACTTGGTGCTGTCGCCGGCGGCGAACGGTGTAGGCGGGATTTCTACTTCTGGAAAATTGAAAGTTTTTCTCGATGAATCAAATTCTGACTGTTTAGAAGGAGATTGATCCGGAGCCGGGATCTGAATTTGCGTTCCTTTCGGCGGCGGAGGTGTCGTATAATAATGGTGCGGCGCAAAAGTTCCTAAATCAGGAATGACGTTTGTAATTGACTTCAGGCTGTTCGCAGTGGCTTGCTTTAAAAACTGATAAACGCGATCTTGCTCGCGAAATTTTACTTCCATTTTAGTCGGGTGGACATTGACGTCAATTTGTTCCGGAGGCAGTTCCAGATTCAAGCAATAGAATGGAAATTCGCTCCGCGCCAGCAATCCGCCGTAGCCACTGATTATCGCATGATTCATCAAGCGATCATTAACGAAGCGACGATTGACGAATAAAAATTGTTCACCACGTCGGGCACGCACCAGATTCAGATTGCCGATGTAACCGGAGACTTTAAGTTCATCGGCGACGGACTCAACCGGAAGAAGACTTTGACCATATTCCGGAGCGAAGAGATTGGTGATACGTTCCGCCAGACTGCCTGGCGACAGATTGTAAATTTCTTTATCATTGTGGATAAAAATGAAACGCAGATTATGATGGATGAGAGCAAATTCTTGCATAACCTCGACGATATGACGAAACTCAACTTCGGCGCTTTTTAGAAATTTGCGACGGGCAGGAATATTGTAAAATAAATTGCGGACGGAAATCGTCGTGCCCGGTTTGGGACTGGCGGGTCGGATGTCGCGGAACGTGCCGCCTTCGATGCGCAATTCATAACCCTCGGCAGCACCCCGCAGAGTCGAAATTGCCGTAACGACTGCCACCGCCGCGATGCTTGCCAGAGCTTCGCCGCGGAAGCCGAGGGTATGGATATTGGTCAGGTCTTCGACAGTGGCAATTTTGCTGGTGGCATAGCGTTCGAAAGCCAGCAGGAGATCGTCGCGATTCATACCCTCGCCGTTATCAACCACCTCGCACAACGTTTTGCCACCATTGCGAATAACGACGATAATTTCATCAGCACCGGCGTCTATGCTGTTTTCGACCAATTCTTTGACAATCGAAGCCGGACGCTGGACGACTTCTCCCGCGGCGATTTTATTAGTCAGGTTTTCCGATAGTATTTTTATTTTCGACATTGATTCTGGAATCCATTCATCTTGCTTCAATAATTTAACCAATTCTTTTAATTTTTCTGCGCTGGGCACTCAGCTATAATTGGTATGTTAGTAACCAGCTGGTTTCGGGGTTACTTTATGCCGAAACTTTCTCGTCATTCTAAGTCCGTCGAAGGATGAAACTCGCAATAGGTTTAGGGTAAGCGGATCTGTCACACTTCGATAGACTCAGTGTGACATTGTAAGTTTTCCTGTCATCCTGAGTTTATCGAAGGATGAGTTTGTCGAAGAATGAGTTAATCGGAAAACCACTGGTCGAGTTGCCAACTCGACCTACATTTTATTTAGCCCTGTAAGGGCGGACTATTTGTAGAATCGAAGCCAATAAAAAATGTCAAGCCCCATAGGGGCGATCTATTTTTCTACCTCATTAGCTATAAATAGTTCGCACCGATGGCGCTTACCTTTTGGGCTAATCTCATTTTCTACAAATAGTATCGCCCCTGACGGGGCTATTAGGTGATTTTCATACGGGATGGGGATTACCATCCTGCTGTAGATTGTTCTTTTTTCCTTTGCCGAAAAAAGAACCAAAAAAGGCAACGGCTAAAGAACATCTCACGGGGGTTCGTCAGTCCCAGCGAATGGAATTTAAGGCGCAAAAGTCATCGAGTTTACCTATTGTTAATGACATAGGCAAAGGTGATTGGTATTGACGAAAGTTTTCCGAAAGCGCTGAAAATTCCATTTTTCCCGCTGGATCAATGACAGCATAAATCAGGAACTTATCGTTAGCCCGCAGATATTTTAACCGGCGAGTGGTTTTTCCAATTCCGCTAAACGGTATTCGATAATCTTTTTGGCGGGATCGAACGGCGCGATTGCATTCAATCCCATTGCCTGCACTGCCAGTTGGATGAGATCGCCTTCCGGAGCGTTTTCCGAATCGCCTTGCTTCTTCAGATAATAACGCCCAGCTATCAGGAGAGCTTCCTCTGGAATCAGTCCTACCAGTTCCGAACCGGTGACGCGCCGACCTCTGGCATTGGCGAGGCGCTGGATTTCTTCGAAAACGACGTGCGGCGGGGTGATTTTGTAATTCGTTAAATTAGTCGAAACCTGCGCCATTTTGTATTCGTCAATATACCAGCCGATTGCTCTGACATTTTTCAACAAACCGGATTCGTAAATCGGTTCGCCCTGGGAATTATACACTTTATTTCCATTTTGGTCGCGTTTGACACGACCTTTCTCGCGAATCGTTAGAGCGATGTCCTTCGCCAATTGGCAGTCGCGGGTATCGATATTGACATTGAAGGCAATCAGGAAATCACGCACGCCGATAACCGTCGCCCCGGACTTGGGATTGAAAGTCGGTTGCCCGTAGTCGGGTTGCCAGTTCGGATCGCGGAGTTTTTGTTCCAGACCTTCGTACTCCCCGGCGCGGATATTTACCAGGTCAACGCGCTCCGGCTTTTGGGCTGATTTTGCGTAAAGATAAACCGGAATGTGCAGTTCTTCAGCAACGCGTTTAGCTAATTGATGGGAGAGTGCGATGCATTCTTCCACGCTTATTCCGGAAATAGGTACGAGCGGGCAGACGTCGGTCGCTCCGAGTCGCGGATGTGCTCCTTGATGACGGCGCATATCAATCAGTTCGGCGGCTTTGGCAATTCCAGCAAAAGCCGCATTTAGGATGCTTTCGCGATTACCTATAAAGGTTATTACAGTGCGATTGACACTAGCACCGGAATTGACGTCCAGTATTTTTGTGCCTCCCACATTTTCGATTGCCGCCGCGATTGCCAGGATTACATTATGGTCGCGCCCTTCACTGAAATTGGGCACACATTCTATTATTTCGGTCATTAATGTATTTTCCAGGTTAACGGGATAGTAAATGATTTCCTTCTTATGAACTCTATAACAGTCTTTTCAAGAACATCAAAATCATTAATAGAAGGAGTACCATTATCAAAGTTGTTAAAATAGAACGCGGTGGTTTCCGGGGGACATTACTTTGGCGGTTAAAATGGAATTTACCGTCACGTTGTTCCTCAAGTCGGCTGGATATGTCAAATTTTTTGGTAGGTCTCGTGTACATTATATACCTCCAAATAATTGTGAAAAATAGTTTACGAATGGGTTAATGAATGCTCCCAAAATAGAGACATTCGTAACCATCCCGATGATTATGACAGCCATTAAAATGAAACTGCCGTACCGCTCTAACCAATTTAACTGGGCCTCATAGCGTGGGGGAATCAGTCCCATCAGGATTTTGGAGCCGTCCAGTGGCGGGATTGGTAGAAGATTGAAAATTGCCAGCGCCAGGTTAATCTGTAAACTGAGAATCACCATTGTATAAACCGCTTGTAATACACCTAACGGCAGGAAATTAAAATATCCGCTCTGGAAAAGCCTAGCCAATAAACCGCTTAGCAAAGCTACAAACATATTAGCCAATGGTCCAGCGGCGGCGACAATCAGCATATCACGCTTGGGATTGCGAAAATAACGGGGATCAATCGGCACCGGGCGCGCCCAGCCGAAATGTACCAAAAAGAGCATCAAAGTTCCGATTGGATCGAGATGCGCCATCGGGTTCATTGTCAGACGTCCAGCCATTTTAGCAGTTGGATCGCCCATTTTGTAAGCCGCCCAGCCATGCATATACTCATGAAAAGTCAGTGCCAGTAGAATCGGCGGAATTAGTAAAATTATTATTTGAATGTTCATCAATACCTCGGGTGAAAAGTGCGGTGTTGCTCGATTAAAAATTCGCGGTCGAGATGGGTGTAAATCTGCGTCGTAGAAATATCGGCGTGTCCCAGCATTTCCTGCACCGCTCTCAGATTAGCGCCGCCTTCCAATAAATGGGTTGCAAAAGAATGGCGGAAAACATGGGGGCTAACCGGTTTACGAATATCGGCTAACCGGACATATTCCTGAATGATTTTCCAGACTGCCATTCGGGTAAGCGGAGCCCCCCGCATATTTAGAAAAAGAAAATCACGGCTCTTGCCGTATCTAACGAGCAACGACCGCACCGCCGTAATATAATTCTTAATATCTTGAGCCGCACGGTTTCCAAATGGCACAACACGTTCTTTGGAGCCTTTGCCGATAACGCGCATAACACCCTGGTGAAAAAAAACATCTCCCATTCTAAGTTCGATCAATTCCGAAACTCTTACTCCGGTGGAATAAAGAGTCTCGATCAATGCCCGGTCGCGGATGCCTTTATTGACCGTGCAATCAATAGCATTCAAAATAGCGTCAATTTCTTCAACCTCGAGAACTTTCGGTAGTCGGCGCGGCAAGCGCGGTGATTGCAGGAGTTCGGTCGGATCCTGCTCACTGATTCTCTCACTAAATAGAAAACGATGGAATGCCCGGATAGAGCTATAATTACGCGCCAGACTGCTGGCCGCTAATCCCAATTCAGCTAATAAATTGATGTAATTTTGAATGTCATTAAACCGGACTTGGCTGATGTCGTTGATTTGTTGTTGGGTTAGAAATTGACTATAACGCTCCAGATCAGTACTATAAGCCTGGATCGTATTCGGAGCGAGGTTACGTTCGACTTTGAGATAGTTGATAAAATCTTGGAGTTCGCTTAGCATTTAAGATCAATTGGCTCATCTGGTTCCAAATAAAGCTGACTCGATTAATTCACAAAGAATATGACCAACCGTGATATGACATTCCTGAATCCGCTGAACGTTATTGGAGGGAATTTTGATAGCAATATCAACTTTTTCGGCGAGGCGTCCGCCTTTTTCACCAGTCAGTGCTATGGATTTGATTCCTTGCACACGAGAAAATTCGACGGCTTTAATCACATTTTCAGATTCGCCGCTGGTACTGATCGCGATTAGCACGTCTCCCGCCCGTCCAAATGCCTCCACCTGTCGCACGAAAACCAAATCGTATTTGTAATCATTCCCGATAGCGGTCAATAGAGAAGTATTGGTCGTCAGCGCTAAGGCTGGAATCGCCGCTCGTTCTAACTTCAATCGCGAAATTAATTCAGCCGCCAAGTGTTGCGCGTCCGCGGCACTGCCGCCATTACCACATAAAAGCACCTTGCCGCCGGCGCGATAGCAATCAATTAACATTTGGGCGGCGGCTTCGATCGAGTCAACCGCCGTTACGATTGTTTGGCGCTTTACTTCAGCGCTTTCTTCTAACTGAGCGATTATTTTTTGGTGCAAGATGGCTTCGGTCTAAAAATGCTCTTTGACATGCACAGCCCGGACAAACTCCTTAGCCAATCCGATATTGGCGTCATTATCAAAGACATTGCCGGTTACGATGAATGTCGCCCCGGCTTCGACTTTGGCACGGGCTTCGTCCGGAGTACGAATACCACCGCCTACGAATACCGGGATGTCGATATAATCACAGACGGCTTTCACGAGTTGATTGGGGATGGAACGCTCGGCTCCGCTACCAGCTTCCAGATAAACTGTACTCATTCCCAAATATTGAGCGGCTAAAGCGTGCGCCATCGCAATTTCAGGCTTATTGATCGGCAGAGGACGTGTATTACTCATAAATTCAGCCGTGGTAGTCTTGCCGGATTCGAATAGCATATAACCGGTAGAAATCGGTTCAATGCCTAATTTGCGGATAACTGGTGCGGCGATTACGTGTTCACCAAATAGAGCGTTCGGATTGCGCCCGCTGATGAGAGAAATGTATAAAACCGCATCGGCGCGGTTCGAAACCTGAGCGACCGAACCGGGGAAAATTATCACTGGCACGTCGCTTTCAGATTTGACAATATCCAAGGTTTCATGGAATCCACCGCCGATAATTAAACTACCACCGACTAAAATAGCATCCACGCCACAGGCGCAAATTTCACGCACGAACGCTTTTAATTCCGACGTCGAGCGTGTGTCAGGATCAATCAATACAAAATATCCACCGCCTTTCAGGCGGGCTTTTTCGAGTAATTGATTTAAGACTCCCATTGTACCTAAAATTTAGCCAAAATTTTTACAAAATCACTAATTTCTTGCAAATTACGTTTTTCTGTGACGGCGATCAACAAATAATTTTCCCATTCACGACGATATTGACCGAGATCAATCCCCGCAAAAAAACCGGTTGCAAGCGCCGCCGCCGCGATTTCGGTAGCCGGGCGGGGCGTTTTTACGACAAACTCTTTAAAAAACGGCTGACCGGCAAAGGGCAAAGAATAACCGGGCAGGCTGGCAATTTTATCCGCAAGATAATGGCTGTTATTAAGACATAGTTCGGCTACTTTCCGCAAGCCGGTTTTCCCCATAAGCGCTAAATATATGGTAGCCGCCAGCGCCATTAAACCCTGGTTAGTACAAATATTCGAAGTGGCTTTTTCCCGCCGAATGTGTTGCTCGCGGGTTTGTAATACCAGCACGTAACCACGCTTTTCCTCGACATCTGTCGTCTGACCGACAATTCGGCCAGGCATATTACGAATGTATTGCCGACGCGTAGTGAAAACGCCAAGATAAGGGCCGCCCAACGATTGGTGAATCCCGAGTGACTGACCCTCGGCTACGGCAATATCTGCACCGAGTTCGCCGGGCGTTTTAAGGATGGCTAATGAAATCGGATCAACAGACATTATTAATAAAGAACTTTTAACGTGAATAATTTCGGCAATATAGTTCAAATCTTCAATAATTCCAAAGAAATTAGGCGATTGCACCAAAACGGCCGCTATCTGATTATCAATCATTTCCTTCAGACCGGAAAAATCCGTTCGGCCATTTTTCTCCGGCAAGTTGGCAATCACGAAATTGCGAGCTCCCAAATAAGTCTCCAGAACTTGGCGAACAAGCGGATTGATCAGTGGCGATACGAGGAATTTTTTACGTTGGGTAATGCTCGCGGCCATATTTGCCGCCTCTGCCAGAGCCGTGGCACCGTCGTACATTGAGGCGTTGGCAACTTCCATATCGGTCAGGTGACAAATTTGCGATTGATATTCATAAATAGATTGAAGCGTGCCCTGACTGACTTCAGCTTGATAGGGAGTGTATGCCGTGTAAAACTCCGAACGTGAAATTAAAAAATCAACCACGGCCGGGATAAAATGGTCATAAGAGCCGCCGCCGAGAAACGACACTTGCCGATCGCAGTTTCCATTTTTCTCAGATAGTTCCTGCATAGTCTTCGTTAACTCAATTTCCGAGAGAGCAGGCGGTAAATTGATCCGGCATTGTTTTCTGAATTTTTCCGGAATATTAGCTATCAAGTCGCTAAAACTGGCGACTCCCAAGGCCTCCAGAATCTCGCGTTCCGTATCGCTGGTATTCGGTATGAAATGCATAACCTAACTGATCAATTTTTCGTAATCGGTTGGTTCCAGGAGAGAATTTAATTCATTCGAATCGGATATTTTGATACTGGCAATCCAGCCTTCGCCATAAGGATCCTTATTGACGAGTTCGGAAGCATCCTTTAATGCGGAATTAATGGCTACAATTTCACCACTGACAGGCGAATAAATATCAGCCACAGTTTTAACCGCTTCGATTGTTCCGATTACATCACCGCGCGAAACAACTTCGCCGACTTTCGGCAAATCAATATAAACTACATCACCCAACTGGCTCTGAGCATAATCGGTAATACCGACGACTGCAACCGCGCCCTCGATCCTAGCCCATTCGTGATCTTTCGTATATTTCAAGTTGACAGGTACTTTCATACTGACGGTCTCCTTATTAAAACGAAAAATTATTTAAAAAACTAATATTGAAATCACCCTTCCGAAAAGCCTCATTCTTGAGTATAGCCTTATGGAAAGGAATGGTGGTAGGAACTCCCTCTATAATAGTTTCGTCTAAAGCACGTTCCATTCTAACGATAGCTTCATCCCGATCTTTGCCATGCGTAATTAATTTACCTAAAAGAGAATCATAATAGGAAGGAATTTCGTATCCGGCATAAACGTGAGTATCCATTCGCGTCCCGGGACCACCGGGGGCGTGGAAAGCCTGAATTTTTCCCGGCGCCGGCCTGAAATTCTTAGCCGGGTCTTCGGCATTTATGCGACATTCGATAGCATGTCCACGTAAGTTGAACTTCTTCATCCATTTGGGAATTTTCGCGCCATCAGCCAGCCTGATCTGCTCTTTGAGGAGATCAATGCCTGTCACCATTTCAGTTACCGGATGTTCTACCTGAATACGAGTATTCATTTCCATAAAATAAAAATTGCGCTTTTTATCCATCAAAAATTCGATAGTGCCGGCACTGGAATATTTAACCGCTTTAGCTGCTCGAACTGCAACCTTGCCAATTTTATCACGCATTTCTTCGTCAACAGCTGGTGAAGGCGATTCCTCAATTAGCTTCTGATGGCGACGCTGAATCGAACACTCCCTTTCACCCAGATGAATGACGTTGCCGAAGTTGTCGCCAATTATTTGGACTTCGATGTGTCGCGCATCCTCGACTAATTTCTCGACGTATAAATCGGGATTGCCGAACGCTTTCTGAGCTTCTTCGCGGGCATTGTTAAAGGCATTTTCGAGCTCGGCAATCTGGCGAACAATGCGCATTCCCCGCCCTCCACCTCCGGCGCTGGCTTTCAGGATAATTGGATACCCGTAGCTTTCGGCAAAGCGTTTAACTTCCTCGATATTTTTCACGACCATATCCGTGCCAGGAATAACCGGAACTCCCGCTTTTTTAACGGTCTCGCGCGCCTGGGCTTTATCACCCATAGTACGGATTGCCATCGGATGCGGTCCGATAAATAGAATCTCGTTATCCTCGCACATCTGGGCGAAATCGGCGTTTTCCGCCAGAAAACCATAGCCCGGATGAATCGCATCAGAGTTGGTAACTTCCGCCGCACTGATGATGTTAGCCATTTTTAAGTAACTATTCTTGCTTTCAGGCGGACCGATGCAAACCGCTTCGTCGGCGAATCGTACATGCAGAGAAAGGGCATCTGCGGTCGAATAAACTGCCACGGTCGGGATATTCAATTCCTTACAAGCCCGGATAACTCTTAAGGCTATCTCGCCGCGATTGGCAATCAGTAGTTTTTTAATCATTAAAATTCTATTGTAAAGATGCTACTCGGTTTTTTCGATTATAAAAAGAGGCTGATTGTATTCAACCGGCTGAGCGTTTTCGGCCAGGATTTTAACGACTTTTCCGGCAACTTCGGCTTCGATCACATTCATTATTTTCATAGCTTCAATAATACAAAGCGGCTGTCCGACAGCAACGTCATCTCCGACATTGACATACGGTTCAGCATCCGGTGCTGGCGAACGATAAAAGGTCCCGACAATTGGTGATCTAACCTCGACACCCTTATGGTTAATTTCTTCGGTAACGGCTGTCCGAGATTCAAAAGCCGCCGTTTCTGCCAGCTGTTGCTGATGAACTTTTTTGGCTTTCTGAGGTGCTTGGGATACTTCTACCTCAGGTGATATTCCCGCACCGCTGTTTTTACTGATGCGGATTTTCTGGCCCCAACGTGAAATCTCGATCTCGTCAATTTCGTGTGATTCGAGAATCCTCACTAATTCGAGAATTTTTTCTTTCCTCATTACCCCTCCGGGTTATTATTTAACGCGTTCGCAGTACTGGCCGGTGCGCGTATCAATCCGAACAACATCTCCGGTATTGATAAATAGCGGAACCTGTACTGTATAGCCCGTTTCGAGAACGGCAGGCTTGGAAGCGCCGGTAACTGAGTCTCCTTTTAACCCCGGTTCAGTCTTCACGACTTTGAGATTGACAAAAATCGGCACTTCGACGTCTATAGGTTTTTCTTCCAAAAAAGTTACCTTAACCGTCTCATTTTCCTTGATAAATTGGGCGGCATCTTTGAATATCTCAGATGGTAAGGTAATTTGCTCAAATGTCTCGGTATTCATCAAAACATAGTCTGTTCCCTCGCGGTATAGAAACTGCATTTCGACGGCTTCTAAACGCACAATGTCAATTTTCTCGCCGGAACGATAGGTGTTTTCAATTACCTGTCCGGTGCGTATTTTTTTAAATTTAGTCCAGACTCGAGCGCCACCCCTGCCAAGCTTAATATGCTGAAATTCAATGACTCTTACCGGTTCACCATTAAAATTTATTACCAGGCCGTTCCTGATGTCTGCTGTTGTAGCCAAATATACTCCATTTTAAAAATCTAAAGTGGTAAGGAATTTACAGGCGTACTAAATTATTTTCAATGATTTTTCCAATCAACGTCAGTTATTCGTAATTTTTTACCAGAATTTTTCTTCATTAAAATCGGAATAAATTTTAGATTCTATCACTATGTTAATTAATTCTTATCTGGCTAATCTGATTCCAGAAATACCGGATTGGTGGTTCTGGCTTTTACCGATTCTATTATATGCGGAAATGCACTATCGGTTAAAATTTCTCCGGGGGAGGTTATATAAAAAACAGCCGGAAATTCTCTTTGACGTACCTCGTCGAGTCCAAACGACGCGCCTGCCGGTTGTTCTGATAATCAAAGATGCGCACTGGTTTCCGGTTACTTTGAAAGAAATTATCCTCAAAATTACTTCGCCTTTCGATGAGACCCTATGCGTTAAACAGGTTTTTAGCGAAAATCTGAAAATAGACGAACCCTGGTTTACGCGCGAATACAGTCTGGAAGTAGCAAACTACCGGAATCAACTTTTGATTATTAATTGTATGGCTACTTTAGAATGCGGCGGCCGGATCATTACCATTCAGAATGATAACTACGCCGGTCTTAGTCAGGCGGATTTCAGCGTCTATGTGGATTCTGAACCTTTGCCGGCCGATTCCGGTTGGATTTGGGGCGATTTGCATTGTCATTCCCAATGGACTTCCGATCAGGTTGAATTCGGTGTGCCATTGGCGGTTCTGCCTGGTCTGGCACAAGCCATGGGACTGTCATTCTGTGCCTTGGTTGAGCATTCTTATGATCTGGACGACTTGCCGGATTCCTGGACGGAAAATGATCCCGAAGTGCAAAAATGGCCTGCCTATCATCAGGCAATTCAAACCATCAACGCTAATTTTAATGATTTCATAATCATTCCCGGCGAAGAAGTCTCGGTAGATAATGGTTTGGGACGCAATGTCCACCTGGCAATCTTAAATAATCCGGAATTTTTCCCGGGCTCGGGTGATGGACTGGAACATTCAGCCGGTTTTGCCTCAGAACTGACTTATCAACGGGTACTCGAGCGCGCCGAACCGCGAGCATTGATTTTTGCGGCTCATCCGCTCTGCGAACCGCCTCTTTCTCAGAAAATTATTGCCCGGCGCGGCATCTGGAATCTTCACGACCATTTCCAGCGTTTGAACGGCTGGCAAATTCTGAATGGTCAAGAGGGAAAGGAATTTATCGCCGGTCGCAATTTCTGGATAAAAAAATTGCTTTCTGGCAGTCATAGTTATATTTACGCCGGTAACGATTCGCATGGCAACTTTAATCGCTTTCGGCAAGTGAAAATTCCATTGCTCTTAATGCATGAAAACGAGCACCAAATTTTTGGTGAGTTTTTAACAGGCGTCCAAACCGATCTTGCCGACGGACTCGATAATCTGGTCGCCAATTTGAAAAACGGAGCCGTGATCATCTCCAATGGTCCTTTTCTAAATATAAAGGCTATAGATTCGCGGCAAAACCGATATACTATTGGACAAACTATGCCGGAACGACCGCAGAGTATTGAAATCACCGCTCGATCAACTCATCATTTCGGCGCGATCCATTCTATCAAATTGTACACCGGTAATTGCGATCGCCAAACAGAAAAAGTTAAGGTCATAGAAATTACTGGTGGCGTTTACGGAAAAATGATAAATTTACCTGTGTCTGATTTACCAAATAGCGGATATTTTCGGGCAGAAGTCGAAACCAAAAACAGAAAATTCGCTCTAACCAATCCAATTTGGTTCCATTAATATTTCAAACGAGGGTATAGTAACGACAAAGAGGCGGTTACTCGACTATCGGAAAATCCTACCGGATTTTAATTTCCCCACTAAAAAAGACAGGTCGTTTCAAATTCCTATAATAGTAAGAACAATTCAACCGGTGAGAATTATATGAGTTTTACTTTCAGTGTCTATTATGTTCCTTTGATCTTATCCATTGTTTTATTTTTGATAGTAGCGATCTATTCCTGGCGTTTTCGTCGTGAAAGCCATGGTTTGGCTATTTTATTTTTGGCCCTGGGAGGCATTCTTTGGACATTCTGTAACATAATGGAATACGGCTTTAATTCATTGGCAACCAAGACATTTTGGGTATCTATCGAATATATCGGCATTGAAACAGTTATCGTAGCCTGGTTTCTCGTAATAGCCAGCTTTACCGGTCAAACCAAATTGACAACCCGTCGTGCAATTCTTTTATTGTGTATAATTCCAATCATTACGGTACTACTAATATGGACAAATCGTTATCACGGTCTAATGCGCCGCCACATCGTTCTGGATACAAACGGTCCCTTCTCCGTAATAAAAAAAACCTATGGCATTTGGTTCTGGGTCACTTTCAGCTATAGCAACTTGTTGATGATTTCCAGCACGATAATGCTATTACAGCGCCTAATTAAGCCACCCAAACTGCGACGTTCGCAAATCCTGGCGCTAATGGCTTGCGCTTTATTTCCCTGGGTTGGCAATTTTCTGTTCGTTTTTCATCTATTACCAGCGCCCTGGTCGCGTCTTGATATGACCTCGACTTTCCTATCAATTTCAGGGGTTATTATGACTTTCGGGTTATTTCGATTGCAAATAATGGAAATTGTCCCGATTGCCCGTGATTACATTTTGGAGAACCTAAGCGACGCAATTTTAGTTCTGGATCATAACAACCGGGTAGCCGATTACAATCCGGCTTGCCGGAATATGTTAAAGTTAGACCAAATCATAATCGGACAGCCGGTTGAAGAAGTTCTAAATCCTCTTGCTATTCGGCCGGAACTTATCACCGAAATAAAAAACGTTCAGGAAGAAATCTCTTTTACATTTGGCAATGAAACCAAAATCTACGATCTGCGTATCCTACCACTTTTCAATAAGAAGCAAAAACTGTGTGGTCGTATCTTCCATTTTCGCGACATTACCGACAAGCGATTGGCTGAAATGCACCTGGAAAAAACCGTTGCCGATTTACGCCGGGCGCTAACCGAAGTCAGAACCCTATCTGGCCTCCTCCCGATCTGTTCCTCTTGTAAAAAAATCCGCGACGACACCGGCTATTGGAAGGATGTAGAAACCTATATCAGCCAACACTCAACGGCTGAATTCAGTCACGGAATTTGCCCGGATTGTATGCAGAAACTTTACCCGGAACAGTATGAAACCTTAGTAAAAAAGGGCAAAATCAATAAAGTCTCCGATGAAGATTCTCAAAAATAACTTGATTTGCGCTAAGCCCATAAGTGCTGATAAGTGCTATTAAGACTTTAAAGGCTATTTTGATTTCTTATAAGCACTTAAAAACACTTAAAAATGCTTAAAAGAACTTAAAAAAACTCCATGTTCTCCGTGTTACCTTCGTGCGCCTCCCTGCCTGAATGAATGCGTTAGCAGTCGGGCAGGCGTGTTAGAATGTCATAATCTCGGCGGCGTGGAAGGAACTGCGCACCAGCGGCCCGGCAAAAACCGCTCGAAACCCAAGTTCTAAACCGAATGTCTCGTAGGATTTGAATTCCACAGGTTCAACATATCGAGCCACCGGGAGGTGATTTTTAGTCGGCTGAAGATATTGACCGATCGTCAGAATATCACAACCGGCGGTCAGGGCGTCCTGCATTAGTTCCCGGATTTGTTCGTCGGTCTCGCCTAAGCCAACCATAATGCCGGTTTTTGTAACTGCGCCACGCTTTTTCGCCTCAGAAATGAGCCTCAGCGATTGCTCATAATCAGCCTGGGGTCGCGCAATTGGGTAGAGCGCCAGAACGGTTTCGAGGTTGTGACCAAGAATATCAGGTTTGGCGTCCAGTACGGTTTCGAGAGCATCGAGGTTTCCCTGAAAATCGGGTATCAAAACTTCGATTCGGCAGTCCGGATTCCGGCGACGAACTTCACGAATCGTTTTTGCCCAGATTGCCGCGCCGCCATCCGGCAAATCGTCGCGAGTCACCGAAGTTAAAACGGTATATTTCAAACCCATCAGATTTACCGCCTGACCGACTTTAGCCGGCTCCTCCTCATCAATCGTCCGTGGCTTCCCACTGGCAACGGCGCAAAATCGGCAATTGCGAGTACAAATATTTCCGAGAATCATAAGCGTCGCGGTTCGCCTCTGCCAGCAATCGCTCTGATTGGGACAGCGCGCCGATTGACAAACGGTATGAAGCTGATTAGCGTCAATGATTTTCTGCAAATCGCGAAAATCATCGTTGACCCCAATTTTTATTTTCAGCCAATCAGGTTTCATTTATTGATTAAAAGTTTTAGTGTTTATGCGGGTTAAAATTCGTGTTCGTTCGTGGTCCACCAAAACCAAACTGAGCGACAAACTCTTTTACAATGACCGCTTTAACGGCATCCATTGTAACCGCCGGATTCCAATCGCACATGCGAGTGACGCCTTTTGTCGCCAGACCGCAGGGCACAATTCCATTGAACAATGACAAATCCGTCGTGACATTCAACGCGAATCCGTGCATTGTGACCCAGCGCGAGACGCGCATTCCGATCGCCGCAATTTTTTGATTTCCTATCCAGATTCCCGTCAAACCCTTGATTCGTTCGGCGCGGATGTCGAATTTTGCCAGAGTTTCGATCAACACTTCTTCGACGGAGTTGACGTACCAGGCAATGCTTGTTTTATGCTCTTTTAAATTGAAAATCGGGTAACCGACTAGTTGTCCCGGTCCGTGATAGGTAATGTCACCGCCCCGATCAACTTGATAAACTTCTATGCTGCGCTTTTTCAAATATTCTTGGGATGCGAGTAGGTGACTGGCATCAGCGTTTTTTCCTAAGGTGTAAACGTGCGGATGTTCGACGAAAATCAGCGTATCCGGAATTTGACCGGCAAGGCGTTCGGCGTGTAATTTTTTCTGAATTTCCCAGGCGGTGCCGTAGAGGCATTGACCAAGGTCAAGAACATCTAAGTTTTTAACCACAGAGCGCGCCAGAGTAATTTTCTTTTCGATAATTTCCGACAAGGCGATCCTATTTTCTGCTCGATTTAATTATTACTGGTGAACCGATTCGCCGAAAGCGTCGTGAATGGCCTCGATGAGCGCCTCGGAAAGTGTCGGATGCGCATGAATGGAATCCTTTAACTCGTCATAAGTCAATTCACGATCGATCGCCAGAACCAGTTCCGGTAGAAGTTCCGTCGCTTCGGCGCCGATAATATGCGCGCCGATTAATTTTTGCGTCGTGCCGTCGAAAATGACTTTGACGAAACCGTCGCTCTCTCCGGACGCCACCGCCTTGCCGTTAGCGCGGAACATAAAGTGGCCGATTTTTAGTTCGTAGCCCAGTTCCGCCGCTTTTTTCTCCGTCAGACCGACGCTGGCGACTTGCGGACGGCAGTAGGTACAGCTGGGAATTGCCGCGTAATTGACCGGCGCGGGATTTTTCCCGGCTATAAATTCGACTGCGTGCTTGCCCTCCGCCGACGCTACATGCGCCAGGCAAGGATTGCCGATAACATCGCCGATGGCGTAAATATTCGGAACGTTCGTCCGCAAATGCTCATCAACTTTAATCCAGCCTTTTTCGGTGATAATGCCGAGTTCTTCGAGGCCTAAATTTTCGGAGTTCGGCTGAACGCCGGTTGCCACTAAAGCATAGTCGGCAACCAGAGTTCGCGGTTTGCCGTCGGATTCGAGCGCCACTTCGACGGAATCGCCTTTGGTTTGAACGCTTTTAACTTTGGTGCTGATGTGAATGCCGATTTGTCTCTTGCGGAACGAGCGCGACAATTCTTTCGCGATTTCCTCGTCCTCAATCGGTAAAATCTGTGGCAACATCTCGACTAGATTCACTTCAGCGCCGAAAGCATTGAAAAGGTAGGCAAATTCCACTCCGATAGCGCCCGCACCGATGACAATAATGGATTTCGGAATCTGCGGCAAAATCATAGCTTCGCGACTACTGATAACGCGTTTCCCGTCAATTGCGACATTGGGAATCGAGCGCTGGCGGGCGCCGGTGGCAATGATGATATTTTGCGCCTTAAGTCCGACCGTCACGTTATCGTCCGGATTAACGACTTCGACCGTCTGCCGGTCGAGTAAACGGGCAGAACCTTTGACGACAGCGACTTTATTTTTCTGGAAAAGAAACTCAACGCCTTTCGAAAGGCGAGCGGCGACCTCGCGACTGCGGCGGATGACTTTAGTGAAATCGAATTGCGGTTGAGCAATCGTGATCCCAAATTCGTTCAACGAATTTAGACTCTGCCAGACCTCGGCATTTTTGAGCAAAGCTTTAGTCGGGATACAGCCCCAGTTAAGGCAAATTCCACCGAGTTCGGCTTTTTCGACTATTGCAGCATTCATCCCGAGCTGCGCGGCGCGGATAGCGGCGACATATCCACCCGGTCCAGAGCCGATGACGATCAAATCAAAATTGTCCATTATTATTCCTCATTATTTTTTATCCAGGGCTTCTTTCAGAGAGGCGATTTCTCTGGCGAAATTCTCATCACCGCCGGGCGTTTCCAGAATCATTGGCAAAGTCGCAAACCGGTCGTCATTTATCAAACGATAAAAAACTTCCCAGCCCAGAAAACCGTCCCCGAGATTAGAATGGCGGTCAATGCGCGACCCGAGCGGTTTCTTGCTATCGTTCAGATGAAAGCACTTAAGTCGGCTCAAACCGATAATGTCGTTGAATCTGGCAAAAGTCTCTTCGTATTTTTCCGGACTAACCAGATCATAACCGGCGGCGTAAGCGTGACAGGTATCGAAGCAAACTCCCAGTCGTTCGGGGTGAGCGGAATAAGCGATAATCTGGCGCAATTCCTCGAAAGCGTTACCGACGTTCGTGCCCTGACCGGCAGTCGTTTCCAGTAGAAACATCGGACAACAATCCGGCGTTTTTTCAATGGCGTAATCGAGACTCTCGGCGATTTTCCGCAAAGCAAAATCCACACCGGCGCCCATATGCGAACCGGGATGAAAAACGATATACGGAATTTTTAGTGCCTGCGAACGCCGAATCTCTTCGATAAAAGCTTTGCGCGACATCGCCAGCTTGACCGGCTCAGGACTGGCTAGATTGACCAGATAAGAGTCGTGGGCAATGACCATCGCAATCTTATGTTCAGCTTGATAGTTCCGGAATTTCTCCGCCGTTTCGTCCGTAACCGGGATGCCTTTCCATTGCATTTGATTGGAGGTGAAAATCTGGATCGCGTCGCAACCCAGTTCGCGGCCGCGCGCCGGGGCTTTTTCCAGACTGTCTTCGATCGAGATATGACAACCGATATGAGGCATTGTTCGTTATGAGCTGGTAGTTAATCGCGGTACTATTTTCACGGCTTATTACGAAGTTTCGATGTTTTAATAAAAGCGATTTCCATTTGTTCGCTCGAATTTAGATAAAATTCGGATTAATCGAAAGATTTCCGCGATAGTTTCGTCGCGATAATCCGGTCATAAAAAATCCTGATAAGGTAGAAATTATCTCCTAGTAAAAAATGGGGTAATTCATAATTAAAAAAACAATTGAGTTGCTAAACTGATTTCACTAAATTCAAAACAAATGACAGCAAATCAAAAAAAGGGGGTTGTAACATAATGAAAAAGTCTTATCGTTTCATTGCAGGTTCAATCGCTATTTTTTGGAGTAAATTATGAAAAAGATAATGAATTATTTTAAAAAAGCTATAAAAATAAATCCTGATGATGCAGAAACACATTACAATCTGGGTATTGATTATTACAAACTTGGGCGTTACAATGAAGCCATAGAATGCTATAAGCAGGCTATCCGAATCGAGCCTGATTTTGCCGACGCACATTACAATCTGGGTATTATTTATAACGACCTTGGACGTTATAATGAAGCCATAGATTGCTATAAGCAGGCTATCCGGATCAAACCTGATCTTGCCGAAGCACATAACAATCTTGGGAATGCTTACTATAATCTTGGACGTTACAATGAAGCCATAGATTGCTATAAGCAGGCTATCCGGATCAAACCTGATCATGCCAAAGCACATAACAATCTTGGGAATGCTTATGGCAAACTTGGACGTTACAATGAAGCCATAGATTGCTTTAAGCAGGCTATCCGGATCAAACCTGATTATGCCGAAGCACATTATAATCTTGGTGTTATTTATGGCAAGCTTGGGCGTTATAATGAAGCCATAGAATCCCATAAGCAGTCTATCCGGATCAAGCCTGATTATGCCGAAGCACATTGCAATCTGGGTATTGCTTATGACGACCTTGGACGTTACAATGAAGCCATAGATTGCTATAAGCAGGCTATCCGAATCAATCCTGATCTTGCCGAAGTACATTATAATCTGGGTAATACTTATATTAACCTTGGGCGTTATAATGAAGCCATAGATTGCTTTAAGCAGGCTATCCGGATCAAGCCTGATCATGACGAAGCACATTGCAATCTTGGTATTGCTTATTACAAACTTGAACATTACAATGAAGCCATAGATTGCTATAAGCAGGCTATCCGGATCAAGCCTGATGATGCCGAAGCACATTCCATTCTTGGTATTACTTACCTAATAATTGGAGATAAAGGTTCTGCCCTCGAGGAATATAAGATTCTAAAAAACCTTGATAAGGAACTTGCTAATGAACTGTATAATTTGATTTATGAATAAGGCTCTTTTGGTTATTCGATAAAATACAGGGTAGGTTAAAACCTGAAAGTGGTTTTTCTTATTGTTTAGGAAATACATCTGCATTGATAAAATTTATTCACTTCGAAATTCATACTCGATTTCCAAAAGAGTTTCTAGATCAAATGCTCTAAGAAAAGCAAATAAATGGTTCTGAAAAAATAGTGAATGAATAAAAGTCCCTCCTGTATGACTTCGTTAGTAACCAGGCAGATTTTCCTTTTTTGAACTTTTAAAAAATCATCATATTACTTTTAAAAAGACCCTGAGTCAATTACACTACATTTTGCTTAAAAAAACAATTGAGTTGCTAAACTGATTTCACTAAATTCAAAACAAATGATAGCAAATCAAAAAAAAGGGGGTTGTAGCATTATGAAAAGGTCTTATCGGTTCATTGCAGGTTCAATCGCTATTCTTAGGAGTAAATTATGAAAAAGCAAATGAATTATTTTAAAAAAGCGGTTAATAATGAAACACAAAGAGTGAAAGAATATATGTTGAGTGGTATTTTATATTATGGACTTGGGAGATATGATGAATCTATAAAATCCTACAAGAATGCTATACGTATCAATCCTGATCTTTTGGAAGCATATAGCGGTATTGGTAATGCTTATCTCAAACTTAGAAACTATAATGAAGCAATAGAATATTTTAAAAAAGCTATAAAAATTAATCCTTATGATGCAGAAACACATTTCAATCTTGGTGTTACTTATAGTAAAATTAAATGTTATAATAAAGCAATAGAGTCATTTAAGAGAGCTATATCTATCAATCATAATCATTTAGAAGCACTTTCCTGCCTTGGTACTACTTATGGAATTCTGAGATCCTATGATGAAGCGATACAATTCTTCAAACAGGCTATATGTATTAATCCTGATTATGCAGAAGCATATTGCGGTCTGGGTATTACTTATAGCAATCTTGGATATTATAATGAATCCATAGAATCATACAAGCAGGCTATACGACTCAATCCTTGTTTAGCTAGTTTAGCAGAGATACATTGTAATCTTGGCAATTCTTATGCCGAACTTGAATGTTATAATGAAGCCATAGAATGCTTTAAGCAGGCTATCCGAATCAAACCTGATGATGCCGACGCACATAACAATCTTGGGAATGCTTATGGCGAACTTGGGCGTTATAATGAAGCCATAGAATGCTTTAAGCAGGCTATCCGGATCAATCCTGATCTTGCCGACGCACATAACAATCTGGGTATTGCTTATGGCAAACTTGGACGTTACAATGAAGCCATAGAATCCCATAAGCAGGCTATCCGGATCGAACCTGATGCTGCCGAAACACATTACAATCTGGGTATTGCTTATGGCGACCTTGAGCGTTACAATGAAGCCATAGAATGCTATAAGAAGGCTATCCGGATCAAGCCTGATTTTGCAGAAGCACATTGCGGTCTGGGTGTTGCTTATGAAGACCTTGGACGTTACAATGAAGCCATAGATTGCTTTAAGCAGTCTATCCGGATCGAGCCTGATGATGCCGTCGCACATTATAATCTTGGTATTACATACCTAATGGTAGGAAATAAAGGCTCTGCCCTCGAGGAATATAATATTCTAAAAAACCTTGACAAGAAACTCGCAAATAAACTATATAATGAAATTTATGGGTAAGGTTCTTTTGGTTATTCGATAAAATACAGGGCATAATACCCCGTCTGCCGGACAGGCAGGTTAATAGTTTAGGCGCCCACCATTGTTCAGCGGATTGAGACAGTTATGACCACAAACCTCGATATATTGAAATAATTTGCCCATCTTATAAAGCACCATCTGCCTAAGTTATTGAATTATTTTATTTATCCCATTGCTAGCGGACTGGCAGAGGGATTAAATAACCTGATTGCGACAGTCAGAAAGAAGGCTTATGGCTATCGAAATATGGAGTACTTTAAATTTATAGTGAGAATAACGAACCTACTCAAAATCCTAGTCATTTTATTATTTACCTAGGGGGCTTAGCGCTTCCGGCGGTTTGTTTTTCTCTTTACTTCATTATATTGTTGCTGGCAGTCCGGATTCTTGAAGCAGTTCGGCAATGCGCTGCTCGAGGCAGACAGTAAATTTAGTAAATAAGTTCTGAGGTGAAATTTCATTCCCGTCAGTCCGGCAACTGCCGGATTTTACCGGAAGGCAGGAAGTAATATCTAGCGGTTTGCCGATATTGATGACCATTTTGCGGAAGGGATTTAAGCCCTCAGCGCCGTAGATTCCAATTGGAGTTACCGGTACAATCAGACCATCGTCGTGGTAGAGTTTCCAGACGATTTTGCCAAAAGTATGATTAAAGCGCGGTATGTAGGAATGATACTGGCTGGGTTCTTTGTTGGTGACTTTTTCTTGCCCGATAGTTTTTAAAATGTTGTAATTGATTTGAAAAATGACAACTGCCCGACCTTTAAGCAGGTAATCTTCGACCTGATTAATGGCGTTCCGGAGATTTTGGGCGAAGGTAACCAGATTTCCGGTGTACTCCTTGTTGATTGGAATCATTTCATGCTCCTGCAGGGCTTTGATCAGGTATCGGGTAAATCGTTTGGCAATGGGATGCAGGATTGGGAACAAATACGGTCCCAGCGCCGGTTTTATATGTTCCTGCATGAATACCTTCTCATCAAAAAGGTAATGAGCAGTAAGGAAGTACAGTTCGCGATCATAAGCCGCAACTATCCCAGCAATATCGCGAACGACGCCAGGATGGTTAGCAACAATTAGATTCGGTCCTTTAGGGACAATGTTTTCCAATCCGAGATAAGTGACATAATGGTCGAAAGGAATGAATAACGGCTTCAGAATCTGCTTGGCATGATTATATCTTTTTTTAGTAATAACTGCAGAGACTGGTTGATTCATACCTATGACGTCAATTATCAACAGTTAAAATATAGTGTAGATTGAGATATAAATGCAATATTGATTACTCACTTGTTCAAAATTTCCAATAGGATGGAAATGAATAAAGTTCTTTGTCATTTGATAAAAAGCCAGATAGGGTAAAACCTGAAAATCGTTTCCCTCATCGTTTAAAAAATATATCTGTATTTATAAAGCTCATTCAAATAGAAATTTATACTCAATTTCCTAAAGAGTTATTAGCGCAGGTCTTCAAAGACAGGCAAAAAACAATTGTTAAAACGATTGTTAAGCGATTGTTGAACGATTGTATAACCATTGTACAACCATTGTGCAACTATTGTATCACCATTGTATAACTGCTTAAAATGCCTATCCGGTTTCATATATCAAAATATTCTAAAATCTGCCAAAATTTGGAAGGTTGATAAAAAACAGATGGTGCGCTATTGCGCTTTGTAAGTATTTATATTTTTTTGGGATTAGATTAGTGGCGAGGGATCCCGAATGGTCGGGAAACCGCCGACACAGGGATTTTCAGAAAGAAACAATAAATATTAGGGTATTGGATTTGCTTTTTAATAATTAGTGGCGAGGGATCCCGAACGGTCGGGAAACCGCCGACATAGGGATTTTCAGAAAAAATAGGAAATACTAAGGGTAGTGATTTACTTTTTTTGTAATTAGTGGCGAGGGATCCCGAATGGTCGGGAAACCGCCGACACAGGGATTTTTAGAAAGAAATAGGAAATACTAAGGGTATTGATTTGCTTTTTTATAATTAGTGGCGAGGGACGGAATCCCCGCCTGACCGATTGACATCAGTCAGTCGGGCAGGCCCGCCTGATCCCGCACCAGCAGGTTAATCCGGCAGGCCCGCCTATCCTACACCAGCAGGTCAGTCGGGCAGGGAACCGCCGACACAGGGATTTTCAGAAAGAAATAATAAATATTAGGGTATTGGATTTACTTTTTTGTGATTAGTGGCGAGGGATCCCGAATGGTCGGGAAACCGCCGACACAGTGACTTTCAGAAAAAATAGGAAATACTAAGGGTAATGATTTACTTTTTTGTGATTAGTGGCGAGAGATCCCGAATGGTCGGGAAACCGCCGACACAGGGATTTTCAGTCCTAAGTTTATCAACGACATAAACATTTGGTATCCTGCCGGTATCCGATTTTTAACCTCCAAACGTGCATTTTTAAGCCTGAATTGAAGGTCTGTAATTTTCGGAATTGATAGCCCGGTCTTTGAATACTTGCACTAAGTAATCTGTTGGAAACGCCGTATAGATTTCGGTAACGGTAACGCTCGAATGTCCAAGCAATTCTTTGACCAGTTGGATATTATTTGTCTCGATCAGTTTACGCAAGGCGAAAGTGTGTCTAAGCGCGTGAAGGGTTTTTCCAGTAATGCCTGCCGCTTTACAAGCTTTGCTAAACGAATGAGAAATAAAAGATATTGAATAAGGATTGATTGTCGCTAACTGGTAATCTTTGACATTCTGAAACGGAATCGGTATTATCCGTTCCTTGCGTCCCTTGCTTTGCTCAACCTTGATAAAATCGCCGTCAAGCCTTGAATGAAATAACTCCGACAATCTCATACCAGTAAACTCATAAACGCGGAAGGTTGCCGCTAATTTCGGATCATCAACCTGTTTATAAATCGCGTCCATTTCGTCAGGCGTGATAAACTTTGGCAGGTGTTTATCGGCCTTAATTTGCTTAACGTGAAAAGGCTTTTGGATCATTCCCTTGTCATCAAGGTAATTCAGCATTGCCCGGATTCCACGTAAGCGAATATTGACCGTCGTCGAATTGTATCGCGCTTGCAAATAGTTTAATAGATCGCTGTAATTTTCACGCTTGATTGAATTGAAATAAACAAGCCGACCTAAAGCGTTAATAAAATCATTTACCGCCAAGCGATAAGTTTTTACCGTTGATCCGGTAACGTTCCGCTCCGTGCCGATATTTTTTATAAAAAAGTCAACGCCCGCTTGAATCGTCAGCCTGTTTTTAATTGCGTCTATTTCGTCACGGATTTTCTGCTTAATCTCGGTTTCTTGACGCTCGATCCTTGTTCTTTGGATTTCAGCGTCCCGCCGGTTAGACGTGCCGGTAGGCAATAGTTTTTCTTTGCCGTCAATCCAAACACGGATATAAAACTTGCCTTTGAGTAAACGCAATCCGGCCATAATTCACCCCGCTATTTTGATTTTAAAAGTCGCTCGATTTCGGCCTTCGGGATATACACACGCCCGGCCTTTTTCAATCCGCCGATTCTAACAGATTTCAGCGTGCCTTGTTTGACATAACTGAAGGCTGTCCGAACACAAACGCCTAAAGCCTTTGCCGCATCTTGAATAGTAAGTAAATCGTCTTTTGTTTTCATTTTCAGACTCCATTTTTTAAAAACCTATTCTACCGGTATAATACTAAATATTTATTGAAATATCAAGTATTTTCTTGCAATAAGTGATTATTTCGTATGCTGTTAGGTTAATATTACAAGTGCCATTTTAAGCCCTATAAACGATTTTTAGCCGGGATTGGTATGTTGACCTTAGTTTGACCGCGATCGTTTAAATTTGATGCCAAAATAGGCTGTCCTGAACGGTTTCGATGAAAAATTTTAAGCGCATTCAGATTGCCTTTTGGATTTTTGCTTTTAAGGTGTGGATTTTTACCAAAGCGATAATAATAAATCGGACACTTCGGCATAGAACAATTTTTAACTTCAACGGAAGTCCCGACGCACTCAAGACAGTAAAGTCGGATTGATTTTAAAGGTGTGTTCACTGCTTTTGTATTCGGTCTCTTTCCTAAACGAAAAGGATAAAGATTACATTTTGAAGACGGACAATTCTCCACTAATTGCGGACTCCCGCCCATACATTCAACGCAAAATTTTCTAATAGATTGTAAGTATGTTAATTTTCTCATATTATTCCTTAAAAAAGATTGCTTTGTGCCGTTTCGTTTTCAAGCCTTTTGACCGATTCGGTGTAATATTTAGGATAGCGTTCAAAGGCAATAAAACGCCTTCCAAGCCGGTGACAGGCGACCGGGATTGATCCCGATCCGGTGAAGGGATCGAGAACCAAATCGCCCGGATTGGATAAAGCCTTAATCACGTAACCGCAAAGGCCAACGGGTTTCTGTGTCGGGTGATTAGTTCGCTCCGATTCCGGCAGGTTGCATTTCGTCGGAAAGTTCAAAATCTGTCGCGGATAGCGAATACCGTTGCTTTGAGAGACATAAGGCTTAGTCGGTTTCCGGGTGTTGTTTTGCCCGTTACAGTATCGCCGATAAGGTTCGCCGCGCTCCGCGATTGCCTTCCAGTTGAAGGTCAGGTCTTTAAGCCGCGATTTCTTTTTGCTATAAACTGCGATTAATTCCACTTCAGCCAAAGGCATTTTCTTGTTTATCGGCTGTGCAACCGTCTTTTGCCATATCCAAATAAACCGAAATTTGAATCTATCACGTAAAGCGGTTGTAATTATTTGACCGGTTGTCCAGTCACAGAATAAAGCCAATTGCCCGGAAGGTTTCAGAACACGGTTAAACTCAATCGCTAACCGATTCCAGTCCAGCCCGACATTCCAGTCATTAAGGTCATTTAACGCGGTCAGGTAAGGCGGATCGGAAAAGATTAAATCAACGCTGACCGATTCAATTTCCGGCATCAGGTCAAAACAATCGCCGTTAATAATCTGATTAATCAATTAACGCCTCGAAGGTTTGACGCGCCCGCGCGCTCGGTTTAATTTCGCCAGTTAATAACCAAAGGTCTATTTGTCTTGTGTTGAAAAGTAATTTCCCTGATTTCCCATTTGGCAGGCGTTTATATGGGATTTGCCCGGCGGAGACTAATTTCCTGATCTGACTTTGCGAACATCGAAGATAATCGGCAACTTCTTGAATGTTTAGCCAGTTACGCTTAGTCGTGTTTTCCATAATTACAGTCGTGATTCGGTTACAGTTTCAGGTCAAAAATATCGTTGTCATCGTTTTTTGAAAAAGCATAAGGCATTATCCGAATGATAAATTCAAGACGTTCTTTCGGTTCGACCTTGTCAAGCGTTTCGCCGATATGTTGCCAATAGTCAAACATAGTCGCTCGTAAGGATTTCCGAAGTTCTTTTACTGTGATCTCTTGCATAATTCACCCTTAATTTTTATATAGGTTTTTAAATACGCCGTCAAAGAAATTCATAATAAACCGACCGGTTTTCCCGTGTCTATTCTTTGCTAATTCAAAATAAGCATTGTTATAATCCGCGTCTGATTTTTCACGTTTTGGCCGGTGTAATAATAAAACATAATCAGCGTCTTGCTCTAACGCGCCGGAATCGCGCAAGTGGTCAAGTCTTGGAATATCATCAACGCCCTTGCGGTTAAGCTGACTAAGCCCTAAAACCGCAATCTGATTTTTAATTGCAAAACGTTTCAACGATCCCGAAATAGCCGTCAATTCCTGATTTCTGGTTTCACCCTTACCGGTGACAAGTTGTAGGTGATCTACAACCAGCAAGCGGATTTTATGACGCTTGATTAACAAATTCGACCTTGATAAAATTGAACCGATATTTCCGTCTCCGGTATCATCAATGAAAAGCGGATAATTAGCCAAAATGGAAGTCGCCGAAACCGTATCTTTTCCGGTTTCCATAATTAAACGCTTGAATAGTTGGCCGGCTGACATTTCCAGACTGATATATCCAACCGGTATTCCCGCTCTGATAAGGTTGTAGCAAACGCCCAAAGCAAAGGCCGTTTTCCCGCTTGACGTTGCACCGGCTAAATACATCAAATCTCCCGGCTTAAAACCTTCAAAAAGATTATCAAGGTCAAGAAAACCGGTCTTAAGACTGACACTATCTCCAGCCTGCCGCTGGCCATATTCGGCTAAATAATCATCGGCAATGTCAACCAGTTTCCGGTAGCCACCGCTTTTACAACCGGTCTCGATTTTTTCCAGCACGTTAAGGATTTCGGTTTCGGCTTCGATCTCTGATAAATCAGCGTTTTCTAAACGCGATAATATTTCGCCTAATCGCGTGTAGAGTTCGCGCCGTCGCCAATATTCGATTAAGCGGGTTTCGTCTTGGCAAATAGTCGCACTTGATATAAAGCCTTCAGTCAGCCCGGTCAGATAGTATGCTCCGCCGACCTTTTCCAAGTCGCTTGATTTCTTTAGTCTATCAATCACGGCCAGCATATCCGGCGTTTGGCCTTCAATGTTCAAGCCGACAATAGCCTGAAATATGACCTTGTGTTTAGAATCGGAAAAGTGGTAATCCCGTAACCGCTCCAGTTTGCTTAATGAATCGGGATCATAAAGCAATTTGCCTAAGAGTTCTTTTTCGGTCAGGGTATCTTTAAGTTTCTCAATCATTTTTACCCCAGTTTTCACGTTCAGCGGCTATTTCCTGTGCCTTATGATCAGATTTGGTCTGTCCGCTCCAAAGTTTACTTTTGCGTAGCCAAGTCTGGTATCGTCTTTTAACGTCGAAAACCTTTTCCATCTGCCAACGCTCTTTTTTCCCGTTTGGATTTTTTTCCGTCCAGTAATCAAGAAATTCCTGTTTGTGCTGTAATTCTTCCGGTGTAAAATCAGATTCAATTTCAGAAAAAAGGGAGGCAAGCGATTTGTCAAAATCGCACTCTTTCTTTTGTATAGTTTCTTTCTTTTCTTTTGTATCTGAATGTTTAGTCACAGACTTCTCTGTTTGTTTGGTCACAGATTCTCTGTCTGTTTGGACACTAATCTCAATCTGTGCCTGTTTAGTCACAGACTTCTCTGTTTGTTTAAATAGCGATTGCCATTTGGAATAATCTTTTTGAAGGCCATATTCCAGCCACCGACCAGCTCCAGTTCTGGTAATGATATTTTTTCCAATTAGGCGTTTTAAATATCGCCTTATGCGCCGGTGATCCATCTTAGTCATTTCCTCAAATTGCGAATAGGTGATTCGATCCATCTTTTTGTGCCAGCCATAAGTTTTGCGCAGAATAGCCCAAAGCACCCGCCATTCGCCGGGTGATAGGTTTAGAGTGCAAAACCGATCTACCAATTCATTGGCAAGGTCAAGGTGACCGTTCTCAATCTGTGGACTTGGCATTGCCCTCCTCTAAAACAGATTGAATTTTCTCTAAGGTTAATAGGTGTTTTTTTACTTCAGTTTCGACAATCTCTGTTCTTTTATCAGATTCAGCCGATATAAAGATTTTCTTTCGTGTGATGATTACATTCTCAATCATTTTCATTTCTCTTTCGTATTTATTTAAAAAACGACAAAATCACACGAAAATGGCGTGCCATTAGCCATTTAGCCAAAAAATGAAAAAATGGCTAATCGAAAGTGGTCAGCGATTAGCCAATTTTATTTAACAGGGATTTTTATTCCGTCAGGTGTTTTAATCCATTCCGTTCAACGATTCTTTTAGCGGTACTGTGGTGGCAACTAAGCTTTTCACCTAATTTCCGGTAGCTGAATCTGCCCGTTTTAGGATGTCTTGCCTCGTCAATTAATGCTATAAGTTCATTATGGTCAAGATCATATTTTAAAGATAGTCTTTTTTTTAATGCTCTGTTTTGTGCACTAAATTCTTTAACTTTTGCACGTGCTACGCGGTCTTCGTGCGGGATTGTTTCAATAGCATCCGATTTTTCCTTTCCAGAATCGCCTGCCTTATCCCGCTCCGGTTCGGATTGTGCGGAATTTCGACTTAAAATGATCGAATTATCATCGGGAAATATCCTCTTATATTCTGTCTCAAACACAGCCGGAAATTTGATGTCCGTTGAAACATAGTCATCGAGTTTATTTTCATCACAAAACCTCGATACAATTTTATAAATGCGATACGTTTTTAATAATTGATTAAAAACCTCAGTTTTTTTCTCAAAATCTTCCCTTTTATAGTCTGGCATTAACCTATCAAACGTCTTTCTAATAGTTCCAGATATATAATTTGTTAATAAAGTGTAATCAAACTCATCCTTAAAGTTGAAATTTTGGAGTTTACGTTTTACTTCCTCGAAAAAATCAATTTGCTTTTCGGGCTCATCTAAACCAAGCTCTTCACGATGGTTTAGTATGTATGCTTTGGCTTCATCTTCATTGAAGTCATCTTGATTGATGTCATCTTGATTGATGTCATCTTGATTTGAGATATTTTCATTCATTGCTAAATCCCTTTCTTTAGCCCCTTATTAAGATAAAAGCCGGAATCCGTTAAGGGTTACGGTTTTCGGGTACGTTGCCCTATCCGGCCTTTGTCAAAAAATCTATCTAAACTAAGGAATATTACACACATTTTAAAGCATTTCTGGTAATTTATTTGTCATTACTACAACTAAAAACCTAAGAAAACCTAATGTTGACAAAAGTTGACGTTCTGAATAATTGCAATGTATGATAAGACTACTTAACAAAACTTAACCTTACCAAACCTTACCAAGCCATGCCAAAAAAACACACTCTGATTGGGAATAAACAATAGATTGCAATTCCTCAAATAATTTCTTTTAAAGTACAGAATCACATATTTTTAATAAGTCTCAATAATATATATATATCTTTTCATTATATCTGCTTGTTTAGTAAGGCTATAACTTTGAAATGTTGGTTCTTGTGATGTTCTCATTTCAATTTTTTCAGGAAGAACCTCAATTAAACTATAAAGGTAACTTG
Source organism: Fidelibacterota bacterium (assembly GCA_035448825.1). GTDB lineage: Bacteria > Fidelibacterota > UBA2242 > UBA2242 > UBA2242 > JAGNGI01. The sequence goes on from DAOTJS010000011.1 coordinate 37,068, forward strand.
ATTTGATTGTATAACTAACATTTTCCGCATCTAAATGTTTCCCTGAAATCACTCCGATCAGTACGCCCCTTGTATTAAAAACTGGAGCTCCACTATTACCCGGTTGAACCGGGGCGGAAATTTGATAACATGATATATCTCCTTGAAAACCGGTTTTTGAACTGATAATGCCATTAGTCAATTTAATCTCATCTCCCATTGTCGCGCGTAATGGATAACCTAATACATAGACACTTTCACCAATATCAGAGAGTTTTGAATTAATGCAAAACGGAATCGAGCCTGAAATTTTAACGCTGTCCGGTGAAATTTTTAAAACTGCAAGGTCATTATTTTTATCAGAACTCACAACATTTGCTTTATAACTTTCATTATAATTTCCGTTAATTCCTCGTATCATAATTGTTTCTACATTGGCTATGACGTGATAGTTAGTGACAAAATATCCCTTATTACTTATGGCAAAACATGTTGCTGAGCCGGTATATAAGTCTTTTTTATCATCTATTGTTGGATAGATTTTTAACAGACTGTAAGACTCTTTCATGTCAATTCTCGGTGCCATTTTTTCAATAAATGCATCATAATTATCAACGTTCATTATGTTCCTTATCTTATCAGGATATTTTTTCCCAAAGTCCTTAAATAAATTTTGTATATCATTATTTGTTAAACTGTATTCAAATTCCAAAGTATAATAGCCATCGCATATAGCATTAACATTGTACCTTGAAAGATTATCAATTTCTTGAATATCTACTAAATAATGTAAAAATGATGCTGTCTTTTGAAATTCGATCCATGGATATTTATTATCTGAATCAATTATTTGGCAATCGTATTTTTCTTTATTCTTTGTAATGGCTATTCTGTATTTATTTTGGTTAGTCACAGGTTTTAAAAGTACGTTATCGAAATAACTAATGTAATCAATACTGCAAGTCCATATTCCTTCTATTGGATCAAGAATATTTATATTTTGCATGTAATATTTTTTGAAGTCTTTTTCGCTCATCTTCAATTCTACAAGTAGCGGAGTGGCTTTAATATTTTCATTCATATTAGCATAAATAAAAGCATTGTTTCCAGTATTGTCTTTTATTTTTTTATCAGCTCCGTATTTTAAAAGGATTGTGATTATCTCGGGATTTATTGTATTTAAAGCAGCAAACATCAGAGGGGTAATACCATCATAATTACAATCATTAATTTTTGCCCCACTTTTTATTAAAGTTTCAATCACCTTAGGATTTTCATTATAACGGGCAGCTATCATCAGAGGAGTAAAACCACTTGAATCTCGTTCATTGACGTTTACTCCGGCTTTTATTGCTTTATTTACTTCTTCGGGAGTTCCTTTTGAAAAAATATCAAAAATATCCTGTGTAAATATCTTAATTGGGATTAATAACAAAATGATTGAGAGTAATAAAATTTTTCGCATTCTCTTTCTCCCAGATTAAAGATTACCTGTAATTAATAAACTTTTCATCACTAAATAATAGTCAATCTTTGATAATTAATCAATTAGTTTCACGAAATCTAAGATAGAGTAATATATCGGTATCCAGTTCGGTATCCGGTTTTCAGTGTTAAAATTTGTATAAAGTATGGTAAGATTTAGAGAGAATAAAAACGCCAGCACCGCGCAATTAAAGCGGGTTGAATAGTGGTGTTTGTCGTCGTGAAAATCCATTAAATTAATTAGTGGCGAGGGACGGAATCGAACCGCCGACACAGGGATTTTCAGTCCCCTGCTCTACCGACTGAGCTACCTCGCCACAATGTCAAAGTGCTACTCGTCTTCTTGTAGAGCGAGGTAGCGAAGGAGAAGACTGCCTGTCCCGCCACGGCGGGAAGCTACCTCGCCACAATGTCAAAGTGCTACTCGTCTTCTTGTAGAGCGAGGTAGCGAAGGAGAAGACTGCCTGTCCCGCCACGGCGGGAAGCTACCTCGCCACAATGTCAAAGTGCTAATCGTCTTCTTTATTGATCGAGGTAGCGAAGGAGAAGACTGCCTGTCCCGCCACGGCGGGCTATTATTGTCCCGCTACGGCGGGAAAGCTACCTCGCCACTGTTAAAAAACGGCTTAATTTAGGAACTCAAGTGCAATTCCAAAAACTATTTTTCGTCCGTAACTCGTTCGATCATTCACTCATGCACTCACTTACTCATATACTCATACAATTATGCAGTTCTGCGAAATCTTGAACAATTAGTAGCTAAAATGCTCCATTAATTTAGGAAAAGCTTAATTTGCGAATTCGCGGATATATTTGCGAATATTCTGTTCGGCTTCGTCCAATACCGACTCGGTTATTGTTTTGGTAATCAATAGGCCGTTACGAATGAAATAAAGAGCCTGTTCTCTGACTTTCCGTTTGGAACAGCGTTCGAGTATGAAAGCGTAAAAATCCAGCTGGGCGGAGTATTTTTTCAATAAAACTTCGTCCGGTTTCACGCCGATGCGGTCGGATTTGAAATCTATAATAGTCAGAGTATTGTCGCTATTTTCGATGAGCAGATCAATTTTTCCCTCAAGGACTGTTTCCTCGTAAAGCCCGACCACTTCGACTTCCCGCCGCCGATTTCTGGCAGAAGTCAAAAGTTGGCGTAGATGATTATCGGAAGCGAGCAATGGCTTAGCCCAGTTGGTAAGTTCAGCGGTAATTTTCTGCGCCTCAGGGGCGGTAAGTCGGTAGGGACGTAGTAAATCGTCGAGCATAATTTGAAACGAGTCCAGCGACTGAAAATCCCACCAGCTGAAGGCTTTGTGAATCAAAGTGCCCAACTCCTGCGGCGAAAGCGCCTGATCGGTTTCCGGCTCGGCGGTGGAGACGATTTTCTCACCGGCGATAAGCCATTCCGCCAGAGCCGTAGCGGTTAACTTTCGGACCGGCGGTTTGAACTCGATCGGTTGAATTTGAGCGCGAATTCTCCGCAACTCCTCGTCGTTTAATTCGACCGGCAGAGCGATTGATATTCCGGCAGGAAGTGCCGTCTGTTCGATTTCTGTTTTGGTAAATCGTACGATGCGACAGAGGTTTTTTTCGTGTGCATCAGTAAAAATTTCGGTGCTTAAATCCCAGAGCGATTTATCCGTTTTATTGGATTTGTCTGGCACCGTTGCCGAGCAGACTAAATACGAGCGGGCGCGGGTCATAGCGACGTACAACAAGCGTTTTTCCTCGGCTAATGTCCGGCGTCGCTCGAGACGTTTCAATTGATTGTAGCGAAATGAATAAGATTGTTTTTTATCGGTTTTAATAGTGACCGCCGCGCCGAAATCAGAATGAAAAAGGAAGTGATCAGTCCGGTAATTGATTTCATTGGCCAGCAGAGGCAGAAAAACGATTTGACTGTCAAGACCCTTAGCCGCGTGAATCGTCATAATCGTTACAGCATCGCCTTTGGCGGCGGAGAGATTGGCTTCACCTTCGCGCACTTCCTTAGCCCGATAAATGCGAATGCGCCGGATAAAATCAATCGGCGAGAGGCTTTCGACTTTTTCCCATTCCAGCGCCAGATCAATCAATTTTTTGACATTAGCAATTTTCTGGGTGCCGTCGGGTAATCCGGCCAGAAGCGCTGGAAAATTTGTCCGTTTCACAATTTGATTAATCATTTCGGCAGTGGACAATTGCGTAATTTGTTCGTTCAGTTCGGTATAGTTACGATAGAAATTTTGCAGACGCACGGCTTCGTCGGCTTCCAGCGCGAACTCTTTTCCATTTTTCAAATATTGATTAATCCCTTGCCATAGACTTTCTGCGCGGGCTAATTCGGTCAGAGTAGCGTCGTTCAATCCGACCAGCGGCGACCGCAGTGTCCCCACTAAAGCGATCTCGTCGTGCCAGTTCCATAATACTCGCAGGTAGTTAGTCAAGTCCACGACTTCTGGCTGGTCGTAGAATCCGATTCCCGTTACCACGTAAAAAGGAATTCCAGCCTGGCGCAGAGCATCTGTGAATCGGGATTGATGGGTGCGCGAACGCAGGAGAATCGTCATATCGCCGAATTCAGCCGCGCGGATAATGCCGTTTTCTCTGACTATTTCGGCTTGATGCAATTGCCAAATGCGATCGGCGATAGCTTTGGCTTCCAGAACTTTGTCGTCTGGTTTCCCGCCGCGTAGACGCGCGGCGAACTCCTCGTCTTCTGCGATTAAAAGCAGTTCAACCGGCGGTTCAGTAGAAGTAGAATTATCTTTAGCCGCAATCGGTAGCGGGTAATGCGCGGCATAACGTTCCGCCGGTGGTTCGGTACCGAGAAATTGCGCAAAGAAATAGTTGTAAAAATCCATTAGTGCCCGAACACTACGGTAATTAGTCGCCAGAGGCTGGACGACCGACTGCTCGCGCAAAGTGTTGAATATCTCGACTTCCGCCCCACGAAAACGGTAAATGGATTGCTTTTCATCACCGACGAAAAACGTAATCAAATCAGGATTGAGCTCCTGAAGTAAACGGATTATGCGATACTGAATCGGATTAATGTCCTGGAATTCATCAACCAGCAAATGTTTAAAGTTCCTGACGTAACGCACAATTTCCGGCGATCGCCGCGCCAGCAGGTTTTCGGTTTCGATCTCAATTCCAGTGAAATCCAGCAGAGCTTTGCGGCGCATTTCCGCACGATATTCTTGCAGAAAATCCAATGCCAGGCGCGCCAGACTTTGCATTACATTAGCGTGAAGTTTTTCAATTTCCGGATCGAAAATAAGAAATTCGTCTTTGATTGATCCAAATTTTGCGGCCAATTGGCTATGCAATTCTCGCGCTATTTCCAATTCATTGCCCCAGACCGTGGCTGTGCCTTTTCTTCTATCGTCCAGCGCTTTACGCAGAGAGCCGTCCTGGAGTGAATTCGGTATTTGATGCCGGTCGAGAACTTCAGCGGAAGCATTCAAGATAATGCCGAAATCCGATTGCAGAGCGTCGTCGGATTTGCGTGAATCGAAAGCAGAAATTCGTTTAATAATATCGCTGACAGTTCTGTCGCTGAAATATTCATAAAGCAATTTTAGATTGTATTCCCGGCAGGCTTTTTCAACGTCGGCAAGATGACTGCTTACATTGAGATTTTTATAACGTTCCAGAATCGGCGCGCATTCGGCCTGCTTTTCGTAGATCAAATCCAGCCATCCAGATAATTCGGCGAGTGTTATCGAATTGATTAGCGTCGTAAGATCGGCATCGCGTTCAGTAATTTTACGCTCCAGGAATTTCTGCCGAAAACGGTCGCGGAACAGGGTTTCCGCAATTTCGTCGCATACTTTGAAAAGTGGGTCGAAAGGCAATTCGCCGACGTTATCCCGCAGAATACGGAGACAAAAACTGTGCACGGTCGAAATCGGGGCGGTGTTCAGGCGCTCGATCAAGCCGGCAATTTTCGCAGGTTCTAAACCGGCTTCGTTCTTGAGGAGAGATGAGCGCACGCGCTCTTTCATTTCGTTGGCGGCTTTGTCGGTGAAGGTAATAGCGATGATCTGGTCGCAGTCGGCAGTTCCCGAAAGCAAAATTTCCAGGTAGCGCTTGACCAGAACGGTGGTCTTGCCGGTTCCGGCGGCGGCGGAAACGAATTGGTTCTCCGTGATGTTTTTAATGAACTGTTCGCGTTCGCTGGCTAAGTTGGTCATATAGACTAATTTAAGCATCAAAACTTTTGGAAATAAATTTTAAAAAGCCTAAAATTCTGGCGTTTTATGGAGAGTAAAAGCTAAATGCCAATTATTATACCGTTTTCTTCGGAATGGATCACTTTCGCCTGCTTTCTGGTTCTGATTCTGGGAATTGTGGGCTTGAGTGAAGTTTTACGTCGGAAAAGTCGCCTGACCGGCGAACAGACCCGCCAGTTCGTTCACATCGGCGTCGGAATTTTTGTAATTTTCAGTCCCTTATTTTTTAAATCAGCGCTTCAACCCGCGGTGCTGGCTGTGATATTTATTTTATTGAATGCCGTTGCCCTGAAAGCCGGTCAGATGAAAGGAATGCACACGACCGAGCGACGTTCTTACGGCACGGTTTTTTTCCCAGTGACCTTTTTGATTTTGATTGGGATGTACTGGTATTCTGATCCGGTGATTTTAATGCTCGGGATGATGGTAATGACTCTGGCGGATCCGCTGGCTTCGATAGTCGGTACGACGATCAAAAAACCACGCCGATTCAATTTCTGGAAAGACCCAAAATCGGTACAGGGTTCTTTAGTTGTTTTTATTATTACTTTTATTATCATAATGGCATTTCTGCCGCTTTTTCGCTGGCTGGACGGCACACCGATCCCGAATTGGCCTAGTTTGATCGTGATGGCAGTTACCGTTGGCGTGGTGGCTATGCTGGCTGAGGCGATTTCCAGTGCTGGTTCCGATAATTTGAGTTTGCCGTTGAGTGCGGCTTTGATGATTGATGTGATGCAGAGTTTGACTTTTCAGGGGCAGATTGCGGTAATGGGGTGGGTGCTGTTTTCATTTTTACTGGCTTATACAGCATATCGTTTGAAAGCACTGACGGCAGGAGGCGCCGCCGGGGCAATGTTTCTAGGCTCGATCGTTTTTTCGATTGGCGGTATCAATTGGGTTATCCCGATGGCGACTTTTTTCGTGTTATCGTCTATTCTCTCCCAACTCGGCAAAACCCGCAAGAGCCAATTAGCTATTATGCAAGAAAAAGGCAGTAATCGTGATCTGATGCAGGTTTATGCCAATGGTGGGGTTTCGCTGGTGATGGCGATCCTATATTTTTATACTGAAATGGATATTTTTTATTTGATGTTTTTGGGCTCGCTGGCGGCTGCGACTGCCGACACCTGGGGCACCGAAATCGGCACTTTTTCGAAACGTCAACCGGTTCACATACTAACCGGCAAAACCGTTCCGGCCGGCACTTCCGGCGGCGTGACGGTATTGGGCACTTCCGGAGTATTCGTCGGCGCCGGTATATTGACGCTGAGCGGAATTTTTCCTTTAGAACAATCGCTGATGAAGATTGCACTGATCATCATTATAAGTGGCATTCTCGGAGCGCTGATTGATTCCGTATTAGGCGGAACGATTCAAGCGCAGTATCGCTGTCCGGTCTGCCGGAAAACCACCGAAAAAGTCAAGCACTGTAATGGTCAACCGACCTCGTTGATCTCCGGTTACCGCTGGATCAATAATGATGTCGTCAATTTAGTCTGTACGCTTTCCGGTGCGCTCCTGGCGGGATTAGGTTGCTGGTTGTTGGTGTGAATTTTTGAGACTGGATGCAATTCGGCACAAATCGTAGAAATCACAATCATTCCTGCGACAGCGGTTTTCATTACGCATCAATAGACTGAAATTTCCCCGGTAAATTTGTTCCAAAATCGCTGTGACATTTCGCTGAGTTTCATCTAGTAACTCATTAAGATCGGATTGAGTCAGTCCCGACGTGTGTTCAAATTTCGAATCAACCAGAAACCCGCGCGTCCTTTTACCATCCTTAAAGGAGTAATAAAAAGCGCCGCCGACTTGCTCGGCAGGCCTGTTTTTCAAAAGTATCAGCAAATAGAGCGGAATCTGGAGTTGCTGTCCTCTTTGGGCACCATTGACAATGTCTATAATGCCACTGTCGGAGCGCTTGTAGTCGATCACCAAAAAGCGTTCACCGGAGGAATTGCGGTCAATGCGGTCGATTTTTCCGGTTATTGTCACTGGCGATGCCGGGTCATTTCCAATCCGGAAAGCGTCATTCAAAGTATACATTTTTTCGGTAAGAATCGGGACAAAACCGGTCCGGCAGTAACGCCGTTCCTCTTCGACAAAGTTGCGTAATCCAACCTTTAAATTATTCAAATCCTGTTCCCATAACAAATCCGGAACGAAATATAACTTCGGTCGGAAAAGTGCGTTTATCCGGGCAATTAATCCATTTAGAAAATCATCGTCGACTTCTTCGAGAAAATCCGACCAATTTTGCAGTTGACTGCACAGGAAATCCTGGACGAACTGCTCCAGAACCTTGTGAATCAAAAGACCTTCCGTTAGAGCGTCCAGCCCGATCTGGGGTTCGCGGGAGACTTCGATATTCCAGATGTGGGCACATAAGTAGGCAAACGGACAATCAACATAATTCTGAATTTTGGTAGTCGAAAGCGGCTTAGCCAGAAATTCCGGGTAAAATCTTTGCTCCGGCAAAACGCCGTTCCGAATGCCGTCGCCTGCCAATCGCTGAAGTTCGCAATTAAGGCGCATTGAAAGCTCAGCGAAAATTTTCCTATCAATCAGGCCAGTGAGTTTTTCAATATCTTCGCGGGCAATTTTTTCGGCCAGCACAATTTGGAGAAGATCACTATCTGAACTGCAATTAACTGAATCCGGCAGAACCTGTCCGGCTGGAATCGCTTCCCATTCTACGATTTTTTGTTCCGTATTCGCAGGTTGGCAGGCCAATATTTCATCAATGAATGGCGAAACCGGTAAAGCTCGCCCGTTATTATCCGCTTCCGGATAAGTGATCAATATTCTCTGATTAACGCGCGTAGTAAGGAGATATAATAAAAATTTTTCCTCAGCCAGATCGAAGGCGGATTCGGCGAAAAGAGACTGATTAGCTAACTGATTGAGTCGCGATCTTAAATCTTTGCGGAATAATGGATTCTCTGGATGAATCGCCGGGAACTCTCCGTCAATTAGTCCCAGTAAAATCAGTCCGTCCACATCCCAAGCGCGGGTATCCATCAAATTGGCACAAAGAACTCCGGAAGGAGAAAGCGTTGCCTCATTTTCTCCAGTATCGAGAAAATGCAACAAAATTCCAGCTAATTCCTCCAGACTGGTCTTGGTGTGGGAATCTCTGAGGCGAACAAGTTGCTCTAAAATTAACTTTATCGGTTTAATCGTCTGTACCTCATCCGGCTGGTCTGGCGGATAATAACGCTCCAATATTTTGTTAAAAAAAAGATGATACTCACCCCACTCAGCACTTTCCGGTAAACTGAGTTCCTCGATTAATCGAGTCAACAGCGGCTGAATCGCCTGTAAATCCTGAATCTGTAACTGGGCGTTGCGACGTTCACGATCGTCCTCATCTTGACCAATTTGGAGAACGAATTGGAGATATTCAAGCTGCTGGCGACAGCGAGTTATCCAATCGTATTTGGAAGAAGGCAAGCCCCATTCGGTCGAATAAATTTCCAATTCCTGTAATAAATCCGCCCCGTAAAAACGTCGCAAAACCGGCAGGCGCAACAGGTCAATAAAAACCGGGCGACTGAAGTTTTCCAGATTGAGATTGACGATGCGAGTTATTAATTGAGCCGGTTCGCTGAGCAGCAGGTTCTGAGCTTTCGTGGCTATCGGGATTCCGAAACTGGGTAAAATTAGTTCGATTAAGCTTTTGTAATCATAACTACCCCGAAATGTGATTCCGATTCTGGTGGGATTCATTCCCTCCGATAGCCAGCGCTTGATCGTGCGGGCGGCGGTCTCGATTTCTGACCGCCGACCGGGGCACTGAACGATTTTTACCGGCGCGTTCCACTCATTTTTCCACTTGCTCACGGTATTTAAGGTTGCGGAATCATCGGGTTTTATTATTTCCTTGAAAAGGCTCGAATTCAGGGATTTTAATGGGTCAGAAGAAATTGTCCTCACTGGCAACGTGACCGTTTCACCAGAACCCAATAAGCCGGGGCGATTCTGGCAATATTCATAAATTGGATGAGAGGGATCATAAATGCTGGTGCAGATTGTTTTGCTAAAAAAAGGAGTCAAAGCTTGCAGGATTTTGTACTGAATCGGAGTGAATTCGTAAAATCCGTCAATGACCAGCAACTCACCTAAATTGCTTTTCGGTTTATTTTTAAGTAGTTCAAGGGCGATTACGAGTGATTCGCCGGAAGGGCCAGCGTTATCCCGGCGGTAAGTCTGCTGTAATTTATTAAACAACCTGACCCATTCGGTCAACTCCTGTTCGCCGGAATTTTTGGCTAATGATTCTAATTCCGCGGATGTCAATCCGCTTTCTCGAAAATCATCGAAAATGTTTTGCAAAATCTGGATATAGCCGGGAAATGAGTGATAATTAGCCGCTGAAGGTTGTTTTAAAATGTCATGCAGTTTGAGCCATTCTTCAGCAGATTGAATAGTGAGGAAACTGTAATGGCACGCGTTCAGAATCCGCTCGGCCCAGGCATAGTAAGTGCCTAAAAATAGCTGACCGGGCGCTAAAGCCGGCTGACCTCGCAAAATTTCCCTTTTTATGTAATCAATGTGTTCGCGCGAAGGCAGAATCCCACCAACCGTCTGCCCCGAGCGGAGAACATTAACCGCTTCCTGAATTACCTTGGCGGTTTTGCCGGATTTCAGCGGCCCTGTAATATATTTAATCTGCGTCATCCGATTGTCTCAAATGTTTTTCAGCCACAATGAATGTAATTCAAAACACGATTATTTACCAGAACTTGTCGCAAAATTACCGCCATTTAGCGGTAATGTCGCAAAGCAGCAAAGGCTTCAGATGAAATATTTACAAATATTTGAAGTTTAGCTAGTCGCCTTTTCCAGTCGCTTCATAATCGAAAAGATAAAAGCGGCTGAGAGCAGACAACAAACCACGAAAATCAACCACAGTTGCCAGAGATCGAGAATGCCCCAGAAAGTGCTCCCGACGAAAACCAGTTTACTGCCGACCGCCGTCGCCAGTAGCCAGCCACCTTGCATCAGTCCCTGAAAACGTTCCGGTGCGACTTTGGACACGAAAGATAGCCCCATCGGACTCAGTAATAATTCCGCAATGGTAAGGATTAAGTAAGATGCAATCAGCCAGTAGGGCGAGACTCGGGAATAATCCGGCACCGGGCTGTATTTAATAACACCGGATTCGTCAACGAATTTCAATTCGTGCGGTGAAACCAAATTCAGCGAGCCAATTAACAGTACGCCGAAACCGATCGCGGCAACGATCATTCCGATACCGATTTTTCGCGGCGTAGAAGGCTCTTTGCCTTTTTTATTGAGCCAATCGAAAACACCCATTACAACGAAAGTCAACGATACAATAAAAAGCGGGTTGAAAGACTGGAAAATTTCCGGCGAAATCGGATTCTGGTCATTGCCTTGCTGGAAAAGATAATATCCGACAACTCCACTGACTACCAAAATAATTCCACCTATCAGACGAGTCCGGCGACTGCGCTTACGGCCAAGTACCAAAACCAGTCCGGCTACGAAGGCAATTACCGTAAGTATATTTTCCAATGTGAAGAACATATAAGTTATCCGATTGACTGTTTTGACCGTATAGTCGCGGGCAAAAAATGTCTGCGTCAAGCCATTTTGCTGAAAAGACATCCAGAAAAATATCACTACGAAAAAAACCAGTAGCAGGGCCGTAACTCGCGGCTTTTCTTCTTTTTTCGAAACAATTAGAATCCAAGTCACAAACGCCACAAATAGCCCGATGGCGGCTCCGGTGCCAATGTCAATTACCAGGCTTACCAGGAATGCCACCACGGCTCCCGCTAATAAGGCGATTAAAACCGTCAGTGGCTGAATATTTAACGCTATCGCTGAATTTTTTTCGACCGACACCTTTTCTTTATTGGGCAAATGCCGATTAAAAACGACATAAATCAGCAACGAAATAATCATAGCCACTGCGGCAATTCCAAAAGCGTAATTGTATCCTGTGGAAAAAACTTCCAGATAATCATGGGCAAAAGCGGAAAGGTCAGTCACCGGACCACTCAAACTCACCCGATTGGCAAGAGTTTGCAATTCACTCGCATCTTTTAAGGTTCCATTGATGTATTGATGACAAATCGCAGGCAAACTGCCGTCGTGCAAAAAGTGGTTGACTTTCAACCACCAGTTGCGTATTCCAGTCGCCGCAAAAGGAGCAAAGAACGCCCCGATATTAATCCCCATATAGAAAATCATAAAAGCCGAATCCCTAATTTTCGAGTATTGCTCGTTGTCGTACATCTGACCGACGACCGCTTGCAGATTTCCTTTGAAAAGACCATTCCCGAGAGCAATAGTAAAAAGTCCGATGAGACTTATTGTTAATGATAGCCCGGGAATAGCGAGTAAAAAATATCCGGCAAACATAATAATCTGTCCGAAGAGAATCACCGTTTTATATTTCTTGGTCGAATCAGCGAGTATGCCGCCCAATAATGCCAGCGCGTAAATGCTGAAATAAAACCAGCTATAGATATTGCCAGCGGTACTTTCATTCATACCGTATTTAGCCTGAAGGAATAAAACCAGAATCGCCATCATCGTATAGAAGCCGAACCTTTCACCCATATTGGTAAAAAAGGCGACAACCAGTCCTTTCGGATGATTCTTGAACATAGCCAAAACCTCCTTTTATCCGAAAAATTTTAAGTGTTCAATCATAAGATAGCGACGGAAATATAGGTGTAAAGACGAAAAAATAAAATGAAAATTTCATGACGGATTATCAGCTCTAAAATAATCGGACTGGCGAAAAACAGGATATACAAATAGAAAATGAATAGCTAAACTAATTTCCGTCACACCCTAAGCGAGGCTAAATTGGTTTTGGCGCAGAGCGGTTGAATTTCCAGACCAGATTAACTCCGAAGGCTCCGGAGGAGTCTCAGAAGAGAGAGTCCCGCTAGGCGGGATAAGATTTTTTTATTTTTAGACAAGATTAACAGGATTTTTTTTCTTTTTTCTGGTACCGCGTAGCAGTTAAAGTAAAAAGAAACCACGGAGAAGTTATTCCACGGAGAGGATAAAGCAAACTGCTGATTTTACTGGGAAATAATTATTTATTTTCTAATAAAAACCCGGTTAATTGCAAATTTTCTTTGAATTGCAGAGATTTTGTTATTAAAATAACGCGTTATTTGGAAAGACTGACTTAGAATTAGCAATTTATACCAGGTTTGATCTTCATCTTGCGAGAGGGAGATGCTCATAGGTGTTAAATAATGTAACCTTGTCGGGGTTAGTAGTGCAATTCACTTCGACTTCCGCGTTTATCTACATTATGTCTAACACTTGAATTTATTATGGAGGTTTGAATGGAAAGCAGTAAACTGTATGTTGGCAATCTGAAATATTCTGTTACCGACGAGCAATTAGCCCAGCTATTTGCCCAATTCGGGGAAGTCAAAAGTGCCAACGTAATTAAAGGCAAGGGCTTCGGTTTTGTCGAAATGGGTTCGATTGAAGAAGCCAGTAAGGCGCACGACGCTTTGAACGGTAAAGAGTTCGAAGGTCGGACTATCCGCATTGCTGATGCCCATCCACCGCGGACTGAAAAAAAAGAATCGCACGAAAAACAAGAATAGCTTAGCTCTTCTTATAGAATTTCAATAAGGTTCAGATTCCGGATTTTTCCGGAAAAGCTGATCTTTTTATCAAACGCCATAATCGTTCGATAAATATCTTTTTTTATCTAAAAATTTATGTTTAACCTTTTACTTGCGTTTTTTGTCTAACGCAACGTGAAAAGGAATTATACAATTTGGCTAAACAAAACGTTAACCACCCAGTCTATGATGAACAGGCGTTTAACAATTTGGTACGTGAAAATCACCAGCGCATTTATGGACTATTCCGGCGCATGGTGGGCAGTCATGCCGAGGCGGACGATTTGACCCAAGAAACTTTCATAAAAGTTTATAAAAACTTACCCAAATTCCGGCAGGAATCTTCCATCCAAACCTGGATTTACCGCATTGCCATCAACCAAGGGTTAAATTACCTAAGGCGAATGAAAATCAGGCAAACTCTAGGACTCGAGTTCGCTGACTCGGCGGTCGAATCCGATGAATTCAAAAGCAATCAATCCAATCGCGACCTTTTACGCAAAGCCATCGCCAAACTGCCACCGCGCCAGCAAATGGTTGTTATTCTGCGCTCTTTTCAGGAATTATCCTTTAAGGACATTGCGGCGGTTTTAAACATAACTGAAAATGCCGCCAAGGTAAATTTTTCCCATGCCGTTAAAAACCTGCGAGAAGTATTCCTCAAGATGGGAGTGACTTATGAAAATTTGTAAACAAATCGAAAATTTATTACCGCTATACTATACGGGCGACCTGGATGAATCTGATAAAAGACTCGTTGAAAATCACCTGGAAGATTGTCCAACTTGCCGCCAATTCAGTCACGAAATACAGTACTTGTTAAATGATTTACAGCCTGATCCAGTCAATATTGATCCAAATTATGGAGCTGAATTAGTAGTCAAAATTCAGAACCGACTCCATAATGAATGGCGTCCTAGAAAATTAAGGTCCTATCTGGTGCCGGTTTTAGCCTCAATATTGATATTTATCATTATCGGTTTCAATCTGGTCCGCAACCCATCTGGTTCCTCGCAATGGTTATCTAATGACAATATCATTGACTTTTATATGGATTTGACCCATTCCGGTTATTTCAGTGAAATGCCAGACGATGCTTTCGACTTTCTGAATCTTAATGAGAATGATCTGATTACCAATGAAACACGTCATAAAATAAGTACAGTGGTTCTAGCTACCAATAATAACCTACTAATCGACGACTATGTTGAATCCATCGCCTATCTGACTGATCAAGATTTTGAATTGGTCTTAAAAGAAATTGAAAATTCAATATTTTAACTTATCGGGAGGATAAAAAGTGAAAACAAATTGGTTATCGTTAACATTGATAATATTACTGAGTTTCGCCGGCCAATTGGCGGCTCAGCCGGATTCCTTCGACGAATCGGAAGCTACGATGGCGGAGAGACGCGAAAAAATGGAAACTCTGCGTATTTATAAAATGACCGAGTTTCTAGCGTTAACGCCGGAACAATCCGAAAAATTTTTCCCCAAGTTGAAACAGTATGAAGATAACGTTCGTAAAATGCAACATCAACAGAGGCAATTGGTTCAGGAAATTGATCAAATTACTCAAAATACCGATACCACTATTACTGAGTCCGATGTTAAGAAATATTTACGAGCGATAGCCCAAATTGAAAAAGACATTATCAGCGAAAAAGAGAAATTTATCAGCGGATTGAGTTCGATTTTGACCCCTAGCCAGCAATTGAAATATATGATTTTCGATAATCGTTTCCGGCGACATTTAATGAAATCTCTCAATCCCCCGACTGGTAAAATAGAAAAACAACAAAAATAGGAGGTGTAAATGAAAAAGAACTTCATTTTAGGATTGATCTTGTTAACTATCCCGGCTCTGATTATGGCACAGCCGGCGGTTAAAGGTCGAACGGAACCCTGTCAGCAGGCTTTGAAGGGTGCGCAGGAAACGCATTGTCAAGGGCAATGTAAAGCGCCAATGGCTGATCTACTTAAACTAACTGATCAGCAGAAAGTAGACCATAAAAAGATTATGGTCAAATATCAGCGTTTGAACATACCCCTACAGGCCGATTTAAAACTAGCTCATCTGGATTTGAAGGAGGCTATTGAAAATCTCGACCAAAAGAAAATTGACGAAAGTGTTAAAAAAATCAATGACACTAAAGCCAAGCTGTTCAAAAACAAAATTGATCAAAGAGTCGAATTTCTTAAAACTCTGACTGATGAGCAGAGAAAAATCCTGAAAGAACAGCCATGTGGTATACATAAGGTAAAAAAGATTAAGAGGATGGAATACCCTTCTGGTTTGGGAAGTATCGGTGCCGAATTGGACGATTTACTGGGCTTAGTTATGGATTTTGATGACGGCGAAATGGAAATCGAGCCCGAAGATTAGTTAGATGGTTGAGCAAATCCTCAACTGGATGAAGCAAATAGAAATAGGAGAGGGCGATCTCACAACCGAGAGTATCGCCCTCTATCCTTTCCATTCGTCCGGTCGGTTAGTGATGTCAAGCGACGCTTTATTTTCTGGGCGTGCTATAATGGAAAAATTATTAGAAAGCGCCGGGGAACAATTGCAAGTTGAGTGGTCTTGTAATGAGGGCGATGAAATACCAGCCGGCGCTACTATTTTTAACTTTAATGGCAATGGAGCCGAAATACTCAAAATTCGGCGTCTGCTGGAATGGTTGGCGGGCAGTCTCTCCGGACTGGCGACCGCAACCCATGAAACCGTTAAATTCCTCGGCAGTCATAATAAAAAATTAGTTGCTGGAAATAGCGTTTCTCCAATTTTCGAAGAATTCGAGAAATTGGCATTTACTACCGGCGGTGGCGAAATGTCAAATATTGGTATTTCTGAACGGATGTACCTGACTCGGAATCATTTTATTTATGTCGGCAAACCCCCTGCTGAAATTATGACCGCTCTAAGTGATGAATTAGGTTCAGCCCGCAAAAAGGTAAAAATTGAAGTCGAGGTCAATGATCCGTTCCAATTTGAAGAGATAAACCAACTCGATTGTGATGTGATCCATTTAGTAGATTTTAATGAGGACCAATTACGTACCGTATTCGAAAACCTCAACCCGAGCCACAAAACAGTCGTCCACCTCCTAACTCTGAGTGATTACCGCCCGGAATATGACAATTATTTCTTTAAATATGTTGCAATAGAAGCACTGCATCGCACTCGCCATTATTTACCGGCGAGGCTGATTTTTTCAAAAGATTGAACTATATTCATTATCTAAATCCAAACTCTATGATTGAATTTATTAACATTAATATTTTTGCTTATTAGTTCAATCCATTTTTCTTAGCGGGATAAACCTAAATAGCCGATAAATATTTTTATTAATAGAAGTGGCAGATACATAATCTGATTCAATTACCAGGATGTTCGTCTGTCGCCTGTAACATTTTTCATAGAGGAATGACTTTCCGGCGACTGATTTGGCGCAGGCGAGCCGGCGAGACGCCGTAATATTTATGAAACATTTTATAAAAACGGCTTAGGCTCTTGTAGCCGTATTCGAGAGAAATGGCAAGGATTTTCTCATCGGTTTCGATGATTTGTTTGGCGGCTAATTTGATTCGCTGTTCATTAATGAATTCAGTGGGCGAAGTGTTGAGATATTGGCGAAAGCATTTACATAGATGTTGTTGAGTACAAGGAGCCAGTTTTAACATAGTTTTTAGTCCGCCAGACAGATTTTCTTTATGCTTCATTTCCGAGCATAATTTATCGAACCAGATTGGGCGGTTGGGATCGGTCGTTTGCCATTCGAGGAAAAAGCGCGTGAAAATTTCAGCTAGTATCATTTTGAGCTTGACGCGTGCCTGATCTAAATCAGTTTTTTGAAGTGTAATGAGTCGCATCAATTGAAGAGCTAATTCCTCAGTTTCAGCGATTGAAAGGGTAAAGACTGGCGGCAAAACCGGTCCAGTATAACGTCGCAGGAAAAAATCATTGCCCAGATAAGCGCTGAGATCGAGGAGAAGTTCGAGTTTAAAGGCGACATTGACTATTTCGCAGGCAGAATCGTCCAGTTTTTCAAAACTATGGACGTCGTTTGGCCGAATGAAAGTCAACATCCCAGCCTGTAAGTCTTGGGTCTCACCATTGACAATATGCCGAACTTTACCGCTAATTATGATGAAAAATTCGGCAAACTCATGGGAGTGAAGCGCGGTAGTAGCGCTGACAAGAGAGTAATAGCGCAAATCTGATCCGGCAATGATACTCTCCGGCTGACGGCGACTATCCCAGGCTAAGCGATGAAAAGTAATATTGGCGCCGCTCGGACCGGTAATGAACTTATCTTGCGATAGAATGATATTTTTCACGATGATAATATACAGCAATAAATTGATAAAATATAGACAAGTTATCTCGATATTAAAGTATTTATGATATGTGAATATAAAGTAAATTTGCCTTGTGAATAAGATGGAAAATAATTCGATATATGGAAGGCAGCTGGTTCGTCAGGCATTTAATCGCCAAAAAACGACTCGGGTACCCTGGGTACCTTACGTTGGCTGTCATGGTGGGAAGTTGATTGGTCAGACTGCGGAAAAATATCTCAAGTCCGGCGAACTAATGGCTGAAGGCTTGAGAAAAGCCAATGAACTTTATCGTCCGGATGGACTGCCGGTAATTTTTGATCTACAATTGGAAGCCGAAGTGCTGGGATGCGAATTACTTTGGGCGGACGATGCGCCGCCGTCGGTCATTACGCATCCTCTGGATTCGCTGAATGGCAAAAGCCTATCTGACTTGCCGGAATTTAGCCTGAATCAAGGTCGCTATCCGGAAGTCGCCCGAGCTATGGACATTATTCGCCAGGATTTTGCTAAAGACCTGGCAATTTACGGTTTGATTTGCGGGCCTTTCACCCTGGCGCTTCACCTGATGGGTAATGAAATTTTTCTCGAGATGTATGATCATCCTGAAAAAGTTACCGAGTTGTTAGCTTATTGTAAGGAAATAGCTTGTCTAACCAGTGATTTTTATCTAAAGCACGGAGCGGATATTATCGCGGTTGTTGATCCGATGACCAGCCAGATTTCGCCGGAACACTTTCGGCGATTTATAACGCCGGCGCTCAATCCGATTTTCGATCATATTAGGGCAAAAGGTGGACTTTCTTCGCTATTTGTGTGCGGTGATGTTGACCGCAATCTGGAATGTATGTGTGAAACAAATTGCGACAACGTTTCGGTAGATGAGCAGATTTCGCTTCCTAAATTGAGAGAATTAGCTCAGAAGTATAATAAATCATTCGGCGGTAATCTGAAACTGACGGTTGCTTTGCTGATGGGTTCAGCTGACGACTGCCGCCTGGAAGCCATTCGGAATATTGATGAGGGCGGACAGGTAGGTTTCATCCTGGCACCCGGTTGTGATATACCTTATAATGTTCCGCCGCAGAATTTGCAAGCTGTTGCCGAAATGGTGCACGACGAGTATCAGCGGGAGGTCGCTCGCCGAACATTGACTGCCCGTGAGTTTGAAGTTGATCGGATCATTTTACCGGATTACTCCCGACGAGAGGATGTAATCCTTGACGTTATCACATTGGATTCGGCTACCTGCGCTCCCTGTAAATATATGCTCGAAGCCGCGCTCAAAGCCACAGCCGATTTGGATATAAAGACGACTGTTCGCGAACATAAAATAACCACCAGCGAAGGGATTGGTATGATGAAAAAGCTGGGAGTGAAGAGTCTGCCAAGTATTTGTATTGACGGCGAGGTAAAATTCAGTTCCATCATTCCCGATCAGCAAACCCTGAAAGCCGCCATTCTCGACCGCTGGAAATTCAAAACTGGACAAAATAAATGATTCCGATTAGATTAGTAACGGGATTTCTAGGTAGTGGTAAGACGACTTTATTGAAGAATCTTATCCGTCAGAATCAGTCGCGCCGTCTGGTTTTTTTGGTGAACGAATTTTCACCGGCGGATATTGATGGGACGCTCCTTGCCAATTTAACACCTGATTATCTTAGCATCCCGGGCGGCAGTATTTTTTGCCGTTGTTTAGCGGGAAAATTTATCGAATATTTACAGGAAATCCCCCAGCGCTTTACTCAGGAGGGTAATGAAATTGACGAGCTAGTAATCGAAGCCAGCGGCGTAGCCGATCCGCGAGTGATATTTAAAATGTTAAGCGAAACCGGATTAGATAAGGTTTATTATATTCGGGAAGTCTTAAATATCGTTGACCCAGCTAGTCTGGGCAAATTATTCCACACCTTGACGAGCATTCGGGCGCAGATCGAGGCGGCTGACATTATCTTGATTAACAAAGTTGATATTGCTTCACCGGAGGCAATAGCTCAGACTGAAAGTCTAATCCGGCAAGTCAATCCTTCTGCCTATGTATATCGGACAACTTTCAGCCAACTGCCGAAGGATTTACCGGAAAATCCCCAGCGTTTACAGGTGCCAGAAGGTGAATTTGCCCCATGCCGCGACCCACGATATGCTACGATAATTCTGAATTCCGGCGATATGAACTATGAACAACTACGTCAGGCAATCATCCCCGTAGCTGATGATGTTTACCGATTGAAAGGTTATCTCTTTGACAGTCATCAATATCAATATGTGGATTATTCGCCAGCTGGCTGGCAAATTGAACCGGCGTCCTCAATTGAGCAAGAACCGCAAATTGCAATCATTGTAAATGGCGTTAATCAAGCCAAAGTGATCGAACATTTTAAATTATGTGGTTTGTTAGAAAATAATGTATATTCCGGAGCAAAAAATGGCACGTAATGAAGAACTTTATCTGGCAATTTTGAAAGGCGATCGCACAAAAGTGCAGGCGATTTTGCAAAATGCCCTCGATCTTAATCAAGATGTCAAGGAACTGCTGGAAGAATCAATGATTCCGGCTATGCGTGAAGTCGGCGAACGTTTTGCACGGAACGAAATTTACGTTCCGGAAATGTTGATTTCGGCGCGCGCGATGCAAGCCGGATTGACATTGATCGAGCCGATTCTGGCCAAATCCAATCATAAAGCGCGCGGCAAAGTTGCTATCGGCACAGTAAAAGGCGACCTACACGACATTGGTAAAAATTTAGTTAGCATTATGCTAAAAGGCGCTGGTTACGAGGTGCTTGACCTCGGTGTTAATTGTAGTGTAGAAAAGTACGCTGAAGCAGTTGCCGCCGGGATCAATATCCTCTTATGCAGTGCGCTTTTGACCACTACGATGATGTATATGAAAGAAATCGTTGATTATTTTAAAAGTAACAGTGCCGTAAAAATCGTTGTGGGCGGTGCGCCAGTTACCCAAAGTTTCGCCAATCAGATTGGGGCACATGCTTATGGCCAAAATGCCAATGATGCCATCCGAATTGTTGAGAATCTAACCGGAGCGTTCATTTGAAAGCCGCTCCATTAACCGAAAGAACCTATGAACACCAGACACTTGTTTTTATTGATTGGTCAATCTAATATGGCGGGGCGGGGCGAAATGGATCGCGTTCTGCCGATAAGCAATGACCGAATCCAAATGTTTAGAAATAACCGCTGGCAGAAAGCCGTCGAGCCATTGCACGACGATCGAGTTGACCTGGCAGGAGTCGGGCTTGGTATGAGTTTCGCCAGTTCGATTCTGAAAAGAAATCTAGTGCAAAATGTGGGGCTCTTACCCTGTGCAGTAGGCTCTACGGCGATTGAAAATTGGCTACCGGGTACGCCCCATTATCAGCGAGCTGTTGCAGTGGTAAAAGCCGCATTAGCGACGGATACTTATGAGAATATACTCGGCGCTATTCTCTGGCATCAGGGCGAGGATGACGCCAAAGATAAAATTTTAGCTGAAAAATATCGTGACCGATTAGTTTCCCTGGTGTGGGCTTTTCGGCGTGATCTAAGTATGCCTAACTTGCCTTTTATCAGTGGTGAGCTGGGAGATTTCATCAATACAGCAACTGGTTATCCTTATGGTCCGGATGTTTCGGCAGTTCTAAAAGAGCTGGAGACCATTCTGCCGGACTATGCCTGCGTTTCAGCTGAGGGCTTGGAATCTAAGGGTGACGGCTTACATTTTAATGCGCCGTCTTTGCGAGAATTAGGTAAACGTTATGCCCTGGCTTACCAGCAATTAATTTCGTATAAGTTTGAATAAAAAATTTACCTAAAAGCCTAAACGACCTAAAGCGATTCAAGGATTGAACGAGTAATTAACTCACCTCCATGCCTGATTCGTGAATTGTGGCAATTGACCCGCGTGCAAATTCCAACACAGTCGTTAAAATTACAGTCTTGAGTAAGGAAAAAAGCCACGAGGTTGCCGCCGCATTCACATTGCGAAATGACCGGCATTTCCACTTCGCAAACCGGGCACATCAGCTCCAGTAATTTGCCGTCAATCAAGTCTATATCCAGTGAAAAACGCGAATGCTCACCGTAAAACGGGCTAAGGGCAATCAAGCCAGTCGCTCCATCTTGTCGCACTTTAATTAAAATGCCAGGGTAGCCATTAAAAGTGACTCTTTGAGTGATAAGGTTATGTCTATTAGGACAAAATAACTGATTAATTATCAACACCTTCGGTTTTTCGGAGAGCCCTCCGCGCATCGGATTGGGGATGATCAACATTCCTTTATTATCGAAGATTTTCATTTCGAACTCCTATCTGACTATTATAAAAGTAATGGTGGCAGTTGTATAAATCAACAGTTCTTTTTAACTGGAGATAAAGTCGAATTCTAGCCCTTTAAATTGATTTGTTGTCGGAACAATATAGTTATACTTGAAATTTATCTCGTTTATTTTTATCAATGTTTTAAATTAGAGATAATTTTGGGTTGAAGGTGAGAGAAAATTGAGTAAAACGAAAAATCTAATGAGTAGCTGGCGTCAATTGGCGATCGCTACTTATGTAGCGCCGAAGGATAGCCGCATTTATGGAACTTACGAGGTTGATGTTACCTCAGTTCTGGAGTATATCAAAGAAAAAAAAGCCGCCGGAATTCATTTGACCATAACTTACTTTGTGGCGGCGGCGATCGCTCGGGCGCTTTACGAAGATATGCCGGAAGTCAATTGTTTTATCCGACGGGGGCAGGTAGTCGCCCGAGAAAATGCCGATTTATTTTTATCGGTAAACGTCGGCGGGACGGCGATGACCGGTTTAGTGTTGAGAAAATGTCAGGAACTGTCCGCCACTGAAATTGGCCAGATAACTCAGAAAGTTGTTGAAAAAAAGCGCCAGGGTGAGGAGGAAGGCGCTTTTGCCGCCAAGGATAAATTAGCTAAAATTCCCTGGCCTTTTCGGCGGCCTGTATTTTTGTTCATAAAATGGTGGATTTTCGATATGGGGTGGGCATTTCCATTTTTGAAAATCAAACCGGATCCGTTCGGGAGCATTATGTTGACTAATATCGGAACTTTTGGTTTACATACCGGTATGCCAGCCCTTTTTCCAATTGGCAAGCTTCCAGCAGTTGTGGCTATGGGAAAAATCACCAAAAAACCGGTTGTAGTTGATGATCGGATTGTCATTCGAGATATCTTACCGCTTACTGGAACTTTCGACCATCGGATTGTTGATGGTTACCAAGCCGGAGTATTGACCAAAGGTGTCGAGCGGCGCCTGCAAGATCCGGTGACTCTGGATCGCCCAAATATTCCAGCTAACTCTAACTGATTAATTTTACAAAGGAGATTGAAAATGTCTGAAGTAGAAAACCAAATCCTGTCTGCCATAGAAAAGGCCGGTAAGCCGCTAAAAGCCGGTGAAGTAGCAGAATTGACCGGTTTGGCGAAAGATGAAGTTGCTAAAGTCATCGCAGGCTTAAAAAAACAGGGTAAAGTCGAGTCGCCAAAAGCCTGCTATTATCAAGTGAAGAAAAATTGACAGACGACTGATAAAAGCCAGTCAACTATCTTTACTATGATTATATTTTAATTGATAATATGATGGTAGTGAAGTTTATGGTGAATGCCAGATGGCATTTAGTAAAAAAATCACATGACGATTTATAAATATCTCTTAATTAATTTGGAGGAAGACTGATGGAATTATGGAATTTCACGCTGAATTTTAAAGACCTGGTTCTTGATTTTTCCTTTATGAGTGTTTTTCTGATTGCCGGGACGGTTTTTCGTCGCTACGGTCTTTTTTTTCAGAAATATTTGGTGCCGAATAACCTGATTGCCGGTTTTATCGGGTTAATTCTGGGCTCGCAAATATTGAACATTGTCCCAATCTCCGAAGAAAGAATGGGGCTGTACGTCTATCATTTATTGGCGTTGAC
This sequence comes from Fidelibacterota bacterium, assembly GCA_035448825.1. Classification (GTDB taxonomy): domain Bacteria; phylum Fidelibacterota; class UBA2242; order UBA2242; family UBA2242; genus JAGNGI01. The sequence goes on from DAOTJS010000011.1 coordinate 60,657, forward strand.
TTTCGTAGCTATTGGTTTGCGTGGTGAAAAAACTTCCTGGGGCAAAGGGCCTCTCAGTTTTTCTTTGAGTATGCTATCGAGTTACATAATCCAAGGATTAATCGGTATGCTGGTGTGCTTTGGGTTTGTCTATACTATTCGGCCGGATCTTTTTGTGGGACTTGGATTGCTATTGCCGATGGGATTTGGTATGGGACCGGGGCAGGCTTTTACGATTGGTAAAGGTTGGGAAAAATTCGGTTTTACTGGTGGCGGAATGGCGGGTTTGACGATTGCGGCTGTTGGATATTTGATCGCTTATTTTGCCGGTATGGTTATTGTCAATAAAGGTATCAAGCGGGGCGAAACGGCATTAATTCAAGGGCTGGACTCGATTACTTCCGATATGCGCACTGGTGTTATAAAAAAGGGTGAAAAACAGATTGCCGGTTTTTTAACATTATCAATGGAGGCGATTGAGCCGCTGGCTTTTCAGGTAGGAGTAATCGGGGTAGTATATTTAATTTCATTCTGGGTAGCCAAGGGTGTGGAAATTGCGTTGTTTAAAATCGGGGCGGGCGGATTTGTTGCCACTGTTTGGGCGTTTCATTTTGTAATAGCGCTTTTAGTGGCGCTGGCTATGCGTAAGTTTTTAGATAAAATCAAAAAAAGCTATTTGATTGATCCGGGATTAATGACCCGCACGGCTGGGCTTTTCGTTGATTACCTAATAGTCGGTTCGATCTGCGGCATCAGTCTGAAAGTAGTCTGGATGTACTGGGCGCCGATTTTGATTATGTCAGTCATCGGAGGCATTGCCAATTATTATTTACTGAAGTATGTCTGTTATCGGGCATTTGACGATTACCATTTTGAACGGTTTGCGGCGATTTTTGCCGAAATGACTGGAACATTGAACTCCGGCTTGGTAATGATTCGGGTAACTGATCCAGAATTCAAAACGCCGGTAGCGGAAGATTTAGTCTATTCCAGCGGCATCGCACTTTTCCTTGGTTTGCCGCTTTTAATACTGCTTAATGTGCCAATGAATTTTTTCAATAATAGTCTCAAAGGATACTGGATTACTTTCGGACTTATCATAGTATATGGTGTGATTTTGTGGATATTCTGGCGGGCGATCGGCTATATTCATTTTAAGAAAAATTCCAAAACCGCGGCTTCACGAGATAGTTGAAAATTTGCTTAATTTATGTTAAAATTGAATCCGATTGTAAATTTGTTTAATTGAAATATTAAGGAGCATTGATTGAAAAAGAGAATCGGAATATTGACGGGTGGCGGCGATGTACCGGGTCTGAATCCGGCCATTCGCGGTATTACTTTAAGAGCATTGAAAGAGGGCTTTGAGGTTATTGGTATCCGGCGCGGTTGGGCGGGAATGATCAATATCATTCGGGATAAAGATGCTGACAATAGTCAGAATTTCATAGTACTTAATCAGGAAATCGTCAACAAGGCCGGTCGAACCGGTGGGACATTTTTACATACTTCCCGCACACGGCCAAGCCACGTGAAACTGGATACAGTACCAGAGCATTTGCGGGATAAATATACGGCTGAGGTTAATGATCTAACGCCTGAAGTATTGAAAAACCTGGATTTTCTCGGAATTGATTACCTGATTCCGATCGGCGGGGATGATACTCTGAGTTATGGTGTCACATTGCATAAGGCGGGCATTAAGGTGATTGGCATTCCGAAAACGATGGATAATGACGTGCCCGGCACGGATTATTGCATTGGTTTTAGCACTTGTGTGACACGGACGCTGGAATTGACCCATAGTCTGCGCACTTCAGCCGGTTCGCATGAACGTTTTCTGGTAATCGAAGTTTTTGGACGATATGCCGGATTTTCAGCTTTGCTCCCAACTCTAGCGGGAGCCGCCAACCGCTGTGTCATTCCTGAGTACAAATTCGATATGGAGCGTTTAGCCGAACTATTGGTGGAGGATCGCTTTACTAATCCCAGTCGTTATTCGGTAGTCCTGGTTTCGGAAGGTGCTATGATGCAGAATCAAGATCAGATGATGTTCCAGAGTGAAGAAACCGATGCCTTCGGTCATAAAAAACTTGGCGGAATAGGTGATATTGTTTCTAAGCAACTTAAAGACTTATCCGGAAAATATAATAATGGTCATAAGATCAACGTCATCAGCCAGAAACTCGGTTACTTGGTGCGATGCGGCGATCCGGATGCCCTCGATTCGATCGTGCCGATGGCTTATGGCAACATTGCCTTTGAGCTGATTATGAATGGGAAATCCGGTCTGTTGGTCAACCTGCGTAATGGTGTTTATGGACACACTGATCTGGAAGTTGTCACCAGTACCAAGAAAGTAGTAGATGTCGAAAAATTTTATGAAACGGATCGCCTGCGTCCTAAGTATAAGAGTTTTGAAAACAAACCGTTTTTTATCATGACCAGTGACAAATAAAAAAGAATTCCCTCCTCCCTCCTCTCTATGAGGACACCGCAAAAGGGCAATCGTATGATTGCCCTTTTTGCTTTTTAAAAAGTAAATTTATCTTGTGAATTCCGTCTCAAAAAGTATTTACCCCGTTGAGATTAAACTAGCAAATAAATTGGAAGAATTTCGGACAGATAGCGGTTGCTTTTCTGGGCATTTTGGTCGTAACTTTCTTTAGTTTTGAAAGTTATGAATTTACTAATTCAGAAAAGCCCCACAAGAATCCTAATAATTTTATAAACATTAAAATATTCAATGGAGAATTACCATGTCTAAGACAATGAAAACTATGGATGGCAATACCGCGGCAACTCATATAGCCTATGCTTTGAGTGAAGTGGCCGCTATTTATCCGATTACACCATCGTCTGTGATGGGAGAATTGGCTGATGAATGGTCGGCGCAAGGACGGAAAAATATATTTGGGCAGCCACTGCGAGTGGTTGAAATGCAGAGTGAAGCCGGTGCGGCTGGAGCCGTGCATGGCAGTCTTTCAGCCGGAGCGTTGACTACAACTTTTACTGCTTCGCAGGGTCTTCTATTGATGATTCCTAATATGTTCAAGATTGCGGGTGAATTGATGCCAGCCGTATTTCATGTTTCCGCGCGCGCGGTAGCCGGGCAAGCGCTCTCGATTTACGGCGATCATTCGGACGTTATGGCTACCCGCACGACCGGTTTCGGTTTAATGGCTTCCGGATCGGTGCAAGAAGTGATGGATTTATCACTAATTACTCATTTAGCTTCGCTGAAAGCCAGTTTGCCGTTTGTCAGTTTCTTCGACGGCTTTCGCACCAGTCACGAAATTCAGAAAATCGAAGTCATTGATTACGAAACGATTAAGTCCTTAGTTGATTTTGATGATATTGATCGTTTCCGGGCGCGCTGTTTGAATCCGGAACATCCCCAACTGCGTGGCTCGGCTCAGAATCCGGACATCTTTTTCCAGGTAGCCGAATTGGCTAATAAATATTATGACGCCATTCCTGAAATCGTCGCTGAAATGATGCGGAAAGTCGGGAAAGTCACCGGACGTCATTATAATTTGTTCGATTATGCTGGAGACCCCAATGCCGAACGAGTAGTTGTTATAATGGGTTCTGGCTCCGAGACCGTTCAGGGCGTAGCTGAATATTTGAATGCCAGAGGCGAGAAAGTCGGCGTATTGAAAGTTCATCTGTATCGCCCATTCTCGGCTAAGCACTTTTTGGCGGCTCTGCCCAGAAGCGCCAAGCGGATAGCCGTGCTGGATCGCACCAAGGAGTCCGGCGCTTTCGGCGAACCGCTTTATACTGATGTCTGTGCCGTTTTACAAAAAGAAAAAGAAAATCGTCTAATCGTCGGCGGCCGTTACGGCGTCGGTCAGAAAGAATTTAATCCGGCAATGGCTAAAGCCGTTTTCGACAATCTGAAACTGCCTGAGCCGAAAAACGGTTTTACAGTTGGCATCGAAGACGATGTGACTTTCCGCAGTTTGCCGGTCACCGAAGATATTGACACTGTGCCGGAAGGAACCGTTCAATCTATTTTCTGGGGTTTCGGTTCGGATGGAACAGTCGGCGCCAATAAGGACGCGATTAAAATTATCGGTGATAATACCGATTTATACGCGCAGGGTTATTTTTCTTACGATTCGAAAAAATCGGGTGGTTTGACGGTCAGCTATTTGCGCTTCGGTCCGAAAGAATTACATACTCCCTATCGGATTAATCTGGCCGATTATGTCGCCTGCCACAAACAGAGTTACGTTAATAATTATGATATGCTGATTAATCTTAAACCGGGCGGTATTTTCGTGCTGAATACACTCTGGGATGACAATGAACTCGACGCCAATTTACCAGCCGCTATGAAACGGGCGATTGCAACCAAGAAAGTTCGGTTCTATACGGTGGATGCCAATCGAATTGCCGGAGAAGTGGGACTCGGAGGTCGCATCAATATGGTAATGCAGACGGCTTTCTTCGCGCTGTCCAAGGTTTTACCTTTCGAGGAAGCCATTAAGCACTTGAAAAATGCGATCCAAAAAACTTACGGCGCCAAGGGTGAAAAAATCGTCCAGATGAACTGGCAGGCTGTAGATTCGGCCATCAATGCCATTCATGAAGTTAAATATCCGGCGTCTTGGGCAGATGCTAAAGAAACTGCCGAACCGCCAAAACCTTTGCCGGATTTTGTTAAAAAAGTTTTACAGCCGATTAATGCTTTTAATGGCGATAATTTGCCCAGCGGCGTCTTCACGCCGGGTGGCATTTTCCCAACGGCAACTAGTAAATATGAAAAGCGCGGAATCGCCATTGATGTTCCTGAGTGGATCAAGGAGAACTGCACCCAATGCAATCAGTGCAGTTTTGTCTGCCCGCATGCCGTGATTCGTCCGGTACTGGTTACTCCGGAAGAAAAGGCTAAAGCGCCCAAGACTTTTGAAACCATTAAAGCCATAGGCAAAGGCCTCGAAAATTACGAGTATCGGATGCAGGTCTCGGTGCTGGATTGCACCGGTTGCGGTAACTGTGCCGATGTCTGCCCGGGACGCAAAAATGAAAAAGCCCTGGTGATGAAGCCGTTTGAGTCGCAGCTAGAACAGAAAGAAAACTGGGAATACTTTGAGACCATTCCGGTCAAGGCTAACGCGATGCGGAAAGATACCATCAAGGGTAGTCAATTCCAGCAACCGCTATTTGAATTTTCCGGCGCCTGCGGAGGTTGCGGAGAAACACCTTATCTCAAAGTCATCACTCAGTTATTCGGCGATCGGATGATCATTGCGAATGCCACCGGTTGCTCGTCAATTTATAGCGGCAGTGTGGTTTGTCCCTATTCAGTCAATGAAAAAGGACACGGGCCGGCCTGGGCTAACTCCCTCTTTGAAGACAATGCCGAATATGGCTTTGGAATGGCTTTAGCTACTATTCAACGCCGTGAGCATCTGGCTGAAATTATTAGTGAAGCACTCAAATCTGCCGATGGTGAACTGTCAGAAGCTTTTAAGGCCTGGCTGGACGGTAAAGACGATGCCGACCTCTCGCGCGAAGCGGGCGATCATATCAAAGCCGCTCTGACTGATAAATGGGAAGGCAATAAGCTATTGACTGAAATCTGGAAAAATCGCGATATATTGACTAAAAAATCAATCTGGATTGTCGGCGGAGACGGCTGGGCTTATGATATTGGCTATGGTGGGCTCGATCACGTTATTGCTATGGGATATGACGTCAATATTCTGGTGCTCGATACGGAAGTCTATTCCAATACCGGTGGGCAGTCGTCAAAAGCGACTCCATTAGGTTCGGTAGCCAAATTTGCTTACTCCGGCAAAAAGACTTCCAAAAAAGACCTTGGAATGTTAGCGATTAATTATAAAAACGTCTATGTGGCTTCGGTGGCGATGGGCGCCAGCGCTAACCAATTCTTGAAATCCGCGTTGGAAGCCGAGAAATATCCGGGTCCTTCTTTGATTATTGCGTATTGTCCCTGCATAAATCATGGTATTTACAAGGGAATGCTCTCTCAGGAAGAATCCAGACAAGCCGTCGAATGTGGTTATTGGCCGCTTTATCGGTATAATCCTTTACTAAAAGCCGAAGGTAAAAATCCATTCCTGCTCGAGAGCAAAGAACCTAATGGAAAGCTAATGGAATTTTTAGATGGCGAAGTGCGCTTTGCCACTCTCAAGAAGTCTTTCCCAGCTGAATCCGAGAGGTTGCGAAAAGGCCTGGCTGAAGAAGTCATAGAGCGCTATCAGAAATATAAGCGAATGGCGGAAGGAAGCTAAGTGTAATATAACTATGCTAATGAAAAAGGGTGCTCTGGAATTAAGTTCTTTTAAGTACTTTTAAGAAATTGGCATGTCAGAAAATCAATTTAGCTCCACTCGCGACGGGTCGGAAATTGGTTTGGCCCGTTTTCACTGAAACACATTGGATTCTATTTGATTTTATCAAAAGAATTAGGCATTTAATAGCACTTATTAGCACTTAAAAGCACTTACTTGCGCTTATTAGCACTTTCCTGCAATCATGCAATTGAAAATAAGCCCGTTTTTACGGAACATTTGCTCTTCAATTAGTGTTGTGATTGACCGACTATGTTGGTAAATTGACGAGCATTTTAAAAGTTTCATTATGACATCTCTCAATTCTCTATTTACTTCAGACGATCCATTGTCCGACATTTTAAAGAAAATCTCCGCGGTTGCCGAGCGCAATCAGAAGCGCGTCTTTCTAGTGGGCGGCGTGGTGCGTGACCGGTTGCTGGGAATTGATACTAAAGATATTGATATTTCAGTCATCGGCAACGGTATAGAATTTGCCCATCAGCTGGCAAAAAGCCTGAAAGTTGATAACGTCATTGAATATCCGCGCTTTGGAACGGCTATGGTACCTTATCATGATAAACTGATCGAAGTTGCTACGGCGCGGATGGAGGAGTATGAAAATTCGTCGCGCAAGCCACAGATTACCGAAAGCAGCTTACGCGATGATTTAGCCCGCCGTGATTTTACTATCAACGCAATGGCGCTTTCTTTGAATCGGGAGAATTACCTAGAGTTGACGGATTTTTTCGAAGGTTTAAAAGACCTCAACGCCGGAATCATTCGCACTCCGCTGGACCCGATTACCACTTTTTCCGAAGACCCGCTGAGAATGCTGAGAGCCGTTCGTTTCGCCACTCAGTTGAACTTTCGGATCGAGCCCAATACTTTCAAAGCTATAGAGCAGGTCCGTGAGCGAATCAAAATTATATCGCAGGAACGCATCACCGATGAAGTTACCAAAATTTTGATGGTGTCAGAAAGCCCCTCGCGCGGTTTTGAACTGCTGCAGGAATCTACTCTGCTGGATTTGATTCTACCGGAAATCGCGGCTCTTGATGGAGTTGATCAACGCAACGGCTATCATCATAAAGATGTTTTTAAGCATACTTTACAGGTGCTGGACAATATTGCCCAGGTGAGTTCAAAATTTGAATTGCGTCTGACGGCTCTCTTGCATGACGTAGCCAAGCCTTTAACCAAGCAATTTTTTCCCGACAAGGGCTGGACGTTTTACGGGCATGAAGAATTGGGCGCGCAAATGATTGGTGAAATCGGGAAGCGACTCCGCTTACCGAACAAAACAATCGAATACGCCGCCAAACTGACTCGTTTACATTTGCGACCGATCGCCATTGCTTCGGAAGGGATTACCGACAGCGCCGTGCGACGCCTTATCGTCGAAGCCGGAGAAGAATTAGATGATTTAATATTGCTGTGCCGGGCAGACATTACCTCAAAAAATGTTCAGAAGGTTGAAACCTATCGAGCCAATTTTGACCGGGTCGTCAATCTAATCGAGAGCGTGCGGGAAAAAGACCGTCTGCGGGCTTTCCAATCGCCGGTACGCGGAGAGGAAATTATGCGGTTCTGTAATCTGCCACCCGGGCCAGCGGTAGGATTTATCAAATCGGCGATCGAGGAAGCGATTCTTGAGGGTGAAATTGACAATACTTATGACGCAGCGCACACTTTTCTGGAAAGAAATTGGGCTGAATTGCTTAAAAAATTCAACTTAAAGCGGAAAGCCTGACAACCTTTAGAATGTTCATTTATCTAAAACACGAGTTTTTATCACCAATGGAGCGAAAATCAAAATGAGCGAGGATATAAACAAGACTATTTTTAGTAAAATAATTTCAATTTTCTGGGAACCATCGGCAACCTTCCGGGCTCTAGCAGTCAAAACCGGCTGGCTGGATATTGTCGTGCCGGTTCTGCTTGTCCTTCTGGTAGCGCTGGCAGGAATGCCATACGTCACGCCGCTAACGGTTGAGGAGCAGAAAGATTATATCGCCCGGAGTGAGCGACTTACCGAGGAACAAAAAGCACTGGCTTACGACCGAATAGATCAGCAAGCCGGTTCGGCTCGCGCTTATATCACCAGTGCCGTTTTCATCGTGGTGCGAACCGCCGTAGTGGCGGGAGTTTTGATTTTAGTCAGCAATTTTTTATTTGGCGGCGAAGTCAAGTATAAAAGTATGCTGGCGGTGAGCGCTTATGCAAGTTTGGTGGACATTATCGCTAATGCGGTAAAAGTTCCACTGATGTTGTCTCAGCAGACTGTGCGGATTTATACCAGCCCGGCCGTATTTCTCCAGGACGATTCTACTTTCTGGTTCCGGCTTTTCGCCAATCTCGATCTTTTTGTTCTCTGGAAAGTGATTTTGCTGGGTATTGGTGTGGGAGTTGTATCTAAGGTAAAAACCAGTAAGAGTATCTGGACAATTTTTATCTGCTGGCTGATTTATTGTCTGGCAGTTGCCGGTATAGGTGGCCTGGCAAAAATATAAAATAGGTTTAAGTTGGTAGGTATGAAAAGAGTAATTTTTATTTTGTTAATTGGTCAAATGCTGATGTACGGTGCCGATTCATTATCATTAAAAGATTGTATAAAATTGGCAATATCGCAAAATCAGGACTTGAAAATAAGCGATAAGCAATTGCAAATGGCAGAAGAAGGTATCCGATCTTCTTATAGCACTGTTTTGCCGTCCGTCAGTTTCGATTATTCAGCGACTAGATCCACTGTAGGAGCAGGTGAACGATTCTACCAGGGGGTTTACATTCCGACTAACGATACGTCTTCCAATTATTTCAGCACGGGGCTTTCTCTCAATCAGAATCTTTACAATG
>DAOTJS010000012.1:0-69216 GCA_035448825.1 Fidelibacterota bacterium
CTCGTTGGGCTCATAACCCAAAGGTCGTAGGTTCGAATCCTACCCCCGCTACAAAGTTGCTTAAATTTTAATTAGTCTCTCGCAAAGAGCGCAAGGTATTTACTTTTAATCTCTCGCAAAGGGTGCAAGGTATTTATTTTAAGAACTGGATAATCTTTTTGAATATTCTTTCTTTACTAAAATTACCTGTGAAATAGCTCGTTGGGCTCATATCCCGACCGTTCGGGACGTAGGTTCTTCCGGAGGAACTCTCCAACAGGAGTCCTGTGCGACCTGAAGGAGGAATCCTACCCTCGCTACAAAGTTGCTTAAATTTTAATTAGTCTCTCGCAAAGGGCGCAAAGCATATACTTTTAATCTCTCGCAAAGGGTGCAAGGTATTTATTTTAAGAACTGGATAATCTTTTTGAATATTCTTTCTTTACTAAAATTACCTGTGAAATAGCTCGTTGGGCTCATATCCCGACCGTTCGGGACGTAGGTTCTTCCGGAGGAACTCCTGAAGGAGGAATCCTACCCCCGCTACAAAGTTGCTTAAATTTTAATTAGTCTCTCGCAAAGAGCGCAAAGAGTTTATTTTAAACGATTTGAACTTTGAATATTTTCAAGGATTTCCAGCAAAGATATTAGAGTTTGAAAACTATCTTAAATATTTTATATTTGCACTCGTATGAACAATTAGAATTTATGATTTATAACATCGTTAATTAAATGAATTTCAAGAAAATTATTAGATTTCAATTAATAGCCTGGCTGGGAACGCTCGTTAATCTTGGATCGCTCTGGGTATTGCACGGTCAATTAAAAATTCCGGTTACGGTTGCCGGAGCTTGCGCGATTGAATTAGCCATTTTGCATAATTTTACCTGGTATTATTTTCGGACCTGGAGTAGTCGGGTTGCCCGTACTCCTGCCGATTTTTTCAAGAGACTCTGGAAATACAATGTAATTACAGCCGGGGTGGACTTTGTTTTCAATTTGGGTACTTTATCAGTGCTTACCCATTTTTTTGATCTCCATTATATTTTAGCTGATATAATAGGAATGTCAATTGGCCCGTTTATTAAGATTTTTGTTAATGAATTGGTTATCTTCAAAAAACCTAAATTAGATGTGAAAAATAATTAGGGGGAAGAGACGTAATGGAAAATCAAAAGAAAGCCAAACGAATCATCAATACATGGACCGGCCCATGGGAAAAACGTAACCTTCCTAAAATGGCGGCCGCCCTGCCGAACTGGGTTTCTTCGGACCAACTTACGATTTTAGGCATTGTCGCGGCTTTAGTCATTTCTCTTGGATATGTGTTAACTACCTATTCGAATTGGTGGCTGATGCTGGCGAACTTCGGTTTTATTTTACATTGGTGGGCGGACAGCCTTGATGGCACATTAGCCCGGGTGCGTCATCAGGAACGGGAACAATATGGGTATTTCGTTGACCATATGTGCGACGCTTTTTCGACGACGATTATTTTAGTTGCGTTTGGGCTTTCACCACTGATGCGTCTTGATATTAGCCTGTTTCTCGCCATTGGTTATTTGTTGTTGAATATTTATGCCCATGTAGGCGCTTATACCGAAGGTATTTTTCGTTTATCATATGCCAAGATTGGTCCGACCGAGATTCGTATTCTGGTGGTAATAGTGAATACGATACTGATTTTCTGGAATCCTACTGTGGTAGTGTTAAATAATAACCCGTGGAAGGTAGTTGACGTTATTGGTGCAATTTTGGCCGGGGTTTTCATTCTAGTTTTTATCATTGTTGGCGTAAAAGACGCCATTAAATTAGACCGCCTCGATCGGGCTAAATGGGAAAAACCACAGGCAAATAATTGATTAAGAATTAGCAAAAAAAATCAAGCTAACCAATGCAAACGAATATAGCTTTCGATCTAACCACGAACGTCATCGCGTTTAAAATAATAGAATTACAAATTGTAATTTGTCGCTCGGTCACCGATTTAAGTTTGGTAATATTTTAGATAAACAGCCGGTAATAAAATTATGTCACTGAGGCAGAAATATCTTTTAGTTATTAGTTGTCTATCAATTGATGAATGAATCTACATTAAATAAATAGGTCGTTAAAGCGGGCTTCCGGCCGTTTTTTCCAATTGCCCTGATAATAAGCATAACTGATCAGGAGCGGCATTGTGACCGTAGCTTCGCCGAAAACCATCTGTTCGTATTTAGTGTCAACTTTACCCCACGAGCTGGCTTCCTTGAGGGTTGAACCGGACAGCCCTCCATCACGTTCGTCGGCTACGGTCAATTGAACAGCGTATTTATGCATTGGCTTTTCAATACCGAGAACATCCGTAGCCACGACGACATCCTGAGTAAAATTTTTAGGAACGCCGCCTCCAATCATTAAAATGCCGGTTTCTGCGGCGGCGATTTTGATTTTGGTTAGCTCGAGAAAATCACGCGCAGAATCGATCGTTACCATATCACCTTTGCGATTCCATTGATGGTGAATTAGTCCGAATCCAGCCGAACAATCCGAAAAAGCCGGTACAAAAATTGGGACGCCTTTTTTATAGGCTGAGTAGATGACAGATTGGTCGGTTTTGATACCCAATTTGTCGAGATATTTTCCCATTTCCCGGATAAATTCACGCGAAGAAAAAGGCCGCGGTGGTAGAGAATTGGCGATTTCAGCAACGGTCAGGTCGCAGATGCGCAATTCGTCTTCATCAATATAAGTGTCATAAATGCGATCAATCGCCAGTTCGCGTAATTCATTATCGTCGCTAAAAGGAGTTCCGATATAATGTTTATAACCGAGCGCTTCGAAGAAATCCTGATCAACGATCAAAGCTCCGGTCGAAACGATGGCATCCACCATATTATTTTCGACCATATCAGCTACGACGTTTTTCAATCCGGCACTGAATAGTGACCCGGCTAAAGTCAGGATGACTTTACATTTTTCGTCTTTTAGCATTCGATCGTAAATATCGGCGGCGACGGCCAGATTGCGCGCCTGAAAAGCCATTTTACTATAGGCTTTCAGAATTGGACGTGCGTCGAATGATTTAATGTCAATATGTTCGACTACCTTTTTCAAATAATCGTCCTTTTTCATTTCTTGGACTCCTTTGCGTATATCATGCTTAAAGTTCGATAAATTAGTTTTGCCGCCAGAAAATCCGGGGCTTTGTCAGATGGGTTGGGTAAAAGCTCGTTAACATCCATACCGATAATCCGCTTTTTTTGAATAACGCTGGCAATGACGGTGATAACATCATACCAGCCCAGACCACCCGGTTCAGGAGTGCCGGTAGAGGGGAAAACCGCCGGATCGAAAACATCCAGATCAACGGTTAGGTAAACGTTATTGGTCAAATTGGCGGCAATTCTATTAAAAATTTCCGGCAAATTACGAAATTCATGCGCAAAAACTACTCGAGATTGGTCCAGTCGTGGTAATTCGCTAATGTCCATACTACGAATGCCGACCTGCATTATAGGGCAGATTTCCTGAATGCGCGCCATAACGCAGGCGTGATTATATTTACTATACTCATATTCATCCCGCAAATCCGAGTGAGCGTCCAGCTGTAAAACTGACAGGTCAGGGAAGCGCTTAGCGTGAGCCTGTACCAGTCCGATTGAAATCGAGTGTTCGCCGCCGATGCCGACTACGAATTTACCATCGTTCAATAACTCACTGGTTTTCTCGGCGACCATTACTGCGAGGTCTTCCGGCTTTTGCGGACAAGCAATCGGGGCAATTGTAGTTATCCCCTGGCGGTAAACTTCCGAATCGGTTTCAATATCATAAAGTTCCATATTGGCAGATGCGGCAAGTAGAGCCGCCGGTCCGTTATCGGAACCTTTTTGCCAGGTGGTTGTCCTGTCATAAGGAATTGGTAGAATTGCTATCCGGGATTGTTCATATTGGCAATAATCCGGTTCGAGCGCACCAAATGCTCCGGGTGAAAAGGTTGTCGGCATAGTTTATGTCAGACTAAGGATGTTGGGGGAAATTTTCGCCGCGTTCTTTTAAATACCATTTCGGCGACTGGCATTTAAAATAATCAATGATGTATTGGCGAGCCGTGTCAACATCGAATGATTTGCAGGAGAACAGATCGACGAAAACGAATTTTTTCTTGGGATAAGTGTGTAAAGAAATATGGCTTTCGGCGATGACCACGATACCCGTGATACCTTCGTCACCGGGGAAACGCCCTTCATAACGGAAAACATAAGGTTGGGTAATTTTGGTCATACCGATTTTGGGGGGGAGTTCGTTTAATAGCTTGAAACAAGCATCGAGATTATCTAATACTTCTGAATCGCAATCATTCAAATCCAGCATTAAGTGAGGTCCGTAGCCGTATTTGATTTTTTCCATTTCGCATAAACCCTCCATTAATGAGTTACTTATGACATCAAAATTCAAACCGATGATGGCATCGTTTTGAAAGTTATAAAAAAACGCGCTATTATACGTCATTTTTTCAATTTTTCAAATAAAAATTATTCGCATAGCATTTTGGCAATTTCCGACGGAAAAATGATTAAATGTAAAATTGATTTATCGTGAAGATTATCAGTATATCCAACCAAAATTGGGATAAAGATGAAATAAATTTTTGAATATTAATTTATTCTAAGAAAAGACAGATGGTTTTTTATTTTTTGGGAAAAATTAGGGAGTACTTTTAGCCAAATCGGATGAATTAGGGCATTACAGAAGAATTGGAAAAGAGACAATTCCTGGCAGGATAAATCAAAGAAAAAAATAATAAATTTTTGCAAATTATCCCAACCTGCCTGACCGGTGGGCAGGAAATTGCGTAAGAAAATTTTATAAGAAAATTGTAAACATTAGGAGAAGTTTCTCTTTAATTTCCGTTGGGGAATAGATTGTCTATTTCAATTGATCTAAATTAGCTTACAGTACATTGACCTCAAGTGGTTGTGCCAATCCAATCACTATTCATTCCAAATTAGGTTGTAGGTCTTAGAGTATTGTAGAATTCTTTTCGTTAATTCTGATTATTTTTAAAAAGTTTAATTTATATCCAGAAAATTTAAACCAATATGGAAAAATTGGTTTGCAACAATCGAATCAATTATGTAAAATAAAATAGTTGGCTTGAATTTCTGAGATATTTAATTATGGTAAATTCCTTAGAAAGTAGAAATGGAACTAACAGCCTCAGATCTCAATAGGATAATAAAAGACGCACTTACGGTGCTTTCAATTGAAAAGAATCGGATCAATGACCTGAATGTTTTTCCTGTTCCGGATGGTGATACCGGTCTAAATATGGTTCTTACCATACAGGGTGGCTTGGCTCACGCCAAAAATTTTACTTCTGATCAATCATCCCTATCTGAATATATAACCGCCCTTGCCGAAGGGATGACGCTAAATAGTCGCGGATGCTCGGGTGTTATTCTGGCTCTCTTTGCCCAAGGCGTGGCCAAGAAATTGGCTGACTGTCCCTCAGATCAAAAAATACCTAATACGGAGGTTGCTCAGGCCTTAATTTCGGGATATAAGCATGCCTATGCGGAAATTTCGAATCCAAAAGAAGGCACAATGCTCACTTTAATGAGAGTATTTGCCGAGCGATTCTCCGAACTGGCAATGGATGGCAAAGATGCCCTTTCTATCATCAAAGACATCGTCCCCGATCTGGAAGAAACCTTGGGAAAAACCCCTGAGATGTTACCAGTTCTTAAAAAAGCTGGAGTAGTGGATTCCGGTGCAATGGGATTTCTTGTGCTTATTAAAGGATTAGCTACGGGACTGGAATACACAGGTACCAGGATTCGTCCGATTATGAATATTGCAAATGTCCTCTCGACAAGCCGTTTTATCCGTTCTGTTGTCAAAGATAGGAAATATGAGTCGGGCAAAGAGCGTAAAAAATTGATCCCTTTAAATATTTCCCTAAATAATATTACCAATATCTCATTTGCAAATATTCTGACTCTGTTTAATAATTTGCTCCAGCGTAATAACAACCATAAGCTTGCCGAAGAAATTTTAGAAAAAAGTGACGAACTGTATCAAACCTGGAATCCAGATATTCAATACCGTTACTGTACCGAATTTGTTTTCGAATCAGACAAAATAGGAAAAGATTCCATCCAAAAGCGACTGGAATCATACGGAGACAGTATCCTTATTATTGAATCAGGCGATATTTACAAATGCCATATCCATACTAATAAGCCCAAAGACCTTCTTAGGTCTTTAGAAAATCTTGGGGAAATCTCGGCGACCAAAATAGACGATATGAAAGTGCAACACAAAAATCTTATATCGGAAGATAAAGAATTCTATGAACGCGACCTGGCGGTGCTACTGATTGTCAATGGAGAGGGATTTGCCAAAATATTAAAAAGCCTTGGGGCGACGGATATTCTTGTATATAAGCAGGTAAAACCTTCAGTTCACCAAATAGGGAATGCTCTTTTCAAAACCAGAGCGAAAAATATCATTGTTGCGGCTGATGACTCGGATATTCTCGCCAGTCTCAAATCAGCAATTACATTATGCAAAAGCAATGTAGAACTAATAGAAACCCAAAATGTGATTCAGATGATCAGTATGATGTACAATTTTTCCCCTGAAATGGACATTTTGTCAAATGCCAATATCATGCGGGAAAATCTCGATACTATTAAATTCTGCCGGATAGCTAGAGCAACCCGACAGTTTAAAACCGATTTTGATACAATCCCTAAGGGCAACTATTTCAGCATCCATAATAAAAACATCCTTGCTCATCATTCAAACTTGACTGATCTCATCAAACTTTCCATAGAAAAAATAAGGGAAAATGAGTCGCTGATTACCTTATACCGAGGCAAAATGGAAAAAAACAATGGCTCGCTGATTGCAGTTTTGCAACGACAATTTTCAAGTTGTGAATTTGAAATATATTATGGTGGCCAGAATCGCTATAATTACTATATTACCTTTGAATGAGGAGAATTGAAATGGATAAAAAAGTACTTATACTTACCGGCGATAATCTCGGAATAAAAAACGAGCAGATTGATTACCCAGACGTCGCGGTTGTGAAATATCCTGTAGTAATTGATGAAAAAGAATATTTTGAAGATGAAAAGTATACTGCTCAATATCTCATTGAGCGTTTCAAGAAAGAAAAAATCACTGCTCGTTCTCAAGCCTTGATTAGAAAAGATGTCGTCGAAGTAATCGAAAAAAATAAGGATAAATATGACCTCATTGTCCATGTAATAATGGGCAGTAATATGTCTGCGGCAACCGTCCAGATGGCAGAAGGAGTACGAAAAGAGTATGAAAGCACGATCCCAATCATCAACATTGATACGAATCAAGCCTCGTCCGGTGTGGGAGCGGTACTTCTACGAGTTATAGAACTCCTGAAAGAAGCGGATAGTATTGATGAATTTATCTCGCAAATAGACGAAGTTGTAAAAAATACTTACTCATATTATTGTGTTCCGGATTTGAATTACCTGTATAGAGGAGGCAGAATCGGAAGAGCGCAATCGCTGCTCGGGTCAGTACTTAAGATAATACCTGTCGTGGGGGCATTTGGCGAAGTAACTGATTCAGGATTTTTACCGGTCGGCAAAGGTCGAACCTACCAGGCTGCCAACAAGGTAATTATCAATCATATTAAACAGAAGATGGCGCAAAAGAAGATTGATAAAATCCAGCTGATCAATATTCTTCATTTTGAAAACATTGATTCCGACGAGCTTAAGGATTTAGAAAATCAAATAAATGAAAACCTTACCTACCGCAGACTCGTTCATGGACATGCCAGGTTTGTCGAGGCTGTTCACGTAGGGCCAGGTACCTGGGGCGGGAGTTTTGTATTAAAATAGGAAATAGGAGTAATGGTTTACCAGACAATAATTCTTGCAATATTAGCCTATTTTCTGGGATCAATCTCTTTTAGCTATATCATTACCAAAATACGCACCGGAAAAGATATTAGAACAGTTGGTGTCAAAAATTCTGGAGCCTTTAATGTATTTGTAAATGTGGGCAAGGGATTAGGCTTACTAGCCGGAATATTGGATGCGTTAAAAGCAGTCGTCGTGGTCGTAATCGGACAGCTGATTGAACTTGAAACTTTTCCGATAATCATTGCGGCTTCTTTGGCTGTTGTTGGGCATTGTTTTCCCATCTACTACAAATTTCATGGCGGACGAGGCGCTTCTGCGGCTCTTGGGATTCTTTTATGCTATATTCCGCTCGAGGTACTCATCAGTTGTATTCCCGCCGCTCTCATCGCTTATTTTATCCATAGAATGGGCTACACTCCCGTGTTCATCCTCGGCTTTTCTCCAATTATAGCGGCCATTTTCAAAAAACCAGATGTAATCATTTTTGGGGCTATATATCTTGTACTCTTAACCGGGGTTCTCAATCTTGTCATCAATATTTCAAAAAGAAGCGAAAAGCTAGTTCCAGAGACTTAATTTTCTATTAAAATTTGGATGTTAAATTAAATAGCGCATTATCCAGGCATTATTAGTAATAAAGCCGAACTTCAACAGTTGTTCGATGACTTTGTTGATGCATAGTCTCTTGTTTTAATCAAAATAATTACCGAATGCTTAAGCCGAGATAGTTAATCAATTATTAGTTTCTGTGTCTTACCATTAACTGGCACAATTAATTCGACAAGTACTCCATCGGGACATCGAAGGTTCAGCAAATAATTACCCGATTTCAGAAACTCATAATAACACTCACCATTTTTATCGGTGATTTGTGGCAGAACTGAACCGATTTGGATTTTAATATCAGGTAGCGGTCTGTCCTGGATTAATATTTGAATAGAAAGACTGCCATCTGGTAAGTTTTTCCCACCTATTCCTTCTACCAACCCCAGAAAAATGTCCCAGGCAATCCGCGAAAGGCCGGCTTCATTGCTGATTAGCATGCTGTCTGGCGGTTTTAACTGCAGATCGAGTGATAAAGCGCGCCGATTGGTTTTGACCAATTCCTTTTCAGTCGAACCGGCGATTTGAATTTGGTCGCAGAAACCATTACTAGTCAAACGACTTGCCATTGATTGTAAAAGCCCTTTTCCATTTTCATTGCCAGCATAATATCCACCTTTGAACAATCGGCCAGATTGGCTATTGTTATCCAGATTTAATCTCAGATAATAGCCGCCCTCTGGGAATTGGTTGCTGAGTTTAATGCGCTGATCACGGCTCAAGGTGGAATCAAGATCGTGGATTAAATAGACCTTAGCGCCAGCTTGTTCGAATAGCGTTTTCAGGATTTGAGCTAATTGCAGATTGACCTGGGCGGAATTCAAGTTAGAAGTGATTTTTACTCCTGATTCTTGACCGCCGAAACGGGGATCGAGTACTATGACGAAATTATGCAGAACACCGTTGAATACTTCACGCATTTCGAGAGCGTCTATATTACTTTTTCCGTCTTCAACCACTATTTCCAGGTTCTGACTGAAGTAGCCATTTTTTTGGAAATTTAAAGTGTGACGTCCAGATTTGACCTGTGGGAAATAGTAAACTCCGTCGGCGTTTGTTAATTGTTGAATCGAATTCGGCAGAAGAGTTACCAAAACATTTTCGATCGGTAGGCTATTATTTTCGCTCCGGCAAAAACCGGCGATTAGAGTAACATTGGTATCACAGAAAGATACTTTCAAATTTGTATGCGCCTTACCAGCTGAAAATTCCAAAGTTGCGATCCCTGGTAAAGAATCTGCCTGAAGATAAAATGTTGCTAATCCATTGGAAGTTGTGGCGGCACTGCGGTTCAATTTTCCGTAGTCAGAGACGGCTCGGATCGTATCGCCGTCAGCTACTGCAAGGCTATCCAAATCTAGGGCTAAGACATCAATGCCAGTAAAAGCTTTTCCGTCGGCGGGCAAACGGTCATTCCAGGCTTTTGCAAATAGATACTGAGATGGTGGGGCGATTCGGAAGCGGTCTCGATGTGGCAAATTATGATTGCCAAGGTAATTGACGACCTCGGCATAAGTAGTATGCCAACCGTTGAATAGCGGTTTTTCCGGAATATGAATAATCAGGTTTTGATCGCGATCCAGTATAAATGGCGCAATCGAGTCGTCGAGGAAGAAGGTTACCTGGCGACTGAAATATTGCTCGCGACTGAGCATCCAGTTCCCAGGACGTTCATGCAAACCGTCTTTAATTTTCAAGTAAATAGTTGGCTGTTTGTCGGTAATTGTCGTATCGGGGCGCGGTTCAATTAGGACAACTTTGGGAATTCCAGCCGCCGCCCAGCGTACGATTCCCAGGTAAATAGCATAAGCTTCCAAGCGATTGTATTCCGGTTTGCTGAGCAATTTTGCTTCTTGGGGATTGGTAAAAAAGGAAATTTCCAGTAAAACGCCCGGCATATTGAGATTCTGCAGAACGCCGAACCCATCTGGATACATCAGATAGTCGGAGAGCAAACCGGTTGGTAGTATTTGAGGCAGGCGCAGATTTTCGATTAGGCTTTGCTGGATGTAGCGTGCCAAGTCGAGGCTGGCTGGCGAATAATCGGCATCGCCGTGATACCAGGTCGAAGCATAATTGGCCTGGCGATTAGTTGCGGCGTTGTGATGCACAGAAATGAAAACGTCAACCTGATTGAGATTGGCAATCTCGGCACGTTTTTTTAAATCAATTTCATAGTCACCGTTGCGAGTTAAAATTACCGTTGCGCCGGACTTTTCAAGAAATTCTCTGAGGTATAAAGCTACTCTTAGATTTATCTCGGCTTCACGTAACCCGGTTGATCCACGCTTATAATTCTGAATATGGTTGTCGCCACCATGACCCGGATCGAGGCAAATTTTCAAGCCTCCGATGTATTGTGCCTGGGGTGGAATAGTATAATCCGGCTTGGGAATGCGATGCCAGTCAGTCGGACCGCGTTGACGCCCATAAAATCCGCAGGACTGAAACAAAAGAAAACCGGTAAGACAGTATAGAAAGAGTTTTTTCATCAACAAATCATTTCTTTCAGAAAACTTTCAAAAATTAGACATGAAAATAACCAAAGGCAATGGTGGGGGATTTTTAAACCACGAAGACACGAAGGCACGAAGAATTTATTAATAATAAAGAATTAAAGTACATTTTTCAGATTATTTAAGAGGTAAATTGTCGTAAAATTATTTCCTTGAAAAATGCTTATAGGCTTTACCAACCAAGAGATATTGTATTTCCTCAGTATTTCCTCAGGCATATTGCTTTGTAATGATTTTTTCTAGGCTTAATCTTAATCTTGACCTTGGCCTTATTTTCTTTACCCTTTGAAAAATATCTTAACGGTAAACTGATGTTCTAAAACTTTTAAATATCTTAGTGTCTTAGTGGTCATAAAAATTTCTTAGGATCGAGCGGTTCCGCCATAATTGTCTTCTCGAATTTGACGGTTACCGCACCGGGCGCCGAATGTCGCGGTTTGGTAACATACTTGCATTGCGTAAAAATCACCGGCACAACCGCTGAATGTTTGGCTTTGCTATGAAAAGCCGCCAGCCCAGCCGCTTTTTCCAGAATAGGACGAGGCAAACTCACGACCTTGCCGGGATTACGAACGACTATATGCGAGCCGCTCGTTCCCTGAGCGTGAAGCCAGAAGTCGTTCGGTCGCGCGTATTTCTGGAGAAGTTCGTCGTTATCCCGAGCGCTTTTGCCGATTAAAATTTCCCAGCCGTTTAAATTGATACGAATAAAAGGCTGATGGATATTTTCAATCGAGTTTTGCAGCTGTGTCGGTAAATGGCTGGATAAAGGCCGTAGAATTTTGAAATCGTTAGCCTCGGCAATTTTTTTTCTGATATCTTTAAGCCGCTGAATTAACTGTTCCCCCTCGGAAATTTTTTGGGCCAGTTCAGACCTTGATCTTTCGATCTCGCGTGATTTAGCGTAATAGCGCTCGGCATTTTGAATCGGATTGAGTCTGGGATCAAGCGGAATGGTAATCTGGTATGACTCGTCGGTCAATTGAGGCAAAGTTACCGAATTGCTATGATGCGGAATGCTGGATGCCGCCGCCATAAGGGTATCAGCCCATTCCCGGTAATTGTCAGCCGTTGGCAGAGTCGCCAGTTCATTCTGTTGGTTGATTAATTTTCTCTGGATGGTGCTCAATTGTAGGTCGGTTTGTCTCAGCAAGGATTTTTTCTTTTCATTCAGGCGATAAAGGTTCAGAAAATCCTGAATAAATTGGTTTTGGGCGGTGATTACTGAGTCGTATTGGGTGAATGCGCGATTTGAAAGCGATTGCAGTTCGATTAAGCTGAAAATCGGCGGCTCACCGATATAAATCCGCGGCAAAGAAGTTGCCATTTCATCGGCCAATTCAGCTAGGGTTTTGGCGAGAATTTCAACCTGTTCTTTACTCAAATTGATAATTGAGTTCTGCGGTGACAGATTGGTTCGGTAACCAATTTCCGTCACGAGAGTTTTCGGCAAAACCGGCTGAAATGATTTGGTGAAAAAAGTCATCAGCGACTGATCGGGATGCTGGTGCAATAAACTGATAATGTCATCATCATCGGGAAAAAGGCGGTTGGCGGGTCGGAAATTGCTCCACTCGAAGTCAACCGTCTTTTTTACTTTTTTAAAAGAATCCTGGCTCTCACCGGATGAATCGAGAAGATGTACATTGCCATTGATTCCGTAGAGACGGAATAGAAGGAAGGCAATCCCGCCATTTAAAGTAATTAAAATCTGGCGGTCGTTTTCGCGACAAACTAAATCAGTAATAGTTTTACCGGTAACGTCGCGGAGCAGATTGACTTTGTGTTTTGGGTTCGGCAAATCCCTTTCTAAAGTTAAAAAGGGTAAAGGCGCTTGAACGCAAAAATGGAGACATTGCCAATCTCCAGCCATTTCCAGTGGAATATGCAAATGATCCTTTTGATAGGTAAAGGGCGCTCCGCAAATTGCACCGCCGATCAACTGTTTGAATTCGCGCGCCATTCTTTCAATATGTAACCAGCTGTTAAACATACTGAAAAGTAGAGCTAAATTAACATTTATCAAAGTGCTGAAAGAATAGTATTCGGGAGGTAGCCGGTTCAAAGTATAAAGGCATGGATGCGTGAATGGTTATATATCGCAGAGTTATTTTAATTTCGTGTAAGCACTTAAACGAACTTAAAAAACTCCGTTTTGTCGCTTAAACCAGGTCATCTGGCGCTGACTCAAGTCAAGCGCTTTCCGTTTCTCCCATTCTCCTCTTTTCCTCAGCCTCAACCTCAACCTTTTCCCTGTGTCTTCGTGTCTTCGTGGTAAAAGACCTTTTGTAATTAAAAATAGGTTGCAATTTTATATAAAATAAAGACTAAATCGTGATTTTAAATTTGACAGTTTGAAATAGATTCGCTAATTTTACAGCCAGTTTGATAGGAGATTCGCAATTGGAAAGTATGACAGGTTATAGCAAAATGGAGTCCCGCACGGACGGGCAAGTAATCAGCGTTGAGATTTACTCCGAGAATAACCGCTTTCTAGACCTGACATTCAATCTTCCGCAACCGCTGGAACCATACACCGATGAATTGAAACGCTTAGTGACTGATGATCTGCGGCGTGGTCACGTGCGGATAACTATCGAGATAAATAGTTCAGAAAAAATTCCTGAAGTGCAATTAAATACCGCGTTATTGGCAAAATATTACCGGGCTCTTCGTGACCTGGCGCGCGAACTGCAAATCGAAGAACCTGTTACTCTTCAGAATCTACTCACTTATCCAGAAATATTTTTAACTGATTCCGAGAATGCCAATATGACCGAACTTTTAACTCAGGTAAAGCAGATTCTAAGAAAAGCGGTGGCTGAACTTGTTGCTATGCGCCGCCGGGAAGGCGAATTTATTACCCGCGAATTACATAGTTATTTGCAATTTATCCTGGAAAAATGTTCAGAAATTGAAGAACTCTCGCGGCAATCGCGTCAGGAATATTTTGCGAAATATCGGCAGAGCCTGGCGGAGCTATGCCGGGATTGTCAACTCGACGAAAATCGCTTGATTCAGGAGGCTGGGATTTTAGCCAAAAAGCTGGACATTACCGAGGAATGCACTCGCCTGCGCAGTCACGTACAGCAATTTTCATTGCTATTACAAAGTGACGAGCCAGTCGGCAAGCAGATGAATTTTTTAGCCCAGGAAATGAATCGAGAGATTACTACAATAGGAGCTAAATCGGAGAGTAGCGCAATTTCTCATCTGGTCGTTAGTCTGAAAGATGAACTCGAAAAAATTCGTGAACAAATCCAGAACGTAATATGAAATCCAAAGGCCTTTTAGTATCCATTGCCGCTCCGTCTGGAACGGGTAAAACCACGGTCTGCCACGAATTAATGAAAAGGGACGACCGCTTTGTTTTTTCGGTTTCCTGTACTACGCGCCCACCTCGTCCGAATGAGTGCGACGGTGTAGATTATTATTTCATCACCCGTGAACAATTTCTGCAAAATATTCGTGAAGGTAAAATGGCTGAATGGCAAGAGATTTTCGGTAATTACTACGGAACTTTAAAAGAAACAATCGAAAAAGCCTTAAGAGATGGCAAGATTTTGCTTTTAGACATTGATGCCAAAGGTACTCTCAACCTGAAAAAAAATTACCCCAACCAATTCCTTAGCATTTTCCTTTTACCACCCAGTAATACAGAACTCGACCGACGCCTTCAGAAACGAGGGACAGATGATTCGGGTTCAATCGCCTTACGGAAAGCACGAATTCCAGATGAATTGGAACTTAGTAAACAGTTCGACTTTCAAATTGTCAATGATAATCTGGAAACTACTATCAATAAAATTATCAATATTATAAAGGAGCATTTAAAGAATGACTGAAACCCTTCCTTTCGACAAACTAACCAGGAAATCGGACGATATTTTCGAATTAGTGATTGTTGCCGCCAGACGTGCGCGTCAGATTAACTCCCTGCGTATGGCTCAATATCCGTTGCCGACGATGATCGAGGAGCAAGAAGAGACTTTCGAAGAAACTCCGCCCGAAATCACCGACGATCAAAATTGGGATGAGCTCGAAAAGCCGACGACCCTGGCCATCAACGAAATTTTAGAAGATCAAATCAACTATCGTTATATGACTCCAGAAGAAGAAAAACCACTCGAGGAATTCGATAGTGAATTTAACGAATAGAAAAATCGTTCTGGGACTGACTGGCGGCATTTCCATTTATAAATCAGCCGGTCTCCTACGCCGTCTGGTCAATGACTGTAATGCGGATGTGACCGTAATTATGACCGACGCCGCTCAGCAATTTATGAGCCCGCTGATTTTCGAGACCTACAGCCACAAACCGGTTCTCATAGATATGTTCGCCGGTCAAAAGATTGGAACCCGGCATGTTGATCTGGCAACTGAAGCCGATTTAATTCTGGTATCCCCGGCTACAGCCAATATAATAGCCAAAACTGCCAGCGGTATCGCTGACGATTTGCTCAGCACGGTTATTCTGGTCGGTGGGAACAAGACGGTTTTTGCGCTGGCGATGAATGATAATATGTATTCTAACCCTATTACTCAGGAGAATATTGACCGTCTGCGGCGACTCGGTTATGGCATTATCGAGCCGGAAGAAGGTACTTTAGCCTGTGGTGTTACCGGGCGTGGCCGCCTGGCTGACGAAAAAACAATTCTGGCGCACATTGACCGACGCCTTAATGGTCATAGCTGGCTGAAAGATAGAAAAGTTATCGTAACGGCTGGGCCAACTCGCGAATATATTGATCCAATTCGTTTTATCTCAAACCGGTCGAGCGGAAAAATGGGCTATGCTCTGGCGGAAATTGCCGCCCGTGAAAGCGCCGATGTGCTTCTAATTAGCGGGCCTTCCGATTTAAAAAATCCGGTGGGCGTGAGAACAATTCGGGTAGAAACCGCGAACGAAATGCATTCTGCCGTTCTGGCGGAAGCGGCTGAAGTTGATTTTTTATTAATGGCGGCGGCGGTCGAAGATTTATCGCCGGCGCAAACTTCCACTGAGAAAATCAAAAAGGAGAGCGGCTTTAGCGAACTAAAACTTAAATATTCGCCTGACGTTATCCGTGATTTTCGCAAACTCAATCGTCAGGCCTGCGTGGTGGGATTCAGCGTGGAGATCGAATCAGCCGAACATCCGGGAGCCAAGGCACGTTCATTAGCCAAACTGAAGGACAAAGAGATGGATTTTGTCGCATGGAATGATCCCGGAGTGAACGGCGCGGCTTTTGGGCATGAAACCAATAGCGTTACTTTATTATCGAAGGATGGCCAGGAGTGGGTTTTTCCTTTAGCTAGTAAATATGACATCGCCGATTCAATCATTGCAACCGTTATTCAGAATTATAAGAAAGCCTAAATGACCGGAAATTACGACGATATTAAAACCTTCTTCAAGCAACAGGCGGAGTTGTTTCCGTCTGAAATCTATTTAATTTCGGAAAATGGTAAGGAAACTAAACCGGAAGCCGATGCTGTCACCCAACTGGCGGAGCTGGAACAAATTTGCCAGAATTGCCGAGAATGTCATTTATCTGCAACCCGTACCAAAGTGGTTTTTGGAACCGGTGATCCTCACGCTGAACTGCTGTTTATTGGCGAAGCGCCGGGCGTTAATGAAGATTTGCAAGGCCTGCCGTTTGTTGGCAGGGCGGGTAATTTGCTCGATAAAATGTTGAAGGCAATTGGCTTGAATCGCGCTCAGGTTTATATCGCCAATGTTTTGAAATGTCGTCCGCCCGAAAATCGCACTCCAAGCGTCGGCGAGGTCGAAAAGTGCGAGCCCTACCTTTTGAAACAAATCGAAATAATCCGGCCCAGACTGATAATATGTCTCGGTTTAACTTCTGCCAAAACTTTATTACGAGTCGAATATACTCTAGAGAAAATGCGCGGTCAGATCTTTCGGTATCATAATGTGGATTTGATTGTAACTTACCATCCGGCGGCGCTTTTACGCAATGAGAATTTGAAAAAATATGCCTGGGAAGATTTCAAGAAAATCAAAAACTTATACCTGGATCAAACAGGAGAATAAATGGCTGTCAACGAAGGTGAAATAATCAGAGTACCCCCACATTCCGATGAAGCTGAAGTTTCGGTGCTCGGGGCAATGATGCTCGATAAAGAGGCGGTTAGTAAAGCTATCCAATATCTCGATTATACCGCTTTCTATAAAGAATCTCATCAGCATATATTTCGAGCTATGACCGACCTGTTTAATGAAGGTCAGCCGGTTGATCAAGTTAGTGTTATTGACCAGCTCAAGCGCAAGAAAATGCTGGAACAGGTCGGTGGCGCCTATTATGTTACCGGACTGGTCGAGGCTACTCCTTCAGCCGCCAATGTCGAATATTATGCCAATATCGTTCTGGATATGGCTATTTTACGTCGCCTGATTGTCGCTTCTAATGAAATTCAGTCCGAGGCTTACGAAGCTCGCGATTCGGTGCAAGATATTTTGGATACTGCCGAGCAGAAAATATTTGCCATTTCGGAAAACCGAATGAAAGGCGGATTTAAGAATTTCGTAGATGTTCTCAATCGAACATTCGAACATATTGATTCGATTCACAGTCGTAAAGGGCACACGAGCGGCGTGCCAACCGGACTTCTGGATCTTGATGAATTGACCTCTGGCTTTCACCCGGGAGAACTGATAATTTTAGCTGGACGACCGGGTATGGGAAAAACCGCTCTGGCTTTGACAATTGCACGGAATGCCGCAGTCGAGTACAATTTGCCGGTCGCTTTCTTTAGTCTTGAAATGGCTGATTATCAGCTGGCTTTGCGAATATTATGCGCTGAAGCCAGATTGAACAGCGATTTAGTCCGAAAAGGCAAATTACCAAACGATCAATGGCAAAGGTTAAGTATGCAAACCGGGCGTTTGGCTAACGCCAATATCTATATTGATGATTCACCGGTGCTAACGATGATGGACATCCGCGCCAAAGCCCGCCGCGCCAAAGCCGAATACGATATCCAGCTGGTGATTATAGATTATCTGCAACTCATCAAAGGCCATCGAGCTGAAAATCGCCAGCAGGAAATCGCTGAGATTTCACGTGGACTAAAAGCCTTATCTAAAGAAATTGGAGTACCAGTTATTGCACTCTCACAATTATCGCGGGCAGTCGAAGGGCGCGCCGATCACCGTCCGCAATTATCCGATCTGCGCGAAAGTGGCTCGCTGGAACAGGATGCTGATGTTGTTCTATTTATCTACCGCAAATCATTTTACGATAAACGTGAAAGCAGTGCCTCATCCGACGAAGATGAACGTCTGGCTGAAATCATAGTCGCTAAACAACGTAACGGCCCGATTGACACGGTCGAAGCTGTATTTATTGACAAATATACTCGCTTTGAAAATAAAGGTACCCAAAGAGAAGAAATCATAACGACTCCATTTTAATGGCAACCGAACTACTCAATAAAGTTCTTCCGCGCACTAAACAGCGCCCTCAGAAATTTCTGACACTGATTGATAAATTGAATCAACGCGCCCCGCTGACCAAAAGCGAGGAGGATTTTCTCTGGGAAGTTTACAGTTTCGCACGCGACTCCCACCGCGGCCAGCGTCGTCAATCCGGGGATAGTTTTTTCGAACATCCCTACCACACCGCTCTCATATTAGCTGACTTGCATATGGATCCGATAACAGTTGCGGGTGGATTATTACACGATGTCATCGAGGATACTGAAGTCACAATTAATGATATCTCCGGAAAGTTCGGAGGCGATGTCGCCAAATTGGTCGAAGGAGTCACCAAAATTAGTGGGATTACCTTTCGCAATCGGCAGGAGGAACAGGCCGATAATTTCCGCAAAATGCTTTTAAGCGTTGCGGAAGACATCCGGGTGCTAATCATCAAATTGGCTGATCGTCTGCATAATATGCAAACTCTCGATTCTCTGCCACCGATTAAACAACGTCGGGTTGCGATCGAAACTCGCGATGTATATGCTCCGCTTGCCCATCGTCTGGGGATGTTCAAGTTAAAATCCGAAATGGAAGACCTGGTTCTGAAAGCCCTGGATCCGGATGCTTACCGATTTCTCGAAAAAAAGGTTAACGAAAAACGCAGTGAACGCGAAAAATATATTAAAGTCTTCACCCAGCCAATTATTAAGGCTTTGAACGAACAGGGCATTAAAGCCAAGATTGTCGGTCGCCCGAAGAATTTTTATTCGATTTACAAGAAGATGAAGACTCAAAATAAACCTTTTGAGGAAATCTTCGACCTGCTTGCGGTCCGGATAATAGTTGATACTAAAGAAAATTGCTATACGGTGCTGGGAATTGTTCACGATCTTTTTACGCCGGTTATGGACCGGTTTAAGGATTATATCGCTAACCACAAAGCCAACTTCTACCAATCCATTCACACTACGGTTTACGGTCCCAGTGGTCGTATGGTGGAAATTCAAATCCGGACAACCGAAATGGATGAGATCGCCGAAGAGGGTATTGCCGCTCATTGGCGTTATAAGGAAGGTCGCGACAAACCGGACGACATTGATAAATATGTCAAATGGTTACGCGATTTAATCGAGATCCTGCAGACCGAATCTACCGGCGCCAAAGACTTTATGGACACTCTTAAGATTGATCTTTTTAAAGATGAGATTTTCGTCTTCACGCCGATGGGCGATCTGATTCGCTTACCCAAAGGGGCCACTCCAGTTGATTTTGCCTATGAAGTCCATACGGAAATTGGAACCCGTTGTATCGGAGCTAAAGTTGACGGCAAGATGGTACCGCTAAATAGCGAATTGCGCAGTGGTCAAACAATTGAAATCATTACTTCCGATACTCACCGACCCAGTTATGCCTGGCTGAAATTTGTCACGACCGCCAAAGCAATTGGAGCAATCAAGCGTTATTTACGCAGAACTCAATTCGAAGAAAGTGTCAACCTCGGGAAGGAAATTATAGAGAAAGAAAACCAGCGCAATAAAGAATTGCGATTTTTGAAAACCGTGCAGGAATCGTTCGAAGAACTCGGATTCAGCGAGCTGGATAAACTGTATGCGGCGGTCGGGAGTGGTGTTCTAACCATTCCCCAGATTTATGCCAAACTCTTTCCTCAGAAGGAAGAACAGCTGGTTCATCAAGACTTGGATGGACTTTTTATCGAAACGGCTCGTAAATCGGTCAATGGCATCAAGGTGCAAGGTATAAGTAACTTGATGGTTTCGTTTGCCAAATGTTGTAACCCTATTCCGGGTGACCAGATCATCGGCTTTGTCAGTCGCGGGCGGGGGGTGATAATCCATCGGAGTGACTGTTCGAATATTCCTTCTCTATTAGAAGAGGATGAGCGTCTGCTGGACGTGGAATGGGATATCGCGGGAACGCAAGCCTTTTTAGTCAGATTGAAAATAATGGCTCAAGAACGTAAGAATTTTTTAAAAGACGTTACCGATATAATGGCAAGTACCGATACAAATATTATTAGTGTGAGTGGTGACGTGGATGAATCAATTATTCATTTGAATCTGGTTATCCAAGTCGAAAATCTGCGTCATCTCAATAAGATTTTAGCGAAATTGCAAAATGTGCAGGGTATAATTTCAGTAGAACGTAAATAAACAAAAGGAGATTAGAAAATGAAAGTAAAAACTTACACCAAAAAAGATGTCGTCAGACGCACAGCTGAAGCGCTTGATACCAAATTGGTTGATACTGCCGAGATTGTAGACGGCGTTTTTATGGTTCTGCGTGAAATGCTCAGTGAACCTGATCCAAAAATCCGGATTGAAATTCGTAATTTCGGTGTCTTTGAGGTCAAACCGACCAAAGCCAAACCCAAAGCCCGCAATCCACGCACTAACGAGGAAGTCTATGTTCCCGCTCGCCGCAAAACTCACTTCAAACCCGGTCGGCTATTGAAAGAAAGGATGAAGAAAGCGTAAAAACGGCCGATCAATACTTCACCTTATAAAAAGCTCTGAGCCAAAGATGGTGAAAGTCAAAATCAACCTTTGGTGGTTGATAGTAATTTCAGGCGTTTTAAGTGGGCTGGCTTTTCCGCCCTTGCGGCTGGGATTCTTAGCTTTTTTCGCTTTGGTTCCTTTGATTAAAGCTTTTTGTGACGATGAATTTCATAATGGTTTTGAAAAAGGGTTGGTGTACGGGTTGGTGCTGAATTTGGCGATAATGTACTGGTTGGCGTTAAACAAGGGTACAACCTGGTATTGGGCGACTTTATCTATGGTGTCGGCGGTTATTTTTCTGGCATTGAATTATGCCGTTATCGGGCTAGTCGTCGGCTTTATCGGCCGACGGCTGGGACGCCGCGCTGGAATCTGGTCGTTTCCGATTGTCTGGACTGCGGTCGAATATCTGCGTTCCCTCGGCTCTTTGGGCTTTACCTGGAATAACCTGTGTTACACTCAATCGCATGCCATTCAGTTAATTCAATCGGCGGCTGTCGTTGGTCCTTATGGAATTTCAGGTTGGATTGTGGTCATCAATGTGCTTATTTATCAATTATTAGAAAATCTCGACGATTACCGTCAGGTGAGTCGGCGCTTAGTAGTAACTATCGCCCTATTTTTAATCCCGGCAATCTATGGTATGATTGTCTTGCAAAAGCCACCGAGCGGAAGCGGCCGGCGCTCAGTCAACGTCGGTTTGATTCAACCCAATATTGATCCCAACGCTAAATGGGATCGGGAATCTTTCAAAAATAATATGCAATTATTGCATGATTTGACTGATTCAGTGGCAACCCAGCCGCTAGACCTGGTGGTCTGGCCGGAAACCGCCACGCCGACTTTTTTACGCCGAAACCATTATGCCGTTTTGACTCAAATAAGAGAACATATCAATCAACTGCAGGTCAACCTGTTGACCGGCACACCCGATCTGGAACGCCAGGGAGAAGATTATCAATACTACAATTCGACCTTTCTGCTACGTCCCTATTCCAACCAGATTGAAGATTATCGCAAAATTCATCTGGTACCGTTTGGGGAATACATTCCTCTTTCGGGATATTTTCCGGAATTGAATAATCTCAATCTCGGACAGGGCAATTTCCAGTCCGGGAAAGAGGTTAAATTATTCCAGATTCCACTTAAAACTGACCAACGGGCCGTTGCTGACACAGTTTTGACTTTTAATTCTGTGATTTGTTATGAATCAACTTTTCCGGATCTAGTTCGGCAGGCTACTCGTCAGGGCTCGGAATTGTTGGTAGTCGTTTCTAACGATGCCTGGTTTGGAAATACTTCGGCACCATTTTTACATGCCGAGATTGGGCGTTGGCGCGCTATCGAAAATCGTATTCCGGTCGTTCGTTCCGCCAATACCGGAATTTCACTTATTCTGGACCAATATGGCCGGAATCTGCAATCTTTGCCTTTTGGTAAATCGGGGTGGCTTTCAGCTACGGTCAATCAAGGCGAACCGAGAACTATTTTTGTGAGATATGGGAACTGGCTGGCGCACTTGTGTGTTATACTGGCATTATTCTTAATCGGCTATTCAATAATAAGAAGGAAAAAATGAAGCATTTAGTTCGTCGGGGTCTTTGGGAATTATTAATAGTTTTTATTCTGGCAGTGACTAGTTTAGCGCAGAGCGACTCCACGTTGGTCGCTGAACCGGACACACTTCACAAATTGACTCAAGGACAGGCGCGCCTGTTGTTATTGAAATCAGCTATTCTTCCCGGCTGGGGCGAGCGCAGTTTGAATTACGTCGAACGTAGTCGTTATTTTAATGCTTCCGAAATAGCTTTCTGGGTAACTTACTTTGCTTTCTATTGGTATGGAAATGCGATTGCCGATGATATGAAAGCCTATGCCGCTACCCATGCCGGAGTGAATCCAGCCGGTAAAGATCAATACTATTTCACCGACATAGGCAATTATGAGAATATTTATGCCTATAATGACCAGAAACTACGTTATCGAACTGTTAATTTGCTCTATCCGGTAACTCCCGAATATTACTGGGCTTGGGATGATGACTCTTCCCGTCGTCACTTCGACAAACTGCGGGTGAAAAGTGCTACCGTCTTACGGAATGCGACTTTCGCGATCGGCGGCCTGGTAGCCAACCGGCTTTTCAGTATGCTCGATGTAATTGTTCTGACGCGTGGCCAGCTGGAGCAACCGACGATAGATATTGAATCCAGCTGGCAATCATATCAGGACGGTATGTCTTTTAAAATTAGTCTGAATTTCTAGCTAGAATGAAAAACCTTGACCCTCGGGTAAAACTCTTCTGGCTGGTCATAGCCGCTATAGGTATTTTCCGTCTCAAAGTCTGGTATGCCCAGCTTAGCGTCGCTATTGTACTGGGAACTATCATAATTTTCCGAGCTATCTTTGCCAGGGAAAATTTCAAAGTTCTCAGAATTTTGTTGGTATTTTTACCGTTGACCTTTTTAATCCATATTTTGTTTGGAACGCACTTACTTGCCACTATTTTCCGGTCCGCTCCTCGGGATCCCTGGTCGGTTTTGCTATTAATGCCGCTGACCTTTACTCTGAGGATCGGTAATTTGATAGCTCTGATGGCTCTTGCTACTCACTGGTTGAAGGCGCTGGAGGTGCTGGATGCCATATACCATTTATTAAAACCCCTGAGGATAATCGGTTTGCCGGTAGATGATATTTTTCAGGTAATTTTTATAGCGGTACGGTTTATTCCGCTAATGCAAGAAGAATATCAAAGGCTTGACGACAGCTGGCGCATTTTTATGAACTGCGATTCAGGTGGTTTATTTGGCCAGATTGAGCGTTTGCGAACGATTCTGGTGCCTTTAATGGTAGTGAGCTTTCGACGAGCCGAAGTTTTAGCCGAGGCGATGACGGTGCGCGGTTATGATTCCAAAATCAAACGCTCTTATGTTGGTCAATTACGCTGGCAGTTTCCCGATTGGATCGGATTGGCGGCTGGTTGCGGAGGCTTGATTCTTATGGTGGTTAAAATCTGATGGAACGTCGTTTTAAAATTATCATGCAGTATGATGGGAGCAATTATTGTGGCTGGCAACGTCAACTCCAGAATCGTTCAGTGCAGGCGGAAATTGAAAATGCCCTTAAGCCTCTGAACCAGAATCTGCCAGTGACGGTGATCGCCGCCGGTCGCACAGACAGCGGCGTGCATGCCAGGCGACAGACTGCCCATTTTGATTTAGCGACGGATTTGGCGCCAGACACCCTAAAAAAGGCTTTGAATGCAACTTTGCCGGACGATATCTACGTTGACGATTGCCATGAGGTCGGGAAGGAATTTCACGCTCGTTTTGCGGCTATCAGTCGTACTTACCACTACCAGATTCTCGTCAACGCTAACGTATTTTTACGTAAATATGTCTGGCTGGTCAATTTTCCCTTTGATCGTGAATTGTTGCAAATGTGTGCCGAATTAGTGAAGGGCGAACATGATTTCACGGCGCTATGTCGAGCGGCGACCGAGACGGAAAATAAAATCGCGACAGTTTACGAATCGCGCTGGGAAGAGCAAGATAATCGCTTGGTATACGTCATAACCGCTAATCGCTTTTTACATGCAATGGTTAGAATGCTGGTCGGTTCGATGATGGAAGTTGCCAGAGGAAAATATCCGATCAGTGCTTTCAAGAATCTTCTTGGAAAAAATGATACTAAAATGCAAGTTTATACAGCTCCGGCGCAGGGGCTGTTTTTATGGAATGTTAAATATCAGGAGGACAATTAAAAATGAAACTGTTTATTGACACTGCTAATCTCGAAGAAATAAGAAAAGCCCAGTCCTGGGGACTCTTGGATGGGGTTACCACCAATCCAACTTTACTCTCTAAGGAAAAGGGCAATTTTAAGGAAATTCTGCTCAAGATATGCGAAACCGTCAATGGGCCGGTAAGCGGCGAAGTTGTCAGCTTAGATGCCGATGGCATGGTGCGCGAAGCTGAGGATCTAGCCGCTTTGCATAAAAATATGGTCATCAAGGTTCCAATTACTTTAGAAGGTCTAAAAGCCATCAAAATTTTATCCGGGAAGGGAATCCGCACTAATACGACCCTCATCTTTTCACCTTTGCAAGCACTTTTGGCGGCGAAAGCCGGGGCGACTTTCGTCAGCCCTTTCGTCGGACGTCTGGATGATATTCACCAGGTCGGGATGGAATTAGTTCAGCAGATCAAGACCATTTACGACAATTATGGTATCAAAACGGAAATCATTGTAGCCAGCATTCGTAATCCACTGCATATTGTTGATGCGGCTCTGATTGGAGCGGATATATGTACGATTCCCTTCAACGTTATGGAAAAAATGGTCAAACATCCTCTGACAGATAAGGGCATTACCCAATTTCTGGAGGATTGGAAAAAGGTCGAGAAGTGAAAAAAATAGTTTCGGTGTTGATCAGTAGTTTTCTTATCGGCATTAGCCTCTTACTGGCTAATCCGCAAGAACAACAGGAAATTAGCAATTCACGCCGCAACGCCATAACCGCAGCTATCGAAAAAGTCAGCCCAGCCGTGGCGGGTATTAACGTTACAGCGATTCAAGAATATGTAGCCTCTCCGTTTTTCAACGATCCACTCTGGAGTTTGCTATTTCCCGAGCAAATTTATCGCCGTCGAGTGAAAAGCCTCGGTTCAGGTGTAGTAATCAGTTCCGATGGTTATATCGTGACCAATGCTCATGTAGTCGAGGGCGCTGAAGAAATTGTGGTGACTCTGATGGGCGGCAAGGAATATAAAGCTAAACTAGCCGGAATTGACAATATTTCTGATATCGCTTTGCTTAAGATTGATGACAAATCTTTTTCTTATGCCAAATTAGGTTCTTCGGAAGATGTAATGATTGGCGAATGGGTGATTGCCCTTGGCAATCCTTTCGGACTTTTTAGCGTTAATTATAAGCCGACGGCTACGATTGGGATAGTCTCCGGAACTGACCTCGATTTCGGTCCTCAACAGAGCGGCCGAATATACCAGGATATGATTCAGACCGACGCGGCGATCAACACCGGTAACAGTGGCGGACCATTAGTTAATGCTCTGGGAGAAGTCATTGGTATCAATACCTTTATTTTTACTGGTAGTCAATTCAGTGAGGGTTCGATTGGAATCGGCTTTGCCATTCCGATTGACCGGGTAAAGGCGGTTGTAGCCGATCTTAAGCAATACGGTAAAGCCGGCCGAACTTTTAAAATTGGCTGGGAACTTCAGAACATAGATAGTTTTTTAGCTCGGTATCTTAATCTACCGACAAGTACCGGTGTAATTGTAACGCGAGTGGAGAAAGGTACTCCAGCCGAACGCTCGGGACTGAAAGTCGGCGACGTTATCATAATGCTTGACGGGAAAAAGGTTACCCGTACAGAAGAAATATATGCTTACATCCAGGAAAACTTACTAAGACAAGGCGATAAAATTAAAGTCCGATTTCTACGAGGCAATCGTGAATTTGAAACTCAGTTGGTTTTAGAATAGCCTATGATTGAACGTTATACCAGGCCTGAAATGGGACGAATCTGGTCGGAGGAGAATAAATTTGCGACCTGGTGGAAAGTTGAACTGGAAGTTTGCCGGGTTCAGAATGCCCGAGGCGTTATCTCTGACGAAGCTCTAAATGAAATAGAATCACGAGCGAAATTTTCAGTAAAGCGCATTCAAGAAATTGAAGAAGAGGTCAAACACGACGTTATCGCTTTTCTGACTAATGTCAGTGAAAATGTCGGCCCAACCGCTCGTTTCATTCACAAAGGGATGACATCTTCGGACTTACTGGATACCGCTCTGGCACTTCAATTAAGCGAAGCCGGTCAATTGATTCTCACTGACCTGAACCAGCTGGAGAAAATTTTAACTGAAAAAAGCATTGAGTACCGAGATTGTTTGATGATCGGGCGCACCCACGGTGTACACGCTGAACCGATTACTTTTGGATTCAAATTGCTGATCTTTCGGGAGGAGATTAGACGACACATCAAACGATTTAAGCTGGCACTGGATGATATCCGGGTTGGGAAAATCTCCGGGGCAGTCGGTACCTATCAGCATATTGATCCTGAAGTAGAGGAACGCGTCTGCCACAATCTAGGGCTGGAACCGGCTTTAGTCACTAACCAGATTATTCAGCGTGATCGGCATGCCTTTTTCGTTACTACGCTGGCATTGATCGGGGCGACTCTGGAAAAAATTGCTACTGAAATCAGGCATTTGCAACGCACAGAAGTCCTGGAAGTTGAGGAATTTTTTTCCAAAGGCCAGAAAGGCTCATCGGCTATGCCGCATAAGCGCAATCCGGTACTTTCCGAGCGAATCTGCGGGATGGCCCGTCTTCTGCGGGGCTACGCCGTAACTGCTATGGAAAACGTTCCGCTCTGGCATGAACGTGATATTTCGCATTCTTCCAATGAGCGGATTATCTTGCCGGATGCCTGTATTTGCGTTGATTTTATTCTCAATGAAATGAGCAAAGTGCTTTCCAATCTTATGGTTTATCCGGAAAATATGCGTCGCAATCTGGAAGGAATGCACGGTTTAATTTTTTCTCAGGAAATTATGCTGGCTATTGTTGAAAAAGGGGCCAGTCGCGAGGAGGCTTATGCCATTGTTCAAAATGATGCAATGCGAGTCTGGCAATCGGGCGCCGATTTTAAGGAAATACTTTTGCAAGATAAAAATGTCCTAAGATGGTTAGAACCAGCGGAAATCGAATCTTATTTTAACTATGAAAAAATCTTGACAAGTATCAACGGAATTTTTGAAAGGATAAACTCGGAACAATTATGAACAAGAAAGAGAAATTGTACGAAGGGAAAGCCAAAATCGTCTATTCTACTGAAGATCCCGAACTGGTAATTCAGTATTTTAAAGACGATGCCACCGCTTTTGATGGCATTAAAAAAGGGCAAATTAAGGGCAAGGGAGTAGCCAACAATTTGATCAGTTGTCATCTATTTAACCTGCTCGAGCAAAATGGTATTGCCACTCATTTCCTAAAAAAACTCTCGGATAACGAGATGCTGGTACGGCGAGTTGAAATTATCCCGGTTGAATTGGTGGTACGCAATGTAGCAGCCGGAAGTCTCACCAAACGTTATGGAGTACCGGAGGGGCAAGTTTTCAGTGAGCCAATCGTGGAGTGTTATTATAAAAACGATGCCTTTCATGATCCAGCGATAAATGATGACCATGTCATTCGGTTTAATCTGGCTAATGCCGCTGAACTTTCTACGATCAAGTCTACTGCCCTGCGAGTAAATCGAATTCTTAAAGATTATTTCGATTCGATCGGCGTGATCCTAGTGGATTTCAAGCTGGAGTTTGGTCGTTATAAAGATCAAATTCTACTGGCGGATGAAATTTCGCCGGATACTTGCCGCTTTTGGGAAAAAGGCACTAACCGTAAATTGGATAAAGACCGCTTCCGATTTGATTTGGGAGGTGTGGAAGAAGTTTATGCCGAAATGTTGAAAAAGGTGACCGGGGCTTAATTTATGATCGCCAGAGAAAGCCAGCGCCTGATTATACCAATGTTGATCGTTGCTATTTTGGCCATGTTTCTGGGAAAATTGTTTGATTTGGGGATTCTGATAGTGATTTCAGGGTTGGCGTTGTTTGCAATGATTTTTACGCTTTATTTTTTCCGTGACCCGGAGCGAATTATTCCGCCAGATCCGGCGCTCTTAGTTGCTCCGGCAGACGGGAAAATTGTCGAGATTTGCGATGTAGATGACCCTTTCGTGGGTAGCGGTCGCAGGATCGCGATTTTTATGTCGCTTTTTAATGTGCATATTAACCGCGCACCCTATTCGGGAGTTGTTAGGCAGATTGATCATAAAAATGGTAAATTCCACTCGGCTTTTAAGCCGGAAGCAGCGACTGAGAACGAACAATGCCGGATAACTATGGAAAAAGATAATCTGAAGATTGCTGTGACTCAGATTGCTGGTTTTTTCGCTCGGCGGATTATTTCTCGGGTAAAAGTTGGCCAAAACCTGGAGAAAGGTGAGCGATTGGGTTTGATCATGTTTGGGTCGCGGGTAGAATTAATTATTCCCAGAACAGTGAAAATTAACATTTGTCCGGGGGCAAAAGTCAAAGCCGGAGAAACTGTGATTGGAGAGATGTGAAAGTAAGACGTAATTTTCTTCCAAGTATCTTTACCGTTTTGAACCTGTTCGCCGGATTTTTGGCTATACCCCAGATAATCCGGGGTCATTATATCACAGCTGTAGAATTGATTATCGCCGCCATTATTTTTGATGGTCTGGACGGCAAAGTAGCTCGCCTCACCAAACAGGTGTCTGATTTTGGGATCGAATTCGACTCGCTTTGCGATATGGTTTCTTTTTGTTTGGTGCCATCGTTGCTGATCCATGAATTATTTGTATCTGAATTAGGATTTATTGGTGGTATAATAAGCTTTTTTCCGCTCCTGTTTGGTGGCGTAAGATTGGCGCGTTTTAATCTGCACGCTAGCCCTGTGAAGAAGAGCTACTTCATCGGGATGCCAGTTCCGACCAGTGCTCTGACGATTGGCTCCTATATCTGGTTTAGCTACAAATTATCAGGCAATTACGGTAATCCGAAAATAATTCTACCTATGGTGATAGTACTATCGTTTATGATGGTTAGTAATATTCGCTTTAGCGTTAACTTCGAACTTGGTTTTCGCAAAGGTTTTCTAACTGCTTTTAAAACTGGAGCTGTAATACTTTTAACAATTGGGACTATAGTTTTTAATGGGTATGCTATTTTTCCACTGGTGGTAATTTATATAATTACTCATCTCTTGCAGTGGTTGATTGGCTACGATGAACCACGCGTTCATCTTGCTAGAAGAAAGGTGCGTTAAATGTGGGTAGCAAAAATTGTTGTGACTTATAAAGAAGGCATTCTTGATCCAGAGGCTAAAACGATTCAACATACTCTGGAAACTCTCGGATATAAGAATATCAAAGAATTGGAAACCGGCAAATATTTCGAGATTAAGCTGCAGTCCAATATTGAGCGGAGCGAAGTCGAAAAATTGATTCGGGAAATATGTGACCGCATTCTTTCCAACCCGGTAATTCAGAAATATAGTTACGAGATAGAAGAGGCGGAGTGATGAAATTTGGAGTAGTGGTATTTCCCGGCTCGAATTGTGATCATGACGCTTACCATGTTATTAAACATGTTCTGGGAGCGAGAGTCGAGTATATCTGGCATAAAGATACTACTTTGCGCCTTTTCGATGCGATTGTCTTACCGGGGGGGTTTTCTTATGGAGATTATTTAAGAGCGGGAGCAGTAGCCTGTTTTTCACCGATTATGCCGGCTATTGTTCAATTTGCCGCTAGAGGAGGAAAAGTTATCGGTATCTGTAATGGTTTTCAGGTATTATTGGAAGCCGGACTATTGCCCGGGGCTTTGATCCCGAACAATCATATGCGGTTTCGCTGTCAGGAGGTTTACCTCAGAGTAAGCAATAATGCAACGGCTTTTACCAGCGATTATGAGGCCGGACAGGTTTTGAAAATGCCCATTGCTCACTATTGTGGTCAATATTTTGCCGATGATGGTACTTTAGAGCAGCTTCAAGATCAAGAAAGGATCGTTTTCCAGTATTGCAGTTCTGAAGGAGAAGTCAATTCGGCGACTAATCCCAATGGATCGCGGCATAACATTGCCGGCATTCTGAATGAAGATAAAAACGTACTGGGTATGATGCCGCATCCGGAACGAGCCGCGGAACAAGTGCTTGGTTCAATTGACGGATTGGGGATATTTAAATCTTTGTTAGGGAAAGATTAGGATGGATTTGACAAAACGCAAACTTTCGATTTTATTCGTAATTGGTATTCTATTACTGGGCGCAATGCTTGGTTCTCTGCTCGGTGAATTACTGCGATCGTTAATTCCGGATGGAGTGGTCAAAGAAGTTTTTTTGCGATCAATTGATATTAGGCTTGGCCCGGCGGTGATTGATCTAATAATGTTTTCAATTACACTGGGTTTTACCCTGAAATTTAATTTTATCGGGATTATAGGGCTGGCTGTGGCCTACTATATCCTGAGATTTTGGAGATAACCAAAGGAGTCAATATGGGAAACATAGGAACTGGCGAAATAATTCTCATTTTAATTGTTTTTTTACTTTTGTTTGGTGCTAAACGCTTGCCGGAATTGGCCAAAAGTATTGGCAAGAGTTTACGCGAATTCAAAAAAGCCGCCAGCGATATTCAAGATGAAATAAAGGATGTAGATTCCAAACCGAAAAACAATTCGGGAAATTCAACTAATCCAACCGATCAACCGACACCCAAGGAATAAAGCGAGTGACCGGTTCGGTTTTTCAATTAGGAATCGAGCAATTACTCGAGCGGGTCAATTCCAATCCGCACAACGCTTTTATCTCGGTTGTGTCGGATATTGCCGGTAAATATGATGAAATAAACTCCCGGATTCGAAGCGACCAAGCCGGATCATTAGCTGGATATACAATCGGAATCAAAGATAACATCTGTATGGCTGGTTTACCGACGACCTGTGCTTCGCGGATATTGGCTAACTTTACGCCGCCTTATGAAGCCACAGTGGTTACTAAAATTCGCCAGGCGGATGGATTAATCGTTGGTAAAACGAATATGGACGAATTTGCAATGGGTTCTACAACCGAATTTTCGGCTTTCGGCCTAGTGACCAATCCGCATAATGAGAAGCGAGTTCCGGGTGGCTCCAGTGGCGGTTCAGCCGCGGCGGTAGCTGGAAACCTGGTGGATATAGCCCTCGGTTCTGATACGGGCGGTTCGATTCGCCAACCGGCTGCTTTCTGTGGTATCGTCGGGCTTAAACCAACTTATGGTCGCGTTTCGCGCTATGGGTTGGTAGCGTTTGCCTCATCGCTGGATCAAATTGGCACTTTTTCGCGCAATGTAGCCGATAGTGCACGCTTGTTGCAGGTGATAGCCGGGCATGATGAAAATGATTCGACTAGTGCCGATGAACCGGTTCCTGATTATATGAATGCTTTGGATCGAGATATCCACGATCTGCGAATCGGAGTGCCGACTGAATATTTCAGCAAAGGACTCGATCCCGAAATTGCCGACCGCGTCAAGAA
The DNA here is from genome assembly GCA_035448825.1 of Fidelibacterota bacterium. Taxonomy (GTDB): domain Bacteria; phylum Fidelibacterota; class UBA2242; order UBA2242; family UBA2242; genus JAGNGI01. The sequence goes on from DAOTJS010000012.1 coordinate 32,069, forward strand.
GTGCATCCGGTTTTTGGAAAAATCGGGGGTGGTTGTTACGGACATCACTTTGCCGCATACGCCTTATGCCATTGCGACTTATTATATTATTGCCACTGCCGAGGCTTCTTCCAATCTGGCACGCTATGACGGTGTCCGTTATGGTTTAAGCAGACGCGGCGGTGATCTCGATGCGCTGTATCGCGAAACCAGACATACCGGTTTCGGGGCGGAAGTGACTCGTCGGATTATGCTCGGAACTTTTGTTTTGTCAGCCGGTTATTACGAGGCTTATTACGACAAAGCCCAGCGCGTCAGACGCTTAATAAAAGAAGATTTCATGAAAGCTTTTAAAAAAGTTGACGCGATCCTGACGCCGACTACGCCGACAACCGCATACGAAATCGGGGCCAAGATTGACGATCCCTTGGCGATGTACCTGGGTGATATTTATACCGTACCAGCAAATCTGGCTGGTGTACCAGCTTTGAATTTTCCACTTGGTAAATCGTCGGAAGGATTGCCGATTGGCGCTCAGCTAACCGGCCGCTATTTCGATGAAGAAACAATTTTACGGATTGCTCATTATATAGAGCGCAATTATGAGGAGTAACCTACCAGATTAAGTGATATGTTCTATTTCGCGAATTGGCTTTTTTTAATTTTGCTAATTCTCGTGCCAGCGCTGGCTATCTGGTATTGGAAGCGAGGTCGCAGAAATGCCGCCGCCCTGCGATACTCGTCACTTAAAAACATTTTACAGTTAAAAAATAATCGGGCATCTTATAAAGTGCATAGCCTGTTCGTTGCCAAACTGTTCGGAATTGCTCTTCTAATTATGGCTTTAGCTCGTCCGCAAAGTGGCAATACTATGCGGGAATTCACCACGGAAGGCATTGATATAATGCTGGTATTGGATATTTCCAGTTCGATGAAAGCCATTGATTTCCGTCCCAATCGGTTGGAAGCCGCTAAATCGGTTGCTCAAAAGTTTATCGAGGGGCGTCAAAGTGACCGGATTGGTTTGATTGTTTTTGCGGCGGAGAGTTTTCTACAATGTCCCTTGACTATTGATTATGGGGTCTTGAAAGACTTACTCAACCAGGTTGATATTGTCGAAGAAAAATATGATGGAACGGCGATCGGGATGGCAATTGCCAACGCTACCAATCGCTTACGTGAAAGTCAGGCTAAGAGCAAAATTATGATTCTCCTGTCTGACGGCTGTAATAATGCAGGTGAAATTGACCCACGCACTGCCGCTAATCTGGCGGCCGCCTTCGATATTAAAATCTATACGATTGGAGCCGGTAAACTAGGACAAGCGCCATACCCGATTGAATTGCCAAACGGTCAGATTCAATATCGTCTATTAAATGCTGAAATTGACGAGGCTCTCTTGCAGGATATTGCCAATAAGACTGGCGGGAAATATTTCCGGGCAACTGATGAAAAAAGTCTGGCGATGATTTATGAGGAAATCAGCGGAATGGAAAAAACCGAAGTCAAGGTTCATGAGTTTGTCAATTATAATGATCTTTATCCTTACTTTTTAATACCGGGCTTTTTATTAATTGCGCTGAGTGGACTACTCGGATTGACCATCTGGCGGAGGACGCCCTGATGGTTAAGTTTTATCATCCGGAATTCCTCTGGTTCTGGAGCCTGATAATTCTGGCGATACTGGCGCTCATTTATAACCGAATTCAGCATCGCAAGAGTCTGCAACAGTATGCCGGAATCGAACTTTCTCAGAAATTATTGGATGGCTATCGCCCGGGATTAAGGCGTCTAAAAAATAATCTTTGGCTCGTCGGGCTGGTATTTCTAGGAATTGCTTTGCTGGGACCGGCCGTCGGCCAAAAACTGACTGAAGTTAAGCGACGGGGGCAGGATATTATTATTGCGCTCGATACTTCGATCAGTATGAAGGCTGAAGATGTCAAACCCAGCCGTCTGGAGCGCGCCAAATTTGAGATCAATCGCTTTATTGATGGTTTAATGGGCGATCGGATCGGTATAGTTGCCTTTGCCGGTACCAGTTACCTGCAGTGTCCTCTAACCCTGGATTATAGTGCGGCTAAGTTATTTCTCGACGCTTGCGATACCGGCGTTATCGGCACTCAGGGCACCGCCATCGCCGAAGCAATCAGTACCAGTTTAAAAGCCTTCAAATCGGGTGAAAAAAAACACAAAGTCATTATCCTGATTTCTGATGGCGAAGACCACGAAGGTGACATTAATCAAATTGCCAAGCAGGCGGCTGAAGAAGGCGTAGTTATTTATGCCGTCGGAATCGGTTCGCTTACCGGGGCGCCGATACCTCTGCGTAATGCCGCTACGGGAGAAGTAGAATTCAAAAAAGACCGCGCCGGACATATCGTGATGACTGCGCTCGAAGAGGAAACTATGCAAAAAATTGCGGCTATGACGGGTGGTAAATATTATAACCTGAGTGCCAGTAGCGATGCCTTTCAGAAAATTGCCCACGACATATCCGGTATGGATAAGAAAAATCTGCAGTCGCATGAATATACCGATTATCAGCAACGCTATCAGATATTTTTATTAATTGGTCTCGTGCTTTTGACCACTGAAATTTTTATTCCGGAAAAGAGAAACTCAGCCTCACATGAGACTAATACTTAAGCAAAATATGAGAATAAATAATCCCATTTTAAATTGGACAATTCAGCTGGTTTTTTTTGCTCTGACAATAACTATCTTTAAGCCAAAGGGAATATTGGCGGCCGACTCTGCTCTGCGTCAGTATGAAAAGGGCAATTATCCGGAAGCGATTCGTACTTATGACCGTATTCTGAAAGACCACGACGATTGGGAAGAAGCCCATTTTGGTAAGGGCGCCGCTCTCTATAAAAGTCAGCGCACCGAGGAAGCTATGCGCGAATTTGAAAAAGCTATTTCCGTCAAAGATCCACTGAGAAAATCGGCTGTCTATTATAATCTCGGCAACGCTCTATTTCAAAACGGCCGTCTTGAGGAAAGTCTGGCTTTTTACAAAAAAGCCCTTGAATATAATCCCCGTGATTTCGACGCTAAGTATAATTATGAACTGGCGCGCCAAATAATGCAACAACAGAAAAATCAGGATAAAAATCAGTCGGACCAAAAGTCGGATCAGCAAAATCAGTCCAAAGATCAATCTCAACCGGATCAGCAGTCTCAGCCGCCAAATAAAGAGCAACAAGAGCAACAGGCTCAACAACAACAGTCTCAGCCGAATCGGCATGAGAAAGAAAAAAGTCAAAAGGAAGCCGCTCAAATTCTGGATGCTTTGAAGAATGATGAAAAAAAGCTAATGCAGGAGAGAATGCGAGTGAAAGCTTCCGGCCTGGCTAAGGAAAAAGATTGGTAATCGCTGGATGAATCGTTTAAAGATTTTCAGTTGGCTATTTTTCTTGCAGTTATTCTGTCTGAATGCCCATGGACAGGACCTGCGCGTTTCGGCCTCGGTCAACAAGAATAACATTACCGATAAAGATGTGCTAATTTTCTCGGTAACAATCGAGGGCGTTAGGGATTTTCCGGAAGTTCCGCCGCCAGAAAGTCCGGATTTTGTCCTGATTTCCGGTCCATCACAGTCCAGCAGTATTCAGATAATCAATGGCCAGATGAACGCCTCGAAAACCGTCAGTTGGCAAATTGCACCCACGCGCACCGGTCAGCTAACGATTAATCCTATTTCCATCAAATATCGAGGCAAAATTTATTCAACCGAACCAGTCCATGTTAATGTCACTACTTCCGCGTCTTCTCAATCTCGTTCAACGCCGCCGCCTTCCGGAACGCCCGATAAACAAGCGACTACCGGTGGGAGCGAGGAAGTTTTCCTGAAAGCCGTTGTCCCTAAAACCACAGTATATAAAGGTGAAGAATTAATAGTTTCATTTGATCTATACTTTAAGAATGTGCGTACTTTCGGCCGTAAGAAACTGCCCGATGCCCAGGGATTCTGGAGAGAAGAACTGGAAGCGCCCACTCAACCAGCAATAACCAATGAAACAGTTGATGGTATTGCCTACCGCAAGGCGACGATTCAGCAAATAGCCCTTTTCGCTACTACTACCGGTGAATTGACCATTGATCCAATGGTGGTTGATTGTGAAGTAATTCAGCCCAGTCAACGGCGTTCGATTTTCGATGACTTCTTTGGGGGTTCTTTTTTCGATGATCCAATGTTTTCAAAAACTAAAATTGTGACAGTTCAATCGGCGCCGATTAAGATTCGAGTAAAGCCCCTTCCTGAAAGCGGTCAGCCTACTTCTTTCAATGGGGCAGTCGGACAATTTAAAATCGAAAGCAAAATCGATACTCTTCAGATAAAACAGGATCAAGCTCTTACACTCCAGTATAAAATTAGCGGCAATGGTAATATCAATTCTATCAAATTACCACCACCCGATCTGCCTAATTCCGTCGAGGTTTTTGATCCAAAAATCGAGAAGAAAATAGATAAGTCCAGCGGAAGCGTTCGAGGTTCGGTGACTTATGAATACGTGCTAATTCCTCGCCGGCAGGGATTATTAACTATTCCGGCACTTTGGTTTTCTTATTTCGATCCCCAGACCGAAACCTACCGAACTATATCTACCAGCAGTTTCAAAGTCAAAGTCGTCGGGAGCGAGGATCTGCTTTCCGGACGAAGTGTTGGGCTAAGCAAGACCGAAGTTTCACTTCTCGGGCAGGATATTCGTTTTATTATGCGTGAGAATCCAACCTGGCGCAAGTCCGGCCAGACTGTTTTCAGCGAATTCTGGTTCTGGCTGATAAACGGCTTCTCGATGCTGGTTTTGATTGGTGCAATCACTCTGCGCTGGTGGACTGAAAAAATGGAGAGCAACTTGAATTTTGCGCGACGCCGCCAGGCCTGGTCGAAATGCCAGAGCCGTCTACGGGTTTTGCAAAAAATGGTGGATAGCGCAGTTGACGAAGATTTTTACGCTCAACTGTCTCAGGCCGTGATCGGCTATATTGCCGATCGGCTCGGCTTACCGCTGGCGGGTTTAGGGCCTAAGGAAATTGAACAGGAGCTGAGCCGGCGTGCGATTGATTCTGAATTAGCGACAAAAACCGTAAAATTACTCGAGAAGCTGGATGAAATTCGGTTTTTGCCGGGGATGACCGCCAAGCAGGATCCAAAAGAACTGCTGTCTGCCAGTCGTGAAATTGTTTCCGCTCTGAGCAAGGTGATTTAAAATGAACCTTTTACGCACTTTAGTTCTGATAATAAGCCTGACCGTCGGGCTATTAGCTGAAAATCCAGCCGAGCTCGATTCATTGTTTGAACAAGGTAATCGAGCTTATCAGGAAGAAAATTATCCTGAAGCTATTCGCTTTTATGAAAGTATTATTGCCCGTGGTTATGAAAGCGGCCCACTATATTTTAATCTGGGAAATGCTTATTACCGCGTCAATAATATCGGACATGCGATTCTGAATTACGAGCGCGCCGCCCGACTTATTCCCAATGATCCGAATGTGGCTTTTAACCTGCAATTGGCTAACCTAAGCGTCAAAGACCGAGTCGAGGCTCCGCCGCCATTTTTCCTTTTCCGCTGGTATCAAAACTTTCTTAATCTGCTCAATATGCGCGGTTGGGCGGTGATTTTCTCGGTTTTGTTATTGATTGCGACTGGTAGTTTTGCTGTTTGGCTAAATCTGGACGTAAGGCGTTTGCGCCACGGGCTGAAATCACTTTTTATTTCTTCAGGAGTGCTCAGTGTCATAGTGGCTTTGATTCTGTTCCAACAATATCGCACCCAGACCGCCAGTCATTTTGGGATCGTTCTCAGCGAAGCAGTCAGTAGTCTGTCGGCACCTCAGGCCGGTAGTACCGAATTGTTTATCGTTCACGAAGGAACTAAATTCAAAATCCTCGATGCCGATGAAAATTGGATAAAAATCGAGTTGATTGATGGAAAACAGGGTTGGGTACCGGGCACGGATGTGGCTAAAATCTAAGCCCCAAAGCAGTTTATCTCTTTTAAAATTACTCATATTCTCCGTATATTTTGGCTGTGTTAGTTTTACGAAAATGAAAAATATAGCCACTGTCTTTTTAATTTTATTCTCATTTGCCAGCCTGCTATCTCAGGAAATAATAGCTCCTCAAGATGAGAGTTTTGATCCGGCTATTCTAAAGGAACCACCTCTGCCGATGCTGGATAACACGCTGATTTACGAGATTGTTACCGATCTTAAACCACTGGCTAAGCCGATAAAAGACGTGACTGATTCTGTCGCTTATGTTGAAAAAATGGGCTGGAAAGTTCAGGTATTTTCTAGTAGCGATTATTTCCTGGCTGATTCGGTTTACCGCACGCTTCAAGGTCAATTCGGCAATTCCGAAGTCGAGAAGGTGTTCAATTTACCCTATTATAAAATCCGAATTGGTAATTGTGCCACGCGGGAAGAAGCCGAACGCCTTTTAATCCGGGCTCAAGAATTGGGTTACCGGGACGCCTGGGTAATCCGCACTCAGGTCAAAATGACTGTCAAGGAAGGCTTTTTTTAACAAAATATTAAAAATGATGAGGTTTTAAATATGTCAGGCCATTCAAAATGGAGCACAATTAAGCGAAAAAAGGGGGCTCTCGATGCCAAGCGCGGCAAGGTTTTTACTAAAATTATTAAGGAAATTCAAGTCGCCGCTAAAATGGGCGGCGGCGATGAAAATGCTAATCCGCGCCTCCGCACAGCGGTCTTAGCGGCTAAAGCGGCTAATATGCCTTTGGCTAATGTCGAACGAGCCATCAAAAAAGGCACCGGTGAAATTGAAAGCGTCAATTACGAAGAAATCACTTATGAAGCCTACGGACCCGGCGGCGTGGCAATTCTAATGGAAGCCTTAACCGATAATAAAAATCGCACCGTTTCGGAACTGCGCCACATTTTAACCCGCCACGGCGGAAATTTAGCTACCACCGGCAGCGTCGCCTATAATTTTGAAAAGAAAGGCATCATTACCGTGAATAAAGATACTTGCACGGAAGACGATCTTCTGGTGATTGCTCTGGAGGCTGGCGCCGACGATATTAGCACTGAAGACGACGTTTATGAAGTCAGCGTTGATCCCGGTCATTTTGAAAAGGTAAAAAAAGCGCTGGAATCGGCTAAGATTGCCATTGCCAGCGCCGCCGTAACCATGATTCCGAAAACTACTATCAAAGTAGATGAAAAAAACGCGCCGAAAATCATAAGTCTGATGGATGCTCTCGAGGATCATGACGATATTCAAAATGTTTACGCCAACTTCGATATTGATGATAAATTACTGGCTGAATTGCAACAGAGTGCCGGATAATGTCTGAAGAGCTTAGAGTAATCGGCGTTGACCATGGTATTAACCACACCGGATACGCTATCGTTACCAAAAATAGCTCTAAGCTTACCTGCCTTACGTATGGCTCGATCGTGACCACTCCTCGTGAAGCCTTTAACCTGCGTTTGAAGCATATTTATACGGAATTATTGCAGATTATCGAAGCCTGGAAGCCGTCCGTTATGGTAGTAGAGGAAGCAATCTATGCCCAGAATGTCAAAACCGCGCTCTTGATGGGGCATGCTCGTGGAGCAGTGCTACTGGCTGGTGCTAATGCCGGTTTAACGATTGCCGAATATCCACCCAACAAAATAAAATCGGCAGTAGTTGGTAACGGTTTGGCTTCCAAAGAACAAGTGCAATATATGGTTAGTCGGATTTTAGGACTTTCGCAAAAACCGGATTCTTTCGATGCCGCCGATGCAATGGCAGTAGCAATCTGTCATCTAAACCGCCCAAATTTAAGGGAATAAAGTATGTTTGCTTATATTAGCGGAAAATTAGTCCAGAAAGAACCTACTTTGGCTATTATTGATGTTAACGGCATTGGCTATCAGGTTAATATTCCCTTGTCAACTTATTCCGCTTTACCGGCTTCCGGTCAAATTGCCAAATTGCTCACTTATTACCACGTTCGCGAAGATGTACAGGCTTTGTATGGCTTTGCCACTCCCGAGGAAAAAGAGTTATTTTTACTGCTAATCAGCATCTCCGGCATCGGGCCGAAGATAGCAATGACGATTCTCTCGGGAACTAATCCCGAACAATTCCGGCGCCGAATATTAGACGGTGATGTCCATGCTCTAACGTTGATTCCCGGTATAGGACTGAAAACCGCGCGCCGGATTATAGTCGAACTGGGTGAGAAAATGGGACAGACGGCTGAGCTGGTTCCCGATGAACTTTCTACCGTCGCTCTGGGAGCGCCTGGTGAAGAGGCGTTGCGGGCTTTAATTTCGCTTGGTTACCGGCGGCCGGAAGCTCTGAATGCTCTACGCAAAGCCGCTAAGGAACTCGGTGATTCGGCGCCCGTTGAAAAATATATCAAAGCGGCTCTTAATCAAATGTAAGGCGAAAGTATGGAAAGCACCGATAGTCAGATAAAAAAGACCCCGTTTTATGACCAGCACTTGGCCTTTAATGCCAAACTTGTGCCTTTTGCCGGTTACTGGATGCCAATTCAATATCGCAGTATAATGGAAGAACATCGCCGCGTCCGAACGACGGTCGGCGTTTTCGATGTTTCCCATATGGGTGAATTTATTGTCACAGGTTCAGCCGCGGAGCAATTTTTGAATTACATTACAATAAATGATGTATCCAAATTAGCCATCGGTCAGGTGCAGTATTCCGCAATGTGTTATCCAGACGGTGGAATTGTGGATGATTTACTCGTTTATCGCTTTGTTGATCACTATATGCTAGTTGTCAATGCTGCTAATCTGGAGAAAGATTTTAACTGGATCAAGGAACATCTGCCCGCGGGAGTGGAACTGGCTGATATTTCCGATGAAACCGCACTTTTGGCTGTTCAGGGACCGTTATCTTTGGAAGCTCTTCAGCCATTGACACATGTTAATTTAAATGGAATCGAATTCTACCATTTCACAGAAGGAGAAATAGCCGGCGTTTCGGCGATTTTGTCGCGCACCGGTTACACCGGTGAAAAAGGGCTGGAAATTTATCATAAACCGGCTGATAGCGCCAAACTTTGGGAGGCTATTTTTCAAGCTGGGGGAAAGTATGATATCCAACCGGTTGGTTTAGGAGCGCGCGATACTCTCCGGCTCGAGATGAAATACGCGCTCTACGGTAACGACATTGATCAGACAACCAATCCGCTGGAAGCCGGACTGGGCTGGGTCACCAAACTTGACAAACCGGGTTTCATTGGAAAAGAAGCATTATTGAAAGTAAAGGCGGAAGGCTTGAAACGTAAAAGCGTCGGCTTCGAAATGCTCGAGCCTGGCATCCCACGCCATAACTATAAAGTCTTTAAAAATGGCAAGGAAATCGGCATTGTAACCAGCGGCACCCAGTCGCCGACTTTAAACAAAGGAATCGGAATTGCCTATGTAACAGTTGAATATAGCTCCGTCGGTACGCCGATCGAAATCGAAATTCGCGATAAATTATTAAAGGCGATGGTAGTCAAAACTCCATTTGTCCCAGCGAGAACACAGTGAATAACCGCCAGCAGGAAATACTCGGCATTTTACTAATTGCACTCGGCGTGTTGATTATGCTGAGTTTGATTTCCTACAATCCGATTGAAGAACCGACTATTTCGAAAAATGTCGCTATCCAAAACTGGATGGGAATTGTAGGCGTTTACATTTCGCACTATTTGATTAAATATACAATAGGAGTGGCAGTTTTCATTTTTCCACTTCTGATGCTAATCTGGGGCTGGTGGTTATTTGCCGATAAAGAAAGCAAGATATTAATCCGATTCAGTTTATATTCAATTTTTATGGCCTTATTAGTGTCGGTAGCCCTGGGACTACCGGCTGTAATGCAAAATGTTGATAGTGATTTCGGCTTTCGCTATAGCGGCTTAATTGGCGGAGTCTTCGCTAAAGTAATGTGTGATTGGCTTGGGTTTACGGGTACGATGATCGTACTTGCCGTGCTGGCTTTGGTGACCATCCGGGGCTATTTTACGTGGAGTTTTTATAGCCCGATCGCCAGATGGCGTTCTCATCGTCAACAAAAAAAGAAAAAAGCGCCCGGCGAGACAACTCAATCAAGTATTCCCGAGCGACAATTTTCAGTCTCGCAACCGGAAAAGGATGCTACGGTGGTTCAATCTGAAGCCGAACCAACCCGATCTGTAAAAATGAAAAAGTCGGTTGAACCACAACTGCAACCCGTCGAGCCCAAAGTCGAACCTATGCCTAAATCTGAAATCCCAGGCGGGGCATATCAACTACCGCCTATTGATTTACTCGAATTACCGCCCGAGTCAAGAGATTCGGTGACTAAGGAAGAAATGGCTGAGAATGCCCAGTTGCTGGAAAATGCACTCGATACTTTCGGTGTAAAAGGTAAAGTAGTTAACGTTTCCCCGGGTCCTATTATTACCCGATATGAAATCGAACCCGCGGTCGGCGTCAGGGTTAGTAAAATTGCCGCCTTAGCCGATGATCTGGCGCGGATTCTCTCTGCTAAACGCATCCGCATCGTAGCCCCAATCCCGGGTAAATCAGTGGTCGGCGTCGAGATTCCCAACCGCAATCCGGAAGTCGTCTATCTGCGTAGCATAATCGGCTCCCGGCAATTCGCCAGTGCTAAATCGAAATTGACCATTGCCCTCGGTAAAACAACCTCGGGTGAAATTTATACTTTGGATTTGGCGCGTATGCCTCACCTTTTAATCGCTGGCGCAACCGGCTCCGGCAAAAGTGTCTGCATTAACACCATCATCGCCAGCCTTCTTTATTTAGCACGACCGGATGAAGTCAAATTTATGCTGATTGATCCCAAAAAATTGGAATTGTCAATTTTTAAAGCTCTGGAAGGTTATCATCTAATAACCTGCGAGGATCTCGATGAAGACGTTATTACTCGGGCGGATAATGCGATCGTAGCTTTACGTTCGGTCGAACTTGAAATGGAACGGCGTTACGAAATTCTGGCAAGTGCCACCGTGCGCAATATTGATGAATATAATAATCGGGTGGTTAGCGGTGAATTGGATAAAGAATTCCTGCCGTACATTATCATCGTAATTGATGAGCTCGCCGATTTGATGCTGACTTCAGCTAAGGAGGTCGAGGAGCCAATCACTCGTTTAGCTCAGATGGCGCGGGCGGTCGGTATTCATTTGATAATTGCCACCCAGCGCCCATCGGTTGATGTCATTACCGGCGTCATCAAGGCGAATTTTCCCGCTCGGATCGCCTTTCAAGTCGCTTCGAAAATTGATTCACGGACGATTCTGGATTTGAATGGAGCGGAAAAATTATTAGGACGCGGCGATCTGTTAATTACTACGCCTCAAAATCCCGAGCCTTTCCGGGTTCACAGCGCTTATATTTCGCTGGAAGAAATTGAACGAATCCTGGAACATATCGAGAATCAACCCCGACCAGGCCAAGTCGAATTGCCGGCGGTAAAAGAAGAAAGCGTGGCTGAATTCGACGGGTATGAAGACGGTGAAAAAGACCCGCTTTATTATGAAGCTTTGCGCTTGGTCGTGACTCATCAGCAAGGCTCGATTTCTCTTCTTCAACGCCGACTCAAAATCGGTTATTCGCGAGCTGCCCGGTTGATTGATGAATTGGAAAAAGCCGGCATCGTCGGAGCATTTACCGGTAGCAAAGCGCGCGAAGTTTTAGTGGATGAAAATTATCTGGAGCGATTGAATAACTCCCAACAAGATGACGATGAGGCCTGAAATTTTGTGATAAATATCAAAGCTACTTATTGAAAACTCTATAAATTATTCCAGTGAAATTGATATCTAATAAACGTATTTTCATCTCTATAATCTTGTCTATTCTGCTGACCAATTCATTATTATTATTCGCTCAGGAATCTCCTCAGATTCTACTGAAGAAAATTGGCAATTATTATCAATCAGCGGTGCCGTTTAAAATTGGGTTTACTGTCCATCTAGCTATGCCAAATAATCCCAATCAAAGTAAGTACAACGGCGTTTTTTATCTGGGATCCAATAACCGTTTTCGCGTGAATCAGTCGGGAGAGGAAATTGTGTATAATGGTCAATGGCTCTGGACCTACGATAAGAATAATCAACAAGTGATTGTCGAGGAATTTAATCCGCGTTCCAGTCTCAAATTGATTTGGGATATTTTAAGCGGTTCATTGGATGGCTATCAGATTAGCAAAAGCGAACGCCCGAAAGGTCAATTGGCAACGATAGAACTGAAACCGTCCTCCAATGACGGCTATATTCGTTCCTTGCAGATGAAAATTGATTGTGATCGCGGAAAATTAGTATCGGCCGAATACTATGATTTTCAAAATAATCTGGTTCGGATTGAATTTGATACCCTAGTTACTTTGAGACAAGCCGATACCAGCTTATTTAAAATTAAGTTAAATGAAGGCGATGAATTGATAGACCTGAGGCCATGAAAAATAAATCCAGCAGTTTTTGGAAAAAACTTTTTAGCCCGAAGACATTGTTTGCCTTTGCCATCAGTATTTTGGGACTTTACTTTGGTTTCCGTAAGTTTGACAGCGCTGAATTTTTAAATTACCTGCGCCTGACCAACCTCTGGATTTTTGGGTTGTCAATGGCGGTTATGATTTTTCTAGTCGTTTTACGTGGTTGGCGCTGGAAATATTTGATTTTACCGATAAGCGATTTGCCTGTCAAGCAGGTTTTTGAGATGGAGATGATCGGTTATTTCGGCAATCATGTTTTTCCTTTTCGTTTAGGTGAAATTCTCCGGGCTTATGCTCTGAGTAAAACTCGAAATCTGCCGGTGAGTGCTATATTCGGGACCATTGTTTTGGAGCGGACTCTCGACGTTCTTACCTTTGTTATAGTTCTAATCAGCGGAGCCATTTTTTTCCCAGGTATGCCTAGCTGGGTTCGAACAAGTGGATTAATTAGTGGTTTGATTGTTTTAATTTTGTTAATTTTGTTATATATTTCGAAGCTAAATAAGGTTGCATTGAAAAGGTTTTTCATGCAAAAAATAAAAATGTCAGACAACAGTAAAATAAGCAAAACAATTAAAAGTTTTTGGCAGGGTTTGACGACCTTACAACAAACGCCACATTTGGGATTGATTATTTTTCAGTCTCTCTTGATTTGGACGATAAATATCGGCAATTTCTGGTTGATGGGCGCGTCTTTGCAGGTTTACTTCAATTTGTCTGCTTTATTATTGATTTTTTTTGTCACTTCTGCTATCATTTCGGTTCCGTCGGCTCCCGGCTACGTAGGAACCTATCATGCCGCTACGATTGGCATTCTGGTTTTTCTCGGGTTGGAATTATCGAAGGCACAAGCTGTGGCGGTCATAATGCACGCAGTTGGGTTCATTAGCCTAACCGCTTTGGGTTTAGTTTATTTTCTTAAATATCAGTTGAACTTCAAGAGTACAGTTGAAGTATATGTTGAGAAAGGAGCATAGAATTAATCAATGGAAACAATGAATGGAAACTCCAAAACAGGAATGCTAGAAAAGAGTTTTACTGAAACCGAAAAGGAAGTTTCGCTACAAGATTATTTTCGGATCATTTATCGTGGACGCTGGATCATCGGCATCACTTTTATTGTAGTAATGCTCCTCACGATTTACATTACTTTTACCACTCCACCGGAATATCAAGCAACTACAACGCTAATGCTCTCGGGCAGGGCCGCTTCTACCAGCGCTTTATTCCAGAATCCGCTGTTACCGATGAGTTATATGAAAGTCAATAACGAGATAGAAGTGTTGAAAAGTACTGCTCTCGCTCGAAATGTAATCAAAGCCTTGCGTAATTCTCCCTATGCTGATAGCCTGTACATTTTAGGAACCAGAAATTATCAAAAAAAAGGAGTGGGCTTAGGAGATCTACTGGGTGGCATAACTAGTGGATTACAGCAGATTTTTATGCCATCCAAAGAGGAAAATTTGTTGATAGCTGATACCTTAGATCGAGCTATTGTTAGAAATTTAATGGAATCGATGAAAGTCGAACCGATTCGCGAGACTGAGGCTATTCGGCTGACAATCTCGTCTATTGACCCCAATGAAGCCGCTCTGATTGCTAATACGATAGCGAGTGAATATTATAAGACCGATTTGGAATATAACCTTGGGGAAGTAATCGAGATGAAAGACTTCCTGGAGGAACAGCTCGGGAAAATTGAATCCGATCTAAAGGAGTCGGAAGAGGCCTTGAAAGATTACCAGCGCCAGGAAGGTATTTTTGGCCTGGATGAAACTGCCAAAATTTTGATAGACCAGCTTAGCACTTTTGAGGCTACCTATTATACCACCCTGGCAGATCTGAAAATTGCTCAGCAAACCCTCGAAAATCAGCAGAAAATGCTGACCGAGCGTGAACAATTGGTCATCCAGGATGCAGTCAATACCACTAATCCCTTTGTAGCTCAACTCCGGCAAAGTATTGCCGAAATGGAAGCCGAAAAAATCACCGTGATGACCGTTCAAGGATATAGTACTGATCACCCGGCTATCAAAGAGTTGGATAAAAGAATCACCGATTTGAAACAAAAATTATTTAACGAAGCTGAAAAGATAACCAATTTGGGATTGACTCCGGCGGAACAGTCAAAAATTTCGGCCGAATTGCTCAATAAGGTAATAATGAGCAATATTGATGTCATTTCCCTGGAAGCTAAAAGTAAGGAATATAAAAAATTAGTTGACCAATACTCGGCTAAACTCGACAGACTTCCGACCAGTACTCTCGAATATGCTCGTCTGGATCGCGAACGTCAGGTAAATGAAAAATATTATATTTTAATGAAAACGAAACTTCAAGAGTCTCGGATTACCGAAGCCAGTAAGATCAGTAATGTACGCATTGTTGACCCGGCTATTCCACCTGAAAAACCGGTCAAACCCAAAAAGAAAATGAATTTGCTTTTAGGTTTATTTCTGGGACTGGGAGCCGGACTCGGAATCGCATTTATCCGCGATTATCTTGATCATTCGATTAAATCTGGTGATGATTTACAGCGTTTAGGATTGACGGCAATAGCGATCATTCCTACCATTGATGTCAAGAGCGCAGTCCAGAAAATAGGCAAAGTTTACAAGGATAAAAGCAACGGGGAGGAGGTTTTGGTCAAAGCGCGGCTGGTTTCTCACTATGATCCTAAGTCAGCGGTTGCCGAAGCCTACCGCACTCTGCGCACTAATATCCAATTTATGAGCCCTGATCACCCGATCAAGAGTCTGCTCGTCACCAGTGCCGGTCCAGGCGATGGCAAATCCACTACGGTAATTAACGTCGCCATCACTTTTGCCAGTCTAGGGAAAAAAGTTCTGCTGATTGATGCCGACTTGCGTAAACCCATTCAACATAAAGTATTTGAATTTAAACGAGCTCCCGGTTTAACTCATCTATTGATTGAAAACTTGCCGGATGAAGAGGTAATTCATCAAACCGAAGTTCCCAACCTCGACTTGATAACTTGTGGTGATATTCCACCTAATCCGTCGGAGCTTTTAGCTTCTCAACGCCTTAAAAATTTCATGGAACGAGCGCGTGAAAAATACGACATAATCCTATTTGACACGCCACCAGTCATCGCAGTCACGGATGCGACCGTTCTATCGCAACTTACCGATGCAATTTTACTGGTGGTTAGAGCCGGTTCGACCGATCTGAGAGTCCTTGAGAGATCACTCGAGCTATTGAGACAGGTCAAAGCTAATCTGGTCGGAGCCATATTGAATGGAGTGAATATGTCAACCGGCTATGATTCGTATTATTACTATTATCGCTATTACTATTACTATAGCGACACCGGCGCCAAGAAAAAGAAGGTATCACGTACCAGAAAACATCACCAAGCTTGATAATTTTTAAGCTGGATAGCCGATTGACAACTAGATTCATTTTTTGATTCCGATAATCAATTATGTCGGGAAGGACTGAAGCAGGAGATTTCCCCCTAATAGCGGAACCTGATCATATTTATAATGTTGATTGCGTTGTCGGTATGCAAAAAATACCGAAAGATTTTGTTGATTTGATAATTACCGATCCGCCATTTGCGATTAATTTCAAAGCCCAGCGAAATAATTATCATAGAACCCAGTCGCGAGTATTGGAAGGGTACACTGAAATTCCAGCGGATGAATATTTGGATTTTACGCTTAAATGGATGCCCCAAGCTTATCGGATATTGAAACCGAGCGGAAGTATGTACGTATTTTCTGGTTGGAACAATCTAAAGGAAGTTTTGATCGCGCTGGATCAAGTTGGTTTCGTGACCGTCAATCACCTAATCTGGCAATATCAGTTTGGAGTAGTAACTCGAAGGCGCTTTGTCACTTCCCATTATCACTGTTTATATGTCTGTAAAAACGATCGCTTGCGAAAATTCTTTCCCTATAGCCGATTTGATAAAAACGCTCGCGATTTATCCGGATCGAGTCTGCATTACCGCGATAAAGAAGATGTCTGGTATATCAAACGCGAATACTGGACCGGTAAGGAAAAAACTCCTACCAAATTACCAGCGGAAGTCATCAAAAAAATCCTGCAATATTCAACTGATGAAGGCGATTTAGTGTGTGATCCGTTTCTGGGATCGGGACAGGTTGCAGTGGTAAGTAAAATGTTAAAACGTCGTTACCTCGGCTTTGAGATTAATCCGGTTTATTATGAATTTGCTTTGAAAAGATTGATGCCTGACGATGGTCTTTCTGATAGACAGTCGGTTTGAATTGACAGATTTTATAAATGACTACGGTTTTAGCCGACTTTCAATAATCTATAATCCTTTTTTGTACTTTTCATTGCAATAATTTTTACCTGCTTTTCTGTTTGGTTATGGATATATTCCTGAACGATGAATGCTGAGAATAAGTTTTTAAGGACAGTTTGCAGGGTAGCTCTAAACGAAACAGAGCACCAAATTGTAGTTGATGATTCCGTTTTCGATGAAGACAAACTCTATAATCTCGGATTATATCATCAGATTATACCCCTAATTGCCGATTATCGTACAATTCTATCTCAAATTTTCCCGGCGCTCTCGGACGCATTTTTCGAAAAATGCCGACTTAATGCTTTAGAAAGTGCCGGAAGAATGATAATTTTTGAAAAATTTCTGGCTAACATCGCTCAATTATTTTGTACGGCAGGCATTGAATACCGGTTAATCAAGGGACCGGTCTTAGCGTATGAATTGTATGAGTTTCCTTATCAGCGCCCTTTTGGTGATCTGGATATTTTAATTCAGCCTGAATCACTGGAAAAAGTGCATACGATTTTAGGCGAATTAAGCTGTGATCTGGATGATGACCTCTACATTAATTTTCCGGATGAAATCATCAAGAAGTATGGATTTGCTCGCCATTATATTTCGGTAAAGAATCCCTTGGTAGCGATTGATGTGCACATCAGTCTGAGCAGTCGTCTGCACCCGTTTCAGTTCGATCTGGCTGACTTTTGGTCGCATTCAAGGCCATTCAAGATTGGCGATCGCGAATATCAGACCTTTGATTGGCCCCATCAAGCTCTTTATTTGCTATATCACGCATTTAAACATTATTACTTTAAGTTAATCTGGATTATTGACTGCCGTCAAAATTTGAGGTTGCCTGATTTTGATAAATCCAGTCTCCTGTATTTGCTCAAGAAATATAACCTAACCCGTCTTTGGAATATTTATACCCAGATCTCATCTGATCTTTGGAATGACTCGCCGCAACTGTTGGAATCACGTGAAATAAAATGTACAGGGGTATCTAGTAAGATAAATACCGAAATGATTTTACAGGGTGGTTTGCATACCTCGCTGGCGCGAGCGCGAATGTTACTGCCGATGATCTATTTATCGAAGTTATCTCAGAAAATTGCCTATTTAGGGCGGCAAATGTTTCCGCCGCGCGATGTTGTATGGGATTTTTACACCTCACCGGATTTGAAGCCAACCTGGCGTAATTACTTGAGGCTCCGATACAAAGCGATTTGTGAACTTTTCAGAAAATAATCCGGCACAAATATTTTGATTTAAAAATGTATCAAAATACCATCAATAAGAGGAGAAAAAGTACATGCAAAACCAATTTCCGACCCGCCGCAAGTGGGGCTAAATTGGTTTTGGCACATCGTGACCGATAAAACCAATTTGGCTTCACTTCGTTTCGCTGAAAATTGGTTTTCACAATTCGCCGAATTTAAAGCCAACCTGGCGTAATTATTTGAAGCTACGATGCAAGGCAGTATCAGAACTTTTCAAAGAGTAGTTCGGCGGAAACTTCTTGAAATTTTACCGAAGACTTAATTGCAGGTAGCAAATTTTGACGATCTATATCAATTAATTTATTGTTAAGTCAATTTTTTATATTGGAATTAACGTTAATTTTCTTAAAATTACCTTGTTTGAGTGATATTGAGATTCGTAGGTAATCTTTGTAATGGATAAAAACCTCTAACCCCTTTTATTTTTTGATTTTGGAAGTTGGTGATTACTAATAGTTATGGTGAATATTGTGCTTTTGTGAGCGAAATCACGACAGCAGTTTGGTAATTAGTCCAAAATAGTCTGAAATTAGAGCGGATATATTTTTTTGACCTCGTCGCTAACTGTAGTTGACGGGGCGGAGCCATTGGGGAGAATCATTAATTCAGGATTGGGTTATAGTTTTAATCATAGGAAAATAAAAGATTTACATTTTATTAGTTTGATTAATCTATCTGGGGAAAAAATATGAAAGTACCTCTACTCGATTTGAAAGCCCAGTTGAATACAATTCGCCCTGAAATGCTAAGTGCCATTACTGCGGTATTGGATTCAACGCAATATATAATAGGCCCACCAGTAGCTGATCTCGAGGGAAATATTGCCGATTATTGCGGAGTGAAATATGCCGTTGGAGTAAGCTCCGGAACCGATGCTTTGTTAGTTGCTTTAATGGCTTTGGATGTCAAACCCGGCGATCTGGTCATTACGACGCCTTATTCTTTTTTTGCGACGGCTGGAGTCATCGCTCGTTTGGGAGCCCGCCCGATTTTTGTGGATATTGATTCTCGTACTTTCAATCTCGACCCAAACCAACTGCACGATTGGTTTATCAATAATTCAAAACAAGTCAATAAGGTTAAGGCGATTATCCCGGTTCATCTATATGGTCAGTGTGCCGATCTCGATCCGATTTTAGAAATTGCGGGAAAATACAATATTTCGGTGATCGAAGACGCAGCTCAGGCGATCGGAGCTCGATATCCGTCCAAAAATGGTCTTAAAAAAGCCGGTTCGATGGGTAAAATGGGTTGCTTTTCCTTTTTTCCAACTAAAAACCTGGGGGGAATCGGCGACGGTGGAATGGTTGTTTCCAATGATCCAGCTATGGCTGAGAAATTAATCAAACTGCGTAATCATGGTTCCCATCCGAAATATTACCATTCGTTAATTGGCGGTAACTTTCGGCTGGACACGATCCAAGCCGCGGCGTTATTGGTGAAATTACCACATCTGGAAAGCTGGCATCAGGCCCGTCAAAAGCATGCCGAATATTACGATAAAGCTTTTAACGATTCAGTTATCAAAACGCCGTATATTGCTTATCAAAGATCCTACCATATTTATAATCAGTATGTCATTATGGTGCCAGATAAAAGGAATGAACTGCGTCAATATTTGGCTGACAATGAAATCGGCACTGAAGTCTATTACCCGGTACCGTTCCATCTGCAGGAATGTTTTAAGTACCTTGGTTATAAGTCTGGCGATTTTCCCCATAGCGAATATGCCGCCAACCATTCCCTGGCTCTGCCAATCTATCCGGAGTTGACGGAAGAGATGCAAGCCTATGTGGTGGAGAAGGTTCTTAAGTTCTATTAAGTGCCCTCAAGAAAGTGAAGAATAAGAGAGCGCGGATGCATGATTGCATGGTTGCATGGGTATATAAATATCAAGAGTTAAGTTAAATGAATAATGTCAGAAGTGACTTCCCTGCGCAAGAATATCAATCGCGGCTTTCGGAAATTAGACATTTGGCAACTTTCAATCGGGTATTACAAATTAATTGTGGAAATATTATCCAAGTGCGAATTAATCCCCTTTAAAGTCAAAGCCCAAATTGAAGATTCAGCTTTATCTATTTCATCAAACATCGCCGAAGGTTATGCCCGTCGTACGTTAAAAGAAAATCTCAGATTCAATGAAATAGCTCTGAGTTCGTCTGCTGAGAATTGTTCACAATTGCATGCTTTGAAGGAATCAGGGCAAATTTCAGGGACTGAGTTTGAATTGTTAGATGCTAAATTGTATGAAGTCGAAAATAAAATTATTCGGATGAACAAAGCATTAATCAAAAAAATGAAAGATGGTGGAAACTGGACATCGGATTACTAATTCGCCTAAGTTATTCATTCATGCAATCATGCATTCATTCAATTATGCAACTAAACGGACTTTACTATGAAATATTTCGTTCACGAATCCAGTTATATTGATGATAATGTCGAGATCGGTGAAGGCACCAAAATCTGGCACTTCTGCCATATTCAATCCGGTGCGAAAATCGGTCGTGGCTGTTCGATTGGGCAGAATGTCAACGTCGGTAACAACGTCGTGATCGGCAATTTTGTAAAAATTCAGAATAACGTTTCGGTCTATGAAGGTGTAACTCTCGAGGACTATGTGTTTTGCGGGCCTTCGATGGTTTTTACGAATGTGATTGATCCGCGTTGTAAATATCCCCAAAGAGGTGCCGAATTTTATCATAAAACTTTAGTCAAGGAAGGGGCTTCAATCGGCGCTAATGCTACAATTATTTGTGGAAATATAATCGGATGCCACGCTTTTATTGGAGCCGGAGCAGTAGTGACGAAAGATGTGCCTGATTATGCCTTAATGGTCGGAGTTCCGGCGCGTCAAGTCGGCTGGGCTTGCGAATGCGGCGCAATTCTACCAAAATTTGAGAAAGAGGTCAAATGTCCGCGCTGTGGGTTGGAATATACATTGGGGAATATGAAGTTGTTAAGAAAGTGAATGATGGTTGTACTGTGGTTGTACGATGGTTGTACAGTAGTTATACAATGGTTGAACAATCGCAATTGTTTATCTGATGTTTAGAGTGGTACACCATTGGAAGGATCTCGAAGTTTGGCAATTAAGTCATCAGTTGGTTATAGACATTTACCAATTAACTGCTTCTTTTCCAAAGGAAGAGAAGTTTTCTTTATGCGACCAGATAAAACGTGCTGCAGTTTCTATTCCCGCCAATATTGTTGAAGGTCATTCTAAAAATTCGGTCAAAGAATTTATTCGCTTTTTATTTATTTCCAGAGGGTCATTAGAAGAAATCAGATACTTAATATTATTATCAAAGGACTTGAATTTTATTTCTGAAAATGAATATTTGAAATTTGAGCAAATACTTAAAAATCTAAGTGTCAAATTGAACAATCTTATCCATTCCTTAAAAGAGCAATAATCTTTATATTTGCAATTACTTACATTTCGATAACTTTATCAATAACTTACCACAACTTTCCAACAATTTTGCAGCAACCGTACAACAACTGTACAACGACTGTATAACTATTGTACAACTATTGTACAACTATTGTTACTGAACCATTAAAATAAAAAACCATATAGTATTTTCCTTTACGCCCTTTGCGAGAAAAAATCGTCTTCACGAACTTCGCGAGAAATAAGAAATAAAACGAGGTAATGATGTACAATCTTGCTCTTATCGGTTGCGGTCGGATTTCTAAAAATCACCTAGAATCCATCAGTCAATTATCTAACGACCTTAAACTTGTCGCAGTCTGTGATATTATCGAGGAACGTGCACGTACTGCTGGTGAAAAATATGGTGCCGATTGGTACACCGATTATGATAAAATGATCGAACGAGGTGATATTGATATTATTTCGGTCTGTACGCCCAGCGGGTTGCACCCGGAACACGGCATAAAAGCCGCCCAGAAAGGAATTCATGTCATTTCCGAAAAACCGATGGCTATTTCATTGGCAGGAGCTGATGCCCTGATCAAAGCCTGTGACGATAACAAAGTTCAGTTATTTGTCGTTAAACAAAATCGGCTGAACACCACTTCCCAACTGCTGAAGAGAGCAGTAGACAAAGGCCGCTTTGGAAAAATTTATATGGCGCAGTCGAATGTCTTCTGGCAAAGACCGCAGGAATATTATTCACAGGCTAAATGGCGTGGAACCTGGGAATTCGATGGTGGTTCATTTATGAACCAAGCCAGTCATTATGTTGATGCTTTGCTCTGGCTATTAGGTCCGGCGGATCACGTTATGGCTGAAACAGCTACTATGGCGCGCAAAATCGAGACCGAGGACACCGGCTCGGCTATAATAAAATTCCGCAGTGGCGCAATCGGAACGATCAATGTCACTATGTTGACGTACCCTAAAAATTTTGAAGGTTCTATAACGATTCTCGGTGAAAAAGGCACAGCTAAACTTGGGGGTGTTGCCATCAACAAAATCGAAAAATGGGAATTTGAGGATTATGATGACGACGATCGTCTAATTCAGGAAGCCAATTACAATCCACCTAATATTTACGGCTTAGGTCATTTGCCTTATTATAAAAATGTGATAGCCGTTTTAAATGGAGCCGAGGAAGCCAACACCGATGGACGTAGCGGTCGGAAAAGCCTCGAACTGATTATCGCGATCTATAAATCGGCCCAGACCGGCCAGAAAGTTGCCCTGCCACTGAAGCTATAGAAGATTAAGGTCGAGGTTGAGGTTGAGGGAAAGAAGAATTAGCTGTGAGTAGAGAAGGTGTATAAAAGTTTCAAAGATATGCCGGTTTGGCAGGAGGCTATCGAGATCGCAGAATACGTTTTTAACTTTACTAATAAATTGCCACGCAGGGAAGATTATGGATTAACTTCTCAAATGCGACGCTCAGCATTAAGTATTTCTGCAAATATTGCCGAAGCATTTGGAAGAAAACACACCGCTGATAAAACCAAATTTTACTACTATGCCCGGGGATCGATTTTTGAAACTCAAAGTCATTTAGAATATGGCCACAACATAAAATATTTCGAAGATGACATTTATAATGATCTAAATAAAAAGCTGGATAATATCGCTAAAAGTCTCAATAAAATCATCATATCTTTAAATGATTCAAAATAATCTGCTTCAAATCCCAATGTCTAATTTTATACTAAAATTTCAGTATTTACCTTAGCCTTGGTCTTAACCTTAACCTTTACCTTAAACTTAACCTTAACCTTTACCTTTACCTAAATAAATCGGAGAATCTATGAATTCAGACAGACTCAGCATCATCGGACTTGGTTACGTCGGCTTACCGCTGGCGGTCGAGTTTGCAAAAAAATTTCCCGTAACCGGATTCGATATTAAAAAAGAACGAGTGGAAGAATTACGGAAGGGACACGATGCCACTCTGGAAGTCGAAGACGACAACCTGAAGTCGGTCCTGATTAATGAGAATGGACAGTTCGGTCTTTTCTTAACCGATCAATTAGACGACATCCGCACTTGCAATTATTACATCGTCACGGTGCCTACTCCTATTGATCAGTATAAGCGTCCCGATTTGACGCCGGTTATCAAAGCCACCGAAACCGTCAGTAAAGTTCTTAAAAAGGGCGATATTGTTATTTACGAATCCACGGTTTACCCCGGCTGCACCGAAGAGGTTTGTGTGCCGATTCTCGAGAAAGGCAGTGGCTTGCATTTCAATACTGACTTTTTCTGCGGTTTCTCTCCAGAACGCATCAATCCCGGCGACAAAGTTCATACCGTAACGAAAATCAAAAAAATTACTTCCGGTTCGACACCCGAAATCGGTCGCAAGATTGATGATCTTTACCGAGCTATTATTACTGCCGGAACCTTTCTGGCTTCCTCTATAAAAGTTGCCGAAGCCGCTAAGGTAATCGAGAATACTCAGCGTGACCTCAATATTGCCTTTGTTAACGAACTCGCTAAGCTTTTCAATATGATGAATATAGATACCAAAGAAGTATTGGAGGCGGCTGGTACTAAATGGAATTTTCTGCCTTTCCAGCCCGGTTTAGTCGGCGGACATTGCATCGGAGTAGACCCTTATTATTTGACATTTAAAGCCCAAGGTATTGGTTATCATCCGGAAGTCATCCTAGCTGGACGTAGAATCAATGATTCGATGGGATTTTACGTAGCCGAACAAGTTGTCAAATTAATGATCAAAAAAGGGCACACTATTAATGCCTCAAAAGTATTGATTCTGGGTATAACATTTAAGGAAAATTGTCCCGATGTGCGCAATTCTCGAGTCATTGACATTATCAGTGAACTTCAACAGTATGGATGTCAGGTAGATGTTTGCGATCCCTGGGCTGATCCTAAGGAAGTCAAACACGAATACGGAATAGATTTAGTTGATCAGTTCGACCAAAAAATGGATAATAAACAACTGCCTCATTATGATGCCATTGTACTGGCTGTTGCTCATAACGAATTTAAAACGTTGGACTTAAAGTCTTTGAAAAATAACCGAACCGTTATTTATGATGTCAAAGGAATCCTATCAGAATATGATGGAAGATTATAGTAAAATTTATCCTGCGCTAAAAAATGACGATCAAAAAAGTGATTAAGCGCACACCAGTTACGGTTGGATACTTATTTTATAAGTAAAGATTAAAATTTTATTGACTAACATAACCTGAAATCATTAATTTACTCAATTGGAGAGTTTGTTAGTGGAACGGAAAATATACCAAAAAAATTGCCCGAAATTAAAGCCCAAGGAAAGCTGTTCCTGACGATCAATCCCAGGTGATTTAAAACGGCTTATATTAGCCGTGAAAAATCTAACAGTCGCTTTGCTCCGTCAAAGAATGTAGTTGACGGGGCTGTGCCATAAACGGCAAAAATTTAAACCGCAAAGCACGCCAAGAGCCACCAAGAAAGAAATAATAAGATATTTTGCCCTCATTAGCGCCCTTTACGAAAACTAGAATAAAACAACCTTAGCGGAACTTTGCGTCCTTTGCGAGAGACAAAAAAGCGTTCTTTGCGAGAAACAAAAAAATCGTCCTTTGCGAGAAACAAAAATGCTTTCGCTGCGGTTAATAAAAAATGATTAATTTTCTATGAGTAAGTACCTTGTAATTACTGCAGATATGATCAATAGTCGAGATGTTTCCACGGAACAAATTGCGACAATTTCGGAAAAATTAAAGCAAATAGACGCTGATTTTCACACCCTGATTCCTTCTATGTTATTTGCTGGCGATGAAATTCAATTGCTTTTTCCTTATGATCAAAACCATCACCCCTATCGCTTACTAATGGATTTAAATCGCCATCTGGCTCCTTTTCATTTTCGATTCGGTTTTGGAATAGGCGCTATTGATCAACCAATCAATCCAATTATCGCTCATAACAAAGGACAAGCATTCTTACAAGCCCGAAAAGCACTTGCCATTGCCAAAAAAGACCAGCTTATCGCCTGGCTATCCACTGAAGAAATTGTCCAATATTCCGAAATAAACGCCTGCTTTTTACTCTTGACCGCCTTGACCAGGAAATGGTCTGATAAACATTGGCGTCGGTTCTATCTGTATTGGGATAATCGCAGCATTCACAAAGTCGCCGAAATCGAAAATGTATCTCCTGAATCCATTAATAAACTGCTGAACAATGCCGGTATCCGATTAATTATTCGGAGTCTGGAACTAATTACTGAGTTGCATGAATAAATGTCAACTATATTCGTTGATAAATAAAATTGTCAACCTCTATAGCCAATTCAAAAACGATAAAATGCCAATAATCAAAGATTAAAATGCTGACGAAGGTTCTCGCTTACACTTCCTTATATATCGTAACTATTTTTGTAAATGGAATTATCGTCAAATTATTACTTAAACCATTTCTACCTGAAGATATGCCGGCCGGAACGCCAAATGCCGGTCGCATGATCGGTTATCTCGAACGGGCTTTGATCCTGACATTTTTGATTATTGAGCAACCAACATTGATAGGATTTGTGCTGACAATAAAAGCCATTTTCCGTTATGGTGATATTCAGGGCGATTACAATACAAAGATGAAAATTTCTGAATATTTTATCATTGGAACCCTCATCAGCGTATTATTGACTGTTCTTGTCTATGCTATCTTTAAAAATGCTTATTCAAATTAAAAATAAAAAATAAAAACCCTTTGCGAAACTTAGCGCACTTTGCGAGAGATAAGAAATTGTTCTTTGCGAGAAACCAAAAAGCAATAAATCTGTATGAACGATAAAGAAAAATACGATATTTTGACTAAAATATTCTGGGATTATCACGTTGATAAATTGCCTTTGGATAGTATTATTACCGGTGATTTACAATCCATTGATAAATACACCTTCAATTTCATTATTGTTCGTATGTTGGAACGTTTGAACTGGTATGATTTATTGGAAATACTTGGTCCTGAATATTTGAAACAAATCCTTATTCCGGAAATTATCAACAAATTGCGCTCAAAAGAATTACGTGCTAAATATGAATTCATTGGAAAAGTACTATCTGGAGAAGATTTATCCTTTACAGGATGGGGTGATGCGTATTATCAACGCCTTAAACACACCCTTTTTTCTAACCGGTGGTACCGCACTCAGTAGACATTACTTTAATCATCGCTATTCTGACGATTTGGATTTATTCGTCAACGACGATAAAAGCTATTCGCAATTGATTGATAGAATCCTTACCACGTTAGATGATCCTAAATATAGAATGGATTTTCGACTCGATAAAGCCAATCTGAAAAAACTTGAAAACTATACCCAGGTGCTAATTTTACATTCATCATCTCCAGAAATAAGTTTAAAGATAGATTTTATTAACGATATTGCTCCTCATTATGGGAATAAAGAATTTCATACCACTCTCGGTATTATAGATAGCTGGCGGAATATTTTATCTAATAAAATCACAGCCCTCTTTCGTTTTGAACCTAAAGATATTGCCGATATATGGGTGATCGCTAAAAATAAAGCCTTCGATTGGAAAACGATCATCAAGGAAGCCAAAACTAAAGAAGCTGGGGTCGAACCCGAAATAGTATTCAATATTATCAAATCCTTTCCCGTTAAGGAATTGGAACTAGTCAAATGGGTAGTTGAGCCGGATATAGAGATTATCAAATCTGATTTATCCAGAATAGCTGATGATATTTTTTGGGGCAAAGAGAATTCATTTAAACAATAATAGAAATCTCTCGTCTCGACAGAGACCCCTCCGGGGCCAAGTCCGCAACGTATATTTAAAGTATAATTAAATAAACACTTTGCCTGCCCAATAGGGGTTTACTTAGCGTCCTTTGCGAGAAACAAAAAAATCGTTCTTTGCGAGAGATAAAAGAGCGTTCTTTGCGGTTAAAATAAAGATAAAACTGCCAAGCACTCAGAGTAAAAATGATTTACTTAAAATAGACCAAAAATAGCCTAAGTGCTCTCAAAAATCCTCACGTCTATAATTAAAACATCCCCCCAAACCCTAAATAAATAATTCTAAATTCTAAATTATCAATTCTACATTCAATTAATGCGTCCTCTGCGAGGAATAACATAAAAAACCCTTTGCGAAACTTAGCGTACTTTGCGAGAGATAAAAGAGCGTTCTTTGCGGTTAAAATAAAGATAAAACTGCCAAGAACTCAGAGTAAAAATGATTTACTTAAAATAGACCAAAATAGCCGAAGTGTTCTCTAAAATCCTCACGTCTATAATTAAAACATCCCACCCAAACCCTAAATAAATAATTCTAAATTCTACATTATCAATTCTACATTCAATTAATGCGTCCTTTGCGAGAAATAACATAAAAACCCTTTGCATGCCCAATAGGGCGAAACTTAGCGTCCTTTGCGAGAGAAAAAAAAAGCTCCCTTTGCGAGAAACAAAAAAGCGTTACATTGCGAAAAACTAATTACAAAATTGGAATTTAGGTCATTGGGATTTGGTATTTGTTATTTTTTAAGAAATGGTTAAAAGAAATAAACTGCCAAGGTTACCAAAAATTAAAAATTGCATTATTTGGAATAAATAAAAAAATTGATGAAAAGTCCTAATTCAGAAATATATCGCAATCCGTTTAAGTTCGGTACGGTCGTTGATGAACCTTATTTTTTTGACCGGAAGAAAGAACTGAAAAAAGTTGTTGAAACTATAAAAAGCGGTAATAATCTGGTTTTATACGCACCGAGGCGATATGGAAAAACGTCTCTTATTATGAAAGCGATTCAGGAACTGGAGAACGATGGCTATCAATGTATCTATTTCGATTTTATGACCATTTACTCACGGGAGTCTTTTGTAGAAGCCTTCTCCAAAGCGATTTTAGCTAAACAGAGCCAATGGAAAAAGGCTCTGCAGACATTCTCGACTTTCATTAAAGGCCTTAAACCGTTAATAAGCTTTGACGAAAAAGGAAATCCTCAATTCTCAATTGAATTTATCGAGCCCAAAGTCTCCGATATAACTCTGAAAACAGTGATCAATCTACCGGAAAAACTAGCTGACAGTTATCATAAAACTGTGATTATTATGGATGAATTTCAAGATATTCACAAACTTAATGGCGAAGATTTTGAAGACCTCTTACGAAGTCAAATACAACATCATAAACAGGTTAATTACCTATTTATGGGCAGTCGAACCCATCTGCTCCAAGATATGTTTACTAATAAAAACCGACCGTTTTACAATTCAGCTATGACAATGAGTATGGGACCATTGCCCTACCAAGAAACGATTGATTTTCTAATTAACGGTTTTGGGAATTCCGGAATTGCTCTTGATGAACCAAGAGCCGTCTATTTAATTGATAAAGCTGGTAACATTCCCTATTATATTCAATTTCTTGCCTACGAAATCTGGCAAGATACAGTTCCTATCTCTCCTGTCTGCCAACAGGCTGAAAAAGTAATCACAACTGAAATAATCGAGCGCAATGCCGATAAAATTCTGGAACTTAAGCAGGACTATTATTTCGAATTATTCGACCATTGCACGGCTTATCAGAAAAAATTGCTCAAAGCCCTGGCAAAAACCGGTCTTAATATTTTTTCTAAGGAATATGCTAATACATTCCATCTTTCGGCCCCTTCAACCACTCAGAAAGCAATCTCG
Source organism: Fidelibacterota bacterium (assembly GCA_035448825.1). Taxonomy (GTDB): domain Bacteria; phylum Fidelibacterota; class UBA2242; order UBA2242; family UBA2242; genus JAGNGI01. The sequence goes on from DAOTJS010000012.1 coordinate 61,202, forward strand.
AGCTTGATCAATAGCGGTATTATTGAGAAAAAGGAAAATGAATATAGCTTCTGTGATCCTTTCTTTAAATGGTATATATTACGCCTACCAGCGTAACGCTCAGAAGCGTAAACAAAATTGCTTTTTTTAAGATCAAATCTATAGAACATTTTCAGAAGTGATTAAAAAAAATTATAAGCCGTCAACGTCCTCGAAGAGCGCTAAGAAAAAAATATAATTAAAAGTGCAATGCATACTTAGCGTTCTTTGCGGTTAAAATAAAGATATTCTCTCGATCCGTAGGATCTCCTTTGGAGCAACATCTGAATAATTTACAATTTATAATTTAGAATTAGGTAATGGGAGAAGATAACTTAGTAAAAGAGAAGAGCTTTCAATTCGCGCTGGACATCATAAGACTTTATCAATATTTGACTAATGAAAAGAAAGAGTTTGTTCTGTCCAAACAAGTTTTGCGTTCTGGCACCTCAATCGGAGCAAATATAGAGGAAGCACTATCCGCCCAAAGTAAAAAAGAGTTCATTGCCAAATTAAATATATCTTTAAAAGAATCTCGTGAGACTCAATATTGGCTGAAACTACTGAAAGAGAGCAGATATATTCAGAAAAATGATCTCATTGAGAAATCGGAAGAACTATCAAGAATCCTGACATCAATTATCATCTCGACAAAAGAAAAACTCAAATTATTATAATTCTAAATTCTACATTCTACATTATCAATTCTACATTAAATCACTGCGCACTTTGCGAGAAAAAAAATCAATTCGTGGAAATTTATGAAATTTGTGGATTTAATATTCACCCTGTTAAATAATTATTGAAATATTTACTATCCACAACAAAAGAGGTAATTAACAATTATGAATGATAATAATAATAAAAACAATAAAGAAGGATTTAACAGGGTAAAAAAAGCACTCATCACCGGTATAACAGGTCAGGACGGTTCCTACCTAACCGAACTTCTCCTTGAAAAAGGCTATGAAGTTCATGGCATAATCCGCAGAAGTAGTTCTTTCAATACGGGTAGAATTGATAACCTTTTTAATAATCCGGATACTCATGATAAAACTTTTTTCCTTCATTATGGCGATATGACTGATTCTAGTAACCTGAACCGCATATTAGAAAAAGTTCAGCCTGATGAAATATATAATCTCGCAGCTCAAAGCCATGTAAAAGTATCCTTTGAGGTGCCCGAATATACCGCCGAGGTAGATGGCATCGGTGTTTTGAGATTTTTGGATGCTATTAAAGAAATGGGATTAAATACTAAATTTTATCAGGCTTCGAGCAGTGAATTATATGGAAAAGTACAAGAAATGCCGCAAACTGAAATAACCCCATTTTATCCGCGCTCTCCCTATGGTGTGGCTAAGTTGTATGCATATTGGATTGTGAAAAACTATCGAGAAGCGTATAATTTGTTTGCCTGCAATGGAATTCTTTTTAATCATGAGTCACCCCGCAGAGGTGGAACTTTTGTAACCAGAAAAATAACAAGAGCCGCAGCAAGAATTAAATTAGGATTACAGGATAAACTCTACCTTGGTAATCTAAATGCTAAACGTGACTGGGGATACGCGCCGGAATATTGTGAAGGGATGTGGTTGATGCTTCAGCAAGATAAACCCGATGATTTTGTTCTGGCTACCGGCGAAACGCATACTGTAAGAGAATTTTGCACTCTTGCTTTCAAAGAGCTGGATATTGAGCTGGAATGGCATGGCGAAAACAAAAATGAAAAAGGCATAGATAAAAATACAGGAAAGATAATAGTGGAAGTCGATCCTGGATATTATCGTCCTACAGAGGTAGATATACTGATCGGCGATGCCTCTAAGGCAAGAGAAAAACTAGGCTGGCAACCGAAAATAAAATTTGAAGAATTAATAAAAATTATGGTAGATGCTGATTTTAAGAAAGTGAAAAAGAGAGGATTTTGATTAATTAGTCAGTATACAGTAAGCAGTAGGCAGTAGGCAATAAGGAGTAGGCTAGAATAGAAATAAAATGTCAAATAATAATAATGAGAATAGTTTTAGAGATTTATTGGCTTATAAAAAGTCATTTGAACTTGCAATGGAAATATTTCAAATAAGTAAAGATTTTCCTGTTGAAGAAAAATATTCTTTAATTGATCAAATTAGAAGGTCATCTCGTTCAGTCTGTGCTAATCTTGCTGAATCTTATCGGAAAAGGCAATATGAACCTTATTTTCTTTCAAAAGTATCAGATGCTGATATGGAAAATTCTGAAACTCAAGTATGGATTGAATTTTCATATAAATGTGGTTATTTATCACAAAACCTATATAATGAACTTAAAGCTAAATCAGAAGAAGTTGGCAAGCTGATTAATCACATGCTTGAAAATCCAGAAAAATATCGAATCAAAACCAAATCATAATAATATTGGCAAATAAAAATTGCCAACTGCCTACTGAATATTGCCTACTTTTGTCGTTAAATTCCGAACATGAATCGCAAATACTGAACTATTTAAAAGCAACAGGATACAAACTCGGTTTACTTGTAAACTTTGGTGAAAAAAGTCTAAAATACAAAAGGATGGTCCGCGAATTACCCTAATTACATTAATCATTTTGAAATAAATAATAAAATAATTCGCATCAATTTGCGTAATTAGCGGATAAGATTGATTATGGAAAAAGATTCTAAGATCTACGTAGCAGGTAACTCCGGTCTGGTAGGTTCATCTATAGTTCGCAAATTAAAAGCGGAAGGCTATGACAACCTTATCTTCACTCCCTATCCTGAATACGACCTCAGAAACCAGCAACAGGTGGATAACTTTTTTAAAAAGGAAAAACCCGATTATGTATTCCTGGCGGCGGCAAAAGTCGGTGGAATATTGGCAAATAGCACTTATCCTGCGGAGTTTATTTACGACAATTTAATGATTGCGACCAATGTTATTCATGCAAGTTATAAATATGGCGTTAAAAAACTGCTTAATCTTGGATCTTCCTGTATCTATCCAAAACTTGCACCTCAACCACTAAAAGAGGAATATTTATTAACTGGTCCACTCGAACCAACCAATGAACCATATGCAATAGCAAAAATTTCGGCAATAAAATTATGCTATTACTATAACAAGCAATATGGGACAAATTTCATATCAGTAATGCCGACTAATCTCTATGGACCTAGTGACAATTTCAATCTAGAAACTTCTCATGTTTTACCGGCAATATTAAGAAAAATGCATCTCGCAAAATGCCTTGAGAACAACGACTGGGACTCCATTCGGCAGGACCTTAATAAACGACCAATTGAAGATATTAATGGCAACGCAGATGATAAGACAATCTTAAGAATATTGAAAAAATATGGCATTTCCCTAATGGAGTATGCAATAGGCAGTAAGCAGTATGCATTCTCTCAGAACTTTGTGCCAATTGCAAACTGCCAACTGCCCCCTGAAAACTGCCAACTGCCTACTGCCAACTGCCTCTTGCCAACTGCTAATTGCCCCCTGCCCACTGCCAACTGCCAACTGACCCTTTGGGGTACTGGAAAGCCTCGTCGCGAATTCCTCTATGTTGATGATCTCGCCGACGCGGTACTCTTTTTAATGAATAATTATAATGCAAAAGATATTGGTGAGTTTATTAATATTGGCACTGGGGAAGATATTACTATAAAAGAATTAGCAGAGATGGTTAAAGAAATTGTGGGATTTAAAGGCGAAATCGAGTGGGATGTTTCTAAGCCTGATGGTACTCCACAGAAACTGCTTGATGTTGGTAGATTGAACAAGCTAGGATGGAGACACAAAACTTCATTAAGAGATGGAATAATAAAAGACTATAATTGGTATAAAAGTGGGTATGAAAAATAGATTGTCTTTATTAAATATTCAAAATATATTAGCTAATTTTCTTTCAAAAGGTCACCCGAGAAGCATAAAAGCCAAGAAAAACATTATAGCATCATTTGGATTAAAGGGCATAAGCATAGTTATTAACTTTTTACTTGTGCCTTTAACTCTCAATTACATTGACGTAACAAGATACGGAATATGGTTAACATTAAATTCTATTATTGGCTGGTTTGGATTTTTCGATATTGGGCTTGGGAATGGACTCCGTAATAAATTTGCTGAAGCTTTAGCCAAAGGTCAAAAAGAGCTTGCAAGAGTTTATGTAAGCACAACTTATGCTGTTTTATTGATTATTATCGGAGTTGTATTTTTGGTATTTATGGGAATTAATCCCTTTTTAAACTGGGCGAAAATTTTAAATACGCCGCCAGAAATGAGTAGTGAATTAAACAAATTAGTTATCATTGTATTTACTTTTTTTTGTATAAGTTTCGTTTTAAAATTAATCAGCATTATCCTGATAGCGAATCAAAAGCCTGCCATAAATGACAGTTTTAATGTAATAGCAAATCTTATATCTTTAATAATTATTTATATCCTAACAAAAACAACATCAGGATCATTGCTATATTTAGGGATTACATTAAGTGCTACCCCTGTTATTGTTATGCTAATTGCCTCCATAGTATTTTACAATAAAGAGTATAAATATTACAAACCATCATTTAAGTATGTTGATTCCAAGTATTTTAAATCACTAGCAAATCTGGGAGTAAAATTTTTCATTTTGCAAATTGCATGTATAGTAATTTTTACAACTGACAATTTAATTATTACCCAAATTTTAGGCCCGGCAGAGGTGACGCCTTATAATATTGCTCATAAATACTTTAATATAGTTATAATGGTATTTACAATAATCCTTACGCCTTTTTGGTCGGCTTTTACAGAAGCATACACCAAAAATGAGATAAATTGGATTAAAAATACAATTAATAAACTTGTTAGAATATGGACATATTTACTTATTGGTGTAATTTTTATGATCATAATTTCAAATTCATTTTACCATTTTTGGGTAGGAGAAAAAGTAAAAGTGCCTTTATTGTTGTCAATTGGAATGGGACTATATGCTATAATAAGCACTTGGAACAATATTTTTGCTTATTTTATCAATGGAGTTGGTAAAATAAAACTACAGATGTACTATGGAATTGTTGCAATGATAATTAATATTCCAGTATCAATATTTTTAGCTAAAAACTTAAATATGGGAAGTGCTGGAGTAATTTTTGGAACTTGTGTTTCAATGTTATTTGGACTTATTTTTGGGCCATTTCAATATTTTAAAATTATAAATAAGTCAGCAAAAGGTATTTGGAATAAATGAGTATTATATAATATCGCTAATGGATTAATTATGTTATATAGTTTAAGGATAAAATTTAAAAATCATTTATTAAACTTAATTGATATTAATAATACTGGTTCATCACAGAAAAGTGTGGGTAATAAAGAGTTGGTAATAAGGAAATGATTTGAAAAAGGATAAATATGCTATTTTTTTGTCAGAAGGGTAAAAAATCTTTTTAATACCGTTAAGAAAAAAGCGCATGGCTATCAGAATATTGAATATTTTAAACTCGAAACCCTATAACAAAATCAAAAACATTTATTACTCATCCACATAATTCCATGATGAAACAATTTTTAATGAAAGTTTATAGATTTTTTGAATACAGAATTTCCCCTCTTGAAAATCTTAAAGATTCGCCAGATTATTTTAGAACCTATAGACTTTTTTCTAAAGAAAAAAGTATGAGCAGATTTCCAGGAGGATGGATCTTAAAAGGTAAAAAGTATCCGGATTATTTATTTATGGGTGGAGCTTCATATGCGATTTTTAGTAGAGCAACAATGTTTCTTAAGGGCGTAGGCGTTGATATAGGCGCTGGATATTGGGAGTTTCCGGGATCAATACCAATTGATATTCAAAGAGGTGAAGGATTAAAAAATTACATTGATAATTTTAAGGAAAACTCTCTTGATTATATTTTTTCATCACATTGTCTTGAACATATTATTGATTGGCAAAGGGAATTAGATAAATGGATATCTAAATTAAAAAATAAAGGAGGGAGGCTTTTCCTATATTTACCACATCCCGATTGTGAAATATGGAAACCAGGTGCTCCTGGAATTGGAGATGGGCATAAATGGCAACCAAATCCGGAGATAGTTATTAATTATTTGAAACATAAAGGATTAAAGATTATTTATGTAGATGAAGGACCGGATTCAATGATGAGTTTTTCAATATGCGCAGAAAAATTTATTGAGGAATAGAGTTTGAAAGTAACCCGCAAATATATATTAATTCTACGTCCAGATAATATTGGTGATTGTGTTCTCTTTTCTGGCACGCTTAAATATTACAGGGAGCTGTATCCCAATTTTGAAATTACTTTGGCATTAAAAAAACATATTATCCCTTTATTTGAAAATTGTCCTTATATAGATTATTTAGTTGATTTTAAAAAATATTCCTATGTAAAAACCAATAATAATTTCATTGAAAAAATTAATAAAAGAATACGCAAATTAATATTACCTATCTTTAATAAGTTCAAAAGAAAATGGGATATAATTATATGTCCGGTTCGTTCTATTACACCTGAAATGCTTTGGATTGTTAAAAATCATAAAGCAAATAAAAAAATAGGAATTGTAGGTTGTCCTTCCAATTTTCCAAAAGACAAACAATATTTAAAAAAGAAAGTATTCACAGAGTTCTATACTCTGACAGTAGACAAATTATGGCAACATGAGTTAAAAACGAACATGGAATTTTTGAATTATTTAGGGGCAAACATAAAGAATGAAGAAGAAATTCTCCCTGAGTTCTGGACCGATGATAATAATTATATTGATAAATTTGCGAATTTATCAATTCCTCCCAGTTATTGCTTATTATTTCCATTTGCATCAAATAAAATAAGGGAATTGTCCATTAATAATTTTATACAAATTGTAAAAAAAATATCAACTGATGATAATATTTTAATTTTGGGCACATTAATTGACTACGAAAAAGCTGAAATTCTTAAGACAAAATTAAATTCTATATACAAGAATGTAGTAAATCTGTGCGGTTATACAGCGATTAATGATATTTTTCCGCTTATAAAAAATGCTGACAAAATAATTAGTATTGAATCCGGTCCATTGCATATTGCAATTGCGTTAAATAAACCGACGTACGCTATAGTTGGAGGTGGACACTGGGGACGTTTTTTACCATGGGGAGATTCGGGCAATGTCCATTGGCTTAACAAAAGAATGAGTTGCTTTCAATGCAATTGGGAATGTCAATACGGTGATTTTAGATGCGTAAAAAATATTGATTACAATACTATATCTAATCTGACTAAAGAAGATATTAGATGATTAAAAACAGCTTTAATAATATAGAATCCCGATTTACCCCTTTTATAAAACCAATGATGATATTATTTAGTTTTATTTTTGTATTTGGTTCTATAGATACTTATCGCTCTTTGGATAGCACATTAAAGTTCAATAGATTATTTATACAAGGCTTTGGACATCCTCACTTTTTTTCTTTATTTGAAATTGTGTTTATCTTTTTGTTATTCCTTATCGTTATGGAATTTGGTATTAAATGGGAATCTTCTTCTAATATATCCAGATTATTATTCTTTATGGTTGTTTTAACATTCGCACTAAAAATGCTAAATCCTAATAATGAACCTGATAATCCGATTCTTGGAATGCCTTTATTTTCTGATATTTCGAATTATACTTTCATTTTATTAGCTGGCTTTTCTCTATTTTTAGATGATAAAGTTTATATTGTATTTATAAAAAAACTGTTCTACTATGTTGGCATAATACTTTCACTACGAGTTTTTTATTTATTTTTATTATGGTTGATGGGGAAAGGTAATTATTACTTTGGCGCTAATTCGACTACAAACGAATCGGATACACTTTACATTATAGCATTTTTTCAAATTGCATTTTTTGCATTATATCTTATAAATAAAGAGAGAAAATATTTGATTTTATGGTTAGTTTTTCTTTTATTTCAAATATTCTCTTATCGTAGGAGTGCTCTTGCTGTTGCCTTATCAGCAAATGTG
>DAOTJS010000013.1:0-68056 GCA_035448825.1 Fidelibacterota bacterium
TACCGGCCGGCAGATAGAGCCGCTTGAACTCGTCGGTTTCGGAAAGCACCGGCGCTATCAGTAGATTTTCACCCAGAATGAATTGATTTTGAGCTTCCGTGCGGTAACATTCTGGATCATCCTGAAAATTGAAAAACAGCGGGCGCATCAGTGGCCAACCGGTTTGGCTGGCGGTGTAGAATTCGCTATAGAAATAGGGTAGAAGCTGATAGCGCATATTAATGAAATTGCGCACGGTATTTTCGACTTCCACACCAAAAACCCAGGGCTCTTTGCGGTGCGTATCCCAGGCTGAGTGTTGCCGAAAGAGCGGGGTAAAAGTGCCGAGTTGCATCCAGCGGATATAAAGCCTTTCCGAAGGATTGCCGACGAAGCCGCCAACGTCGCTACCGACGAACGGCACGCCGCTCAAGCCAATATTTTGCGACATACGACAGGCAATTTTCAGATGCAACTCGCTGGCGACGTTATCGCCGGTCCAGACGGCTGAGTAGCGTTGAATACCGGCAAATCCAGCTCGCGTCAGGATAAAATGACGCTCGGGAGAATAGCGCCGCAAACCTGCGCGCGTCGCTCGTGCCATTTCCAACGCATAAATATTCCGTGCGCTTTTGTGATCGGTTTTTAAACCGTTGCCATCGAACTGCACAATGTCGGGAAAGTGCGTGCCCCAAACGGTCGGCTCATTCATATCGTTCCAGAAACCGGCGACGCCATCTTTGAGCAGTAAATTGAGTTTATCGCCCCACCATTGGCGCGTGGCGGCTTTAGTAAAATCCGGGAAATATGCCCAGGATGGCCAGACCTCGCCCTGATAGTATTGACCGTCAGGATATTTGACGAATAAATCCTGTTTGAGGCCTTCGCGCGCCCCAAAATAATTCGTGTCAGCTTTGACGCCCGGGTCAATTATCGGGATGACTTTGAAGCCGTCCTTTTTTAAATCAGCCAGCATTTTAGCCGGTTCGGGAAAGTATTTTTTGTTCCAGGTAAAGACCCGATAGCCGTCCATATAATCAATGTCGAGATAAATCACATCGCAGGGGATTTTTTTACGGCGAAAAGTCGCCGCCAGATTGCGCACCTCCGATTCAGGATAATAACTCCAGCGACATTGCTGATAACCGAGTGCCCAGAGTGGCGGCAATTCCGCCCGTCCGGTCAGATTGGTGTAAGCCGTCAGGACTTTTTTAATTTCGGGACCGTAAATGAAATAATAATCCATCTCGCCCTTTTCAGCGCCGAACCAGTAGAAGCGATTATTACTGGCACCGAAATTGAAATATGATTTGCCGGTATTGTCCAATAAAATGCCATAGGCTTTGAAATTGCGAATGCCATAAAAGAAGGGAATCGAAATGTAAAGTGGGTCGGTGCGATCGTCATAAGCCCAGAAATCGGTGTTCCAGAGGGTATATTCCTTGCCGGTTTTGCAAAGATCGTCGCTCTTTTCGCCTAAACCGTAGAAATTTTCACCGGGCAGGAGTTTTTTATGGCAACGCACTTCGTCGTTGTCGAAGCTGACGCCGAACGCCTCTTCATCGGCATTAATCAGATTTCCATCTGAATCGAAAATGGCGACGCGGCAAGGTGACCTGGTAATTCGCACGGTCAGGGCTTTGGTAGTTAGTGTGAAATTTTTACCTTCGTCTTTAAATGTGAAAGCCGATTTGGCGGGTAGAGCGGCGATTACCGCATAGGACGGCGCGGCTGAAAATTCACTCTGATTCGTATAACGAAAACGAATGACGTTGTCGTCGTAAACATAGATATTTAACAGAGCATTGTCGGCTTTGAATTCGACCCGATTGGGGAAGACCTTATGCGATTTGAGATTGCCGATAAATTCAAAACTGGCAAAAAGCGGCGAACAAATTAGCATAAGCGCAAAAAATAAATTGATTTTTAGTGACATAATGGGAGACCTTTCGAAATAAAGGTTGAGGTTGAGGTTGAGGCTGAGGTTGAGGTTGAGGCTGAGGCTGAGAAGGGAGGAAAGTGAGAAACGGAGAATAGGAGAGCTGGAATGAATTTCTATAAAAATTAGACCGGATTAGTATAAGGTAATTATAATTATCGGTACCAGACATTGAATGCGTTTTGAAATTTTACACCTAACCAGTGCAGTAGTTCTGGAACTCATCAACGAAGCAGTCGAATTCGATACCGTAGATTTTTTGGAATATCTCATCGTGGTTACTCTCCGTAAATAGGCTTTCGATGTAATTTTGGAATTTTTCGCGACCGCGCGTTTCGATTAAGTAATCCACGATGCAGGCAAACTCACAATAAAGAAATGCGGATCGGTTGGGAACATTGATTTTGACCTGATTCGCCCGACGGGTTTTATAATCATTCGGTGGTATGAAATTCCCGTGACGGATATAACTATAGGTTTCCTCTTGCGAGGGATACCAACCGGTGCCCATCTGGTTGGCGGCGTAAACCGCGATGCCTTCTAATAGCCATTTCGGGAAGCGAAACGCCCGGAAAAATCCGGTTTGCTGGAAAATGAGAATGTGAGATAACTCGTGTTTTACGTAAATATCTAATGGAATTATACCCAAATCGGCTTCCTTCAACGACCAGGGCGCAATAAGAATACGGTTAGGCGGAATTGCGCAAAGTCGGGAGTAGGTCGGCGAACGTCTGACGTAACTTAAACTATCGCGAAAGATAAAGAACTCCGGTTTGCTTTTGAACTTTAAGGAAAGCATTTTTTCGACAGGTATCGTGAGCGGGTCGCAATTCGACCAATCCGGAAGCTGCGCCCGATTCTGAACGTAAACGATGGTATGGGGAAACTCGAATTTCTGAAATCCGACAATAATCGGTGAAAAGGCAAAAAGTTCACCGAATAAAAAGGCGATTAGAATACAGGCCAGGATTACCGCAACGATTACGTAGTAATTTTTTCGCATGTTAGCTTGTAAAATATCAGGAGGTGGTAGGTACCTATAATTACTCTCGTGTCGATGTTCCCGTGTCGAGGGCAGGGGAAGTCGCTGATAATAAGGCTCATTTATATGATCTTACGTTTTTATTCAACCCCTTCGGGGTTGGTGTAGTGTTCGACGTCTTTTGACTCAGGATATAATCCTGAGTTAAGCAGGTTCAGCTCCTGACGGAGTTGGGTGTTATTCGGAGTAAACTCCTGGCGGAGTTGGGAGGTTATTTATACAAAATAGATTAATGTTAGCTCATACACCTCAATTCCGACCGCTCGGGATTGAATTATAACAAATATTTCTCATCGTATTCGATTCCATGTTCCTGCAATAATTTTTTCAACTCTTCCTGAAAGGTTTTCTTGCGATGGTGGTTTTCCTGATTCTTGACGTATTCTATCAAACGGTCTTTGTCTTTTATGGAATAAGTAAACGCTCCATAACCGATTTGCCAATGAGTGAATTTGGAAGCAGGCGCAATGGTTGTTATATATTGCGAACTGGCAATTTTAATATCTTTTATTAATGGAGCTACGGCGACTGTCGGATGAATATGAGTTATAATATGAACATGATCGGAAACGCCACCAATTCGATAAAGGTGACATTTCTTGTTTTTCAAGATACCCCAGATGTACTTGTAAATTTCAGGACGTAAATCGGGAGTAAGAGTGCACTCACGGTTTTTGGTGCTGAAAACCAATTGATATAAGATTTGGGTGTAGGTACTCAAATTTTCCTCCTTCTTATTCAACCCTTTCGGGGTTGCGTAATGTGCGACGTCTTTGGGCTCAGGATATAATCCTGAGTTAAGCAGGTTCAACTCCTGACGGAGTTGCGAGGTTATTCAGGTTTCAGGTTCAACTCCTGGCGGAGTTGCGAGGTTATTCGGGTTTCAGGTTCAACTCCTGGCGGAGTTGGGAGGTTATTCAGGTTTCAGGTTCAACTCCTGGCGGAGTTGCGAGGTTATTCAGGTCTCAGGATCAACTCCAAACGGAGTTGTTTGTCGCAATTTATTATCGTATTTCTCGTATATTTTCCAATCCCGACAATAATATAATCAAACCGAATTTGTTTATGATTATTTCCATAATACCGACTGGTCGGGATTGAAATTGAATAGAATCTGACGGAGTTGATAGATTTTATTTTTTCAGTAAGTCGCGGATTTCCGTTAGAAGTATTTCCGTTTTAGTCGGTGCAGGAGGTGCTGATGACACGGTTTCCTCTTTCCGTTTAGCGGCGCTAAGGGCTTTTACCAGCATAAAAACCGCAAAAGCGATGATAAGGAAATCGAAAACCACCTGCAGGAAATTGCCGTAATTTAGCGTCACTGCCGGATTTCCATCAACCGCATGTTTCAACACGATTTTTAAATCGGTGAAATTGACGCCACCGACCAATAAGCCAATCGGCGGCATAATAATGTCATTGACAACCGAACTGACGATCTTGCCGAAAGCGGCACCGATAATGATACCTACTGCCATATCAATTACATTGCCGCGCATAGCGAAGGCTTTAAATTCCTGCAATAGTTTTGGGCTTTGGGGTTTTGCTTTCATATTTATCCTCTAAAGTTAGAATTTGTAAGAAAAGCCTACGCCTAGAATTTCCTTGAATTGCACTCGCGGCCCGAATTCATCAATTACTCCGTCATCATTCTTATCAATTGAAATCTTTGTGTCGTCGTCGTAAATCAGATGAGTGGTGAAATTGACCGAGATGTACTGGTTTACCTTAAAGGCGATCAGCGTTTCCCAGTTAATATCAATATTCTGGGGATGATCCAGATAGTCCGAAAAGAGATCAATTTTAATTGTGAAGGACAGATTTTTCAGCAATTCGGTTTTAAAGTCATTGCGGGTATAGATCGCGCGCAGATAACCACCGAATTCGGTCTTAGTAGTTTTTCCGGGCTCGACTCCGAAAGCTCCAGCATTGGAAAGTAATTCGTCATTGACGATAATTAATCGTCCGGTGGCGGGCGCGATAAAAGCACTTAAATAATTGCTTGGTTTATAATCCATACCGATTGCGGCTAGGAGGTAAGCCGGCGCCAGAAAATTGGAAATTTTTACCGAATCATTGGGATAATTGTAACCCGGCGCCATCTGGGTCTTGAAATTAAACAGGGCTGAATAATAGAAATTAGTGAATGCTTCTCGTCCATATTTTGACAGAAAATCAACCTTATCATCGGTTTTCATAAAATCAGCATCTTTGCCCTGTTTGAGAACGCCATAGCCGAGATCCAGCGAATTATCCCAGACGTTTTTACCTTTTTTATAATTGGCAAACGCACTAAAAAGTCCATTTAGCGCCAGTGAATTTTGCCCGCCTGCCGCCCAATTGGTCAAAGAAGTCTGAGCTAAATTTACAGCTGTAATACCGCCGATTTTCCAGCCTTGGTGAGTGTCAGCGGATTTAGCTTTCAATTGGGCTTCGACATCAGTAACCTGACCGGTGGCGCAAAGAAAGAGAACCAATACAAATACTACCGTTAAAAAGAGTTTAGGTTTCATTTTGCCTCCTATTAATATAAACTGGTCAATTAATTTCTGTTAATGAATGGCTGATAATTTTCCTTTTATTTAGATGCCGGATTTTTTCAAGGAATCTAAACCAGCTGTAAAAGGAATTCGGGTGAAAAGAACGAGATTATTCTTTTTGTTTATTGGGAAGAGCTTCCAGATTTCGTCTATAACGGGCTGTATCGAATTCTTCTTTGTACTTCAAAATCCTATAAATTTCGACCGCCACGCATTGGCCGATCAATTTTTTGGTGTCCAGAGTGCTATAACCTTATTTTTTTTAGCGATCGAAAGTTTGCTTGGTTTCTGGAGGATCATTTTGGGCATTTTGGGTATCAATAATTTGAAAAATTTGTTCTCTTAATATTGGATTTGTTTCCATATTGTCACCTTGTCGTATTTATAATTTTACTATAAATTTTTTTGTAATATTGCAGAAATTTTCATACTGGTAGTGCCGTCGCCGAAAAGAGTGGCATTTTCGAGATGGAAAACGGTGAATTTCTCGATCTCTTCCGGTAGGCGCTGGAAGTCATTTCCGATTAGTTTCGCCCAGCCGTGTTCGACAAGTTCTACCCACTCCGTTTCGGGACGGAGCACAAGGCACGGCACTCCGGCGAAATAGGCTTCTTTCTGCACACCACCCGAGTCAGTTATGATCATCTTTGCCTGTTTTTCGAGATTCAACATATCGAGGTAACCGACAGGCTCGACTAACCGGAGCTCAGGACTTTCAGCTGTAATATTAAACTGTCTCATCAGATTACGGGTGCGGGGATGAATGGGAAAGATAATAAGTTCGTTCAAGTGCTCTAAAGTGCTGATAAGTGCTTTTAAGGTGTCGGGATCGTCGGTGTTCTGTGGGCGATGAATTGTGACCAAGTAGTACGGTTGCGAGTTGACGCCGAGTCGTTCCAGAATGTCTGATTTTTCAGCGATCTGGCTATTATACAAAAAAGCGTCGTACATAACGTCGCCGACGAGATGGATTTGATCAGTAAACCCTTCATGGTGTAGATTATTGACGGCGGTTTGCGTCGGGGCAAACAAATATTGCGAGAGGGAATCGGCGACAATGCGATTGATTTCCTCCGGCATTTGGCGATTGAAACTGCGGAGTCCGGCTTCGACGTGCGCTATCGGGATTTGCAGTTTGGCGGCGGCCAGCGCACCGGCCATTGTTGAGTTGGTGTCGCCGTAAATCAAGACGAGGTCCGGCTGAATTTTCAGCAATGCTTTTTCCAGTTCAATCAACATTTTTCCGGTTTGTTCGCCATGATTGCCCGAGCCGATTTCCAGATTATAGTCCGGTTCGGGAATGTTCAATTCGGCGAAGAAAGCCTGTGACATATTATAGTCGTAATGTTGGCCGGTGTGAATCAGGATTTCATCGCAGTATTTCCTGATCTCGCGGGAAACCGGGGCGCATTTGATGAACTGGGGACGTGCGCCGACGATGGTAGCGATAGTGGGCAAGTTTGTTCCTTTCAGCTTTATTCAACCCCGTTTGGGTTAGTGTAGTATTCAGTCTTTTTAGACTCAGGATTAAATCCTGAGTTAAGCAGGTTCAACTCCTGACGGAGTTGTGGGCCGCACATTTATAATCTTATATTATATCTATCCATAATCCCGACTAGTCGGGATTGAAATTGAATAGAAAAAAATATATTCGTTCATACCGTCTAATCCCAACGGGATTGAATATGAAATTAACTAGTTTTGGTTAGATTTTTTTCGGTGTAAATAGGTTTGTTTGACCCATTTCCAATTGAGAGTTAAATGTCCGATGACCCCGAGAATCAACAGGCCCCCAAAAACTTCGTGAACTTCCACAATAGCCTCGCTGGTAACTATCCCGGTTTTTAAAAGAAAAAGCGAAACTACTATCCCCAGAAAAGCAATGCCCATCAGGCAGTTGAGATACTTTAAGGTTGTTTGTTTTGACATAGTTGGTTCTCCTTTATTTTATAATTAGGGTTTAATCTTCGATATAAAATAGCGCATTTTTCCAGTTTGATCTGGTTTTATTTCAATAACTGGTTGAAATTCGATCTGGATGTTTTCATCCTGAACGGTTTTATAAAATATTTTTCGGAAAAGGTCTAAATCCGAATCGGAAAAATTACGGTTTTTGACATAGCGAATCGTGAAAGCTGATGGCCGAGTTTGGATGATCTGATACTGATCGAAAGGTTGCCGATTTAAATCGAGTAAAGCCAGATTTAGATAATCGAAAATTTCACTTGAAAAAGTTTGCCCGTTTTTCATTACGACAATATCGGTGACTTTTCCGATGTGTAATTTCATAAGCGGCAGATTGCAACCGCAAGGGCATTTTTCGTTAATCCATTCACCGATGTCACCAATGCGATAGCGAATAAAAGGCATGTATTCATTGGTCAATGAGGTAGCGATAATCTCTTTTGATCCGTTTTCATTTTCAATAAATTCGAGATATACGTTTTCCAGAGAAACATGCCAACCGCCAGCAGGACATTCGTAAGCAAAACCACCGATTTCTGAACAACCATATTCGTTAGAAACTGGAGCGTGGAAAACTGATTCAATTATTTTGCGTTCCTGTGGAAATAGAGTTTCTGCCGTGACGAAAATTGCTTTTAAGCGTCCAGGAACAGGTAACTTGCTTTCTTTAAAATAAAGAGCTAAACGATAAATACTGTTGGAATAACCATATAAATACTGCGGGTTGAAGCGACAGATTTGTCGGCTATATTTGTCCAGCATTTCTTCCGAGTACTCAAAACCGGAAATTAGCATGGTATTACGAATGCGTCCTTTCAGGGCATCTATGACTTTGCGAAAAGTTGAATAGAGTGGTCGCCCCCAGATAGCGACTTCTGGATCTCCGATTTGCACGCCGAACCAGTTCCGTGCTCGCCACCGACTAGCCCAGTCCCAACTATTATATTCGTTAGTGGCGTAAAATTCCAATGGAATACCCGTTGAGCCACTAGTTTTCCCGGGATAAATTTTTCCGGAGTAATATGGATTTGTTAAACGGTCGAGATTTTCCATAATATCTTTCTTATTTAACAATGGAAGACAGGCGAAATCCTGTGGCGAGGAGATTTCTTCTGGCTTGATGCCAAGCTGGTTAAATATTGCGTGGTAATAGGGAACATTTTGATAAGCTACATTAAGAATATGATGAAGTTTAGCCGTCTGGATTTTTTGTAATTCTTCCAGAGGTAAATGTTCATTGTTTCTAAGAATTTTTAGATATTGGGCAATAGCCTCACCTTTAATATGCTGAGTCAAGGGGAAATAAAAGTTCCGGACAAACTGGCTGTACATTATTTAATTTCCTTTAATACTTGCTCAATTTTACGACTAGTGATTTCCCATGTAAAATGTTTCATGACAACGACACGTGCTGATTTTCCTAATAGTTCCCGTTGTTTTTGATCGGAAAAGAGATTAATGATTATTTCGGCAAATAATTCCGGTTTTTTTACGTCGCAAATTATTGCACAATTATATTTATTAATAATTTCAACTACTCCATAAACTGGGCTGACGATGACCGGTTTTTCACAGGCTAAATAGTCATAAAATTTCATTGGTGAAAGCCCAACTTTTAATAATAAACTAACATCCCATGGTGCTACGCAGATGTCATAGGAATTAATATAATATAGCGCCAAATTAAAAGGTACTTTACCAGTGAAAGTGAATGCTTTATCTAATTTTAGCTCATGGCTTAATTCTTTCCATTCTTCTAACTGGGCACCATCGCCAGCGACTACGAAGTGGACTTCCGGCATTTTTTTAAGAACATATGGCGCGGCTTTGATCAGATATTGTACACCATGATAATGATAGCAACTGCCAATGAATCCAACTGTTGGTACATCAGGTAGACCGGTTTTAGCTAGTGCTTCTGACTTTGGTATTGGTCGGAAGATATCTGGATTAGTGCCATTCGCGATAGGTATTACTTTGGCGGCTTTAACTGGATAATTAGTAGCAATCAGATTTTTTAAACCATTGCTGACCGTAATGATACGGTCACAATAGCAAAAATTAATATATTGATTTAGACGTATGTAGGCAATTTTTAAGGGCGAATAATGAACCTGGCGTAGTTCTTCAATTACCCAACCATTGACTTCGATAGTTAGTGGTATATGAAAGAGTTTTGAGACAAGTAGTGGAATAAATGATGACGTTTCGCGAAAATATAAATGATTCGGTCGTCGTTTGAGTATATTCCAGATTAAAATAAAAAAAGATAAAAACTCGAAGGTTGCCCACCGTAAAAATGGAAAATTGATTACCGGGATTAAATGAATATAAACTTTGGCGCTGAAACTTGGTTTGACGATGTTTGGATTAAAGAAATGCACTTCATGCCCAAATTTCGCTAGCCAGCTAACGGTTTCACGAATGTGATTATTGATTTCTCCTAAACGACTAAAACCCTCGAAGCAAAAGTAAAAGATTACTTGTGAAGGTTTCGGTTTCATCTCCTGATAACTTCTTGAAATATTTGTAGATATTGTTCGGTATTCATTTCCCAGGTAAATTTACGAAAAGGTTCAATTTTATCTGAAAAATTGAGCGCATTTTTAATAGCCTCAAACAGGGAATTTAAATCGCCTGGCTGGCATAGAAAAGCTGCCTTGTTGCCAGCTAATACTTCCGGAATACCTCCGACCTGCGAGGCTACCACCGGCTTGCCAATTGCCAGTGCTTCCAGAATTACGTTCGGGACGCCTTCCGAAAGACTCGGTAGTACTACTACATCCGACGCGGCGTACCAAAGTGGTAATTGCGCATGCGGAATGACTCCCGATAGGAGAATTCTATCCTGTAGTGAATGTTCAATACGGAAATTTTCGATCAGGTGGCGGTCGTTGCCCTGACCGATTAAAATTAATTTTACTTCTGGCCGATTAAGTTCCGCAAATGCCGAAAGTAATAGGTTGATTCCTTTGCGTTGGCTCAACGTCCCGACAAAAAGCAGGTATTTATAATTTGGCGGCAATTTTAATTTTTTTTGGGCTTCTACCTGATCAAGCGGATGGAAAAGCTTTTCGTCCACACCGTTATATATAACGTTAATTTTTGATTCCGGATATCCTCTTTTAATTAGTTCTGCTTTCATAGCTTCAGAAACTGTGACCAGGATGTCAGCGTTCTTCAATGTCCAGTGCATATAGTGCTTTAAGACTGGCCGCGACAGGTAAGCATTGACATCCGAACCGCGCAGACCAACGATTGACTTTTTTCCGAATTTCTTTGCTAATCGCACCGCCGCGTAACCGCCGGGGCACCCCATTTGTCCGATGATAATATCGAATTCACCGATTGTTTGGGATAAATCCAATTTTGACTGACGATAAAATTGCCGCGAACGTCGCCAGATACGATCAAAGCGACCGATTGTTTTTATGCGCTGAGTCCAGGCAAAGCGCTGATTGGCGTCGTAATTTTCACGGAAACGCTTCAGTTCCAGTTCACTGACTGATTGCTGATTTTCTTTAAAAATGATCTGGTAAACTGTCAGGTCGCAACTTTGCGCCAAATGAAATGCCCATTGATAGATGAATATCCCATGATTCGGATTATGTGGGGTTGGAAATAGATCAGTGAGTACTAAAATTTTCATTGCATCAGTTCAAAATAAATATCTTCTATTTTTTTAGTAAAATTTGCGGTTGAAAATTTTTTAGCAGTTTTGCGGGCATTTTTAGAGATTTTCTGTCTCAATGCGGAGTTAGATGTTAATTCCGCTATTGAATTGGCGAGAGCCTGAGCCGCTTCTTCGCAGGTGCCATCATACGTTTTCACCCACTTTTTAGGAAAAGGTAAAAGTCCATTATACTTGTCGCAGATGATCTCGGCCATTACACCAACGTTTAGTCCAACGACCGGTAAACCGTAACTCATCGCTTCCAGTAGAGCCATTCCGAAACCTTCTTCATTGATTGAAGGAAACAAATAGTAATCTAGTAAGGAATAGATATTGCTGAGATCTTTTTGGAATGGAATAATTGAAATGTACTCTTTAAGATGATATCTTTCGATAAGACGTTTATGATTAATGCGATTATTTTCGTCTCCTAATACAATACCATATACTGGAAGTCGCGCGTCAACCAATTTTCGTAGAGTAAGATAGAAAATATCGAAACCTTTAAAAGGATCGAACCGACTAGTATTTCCAATAATAAATCGTTTGGGAAGAATTTTCCATTCACGTTTTTGACGGAAAATTTGATCAGAATTCAGTATATGGGGATTTTCTATCGGATTATAGACGAGACGAATGCGATTGCGGGGTGAGTATTCGTTAGTGACTAAATGTTCTGTAACAGTTTGGGAAATTGATAGAATTCGTTCAGTGAGAATACAATTTAGCAGAACTCGTTCGAGATGGAATGTAAATCCGGTTTTTACCCGCATATTGTGTTTGGTGTAAATGCAATGCCGGACACCCGCCAGTCGCGCGTATAGCGTTCCGAAGAATTCCAAATTTCCACAATGCGAGTGAGTTATATCGATTCGATGCATGCGGATAATGTCCTTTAGTTCATAAAATGTCTTTAGATCTCGCCATGATCGTAAGTGAAGGTGATAAAGCGGTATATTAAGTTGTTTGAAATCCTGATAGAAGAAGTCGTATATGCCTTCGGAATACATAGTAACTACGACCGGATTAAAACGCGAGCGGTCAATATTTTGAAGTAGCAATAACAGAGATTTTTCTGCACCACCGACGTTCATACTTCCAATAATATGTAGAATATTAATTTTTCTCATTTCAATGATTTTCCAGTGAATAAAAACGGTGTCTTGCTGACACGGTAGCGTGCTAGGATTAGATACTTCTTGTATGAATCGTAGATTGCAACTACAAACATGCCAGTAATCTTTCTAATTTTATCAATGTTCGATTTTTTATAACAAGGTAGAAGTTCTTCTGTATCGTAGTCAGACTAAATTGTGACCAGGTGCAATCAATTCCTGACGAAGGTCCCGAGAATTATATATTTCGCCATCAAGCATTATCTAAATAATGTGGTCATAATTGAGTATCGGTTGATTAGCTGCATCAAATAGTTTGGTAATTTTAAGCTGGCGGTGGCCAAGTGCGATTTCCGGTAGAAGTTCGTATACTATTCAATCGGGACCGTATTCAAACATATAATATCGCATCCAGCAAAATTCCTTCGGATTAACATTGAGTTTACCGTGATGATATATTCCGCGAATACCACTCATGATCGTTTCCTTATTCTATTTCATTTAGTAATGATTGATAAATATCCATTAATTTCTTAATATAATGTTTCCATAAAAATTTGGACATAATTTTTGCCTTGGCGTTTTCACCGACAGTTTTCGCCTGTTCAGGATTAGTTACTACTTCAATGATTTTATCAGCGAAATCTTTAATTGAAGAAGTTTTTGATATAAACCCAGTTACTTCGTCATCAATAATTTCTAACATATGAGGTGTAGAAATCACCGGTTTGCCAGCTGCCATGTATTCGGTAACTTTGGTTGAAGAACCAAAATAAGTTATTTCACCAGAATAATAGACTAGGCAGAAATCAACAGCTTGAATGACTTTTTGTAATTCATGATGAGGTAACGGTTTCAATAGGTATATGAAACCACTCAAGTGATTTTCAGATATATACTTACTAATACCTTGTTCGGCATCACCATAGCCGATAACAATTAATTTAATATCTTGATTATGAGTTAATGCCAGGTGAAATGCTCTGATAAGATTAAATGTCCCGTACCAACGGTAAAGACTTCCAGAATAAAGTAAAAGAAGTTTGTGTTGAGCATTGAAAAGACTTCGAATTGTAATCTCTTCCTCGCTAGTTATATGCGCGGGAATTTCACTACCGTTCAGGATCACGCTATAATGTGGTAGCTTCCAACCACGTTTATTATAGATAAAACTATATATAAATTTAGAATTCAGAATAAGATAATTATTATTTGATATAAGAAGTTTTTGATTAGCCAAAGATAGCCAACGTTTGGATGGTTTAAGCGGATTCATCTGCAAAGTTTTTTCCTCGATTCCCGGTCCAACCATTTGCAAAATATAAGGAATTCTTAAAAACTTTGCAGCTAGCACTCCCCCCCAGGACAATCCGGTATAGCGCTCATGAATAAGCGCGAAATGCCTTGTGCGGTTTATGGCAATGATTTTTAGGAAAACCCGTAGGCTATCAATAATTCCGGTATATGGAATGATTCGATGCACGAAACCGCGCATATAACGATGGGGAAGGATGACAGTTTCAAATTCCTCATATTCCTTTAGTGAGTCAGATTTTTGGACGGTAATGAGGGTTGGATTAACACCCGCTAACTTCAGACCACGTAATATGGACTGAATATGGATTTTCGGTCCTAGCATTTTGTCGAGATCAAGACCATAATTTGCGCACAAATAGACGATGTTCATAGGCATTAAATTTACATACGATTACCTTTGAGTCTTTCAAAAATCCGTCTTGGTTCTATGCCGATAATACTGATAGAAGTCCACACGAAGTCAGTAAAACTGCGAGGATAAATTAGGCGTAAGCTGAATAGATACAAATTACCAAAAATCAACAGATAGAAAATCAGAATCAAAACAACTGGTAAACCAAGATTTATAAACATATACTTAAAAAACCGACTGATGACCAAAGAGATCAGGGCACAATTAAAACTTGGTATAAGTATCTTTATAAATTCTATCATTTTTATTTTAAGCATTTTTGAAACGACAATTAGATAAAAAGCACCACCAAAAGACAGCACAATTGCTACGCCAATAGCTGCACCGGTAATTTCTGCTTTCTGAGTACCTATCCAAACCCCAGTAACCAGAAACGGTAATTGAATTAAATTTATGAAAAATAAGTAATGAGTTTTTTTTTGTATCAGAAAAATCTTTCCGGATGGAGCAAAAAGTGATCGAGTAATACCATAAATTACAATAATTCGTAGAGGATTTATTGCTGGAATCCATTTATTGCCGAAAATTACTATAATTAATTCATAGGTCGCACCTAGCAGGACCCCAAAAATCGGAAATGTTACCAGTGAAATCATCTCAGTCACACGAAGGAAAAGACGTTTCATTTCAGCCAAATCGGACTGAACTTTAGAAAGTGTTGGGAGAAAAACCGTATTGATTATTTTAACAATATTTTCAACTGGCCAGTTGGCTAGATTAAAGGCGAATGAGTAATAGCCGAGTTTAGCCTTGGAAAGT
Source organism: Fidelibacterota bacterium (assembly GCA_035448825.1). Classification (GTDB taxonomy): domain Bacteria; phylum Fidelibacterota; class UBA2242; order UBA2242; family UBA2242; genus JAGNGI01. The sequence continues at coordinate 14,742 of DAOTJS010000013.1, forward strand.
AGTTTCCCGATAATGAAATAGTCAATGTTGTTGTTTAAATAACGAATTAGTTCGGCGCCAAGAATACTTTTCCCGAAGGAGAGCACACGTTTAACATCGGCTCGTTCGATATACAATGATGGAAACCATTTGGTTTTCATACAGAATGGGATAATTCTTAGCGGACTGGCTAATACTTGTGGAATAACTAAACTCCAAACACCACAACCAAGAAATGCTAAGGTGATCACCAGTATAGTATTAAAGATCTCTACACTCAGATTAACAACGGTTAGATATTTGTAATTCAATTCACGGTTCAAAAGTGTACGCGGCACCAACTCGAAAGATTGTAAAACAAGACCAATTCCCATCCAAAAGAGAATTGGTTGGAGTATTGGTGTATCATAAAATTTCTTGACCCATGGTGAGATAACAATAGTGATAATACCCAAAATCACCATAATGCCAAAATTGATCCAAAAAGCAACGTTAGCGATTTGTTTTACTCGTTTTTCTTCAACGATAATTGCGGCATCTATACCCCAGGCACTCAACAGCATGACAAATCCCAGAACTAACCGCGCAAGCGCAATGACACCGAAATCGTCCGGCATAAGTAAGCGCGCCAGCACAATTGAGGAGGCCATTGAGACAAGACGATAGCCAACTTGCCCGATACCGACCCATCGGACGCCGGACTTAGCCTGCTCGATGACAGAATCAGCCACGTTTTACCCCGGAAGGATTCCACCCACCGCCAAAAACACAAATATCGCCATATTTACTTAGATAGTAAAACATTTCAATTCCTTATCCTTGGCGACCTTTGTGGTTTAAAAGTATTTGGTTGTTCAGGAAATAACCGAGGGCAAAAAATATTACTGGAATAAGCGGTAGAAAATAACGTTGAATTGCATGAGATGCAGAATGCAAAGCAGTTAGGTAAACGACCAGAGTAATCAATATAAAGGAGCTGGAGAAATCGCGCCGGGCAAATTGCCATAAGCCGCAAATGCCGAGAATAGTCATAAGGTATTTAAATAGTAGAGCAATAACGAAAATTACCGGAGATATTACTTTTAGCGTTGTCTGACCGATTGGTGGCGAGAACCAGAAGATTAAAAATCGGTTAACACATAAAATGCAATATCTAACAGGATGACTAAGTATGATTTCGATGGCTTTTTTTTCCAGCAATTGATTTAATTCAACTAAAGAATTAAGATCGTATTTTTGGTAATATTCCGAGCTTAATCTTGATTGTAATTCGGCCGATTCTGTGCGTTGCTGTTCATATTTTGCAATGTCAGTAACGGAATACCATACGGTTCGGTTTTCGATTTCGAGGTTAGCTTGCCAGAGTGCTAACCCGCTGGAGCTTTCGGTGGGAATCCACTCATGGAAAACAATCCGATTGCGAATTGTCCAAGGCAACAGGGTAAGAATTGCGATCATTGCGGTAATCATCGCATCTTTCATTTTTTTATTGTGAAAGAAAATGCGGATAAGCAAACTTAATATCAGGATAAAAACTGGGAAATAGAGAAAAGTCGGTCGGATTAGAGCCAATATCCCAATTAATATACCCTGTAATACTACATTCAAGTTTTTGTTTTTGAGGTGATTTTTATTTAAGGTTAAATTGATTAATAACGATATAATAAACATCGTTAATATTTCGGCATAAAACGTATTTACATAAATGAATGATGTGTTAAAAGTAAAAAGTAAAATAACAACAATCCGAATTGTGGAATTGATATTCATCTTCTTTAATGATAGATATACAAGCCAGATAGTTAATATATTGATAAGTGCTTGGATTATATATAAATGGTTCGGATTGGTTCCAACAATTTTCATAAAAGATGCTAAAAAGAATGGGTAGCCTGGCGAACGTCTAACGGTTGGATTCTCACCATCAATCGAGAAACGATGGTGCTCAATTAAATTTTTAGCGATGGAATAATATTCTAAAGCATCTCGATCTATTGGTTCATCAATTGTGATAATGACTGCCAGCCGGACAACCAAACCAATTAAAAGGATCCCACAAATAATTAGGATTTCATTTTTGCAAAGTATATTTGATAGGCGTGAAAAATATTTCATTCCGTTTAATGTCCTGTTAATTTAATATACTTATTCTATCGGTGTTGCGACAATCATCTGGTTAAGTCCCATTAGAAATCTTTCATAAGAGATTATTTGATATCCGGATTGTTTTAGTAAACATTTGAGTTCTTGTTTTCCTAAGAAGCTTTCGTGTTCCTTCGCACCTGAAAAACTGCATAAATATAATTTAGCAAGCGATTCGTGCAATTTTCTGCCTATCGGATGAGGAGTAGTAATAATCAATAAACCATTTGGTTTTAATAACAATAAACTTTGTTTCATTAAGTATTGTGGATCTTTGACATGTTCAATAAAGGCTAGCATAGTCACTACATCAACTCTAGGTTCAGGAAGCCAATTCTTTATAGTTTCAAACGATTCGGACTGAAGAATATCAAACTCGAGAAATCCATCAAAAGGATGTAATGAAGGCGGTGCCATACGATCAATACCGTAATATTTGCATTGTTGGGGAAGAAAATGGCGCAAATATCCGGTGCCACAAGCGATGTCCAGAACTATGGAATTATTTTTAATGATTCTTGCGGCTTTTTTTAGGCGAATATTTCTAATAAATGGTGAGAGTAACCCTTCCGCTTCCTGATTTTTCATTTAAAAAGTCGAATTCCAGATAAAATAATTAGTTTGTTTTACATATTATTGGTTTATTGGTCGAATTAATTCAGGTAATCTTTTTTGATGCGGTAGAGAGTTTCTTCCAGCAGTTTGCGATTAGCGGCAATGACATCGGCTAGTAAGCCAATCATTAGCAGGAAAAAACCAATAATCAGAAAAACAGCGGCGATGATTACTGACTGGATATGACCTTTGCCCTGGCCAATGATCATAAAAATTAAATAACGGATAGATAATAGCAGACCAATGCCAAAATTCGTAACTCCAGTGTAGAAAAAAACTCTTAGCGGCTGGTACATAGTATAGATTCTTACGATTGTGGCAAAGGAACGCCGTATATAGTACCAGTTACTTTTGAAAAGGCGTGAGGGGCGCTCGGTTTTGTTAGCCTCGATAGGTACACTAATTATCGGGATGTCTTTTTGTCCCGCTTCGATAATGGTTTCCAGCGTATATGAGAAAGTAGAGATAATATTAATTTGCAAAGCGGCCTCACGACTGTAGGCGCGAAAACCACTGGTAGTGTCCGGAATTTTAGTTTGGGAGACTTTACGGACAACGTAACTCCCAAGTTTCTCGAGTTTCTTTTTTAGCCAGGAAAAATCTTCAATTTTGTCAATCTGTCGGTCGCCGATTACGATCTCGGCTTTTTTATCGAGGATCGGCTGAACAAGTCGGGCAATATCCGAACCTTTGTATTGGTTATCGGCATCGGTATTGACGATGATGTCGGCGCCGAGTTCCAGCGCTTTTTCCAATCCAGCTTCGAAAGCTCGCGCGAGCCCTTTGTTCTGATTAAAATGAACGAAATGGTGCACTCCCCACTGGCGAGCAATTTCGACCGTGCGATCTTGACAGCCATCGTCAATGATCAGAATCTCGATTGAGTCAATCCCGGGAATGGATTTGGGAAGATCATCGAGGGTCTTTTTTATCGTAGATTCTTCATTATAACATGGAACCTGAATTACTAGGTTCATTTTGACCTCTCTGGTTGAATGGCACAGCCCCGTCAGCTACATTTTAGTGACGGAGATTTTATCGCCATTAATATCAGTATCTTTTGTGAAAAAGTCACTAAAAATTTTCAACCGTTAAATTTCAGTTCCCTTTAAGAACCCGCTTAATGGCACTATTATTTTAAAAACGTCTTCCTTGCTGGCAAATTTTCCGGGAAACGTTTTCATAACGGATTCTGCAATCTCATCCCAGCTATTTTTCCCGTCAATTTGATTCAGGATAAAGGCTTGAATCAATCCCTTTTCATTCAAGCTGGGAATAACATCGCGCCGCATTTGGCTGAATTGTTGGAGGTCGAAAAAACGACCGCTGAAGGTATCTTGTTCTTGGCTGCCGGAAGGGTGGGTGATTTTCCACTTGTAATCTATTAAACCGCTAGGCGCCGATTCCAGTACCATCAAGGAAATTTTGACCTGGTCGCCGGTTTTGACATTAATAGGATAACGGAATGGAAATATCAGCTGGCCCCAAGAATTATTGCCGGATTGAGGTGAATTAGAGAAAAACTGTTTGTTAGTAAACCAGCAATCCCACCAACCGATTAAACCGTGAATTTGGCCATCTTCCTGAATACTTACTTCGAATTGTTTTTGGAATGTGAAATCAGTTTCAGTTTTCAAATCAATTGTTTTGACAGGAAAAGGTGCGGATAGGAGTTTTTTAGGGTGAGAATCGGCATAATAAGTTTGATTAAAAGCAATTTCGGTAGTATAACTCCAATCGAAACCAAACAGCTGGTCATTATCCGCCGCAAAAAGGTCAAGTTCGTTGCGCCAGGCTTGACATTCGAAAGGAGTAATATATAAAATAATTCGGGCGGGAATGAACCGACCGTCCGTTTTCAAGAAACGTTCACGGGCATCGCGTAGGACCTCAAGGAGGTTGTGATAGTAAAAAAATGGCCCGAAATCTTCCATAATGATAAGGTCGGCTTTTTCCGGTAAATCTATTTCCGTTGAACGGCCGTGAATAAAATTTATACGATCGGCTAAATTGTTACATTCAGCAAGTTCCCGGCCGATATAGAAAATATCATTCATCTCGATGGCATACACGGTTTTTGCGCCGGCTTGGGCAGCGAAAAATGAATAAGTACCAAGCGCACTACCGATTTCCACTACTGTGGAATTATGATTAATGGAGTTGTTTATAGCCTGACGAAAATTCTCGATTCGAATCCGGTCGTTGAGCAAATCGCGAAAATACTTTATCATTTCATTTAATTTGGTTTAATTGTTCAATAAGCGCTCGGCTTTCAGTCGGCGACAAATCCATCGGGCTGGAAATTTTTAGGCGATAGACGGCGCTTGTATCTAATAAACTGACCAGAAAGTTGAGCCATTTTCCCACGTTAAAGTTGCGATCGAGAAGATATTGGGTTAAAAGCTTAAAAGCTTGGTGATGCTCCAGCGGCTGCAAGTTAAAACCATTATGGTCGGATTTTTCCAGAAAGACCAGTCCTTTTAAAGGTACGGGGTTTAAATAAACTGATCCGAAAAGAGACGGTGAAATATAGCGGGCGTCAATTTTCCCGTTAGATTCATCGTCGAGATTGAAAATAGGTGAATCGAGTGGGATTTTAATTTTATTGCATAAATGAGGCTTGATAATCAGATTGCGGGGAAAAGGAATTATCTGCTGGTTTAAATCAACGATGGCGAATTCATCCGAGAGTAGCTCCCAATTGTAATGTATAAGCAAAATCGCAAGGCTGGTCTTGCCGCTAGAAGCCGCACCGCAGAAGATGAATCCGGCGTCGTTCTGTTTTAAAGCAGCAGAGTGAAATTTGAGGGTGGATTTATTTTTAGTGAGAAGGTCTTGAACTATTTGCCACTCCAGAGCATATATAATTCTAGTTAGTTGGCGGTTGCGGTGTGTCAGGCGATTATTACGGAAGAGAAAAAATCGGTCATTTTCAAACATAATCCGATAATGAATTTTAGCGGGGAATTGGGTCGGCCTAATGATTATTGAAAAGACAGAAGAAATAATATCATTAACTATATCATTACCGCATTCAATACTAACCTCGCCTGAGCCGATCTGGATTTTAAAAAGTGGCATCAGTCATCAGTCAGCAGATTAAGAGTCCTAAATTTTTCGATAATTTTGATCACTTCGTTAGCAGGATCAGATTCAAACTGACTAAAATTTTGCTTTATTGAATTGATTATTTCAGCAACGGTATGATTCCCATCGCATAGAATCCAGATGTAAGCCGCAGTTGTATTAAGTGAATGAAAGGTATCGGTGTTATACTCATACACAACACCGCCGTCTTTTAATTCCCGAAAGGGTAGATCGCGTCGGGCAGTTGGCTGAAAATCCAGATCAATTATTTTCATAATAACTATCTATTTTCCAATTTTATTGTTGAGGTACTTTTTCAATTTCTGGTAATTTTTCCGTTTCTAATTCTTCTACTTCGGGGACTGCCATAACCAGACCGCACGCTAACCAAAAAGGCTCGATTATCCGCACGATGATAAAAGTATTGGCAGTAATGCTATGAGCCATCATTGCAATCGTTCCGACAAAAAAGCCCTGGGCTAAGGCTCGATAGAGCGGGGTCTTAGCATCAGAATAAACTTTACGAATATTTAATAATAATGAAAATTGCAAATAGAGAAAGGCGACTAAACCGATTATTCCGGTTTCAATGAGTACTCGAATATATTGCGCATCCAGAAAACGCCAGCCGGTCACTCCAAAACCAAGTAACGGGTGCTTGGTAACATCTTTGAGAGCCGAACGCCAACTACGAATTCGTTCGGAAGCGGAAGTATCAATCGTTATACCGCCGATATGTTCCTGGAGAGTAGCGTCGTAGCCTTGTTGTTCGGTGAAAGTATATTTAACGCGGTCAATTACAGACTGAGGGAAAACATAGGGAGCTAATATAAAAACTAAAGTCGCAATTCCGAAAACAATCCAGCGTTTTTTACTGACGGCAATATAAGCGATTATAACAGCTATGGCGGCCAGCCATGATCCACGCGAATAAGTCATTAAAAGAGGATAAAAAGAAATTATCGTTACCAAAAGAAGCCCACGACGGAGGTGCCTGTTAGTTATGGCATCGTCATTCAATATCAAACCCAGGTTAATAGCTATTAGTAAAACGAGATAGCCACCGAGAGTATTAGGTTCACCCGACTCGCCTTCGAATGGGGCAGTGATCCGTTGACCACTAGGCGCCTGAATCAAAGCGAAAATGGTAACTATGATAAAGGTGATTATCAGAGAAATCAGGTAATTATTGATTTGTTTTTTTGTGCGAACCTGATTCATTACCATAAAATAAATCATAAAATATTGGGTATATTTTAAAACGAAGAGCGAACCAGTGAGAAAATTCACTCTTCCGGCTAACATTCCGATTCCTGTTGACAGAATGCACACTAAAGTATAAATCCAGATTGGTTTATTTAAAGGTGTTTTACGAAAAAGACCTAGTTCCTTATTAATGGCCGTTTTTGCTAACCAGGTGAGAATGATGATCCCCAGAATCAGGTCGTCTATTCTGATAGTCATTCCTTCACCGGAAGTCGTCCGTGAACCAATTTCCGGTGATAGCAACATTGAAAATATTAAAATATAAATTGCGAAATCGGTATTGGTGAAAGTAACAACCAACAATCCTAGGCTAACTGCTCCTAACAGAGCATAAATCAAATCAAATTTAATCAGAATAAGAGCAATCAGCAGTGAAAGAGGGATACTTAATAATATAAATAAACGGTTTATCCGATTTTCGAAGGCTTCACTTAAGCTCATATTAATTAATAAATATCTTTTTCGCTCGCTTTTAAGTCACGCTCGAGTTCTTTAATCTCATTCTTATCGCTGTTCTGCATTATTTTTTCGTAAGTTTTTTGCCATGTTTCGAAGTAATCTTTACGCCATTCATCTTCGTACTTTTGTCGCACGGGGGTCTCTGATCGCACGGCACTGCCTTTGAATAATTCTTTAGGGGCAGTCTCATCCTGACGTAAAATGCTGAGAAATGGCCAATCAGGCTCACGAATTATTATAATGATCGTTATAGAGATGATAAGTGAAATTGGAATAACTAGTAAAATAATTACCTTCCAATTACTTCTGGATTTATGATGTGTGTGGTGGGGCATTTCCGAATTATTTAGCGTTTGACGACGGTTTTGTGACTTAAATCCGGGTAGGAATTCATTACTAATTCGGCTGTTTCTATATCAGGGAAACCACCGAAAAGAAGATAGTACGTCTTTTTAACGTCCGGTTTTTGACTGGATGGTTGGATGTATAAGTAATCCTTAATTGATGCGAAATGTTCGATAGCTTGCTGGGCTGATTGAAAAGTTGAAAAATCGTCAAGAAGTATACTAAATGGCAATTTAACCGTTCTGAAAGTACCCTGAAAACCCAAGAATTGTAGTTCTTTAGATTTGTTTATTGCTTCAGTTTCTGATGAAAAACTGCCATAGCATAGTATGTAATTTTTTTGTTTAGGATCACTAAAATCTGTGGTTATGAAAGCTGCAAGCCCGTTACGTCGAAGTGTATTCAATTGATTAATTAGTTTTGACTTATCAAAGGATTGTTCGATTACTAATGTATAAGGAAAAGAACTCGGCAATTGTCGCACTGAAACTGTCGGTGCAATTTTTGAAGAAGTTGCTGATGAATAAACGACATTAATCGGCGGCTCATCAGGCTTGTTAGACTGTGTAACCGGTGGTGCAACAGATTGAACAGGTGCAGGAGGCGTAATAGTATTTTGGTCTATACTAGCTAAATTTTGGGCAACCTGTTGCTGAGGGGCAGTTTCGATACCGTATTGCTCCTGGAGTTGTTTGAGTTGTGGAGGTATAGCAGATGCGGTTTGTTCGGTGAAATGTGTTAGAGTATCCGTGGTTGGAATTACACTGGCCACTGAAGTGTCGGTGAGTGAAGTTGTCTGGGGTAAGATAGTTTCAGTTGCCTTGCCCTCTACCTGGACCTGGGATTTTACTTTTTTCCCCTGATGTTTGGTAAATGCCCAGATACCGCCGCCGATGACTAAACCGAGAGTTATTATAGCTAGACCAGCTCTTAGTATATTTAATTGATTGAAAAATCCGGTAGTCATTCCTACAGCTGGTTTCAGGAAAAACGACTCTAGAGCAGTTAATACCTTATTTTTCGGTTTGGGAGTTTCTTCCTGATAGTGGTATTCATATCCATATTTATAATCGGCATAATCGGCGCTTACTTCAGCTTTCATGCCGTTAACGACCACGCCGAGAATATCAGTCTTAAGCAATTCCATCTGGTTTTTAGAACGACGCAGAGTGCCACGCGAAATTTTTCCCTGGTAATAGACTAATAAAACAGTGTCAACTTTGGTCCCCAGAATCGTGGAATCAGTGGCTGGGATAAGTGGTGAGGTGTCGAAAATTACTAGGTCATAACGTTTTTTCAATTCGGCGATCAAATTATCCATCAGCTTGGATGCGACGATTTCGGCTGGATTGCGCTCTATTTTTCCACTAGTTAGAATATTTAGGTATTCGATTCCGGCAATGCCATCAGTCCGAAGTACATCGGCCGCCATAGTGCCGACCATTAAATCTGACATAGTGCGAATTACATTGTCTATTGGTTCTTTACGTAAAATCACATCGGTTAGGCCTGGCTCGCGATCTATTCCAAAGAGTTTGGAAATACGCGGCTTGCGCAGATCGGCATCAACCAAGAGGGTATTAATTCCAATTTGCGCCATAGAAATGGCCAGATTGGCGGCTATACTGGTTTTCCCTTCATTGTAAATTGATGATGTAACCATTAAAGTTTTATAACCCTTGTCTAATAAAGCAAAATGCACATTGGTACGCAATCCCCGTAAACTTTCAGCGATGCTTGACTTAGGGCTATAATAGGAAACAAGTTTAGCTTGCATATCAAGGACTTCATCAGGAATCGGCGTTTCAGCTTTTTCAGCCAGTTGGGATTTTAGGGCTTGAAAATCAACGAAGGGAATGATTCCCATTATGTTAGTATCCAGGGCTTCTTTAATATCGTCAACAGTATTGAAGGTTGTATCGAGCGTTTCGGCGACAAATGCTAGGACAATGCCGAGAATTAAACCGATGATCATACCAATTGCCGTAGTGGGGCCGATCGTAGCCTGATTGATAGGTGAGGTTGGTACAAAAGCCGGTCGAATAATGAAGACTTCCTTGACTTGTTCCGAATATCTAATTATAGCTTCCTGGTAACGGATTTCGAGCTGCTGATAAATCTGGGTATTGACATCCCGTTCGCGCTCCAGATTGGATAGCGTTAATTCTATCAGTGGTAAAGATTTATATTCTTCGCTGAGTCTATTATATTTTTCTTCAGCAATAGTCTCAGCCCGGGCTAAGTTTTGGCGAAACGACTTTAATTCGCTGACAAATCTATTTTCAGTATTTTTTAATTGTTGCTGAAGCTCAATAATACTTGGATGCTGAGGTGTATAATATTGGGAGTAGTTGGTAATCTGGGAACGGATTTGATTTAGCTGGGTTTGTAAATCTTCCAGGAAACGATTAGGCTGGCTTAGCAGCAGGCTTAAATTGGCGAGGTAAATATATTCGCGATTATTTTCGATTTCCCGTAAGATATTATCAATCTGATGGATGTCACCCCTAATTTTTTCCAGATTAGTTTCGGCAGAATTTAATTCGGAGGTTAAACGTGATGCCGCTCCACCAAGAGTAGCCAGTTTATTTTGCTCGCGGTAATTTTGTACTTTTTGTTCGGAGATACGTAAAGCCTGTTCAGCCATTGCGCGCTGGTTACGGACGGCTTCCAAAGCTTTTTGAGCCTGGAGGTTTTTCTCATTGAAACTTTCTACTTCATAGACCTGAGCCAGGGCATTTGCTAGATTAGCGGAAAGAACCGGGTCATAATCAGTTACGATGATATTTATAATATTTGTATAACCTTCCTGCTCAGTTTTGACGCGAGATTTGAGCTTTGCAACTATATCGAGATAGCCTTTATTGCTCCGGATTTGTTCAGAAGTCAATGAGGAATCAATAAGTCCCATTTTCTGGGCGGCTTTTTCTATCATCGGGTAACTTTTTATTTCTTCGGCGCGGGTGGCCAAATCATCACCAGTTCCCCATGAGATACTGTACATATAGAGACCGGTCAAATTGGTACTTTTTTCTATTTTCAAGCTGGCAGTAGCGCGATAAAGAGGAGTTGGCCGATTCATTATGGCAAAAATCAGGCTGAAGCAGGTGAGTAAGATAAGAGTGACAATAACAATAATCTTTCTCTTCTTGATAATTCGCCAGTAATCGCGCAGATTTAATTCATAGCGTGCCATAGGCAACTCGTTTTATGTTTATAAGTAAGTAACAAATAAATAAATACTTAGTATAGTCGATATTGTATAAAGTAAAGTAGAGAACGGTTGGATTTTCTCGGCTAAGTTGACAAAAAATCCTCTCGAACGACTTAAAACTATAATTCTATCGCCATCCTCTAGATAGATATTTTTCTCATCTTTTCGATCGAAAAGGTATTCATTGAGATCAAAAGTTATCGGTTTATGGTTTTCACGGGTTACGATAATTTTACGTGGGTCGGCATTTTGGGTCAAACCGCCAATATTAGCCAGAAATTCGGCCAGTCGAATATTACCTTCGATCGGATAAATACCCGGCCGGTTGACTTCTCCGAAAACGAAGACACTGCGAGAAGTGAGTTCGACCACGTCTATGGTAACGACTGGCTCACGATAATATTTTTTTGCTAATTCAGTCAACGTAGTCTGTGCTTTATCTACACTCAATCCTCCCAATCGAACCAAACCAAAGCGCCGATGAAAGATATTACCATCTTGGTCAATTACATAATTTTCCGGCTTAGCCGGATTTTTTTCCATAGTAGATAATTCATTAATAGTGATTTCCAAAACATTTCCAGTCTGCAGGATATATCCCTTAGAAAGGCGCGCATATTCATCCTTCATTATCAATCGTGGCACGATAATTTTATCGCCATCATGTAATTCAACGTTATTGGTTTCATCGTTGCTGAACAAGTAACGTTCTAGGTCGAAAATGACAACCGACCCGTCTTTACGGGTTAAGGTAATTTTGCTGATATTGGCGTCACTGGATACGCCACCGTGGTTAACAATAAATTCTGCAATAGTTGTTCCGGGCGAGATCCGATAAACACCGACATTGTTAACGCCGCCCCAGAGAAAGACTTTGATCGTAGTTTTTTCGACAATACTGACTACCACCTGAGGTTGAGTGAAGAATTCCGAAAATTTAACGGTTAATAAATTTTCGACCTGTTTAACGGTCAAGTCCTGAACATAAACGACTTTAAGTAATTCATGAAAAATGGTGCCGTCGTGGCGCACTTCGAGAATCGAACTTTTTTCGATGGGAATACCTTGGGGCCCAATATCAATGTAGGAAATTTTTATGCGATCGCCCGGTGATAGAGTCATTTCATTTTTAGACAAATCAGGATTGGCGGATGATTCTCGGTTTTGAGCAAGAGTTAGCAAACTTGTCAAACAAACCAAAAGAACAATTTTTGGGTGCAATTTGAAAAAATGGTTTTGTTTCATTTTTACCCGATTTTATTAAAAATGCTGAGAATAAGCATTACCTCAAATTTTTAGGATGATGAAGTACCTTTATTGTAACGAGTTACAATATTAGCGAGTAAACTATTTGCCAGATAATCCAGATCAATCGGTTTACAAATATAATCGGCGGCCCCTTCGTGCAGAGCTTCGATGGCGATATCACGGTCAGCCAATCCGGTAATCATAATGACTTCGACGGCTGGTTGGCTGGTTTTGATTTCTTTCAGAAAGGAAATGCCGTCACCGTCAGGTAACCGAATATCCAGCAGTACGATTCTGGGTTCAAATTCTTTGAGGACTTCGGTCGCTTGAGATTTAGAAAAAGCCTTAGCGGTTTCATAGCCAAGTTGCTCTAATACTTCTTCTAATAACTCGGCGACTTCTTGCTCATCATCTACTATTAGTATTTTTTCCATAAACCTGTCTCATTTTTAAGTAATTTAGTTATTATTGTATTCGTAGTCAATTTAATAATACTTGCTCAATATCGGAAAAATTCAGTACAGCCTTTTGAACAGACTGAAAAGCATTTATTTTTCTTCACATAATTACGATAGGCAACGTAAGACGAATTATTCCAAATTGTTGAAAATTTTTCTTGTAAGATATTGCCGGGTGTGAAATTCATAGAATGATAAGGGCGGACGGAGCCATCGGGAAAAACATAAGCCGTTGCCCACAGACTTTGACAGCGATTTTTATACGAAGTGGCTTTGAATGGGAATTGGGTGTACCACTGACGAATTTCATCATCTTCTAAATTGGGATAAAAATTGACATCGGTGTGAAACTGGCGGGTTTTTAATTCATTACGTTTGGCAATTAGAGCCTCGGGATCAATTTGCGGTGGTTTGTCTACGATAAAACCGAGCCAATCAGTCGGCGTCTGACCAAATTTTTCCTGGAAGAAAGGAATAAACTCTATAACAGTCGCACGGTCGAGGAAAAGAAGATGATGTAAAGTTAATCCGCAGGCGCCGATGTCTTCCGCGATTTTAATAATTTCATCAATCGAACGATAATTTAGTTCGGTAATAGTGCAATTAATATTTACGAGTGGTCTATTTAATTTACGGGCTTTTTTCAAGGAGTTTAATTCTTGTAATCCACTGACGGCTTTTTGATAAGTGCCGGGCACGCCGCGGATTTGATCGTGAATTTCTGGTGGTCCATCAAGTGAAAAAACGATCTCGTCCAGTCCCGAATCTAAAATTTCAGTGACCCATTTTCCGATGTAAGTGCCATTGGTGACGATATTACAACGCAATCCAGCCGCTTTGACGATTTCGACGACTTCCAGCCAGTTCGGGTAAAGCATCGGTTCGCCGCCGAATAGGGTTATGTTGGAATTATAGCGTCGAATGTCGGCAATCAAATTCCTGATTTCGTTGAGGGAAAGTTGTTGACATATTACTTCACTCGGATATACACGGAACGCCCCATTGATACCCCATTGACCGCACATAGCGCATTTTAGATTGCATTTGTAGGTTAGGAAAAGGGAAACTGTTTCGGGACCAAGACTATGACCATTTAAAAAGTGGTAAGAAAAAGAAGCTTTTAGACGATGGTTTAAATTTGTGATGGCGTACTTGGGTTGCCGGATGGCTTTGTGGAAAGTCCGGGCGAAGTTTTTGCGGGGAACCATTAGATTGTAATTTTAAATTGAAATTGAGAATTGCTCGTCCCGAGGATTACGATATTTTCGCCCCGATGGAGTTCGGCCTTGAAATTGGGAAGGTGGCCGCCGATTGGTACGTTATTGACAATAGTACCTAGGCTACTGCCACGATCAAGAATATAATATTGGCCGTTGTAGAAATTGACCGACATATGATTGCGCGAAACATTATAGGGAATATTGTCAACAAGGGACAGGTCGTTATCCACAAAAACGTCTTCGCGACGATGTCCACTTTCCCGACCTATTTTATAAGGGAATTTACGCAAACATACCACGCGATTTTTAAGAGCCTGCTTGGCGATTGGAGTAAGGCCTTCGAGTTTAATTTCAGACGGAGCCGTCGCCTGAGTAGCAGTTTTCGACGCTTCAGCGATTTGGGATTCCATTTGGAGAACTAATTGATTAGCCTGGCGCAGATGTTCAAAAAATGCTCGCAAAATCGGGATCACGAAGGGCACTTTATCATCTAATAAAGCAGTAAAATCCTCGCGGGTAATTTCATCAACGGTTACATTAGTCTTGGCAATAACAGAAGCTGAACGCGGTTTGTCGTCAATTAACCCGAGTTCGCCGAAAATTTCTTGCGGCTGTAAAATGGCAAGGACGACTTTTTTGTGTTCAGACATTTTTGATACCTCGACCGAGCCAGCTTTTAGTATATAAGCTACTGAGCCGAATGTCCCCTCATCAATTATAACGTCACCCGGTTTAAAATTTAATTCTCTCATAGTTCTTCCTTATTTCAATTGACAAAATATATTAATATTATTCAAGGTATGAAATAAAAAATATTGGCAGATACAAAATTAAAATTTTCTTTGAATTGCTCAATGGCCGATACGGGATGCTCAATCGGTTTTTGCCTGTTCTTGATTCAGACACATCTATATGTATTGTTAAAATTTTTGTTTCAAGTGATATTATCGAAAGATTTTTTGCTGGTCAATGGCAAGTGGATAATAAATTCCGTCCCCTGACCGAGTTCACTTTTGACCTGAATTTTGCCATTATGGGCTTGTACGATGCGGCGGACGATTGCCAGACCTAATCCGGTGCTTTTTTCACCACCGGTTGGCTGAACGCTGGTGCGGCTGAACGGTTTGAAGAGTTTAGAAATTTCCGCATGGGGAATTCCCTGTCCCTGATCAGCTACCCGGATTTCTAGATTTTTATTTGTAGCTTTGACTGTCAAAGTAATTGTCGTCCCGGGTAAAGAAAACTTGATAGCATTCGAGACGAGATTATCCAGAACCTGAGTGATACGGTTGGGATCAAATTCGATCGGCGGAATTTCCGGGGCGATGAATGTTTCGAAGCGGATTGACTTGACCGCCGCTAAACGAGTAGCGTTTTCAGCATAATTAGCGAAGAAAATGCTCGGCTCGACCTTAGTCTTTTGAAGGGTCAGTTTACCGGATTCTATAGCGCTGATGTCCAGCAAGTCGTTAATCAAGTTGAGCATGCGAGTACAATTATTTTCGATCGTTTTGATGATATTGGTCTGCTGTTCAGTCAAATTTCCGGCGAGCCCGGCCAGCAATATATCCGCATAGCTCTTGATGACTCCGATAGGACTGCGTAAATCGTGGGCGGCGATACCGAGAAAATTAGTTTTTTCGTCGTTTAAAGCCGCCAGATTCTGATAAAGACGGCTCTTCTCGATGATGACCGCAACCTGGTCGGCGATTTTCTGAAAAAGTTCGATATGGGCATCGCGATAAGTATTTTTATTACAACTGGAAAAAAAGATAAAGCCGACCGGTTTTGTCTGAATGATCAACGGACAGGTCAGACTGGAGAGCATTCCTTCAGATAGAATCAGACGAGTCGAGGCTGAACTTGGTTTATCCGCTAAGTATTTTTCGAGATCGTTGATAATGCGCGGCTGACCGGTGCGAATTATCTTTTCTAGACTACTGTTTTTCAAACGGGCGGAATAGCCTTCTTTCAATTTGATAATTGGGGTACGACTGCGATTGGAGAAGGAGCGAACGTTTTTTCCATCATCAGTTAATAAAGCCACGCCAATCCGGTCATAGGGGATAATTACTTGAAATGAGTCAAAGATGCGGTCCAGCACTTCTTCCAGATTCAAACCAGTATTGATCTTGGCGGCCAAATCATCGAGAAGTGATAGTTCTTGCAATTCTTTTTGTAACCGGATGATCTCGCGACCAAGCGCGGATAATTCATCATCCGGTTCGCAGTTGATTGAACCGATAATTTTACCATTGCGCAGGTCAATTAACGCCTGCCGATATTCCTCTAATCTTTTATCTGCCATAGAATTATTTATTTGAATTTTGAAATTGGATTTCTTTTTTTGAGGTTACGACATTTTTTTGAATTTCCTTTTGGTGCAAACTTTTGGCGACGAAAATTTTTTCACCGGTGAATGGATTAAGTTCGGTATAATACATCAAAGCCGAATAAGTAGAAGGTGCCGGAAGAAATATCTGAACCTGCTCGGGTGTGATTTTCATAAAATTAGTCGCAAAGGATTTTAACTTGACCATATCTTGATAGGTACAGCCGGGATGAGCCGCGATCAGATAGTAAGTCAGGAATTGTTTTTTACCTACTGCTCGGGTATAACTATAAAACAATTTAATGAAGTTGATTAGCATATCGTGATTAGGTTTGCCCATTAATTGCAAAACTTTCGGGACGATGTGTTCCGGTGCAATTTTCATCTGACCGGAAGTATGTTCTGCAATTACCTCTCGTAAATATTTTCGGCCCCATTTTTTATCAGCTAACACTAAATCATGCCGGATTCCCGAAGCGACGAAGACTTTACGAACGCCCGGTAGGGCGCGCAATTTAGTAAGCAATTCCATTTGTTTTTTGTGACTAACCGGTAGTTGCGGGCAAATTTCCGGACAAATACAGCGTTTTTGTTTACAGCTGCCGCTTTTCAATTTTTGGGGACATTCAAAGCCATACATATTGGCAGTCGGCCCGCCGACATCGGTGACGATTCCCTTGAAATTGGGCATAGTTGAAAAACTCCGGACTTCATTGATAACCGATTCAGGACTGCGCCATTGTACTGTGCGCCCTTCGTGGATACCAATTGCGCAGAAATTGCATTCGCCGTAACAACCGCGATGGGTGGTAACGGCAAACTGAATCGTTTCCAGAGCTTTGACCGGACCTTGTTTAGCATAATAAGGGTGTACATTACGCTCGTAATTAAGATTGTAAACTTCATCCAGTTCAGCCTGCGAAAGTGGCAATGCTGGCGGATTATGTACCAACCAGCGCGTGGTGTATTTCTGACAGAGTCGTCGATCGCTTCTGGCATCATTATTCAGATAAAATTCATGGAACATCCGAGTGAAAGCTTTTGGATTGTTTTGGACCTTTTCATAAGCCGGCAGTTCCAGAGCGTCTTCTGGTTTGTGAGGAGCAATGTAACAGATGCCGCGAATGTCGCGATAATCGGAACCTTTTTGAAAACTTTTTGCCAGTTCTACAATAGAGCGTTCGCTCATACCATAAGCGATAAAATCGGCTTTGGCGTCGAAAAGAATCGAACGGCGAATAGAATCACTCCAGTAATCGTAATGCGCCACTCGCCTGAGACTGGCTTCGATGCCGCCCAGTACAATCGGCTTGGTCTTTTTGAAATATTGACGGATGAGGTTGGCGTAAACAATCACCGCTCGATCAGGTCGGCAGTCGTTAATTCCGCCGGGCGTATAGTCGTCGCGGCGGCGTTTTTTCAAAGAAGCAGTATAATTAGCGACCATCGAGTCAATCGAACCGCCAGTCACACCCCAGAAGAGACGCGGTTCGCCGAGACGCAAAATATCATCGGGAACGTTCAGTGCGGGCTGGGCAATGACGCCTACCCGATAACCGGCGTTTAGTAAAACTTTGCCAATTACAGCCACACCAATGTACGGACTGTCAATATAAGCGTCGCCGGTAACCAGAATGACGTCCAGCTGCGACCAGCCGAGTTCTTCTATTTCCTGTTTGGTAGTGGGCAAAAACATTAAGCTAAATTTCTGACGATTGAGGTGAAAATCCTATTCGAAAATTTGCGACAACAAAAAATGTGAGAAATGCGTATCAATTTTAAAAATGTTCTGAGTATTTAGTTGCGAGCATGGTGTGAAGTCAGCTAGATTATAGAAAAATTTGTAACGCCTACTTGACTTCTCGTTAATTGATAGTTCGTTTTTCCGGAAGTAATGATTATTGAGTGTTTACCCAAATGACTAACGTCTAATTGATTGCCCGGCCAACCAACCGGTTGAGAAAGCCGCTTGAAGATTATAGCCGCCGGTGTCGGCGTCTATGTCCAAAACTTCACCAGCAAAATAAAGTCCCTGAACAATTTTGGACTGCATAGTTTGACTGTCAACTTCATTCAGGGCAACTCCACCAGCGGTAATTATCGCTTCGTCAAAACCCCGATGACCGATAACATCGAAGGTAAAGTTTTTTAGCCAGAGTCGAAGACGACGACGTTCTTCAGAGGTAATTTGATTGCAAGTTTTGTCAGGTGGAATTTTGACCTGGTCAAGGCAGACCGGAATTAATTTTTGGGGAAGAAGTTCTTTCAGGACGGTTTTAAATTGCATCTTGCCGTGTTGAGCAAAATCGCGCTGTAGGCGTAAGTCGAGTTTTTGGTCATCGAGTGCCGGTTTCAAATCAATACTAATCCGCACTTTTTGTTGGGCGTTCAGAGCATCAACCGCTAGCTTGCTAATAGTCAAAATTACTGGACCCGAAAGCCCGAAATGGGTAAATAACATCTCACCGAATTCATCGGCAATTTTTTTATTGTCGGAGAAGACTTTCACGCCCACATTTTTCAGGCTGAGTCCCTGTAAACGAGCGGCGAGATTGCCCGCGGTGACCAATGGCACCAATGCCGGTCTAATTGGAACAATAGAATGACCGACGGCTTTTGCCAGGCGGTAACCGTCGCCAGTCGAACCGGTGCCGGGATAGGACGCTCCGCCGGTGGCGATTATTACTGCATCAGCTTTTAGTTTTTCAGTAGTAAAATTTTGATTCTTGACAACCACGCCGCCGATTCGGCTTTCGGCAAGGACGAGCTGTTCGACGCGGGTGTTCGGGCGAATGATGACGCCGGTGGCTTTAGCCCAATTGACTAACGCCATAACGATTTCATTAGCGTCATTGCTAACCGGAAAAATACGACCACCGCGTTCTGTGACAGTTTGGATTCCTAACTGCTTGAAGAATTCCAACAATTCGGGCACGAAAAAACGGTGAAAGGCGCCCCGCAAGAAACGCCCGTTTTGTCCAAAGTGCGCTAAAAATTCGCTTAATTCGGTATCATTCGTCAGGTTACAGCGCCCCTTGCCGGTAATGGCAAGTTTGCGGCCGGGGCGATTCATTTTTTCGAGTAAAATAACCTGCGCGCCTGACAATGAAGCTTGTCCAGCCGCCATCAAACCTGCCGGCCCGCCACCAATGACAATGACCCTGGGGATCATTTTAATATTATGAATGTCATAGCTCATTATGGTGAGAAATTAAGACTACCAAAAAATTAAAGCGAATTTATTCATTAAAGCATTGGCGAAATAAATTAATAATAGAGAACGAATTTCAGGAAATTAAGTGTGTTTAAGTGCTTATAAGAAATTAAAATAGCTTTGGGAGTCTTAACAGAACTTAAAAGGACTTAAGAGCAATTGCAGACAATCATACAATCATACAGCCATGCAACCTGGCAATTTACCGGTTAACTCTCTTGTTTAGTGTTTGAAACAATAGAAAAATAGATTAGTTTAACCTTGCAGTTTTTTAAAAAGTAAAATTTTAAAAAAGAGGATAAAATATGAGACGTAAAATTGGTATAGTAATTGGTGGAATCTTGCTGGTTGCCCTTGGATTTACCATTGCTGCTATCATTATTAAGCCTGGCAAGGTTGTATTTTATGAAAACAAGAATTCCGGGATGACAACCTTTAGGCCAGCGTCAGTAGCGGCTGGTGATGACATTCCTTCTCTGCAAGCTTTTAATGATGCTTTTGTGCAGATTGCAGAATCAGTTACTCCGTCGGTTGTAACTATTACAACTGAAAAAGTCATTAAAACTAACCTGCGTCGGGATTTTCCGGGTTTTCCGGATGATGATTTATTCTGGCGTTTCTTTGGATTTCCTCAAGGTGAAATGCGTAGCAAAGCGCTTGGCTCGGGAGTAATCGTTGATCAGAAGGGTTATATTTTGACCAATAATCATGTGGTTGAACAAGGTGACAAAATTAATGTCAAACTAATTGACAATCGCGAGTATAAAGCTACAATCGTTGGTACTGATTCCCGTACGGATCTGGCTGTTATCAAGATTGACGCCAAGGATTTACAACCGGCAATTCTCGGGGATTCGGATGCTCTGCGCGTCGGCGAGTGGGTTCTGGCAATCGGTTCGCCCTTCAGCGAAAATCTGGCTCATACGGTGACGGTGGGAATCGTCAGCGCCAAAGGTCGCAGCGGAGTGATTAACAATACCAACTATGAATCGTTTATTCAAACTGATGCGGCGATTAATCCCGGCAATAGTGGGGGCGCTTTAGTCAATATTCGAGGAGAATTGATTGGTATTAATACCGCTATTGCGACGGCTGGTATGTCGCAAGGTAACCTGGGAATTGGATTTGCCATACCGATCAATTTGGCCAAGAAAGTAATGACTGATTTAATTGAAAAAGGTAAAGTTGTTAGAGCCTGGCTGGGAGTGGTAATAGGAGATGTGGATGAAAATATTGCCAAATCGCTCGGTATTGAAAGTCGTCAAGGCGCTATCATCAGTGAAGTTGTCAAAGATAGTCCGGCTGAAAAGGCCGGTTTGAAAGTCGGCGATATTATTAAGGAATTTGATGGGAAAACAATTAAGGATTCGGCGCATTTGCGGACGCTGGTTTCTACTTCGGAAGTCGGTAAAACCAAGACTTTAGTAGTTATTCGCGGTAAGAAAGAATTAAAAATTGATGTCAAACTCGGCGAATTACCTGAATCCGTCGAGCGAGGCGTTTACCCCGGTGAAAAATCTGATTCCAAACTCGGTATCCGCGTTGATGAGATCAATTCAGTAACCGCCAGTCAATACGGCATAAATGCCAATGAGACCGGCGTCGTGGTTACGGGCGTCGACCGGGACGGCCGAGCGGCCGGAATTCTGCAGGTCGGTGATATCATTAAACGGATTGGGGAACAGGATATAAGCAACGTATCTGAGTATCAGAAAGCTCTAGAAAATGTGAAAACTGATGTTGTCCTAGTCCTCATTAAACGTAAGAATGTCACCTTTTTCGAAACTATAGACCTTAGCAAATAGTTAGCCAATTTTCTCTCTCCGAAAAGAAGGGTTTCCTTTGCGGAAGCCCTTCTTTTTTTGGTAATGCAAAGAGCCATTTTAATTGTTTTTTTAGCAAGTTAAATCTAAATTTCGCGGTTAATTGGAAAGCTAATAGATAAATCAAATTAGATATGGAAATCGGTAGTTAATAAATGAATCAGTTGGGTAAATTTCTAATAATTTTTGGAATAATTCTAATTGTAATCGGAGTTCTTTTGACAGGTGCCGGAAAATTTCCATTTCTCAATAAAATTGGTCACTTACCGGGCGATATTATAATTCGCCGGGAACATTTTACCTTTTATTTTCCGTGGGTGACCTGTCTGGTGATTAGCCTGGTCTTTTTCCTTTTGTTCAATTTGTTTCGGCGTTAGGAGGTTTATTTTCAGTGATAAAGAAAGTCCCGTCCAATGTAGATTTTGTAGCTATCGAGCATGAAATCCTGAAGTTTTGGGAACAGAATCAAATATTTAAAAAATTGGTGGCGCAAAATGCTAACGGTCCGAAGTGGTCATTTATTGATGGACCGATAACTGCCAATAATCCGATGGGTGTTCATCATGCCTGGGGGCGCACTTACAAAGACATTTTTCATCGTTATAAAGCGATGAATGGTTTCCGCACTCGCTATCAAAACGGTTTTGATTGTCAGGGTTTATGGGTCGAGGTCGAAGTCGAAAAAGAACTCGGTTTTAAATCAAAACGTGATATCGAGAAATATGGCATTGAGAAATTCGTTGAGCGCTGTAAAGAGCGAGTGCGAAAATATTCGAAAATCCAGACTGAGCAGTCAATTCGGCTGGGTTATTGGATGGACTGGGAGAATTCCTATTATACAATGTCCGACGAGAACAATTATACGATCTGGCTTTTTCTGAAAAAATGCCATGAAAATGGTTGGATTTATAAAGGGCACGACGTTATGCCCTGGTGCACGAGTTGCGGTGCGGCTTTATCGGAACATGAAATCGCTACGGAAGGTTACAAGGAAATCACTCATCCGAGTATTACTGTCAAATTTCCACTGATCAATCGTCCCGGGGAATCGCTTTTAGTCTGGACGACAACGCCCTGGACATTGACCTCGAACACCGCCGCGGCCGTTCATCCGGATTTAAATTACTTGAAAATTCGGCAGGGCGATGAAATTTTTTATGTTGTCGAAGGACGTGAAAAAGAGATAATCAAAGGCGAGTACGCCATTGAAGGCAAAATTCCCGGTCGGGAAATGCTGGGCTGGACTTATCACGGTCCATTCGATGATTTACCTGCTCAAAAGAACGTCCAGCATGTCGTAATTGATTGGGAAGAAATCAGTGCCACCGAAGGAACGGGAATTGTGCATATTGCCCCTGGATGCGGTCAGGAAGATCACGAACTCGGTAAAATTCACAACCTGGCGGTTCTGGCTCCGCTGGATGAATTCGGTAATTATTTAGAAGGCTTCGGCTGGCTGACTGGCCGAAATGTGGATGGCATTAGTAAGGATATTTTCAAAGATCTAGAAGCCAAAGGTATTAAATATCGTACCGATTCTTATTTGCACCGTTATCCGGTTTGCTGGCGACACGGCACCGAGTTGATTTTCCGGCTGGTGGATGAGTGGTTCATTGCTATAGATGGTGCGCGTCAGGCAATGATGGATATAACTCGTAAAATCCGCTGGATTCCGGACTACGGTCTGCAACATGAACTGGACTGGTTGCGTAATATGCACGATTGGATGATTTCCAAAAAGCGGTATTGGGGACTGGCTTTGCCGATCTATGAATGTCAAAATTGTGGTCAGGTTACGGTTATCGGCAGTCGTGAGGAATTGAAAGAAAAAGCCGTGGAAGGCTGGGATCAATTCGAGGGGCATTCACCGCATCGTCCCTGGGTTGACAATGTCAAAATTGCTTGCCCGCGCTGTGGCGCCAAAGTTAGTCGCATTCCAGATGTCGGCAATCCCTGGCTGGATGCTGGCATTGTCCCTTATTCGACTTTGCATTATACAACCGATCGAGCTTATTGGGAGGAATGGTTCCCGGCCGATTTTATCTGTGAGTCCTTGCCGGGTCAATTCCGGAACTGGTTTTATTCATTACTAGCAATGAGCACGGTGATGGAAAATCGCGAGCCGTTCAAAACGATTCTCGGCTATGCGTTAGTCAAGGACGAAAAAGGCCAGGATATGCACAAAAGCGCCGGTAATGCCATCTGGTTTGATGATGCCGCTGAAAAAATGGGCGTGGATGTAATGCGTTGGTTGTATGCCGATCATAACCCGTTCAACAATTTAAATTTTGGCTATAATATCGCCCAGGATTATCGGAAACGTCTAATTACCCTCTGGAATTCCTATTCATTTTTTGCGACTTATGCCGAATTGGATGGATATTCGCCGCAAAAACATCAAGTATCTGATGAGAATCTTAGCGAGCTGGACCGCTGGCTGATGGCGCGACTGGCGCAGTTAATTCGCCTATCCCGGGAAGCGATGGACGATTACAATGTTGCTCGCGTTATGAAAGGGGTAGATGATTTTCTGGAGGTACTTTCCAATTGGTATATTCGCCGTAGTCGGCGTCGTTTTTGGAAATCGGACAATGACCAGGACAAATGGAGCGCCTATCAGACATTATATAAGGCTTTGAAAGGATTGATATTAATCCTGGCACCGGTTGTGCCGTTTATAACAGAAAAAATTTACCAGAATCTCGTTCGAGGTCTGGAGCCAGGCGCGCCTGAAAGCATTCATTTGGCTAAATATCCGCGAGCTGAGGAGGAATACGACGAGGCATTACTGAAGAAAATTGACACCGTAATTGAAATCGTGTCAATCGGTCGCGCGGCGCGCAACAAAGCCAACTTGAAAGTGCGTCAACCTCTGGCGCGAATGTGGGTGAAATTGCCGGCTGATATTCCATCTAATAATCTGGTGGATTTAACTGATCAAATTCTGGAAGAATTAAATGTAAAAGCGCTAGATTTTATCACGGACGAAACTCAGTTTATTAGTATTCAAATCAAACCGAATTTCGCTCAGCTTGGAGTAAAATACGGCCAGCGTTTACCAGCAATTCAGCAAGCCATTGTCGGTCTGAATCCGATCGAAGTTGCTCGTCAATTTGAAAAGAGTGAAACCCTCGAATTGAATTTAAGCGATGGAAAAATTTGGCTATCGCGCGATGAAATCATTATCGAGCGCAAGGAAAATGAGGGCTTTGCAATAGCCGAAAATAACGGAATCACTGTTATTCTCGATACGAAACTGACTCCGTCTCTTCTGCAGGAAGGCTTGGTGCGCGATTTTATTCGGCACGTGCAAACAATGCGCAAGGAAGCCGATTTTCAAGTCGAGGATCGCATTCAGGTCAACTTTGAAGCGCCAGCTGATTTTACCGCCGCCGTTCATAATTATATCGAATACTTTTGCAATGAAACCTTAGCGCAAAAAGTCATAGATACTTTTGCGCCCGGTGAATATGAAAAGGAGCTGAAGATCGAAAACAACAAAGTTCGTGTTTCTTTGACACGAATTAAGTAAATTTTGATCAATAGGAGAAAAGAACATGGAAGCCAAAACGACGAAAAAAGCATGGAGTAAAGAGGATCTTGAATATTTCAAGAATCTAATTTTAAAGAAAAGAGACGAAACTCTTAAAGCCATAGAGCGGCTGGAAGCCACTACGGTTAGCGACAATACTCGCAATGACAATACGGCAATGGATTCTGCTTACGCCTATCATATGGCTGACGTCGGAACCGACTCCCAGGAACGTGAAAAAGCCTTTCTCTGGCTAGCGCGTGAAAACAAGTATCTATCGCATCTAAACTCAGCGTTGGAAAGAATTAAGACCGGCGAATACGGCGTTTGTATTGAATGCGGGGAACTGATTATGAAAGAGCGACTGGAAGAAGTCCCTCACACTCAGCACTGCGTCAAATGCAAAAATAAACCCAAGAAATAAGCCGGTTTTAGCCCGGATGGCAAACAACCCGATCCTTTTTCCAATTAATAGTATCCAAAAAGCGACTTATTATATTGATAATTACCTCTATTAACGGTATTTTTAATTCTATATTTTTTAACTAATATCAATTCCGGATGAATCTGGAACCGGTAAAAATTGTCAAACCTTGTACCGGCGAGGAAGTTGGAAAACGCCTCGATCTATTTCTATTGGAACAATTACCTGAATTTTCCAGAACGAAAATAGCTGGTTTGATTAAAAACGGTAAAATTCTCGTTAATGGACAGACTTCCAAAGCTAGCTATCACCTACGGGCGGCGGATACGATTGCAGTTTTTGCCGCGCCGCAACCAACCAGCCCAATTCAGCCGGAGAATATCCCGCTGGAAATTTTATATGAAGATGAATATTTACTGGCAATTAATAAAAAACCGGGCATCGTGGTTCATCCCGGTGCGGGTGTGCGGCAGGGAACGCTGGTCAGTGCCCTTCTTCATTATACCGATCAATTGAGTTCGCTGGGCGGCAGGGAGCGCCCCGGACTAGTTCATCGCCTTGACAAAAACACTTCCGGGGTATTGATTGTTGCCAAGAGTGACGAAGTTCATTGGAAAATGAGTCGTCTTTTTGCCGAGCGTAAGGTTTTCAAGCAATATCGGGCGATTGTTTATGGAGTTCCGGAATCAGCCGAAGGCTTAATTGATGCTCCGTTACGTCGTTCCCAGCGTAATCGTCAGATATTTACGGTTGATGAACAGGGGCGTCCAGCGCGAACTCGTTTTACTGTTCTGAAAGACTATCGCATTATGGCTTATCTGGTGTTGGTTTTGGAAACCGGACGCACACATCAAGCTCGAGTTCACCTGCAGTCAATTGGACATCCGGTAGTTGGCGATCCGGTTTATGGAGGTAAATTGCGCAAGGGCTCGGCGGTTAGCGCCAAGGATGTAGCTTTACTAAAAAAAGTCCAATCTGAGGTTCAGCGTCAATTATTGCATGCCTATCTAGTGAGGTTCCGTCACCCATTTCTGGATGAAGAAATCGAGATAATTGCCCCTTTACCTGATGATTTTACCAGAATTTTGAATATATTAGAAATGGGAATCGAGCCGTGATTACGGTTGAAGATATGACGATAAAATTTCTGCGTTTTTTAGCGCAAGAGCGCGGATATTCTGAGAATACCATTATGGCTTATCGCCGCGACCTGGAGCAATTTTTCCTTTTTTATGCCGAGTATGCTAATCAGGTGCCGATTGAACTCAACTCCGTCACGAAAGTGGCAATCCGTAATTATTTGGGTAAATTGGCGGAATCAGGACTCGAAATTAGTTCCATTTCCCGCAAATTGGCTTCGCTCAAAGCCTTTTTTAAATTCGCTGCCCGTCAAGGCTACGTTGATAGCAATCCGGCGGCTTTGATTCTTTCGCCCAAGACCAAGAAACGTCTGCCAGTCGTCTTGAGTGAAGAGGAAATTGCTAAAGCTATTGAATTGCCGGATGACAATACTCTGGTCGGTAAGCGTAACCGGGCTATTCTGGAGTTATTTTATAGTAGCGGAATTCGGCTGGCAGAACTTATAGCGCTCAACATCGGCGACTTGAATTTTAGTCGGCAGACAATGCGCGTTTTCGGCAAAGGCGCTAAAGAGCGAGTGGTGCCGTTTGGTAAAAAAGCCGCTGAAGCGCTCAATGATTATCTCAATATGCGGAAAAAGGAGGTAGGCGCATTGGAATTAAACTCGCCGCTGTTTGTCAGTAGTCAGGGCGGCCCTAACTCACAACCTACCGGTTACCGGCGAATTTCACGCTCGCAAGTACAGAAATTGATCAGCGGTCTATTACAACAAGCTTCCGAGCAAGCTCATCTTAGCCCACATGTTCTGCGACATTCATTTGCTTCGCATTTATTGGATCACGGAGCCGATCTTAACGCTGTCAAGGATTTACTGGGTCACAGCAGTTTGTCAACGACTCAATTATACACGCATGTCCGCATTGGCAAAATGAAAGAAATTTATCAGCAGGCCCATCCGCATGCGGATTTACATAGGAAATAAAAACCGGGTGCGCGGTCAACAATTATTAAAGAGAATAATCCAAAAATTAACCGGCATCGTGCCATTTTAATTATGATTTAAATTGGATAATCAAATTCTAAAATAGCCAAAGGAGGTTTCAAATGAATATCGAACTAACCGCACGTCATTATGAAATTGCCGATCGTGCCAGAAAGCATCTTGAAGAGGAAATGAACAATCTTAAACTCTATGAAGACCTCATAACCAGCTGTAAAGTTATTATGGAACGGACCAAGGATGGTGAATCTATTGATATCTCTGTTCATGTGCGAGGCAAAGACCTGCTGGCTCAAGTCACGACTGAAGATATGATCAAATCAATTGATCTAGCCGTAGCGAAAATTGAACGGCAATTGAAAAAGTTCAAAGAGAAGAGGTATGCGCGATGAATCAGAGTGATTTGACTGTCGGAAGAATTTATAATGAAAACCGCAAGAAATTAGGCTTTTTGCGAGTGAATGGCGACATTGGTCACGATACAGTTGTAACCTCATCGAAATTGAACCGCCCGGGATTGGAAATTTCCGGCTTCTGGGAAAGTTTTGATCCGCATCGCATTCAATTGATTGGAGAGGGTGAATTTCGTTATATCAAAACTCTCTCGCGAGAGAAGGTCGAAGAAGTCTTCGAACATTTCTTTTCGGCTAAAATACCGCTGATGATTTTTGCGCATGATGTCAAACCGCCGGTCTGTGCCGTCAGACTTGCCCACAAATATCAGGTGGCTCTCTTGGCTACGCCGGTAACGACAACTTTACTGGTGGCTTCTCTGCTCGATTATTTGGATCGCGAGCTGGCGCCTTCAACGATCATCCACGGCAGTCTTGTGGATGTTTATGGAATTGGCTTGCTTTTGACTGGACCGAGTGGCATCGGCAAAAGTGAAATTGCTCTCGATTTAGTTGGGCGCGGCCATCGTCTGGTGGCTGATGATATTGTCAAGATTATTCGGCGAGCGGATAATCTCATTATCGGTAGCGGAGTAGAAATTCTTGAACACCATTTAGAATTACGCGGTTTGGGAATCGTAGATGTCCGGAATATTTACGGCATCCGGGCGATTCGTCAACAAAAAAGAATCGAGGTTCAGATTGAACTCGAAGAATGGGATAGTACCAAGAATTTCGAGAGAATTGGTGCTCAAGAAAAATATACCAAGATTCTGGACGTAGATATTCCGATTATCAATTTGCCGATTTACCCCGGTAAAAATATTACAGTAATCGCCGAAGTCATTGCTTTGAATCATGTTCTAAAAATAATGGGTACTAACGCCGCACTCAACTTTCAGAAAAAAATCGCCGCAACGATTCGGCAAAAGACCCAAATTGATGACTTACAGAATTATCTGAAAAAAGATTTAGAATAGAAAGGAAGTTGGATTTTGAAAGCTATCATTCCTGCGGCCGGGATTGGCGAACGCCTTAGGCCATTGACTTTAACCCGATCGAAAGTGCTCCTGCCTGTGGCAGGCAAACCGATAATTGGTCATATTTATGACCGCCTTGCCTTGACCGGAATTAAGGACGTGACGGTCATAATTGGCTATTACGGGGAGCAAGTACGCGACTACTCATTAAAGAATTACGACTTTAATTTTACTTTCATTGAGCAGTCAGAGCAGTGTGGGCTGGGACACGCCGTCGGATTAGGCTTAACCCCTGAGGATGGACCTGTGATGATTATTTTAGGGGATGTTATCCTGGAACTTGATTTTAAAGGGTTGAGCAGTCGCTCCGAAAACCTGATTGGCGTTATGCCGGTTGATGATCCACGTCGGTTTGGAATAGTAGAGATGAAAGATGGGAAAGTAACTCGCCTGGTGGAGAAACCGTCTAGTTCTACCAGCAATCTGGCAATTGCGGGTATCTATTTAATTCAAAGAGGCGCATTGCTCAAAAAAGCTATCAACTACGTCATTACTGCCAATATTAAAACTAAAGGCGAATACCAGCTGACCGATGCCCTTCAGAAGATGCTGGAATGGGGCGAATCGTTCGAGATAATTAACATCGAACATAACCTCGATTGTGGTACGCGTAAGTCTTTGCTTAGGACCAATGCCTATTTACTCAACAAGAATCCGCAACCGCCACCCGCTATTCCAGAGACAGTCATTATTCCACCGGTTTATATCGGCCGTGATGCGGTAATCAAGCGCTCGATTATTGGGCCGAATGTTCATCTTGGGGCTGAAGTTCAGGTAATGAATTCAGTGTTATCGAATGCCATAATTTCGGACGGCGCGATATTAAAGGACGTTATATTAGATGAGAGCCTGATTGGCCAAAAAAGTCAGGTCTCCGGAATCGTTCAGCAGATTGATACGGCTGATTATACGGTTCAGAAATTAAGTTGATTTTCTCGATACATTACAGTATTTTTGAACGTTTTAATTTTTAAAAATGGAGTTAGAGACAATGAAAAAGTATTTATTTACGTCAGAATCAGTGACGGAAGGTCATCCGGATAAAATCTGTGATCAGGTTTCCGATGCTATTCTGGATGCACTTTTGACCGTTGATCCGGAAAGCCGGGTTGCTTGCGAAACTATGACGACCACCGGTCTGGTTATGGTCGTTGGAGAAATTACGACCAAGGCCTATGTTGATATTCCGCGGATTGTCCGCGAAACCATTGAAAAAATTGGCTACACCAATCCCGACTTTGGGCTGGATGCGCGTTCCTGCGCCGTCGTGACTTCCATTCACGAACAGAGTGAAAATATCGCTCTCGGTGTGAATGAAACCGAGAAACACGAACAAGGAGCTGGCGATCAGGGTATGATGTTCGGTTATGCTTGCGACGAAACGCCGGAACTAATGCCTCTACCGATTAGTATGGCGAACAAGCTGACGATGCGCCTGGCAGAAGTCCGGAAAAAAGGAATACTCAACTGGGTTAGGCCAGATGGTAAATCCCAGGTTACTGTCGAATACGAAGATGATCATCCCAAACGAATTACCAATGTAGTGGTGGCGGTGCATCATAATCCCGAAATTGCACACGAAAAGATTGTTTCGGATATTAAAAATCATGTGATTTTACCGGTATGTCAGGAATACATTACTCCTGAAACTAAATTTTATATCAATGCGACTGGTATTTTTGCTATTGGTGGTCCGGAAGCAGACTCGGGCGTCACCGGCCGTAAGATAATTTGCGATACTTACGGTGGAATGGGGCGGCATGGCGGCGGAGCATTCTCCGGCAAAGACCCTTCCAAAGTTGACCGCTCGGCTTCCTATATGGCACGTTACATCGCCAAGAATATCGTTGCGGCTGGTTTAGCCCGACGCTGTGAAGTCCAGCTGGCATATTCCATCGGCGTTGCTGATCCAATTTCGGTCTATGTCAATACTTTTGGGACAGGTAAACAACCTGAAGAGCGCTTAGCAGAAGCCGTTCGGGCGATTTTCCCTTTAAAACCAGCGGCGATTATTAAATACTTATATCTGAAACGTCCGATTTATCTCAAAACCGCTGCGTATGGTCATTTCGGTCGTGAAGATGAAGAGTTTTCCTGGGAAAAGACCGACAAAGTCGCCGAGTTACAGAAATATTTTGGAGTAAAGTGATGACTGGAAAAATCAAAGATATAAAACTAGCACCCTCCGGAAAGTTAAAAATCGAATGGGCGGAATCGCATATGCCAGTTATGATGGCATTAAGGCAGAAATATCGCGATTCGAAGCCGCTGAAAGGAATGCGCATCAGCGGTTGTCTGCATGTTACCAAAGAGACAGCTGTGCTGATTCGGACCTTGATTACGGCGGGCGCCGACGTTGCCTGGAGCGGTTGTAATCCGCTCAGCACTCAAGACGATGTTGCCGCTGCCCTTTATGAAGAGGGTGTTCCAATCTGGGCTTGGCATGGTTTGACTACCGCTGAATTCTACTGGTGCATCGAGCAGACTTTACTTCAAAAACCCAATTTGACTCTCGATGACGGCGCCGATCTGGTTTTTACTATTCATAATAAATATCCGGAAATGGCTGCCGGAATCCTGGGCGGTTCGGAAGAAACGACTACCGGCGTTCACCGTCTGCGAGCTATGGCTGAGGATGGAAAATTGCTCTATCCGATGGTGGCTGTCAATGATGCCGAAACTAAATGGGATTTCGATAATGTCTATGGAACCGGCCAGTCTTCGATTGATGGTATATTGCGCGCTACTTCGATCCTCTACGCTGGTAAGACAATGGTCGTTGCCGGATATGGACATTGCGGCAAAGGCGTTGCTAAACGCGCCAGCGGTATGGGCGCCAATGTAATCGTCACTGAGGTCAAGCCGACCGCGGCTCTCAAAGCCAAACTGGATGGATTTCGGGTTATGCCGATGGATCAAGCCGCCGAGCTGGGCGATATTTTCATTACCGCTACCGGAATGAAAGACGTCATCGTCACCCGTCATTTCGAGAAAATGAAAGATGGCGCTATCGTCTGCAACACCGGTCACTATGATTGTGAAATTAACCTAAAAGAGCTGGCCGTTCTAACCAGAACGAAAAAAGAAGTGCGTCCCAATTGCGTTAAGCACGAGTTAACCAACGGTCGCTCGATCTATGTTCTGGGTGAAGGACGTCTGGTGAATTTAGTAGCGGCAGAAGGTCATCCGTCGGAAGTGATGGATATGTCCTTTGCCAATCAATTTATGACAATGGTTTTCCTGGCCCAGAACGGTGCGAAATTAGAAAAGAAAGTTTACGATATTAGCACCGAGCAGGATCAGGAAATCGCCCTATTAAAATTACAAACAATGGGCGTCAGCATTGACACTTTAACCGCAGAGCAAGTTCGTTATAAAACCGCTTATAGCGAAGGGACTTAAACTACGCATTGCCGGTCGAAATGGTTTATCCTTTTTCTGACCCTCCTGTTCTGGCTGGGCACTTGTGAACTTAAAATTCCAACGGCTCCGAGCCTCCCAGCGAAATGGGATTCTAAAATAATCCTACCGCTAATAGATAAATCCTACTCATTTCAGGATTTAGTTGACCACGATGCCAATCAGCCAATTACGGCCGATACTGGTGGTGTTCTGTATTATTCCGTGACTGATTCAACTAATACGCCGATCGAGATCAATCCCGTGACTTTCCGAATTATACCGGCGATGAATATTAGTCAGACTCTCGACTTAAGAAAAAATATCCAACGTAACGCTGACAGCACAGTCAATCCGATCAGTTATATTATGAAAAAGGCGTGGGATGATTCTAACAACCGGGTTGCTTATGGCGTTCTGGATAATTCGACTGGTTTCACTGCCGACGGTATTCCAATCAATGCTCTAATCCTGACGGCGCAGTTGAGCGAGCCTTTTCCCAATCCGATTCAGATTCGCATAATAGCTCAGAATTTTCAGAGGAATTCAGGGCAATCAACTGTAATCGGCACTTTGCTTCTGGCCGCTGATAGTCTGCAAAATAGTCTGATGATCGAACTTAGTGGCGCATCATTAGTCGGAGGTTCGCTAACAAAAGAAATTGACTCACTGAAATTTAATTTCGAAATCCGGGTACAGGGCAAATTATCAGAAGCTACCAGCCGACTCAAACAAAAACTGACAACTTCGTTGACCATTGGCCAATTAAGTATGGATTCATTTTATGGACGAGTATTTGCAATAGGCGAGGCGCCACCGGCTTTGGTTGATAAAAGTCTGAGCGGAGCGAACAATATTGAATTTACCGATGCCAGCGCGAAACTAAATATTGATGTTTTCAGTGGCGACTTTGATTCCGTTTATGTGCGATTGAGCGGTAAGAAAGTTCATGGTGCTGAAACCGTTTCCGACACTTCAACGGCGGTAAGTGGAGCCGATTTGAAGATGGATATTGCCGAAGTTGTATCCAATCTTCCCGACACAGTACGGGTTTTCGTCAAAGTTATGAGTGCTCCCGCTAATTATAACCGCAGTACCGTATTTAGTGCGGGAGTGAATGTCAAATATAGTATTTTTGTTCCATTGAAGTTCATCATACCACCACAGATCACGCTTGCTTCCGGTCATACAACTACTTATTTCATTAAAGACAGCACAACTCGCGCCCGGCTAATCACATCGCAGGATGGTGGCGATCTGGATATGACCGTTGAGAATTACACTCAACTGCAAGGCAACCTCTATTTTTTGATAAGTAATTTCAATTTCTTTCCGTTCGATACACTGGCTGATAATTTGCCAGACGATTTTGTAATTTATCATAATACTATCTGGCATTTTGGCGACGATACAACCATGGTAAGGATTGATACCCTAGCGGTGCTGGAATTTCCCGCCGCCCAATTCACTGGAAATACATTGATTACGCCTGGTATTAAAAGCCAGGTTTTTCAGATTAAATCTGATGCAATCGAATTATTTGCAGACACGTGCTACTTCAAACCTTATTTTAAATTAATCAATCCGGACACGAGTCTAACGACGATTACCACCACCCAATCAATTCGTGTCAGGGGCTTCTTGGACTTGTACTTTGATGCGGCGAATTTAAAAGATTCCGACTGAAAATGAGGCCGAATAAACTTAGCAAACGACTTACCCGAATCTTCAGATCATCTAATTGGTTATGGCAGTTAATGGTGTTCTGGATTTTTCTCTGCGGATTGAGTTTGCCGCTCGACGCCCAGTATTACGATAGTCCGATCAATCGCGCTCTGGGCGGAGCCGGTAACGCAATGATGCGTGGGATTTTTTGTATTGGACAGAATCCAGCCAACCTCGGATTAACTTCCCAATATCGAACCTACGTTTATGTATTAGGAATAAACGGTTATGTCACCAATAATTTTTACTCCCTCGAATCGGGTGTTCATTTTAGTGGAAAAGATTTAACGGCTGATGGTGGTGAACTTCAGCGCGAATTTTGGGAAAAATTGCCTGAGGAAGGTTACCGTCTTAATTCCAGTATTTCCTCGCCTCTGCCGCTCGTGAATTTTTCGAGAGGTAATAAGGCATTCACAACCTCATTAATACAAGTTTCAGACTACTACATTTCCAAACCGGCTCTGGATGTAATTTTCGGTAATTGGGATAAAGGTACGACCTATAATCTGGATTTGCGGTGCGATGCTATGACAGCCATCGCGTACGCTTTTTCAATAGCGATCCCTCTTGGCAAGACATCGGTTGGAATTTCTTTAAAGTATTTGCAAGGTCTGGGTTATTATGGATTGGACCCAGCTTACAGTACTGGCCAAATCACGGTGGATACGAGTAATTTCGTGCTTTATGGCAATGGCTCGTATTATTTTCGAGAATCCCGTCAAGGTCGTGGCTATGGCGCAGATTTAGGTGTCGCGTTTGAAGATTTAAACGGCTGGACTCTGGGTTTTAGCGTTTTGAACCTGGGCGAATCGGTGAAGTGGAATACCGAAACGGCGCTTTCCCAATGGCTGAAAGACAACGACATTGATGTTTTAAAAATGATGGGGTTTCAAATCAAAAGTTTCCCGGTTAAAAATACAGACATAGAACTTGATTTCGACGGCGAGAGCTATCTCTATAATTTTCAGATTGACAGCTTAAATGCTGAAAGCCTTTTCCGCGGTGAAAAAACTTATCAAGATTATTTCAGCGATACTAAAATAATTGAACCAGATTCGAGCACCTTTCGGGTCAAAGTGCCTCTAGTATTGAAAGTCGGCGCCGCCAAACAATTGCGCCAGGATTTACTAACCGCGATTGATATTAGTATGTCGTTTAGTGATCGGCTGAATGTTACGAAGGGATGGCGGACAGCGGTCGGTTGCGAGTATTCCTATTTTCCCAAAAGACCGTTGAGAGTTGGAATAGCGCTAGGTGGCATCAGCGGTTGGGAGTTTGATATTGGCAGTAGTTTGAATCTTGGTGCTCTGCATATTGACTGGGCGCTTGGGATGAATCGAGGTCTCTGGGTCCATTCGATGCAGGGTTTCGATTTGGCACTAGCTACTTACCTAACGAGCGGCGGAAAGAAGAAATAAAATCGGATAATGAAAATTGAGCCAAATTTTATCTTTTATAAAAGAATCAGTTTTAATTAAACATTTTAAGGGTTTCCGGTATGCTATTTTGGTGAGCATCGGATTTATAGGCGGCTGTTCCTACGAGCCGCTGGCGCCGCCGGAAATGCCGACTTATTATCAGACGATAAACCTACCGCTGACCGATATTTCTCTACCACTAGCCGATTTGGTCAATCCTGATAATAACATTTACGGCGATTCGACTAAAGACGAACTCTATTTTCAATTCAGTGGCAACCTTGATACCGTAACTCTAACAGAAAATATTTTTCAGATTCCAGCTGTCGGTGATGTTAATTTTAGTAAAAATTTCACTGAACTTAGTGAGGAGCAACTAACGTTCGATAAGACAGTGACTCAAACTACCAAATTATCGGAAATTATTACTATTCCTGGGACTTTGCCTTCGCCAGTGGAACTGACGATAGATGCCATTTCACCGCAAAAATTGGATGACCAGCGATATGAATATCGGGTCTTTGATAAGTATGATATTCCTTATTTTGAAAGGGTAGATTATGTGACAATCGGCTCCGGCGCTTTCCAAACCGAAATTGATAATCAATTGCCGGTAGATATGAATTCGGTTAGAATTACCTTGCGTAATAAAAACGGTTTGCTAATTGCTGAGTCTTTTTATGAAAATGTCCCGGCGGGTGCGACAGTAAGTAACGGCACGTCAGGGAATTTAAACGGTGCAAAGCTCTATGATTCTGTGGAAGTGATTATTACCGCAATGATGGCTGGCAGTAATGGAGAATCGGTGACGATTCCGGCTAATACGGATCCGTTCATTTCGGTTAGATTCAATTTAAATGTTGATGAGATTGAAAGCTTTACCGGAATTCCCGTGCCGATTCAAAGTACACACAATCAGGTTTTGCCACCGTCTAACAACACGATTTTTCGGGCGACGATTGCCCAGACGACTACCGCTCCGCTCGATACTAATTTTCTTAATCTGATGATTGACAATCAGATGCCATTCGATCTTGGGATGGAAGTGATTTTCCATAATTTTTATATCGAAAATGAACCGCTCACAATTGATACAATCGTTCAAGCTGGTCACGTTGTAGATAATCCCAGACGCCTAGATGGTTACGTATTCCGCAATCCTGATCCTGAGACGGTAGTGGATTCGATTTTGGTCGAAATAATTGCAACGATTTTGCCGAATGAAGGCGAACAGGTGGTAACAATTCCGACCGATATGGGCGACGCTGCCATTGATATTGATGTATATTTTGCTCGTCTCAAATTCGATATGCTGGAGGGGTTTTTCAATGAATCATTTGATATTCCGCCAATGGCGATTTCCAATATTCCCACGGGCTTGGCGAATGTGGATTTCGGCAAAGTTTATTTGAAATTGACGTTCTTCAATGAAATTCAAGCACGCACCGATGTCAATTTAGTGCTGAGAGGGTTGAAGAAAGGCGCCGCACCCCAGACGATTACGGAGGACGGTTCGATTGCCAAAGCATCGCCAGCCAATCCAGTTCAAGAGACAACGATGGAAATTGATATTGCGCCGATTTTCAATATGGTGCCGGATTCGATCCTGGTAAGTGGAGAAGCCGTAATTCCATCCGACGACACTTCCCGCCTGCAAATCGGCAAGGCTTTTTGGGGCAATTATGAAGTTACCGTTCCTTTCCAGGTGAAAATCGAGCCAATGACTTTTATTCCGGTAAAATCAACGAAGATGGCGGCAATTGACCCCGATACACGTCAGAAAATCTGCGATGGTCTAATTAAATCTTCCATTTACACTGAAATAATCAATGATTTTCCATTCTCCGGCAATCTATCAATATTGATGTCGAATTATGATTATTTTCCTCTCGAGCCTGACAGCCTGGATGAAGGTTATTTTTGGTTGAACGATACTTTATACGCCATAACCGATACCGGCGACGTTCCAATAATAATTGATACGCTGTTGTTTGTCGAATTACCGCCGCCGGAGGCTTTTAATACTAATGGAAGCGTCAAAACACCTGGTTTTATTTTATCTGAGACGCCTCTTGATTCGGCTAAAATGGAGGCGATTTTACGAGAGGAGACGCATTATATTCGGCCAAGAGTGCATTTTAACGCAACCGACGATTTTGTAATAGTTGGCTATTATGATGAGGTAAGGATTCTAGCGGCGATTTCTCTTACCGTTGAAACTATGGAACTGATTAATAGCGGTAGTGAAAATAAAACAGTCGAAATCGCTCCGTCGAAATCGCCAAGTAAACTAACTATTTCGCCACCGATTGATCAGCAAAGAAAAAAATGAGCTGGTTACAAAATAGGTCTAAAATTGCTCTATTGTTGGTGCTCCTTATGAGTTTTTCGGCAACGGCTCAGACCCGACGTGATCCGCGCGCGATAGCGCTCGCCGGGGCTTATGGCTCGTTAGCGCGCGGTGTTTTCGCAGTTGATTATAATCCGGCTAATCTGGTCATTCCCAATGAATACGACTCCTATCGCATTTTAGTCGGACTTGGAACTAATCTATCAACTAACTTCCTCTCAATTAAACAATATAATAAATATAATGGCAAGAATTTAGAAGCGGGCGATGGCCATTTGAAGAAGGAATTTCTGAACGATATTCCCGACGAAGGCTGGCGGGTTTTTACCGATTTATATTTCCCCTTACCATTGATCAGTTATTCAATATATAATCGGGCGATCAGCTCCGATCTGATCGTAATCGGTGATTTGGGTTTGCCTAAAGGTTTATTGAATTTTGTCTTCGATGAAAATCCAATCGGTGAGACTCTCGACCTGGATTTTAATGAAGAAGTAATGGCTGTGATTCAATGGGGTTACTCGTTGGCTTTTCCGGTTAGTGGTGTTTATCTGGGAATTACCGCCAAATATCTGCAAGGTCTGGCTTATATCGGATTGAATCCGGATTCTTCTTATGGCTCGATTACTACTTATTTTGAGCCTGAGCGGACTTATATTGACGGTTATGGACAGTATTATTTTCAACAATCACTTGGTGGGCGCGGTTTCGCCCTGGACATCGGCTTAACGACGCAAGAAATCAATGGCTACCGACTCGGCTTAAGCTTAACTAATCTGTTTGGATTCATAACCTGGAATAAAAGCACTCTAGTATCGCGAATGGTTCCGGCGGAAGAAATTTTGCCGTGGGAGGGCGATTTTTACAAATACGTATTGAGCATTGATGAAGCCCGATTTGATAAGTTTTTTGGGAAAGCCAGTGTGGATGATATATTTAAAGGTAAAGGATATAAAATCAGAGACACTACTGCCTTTCGGGTAAGCTATCCAAGTTTACTTCGTTTCAGTGCCTCCAAAATATTGGAGGAGAATTTGACACTGGCTTCCGATTTAGTGGTTGGTTTTGAGGATCGCCTGTATTCCTTCGGTGCCTGGAAATGGTGTCTGGGATTAGAATCAACTAAATCGCGACGCTTTCCGCTAAGGGTTGGACTATCTTTGGGAGGGCATAGCTCCCAAGAATTGACTTTTGGAAGTGGTTTTCATTGGGGATTGATTCATCTGGATTGGGCGTTGGGTTTTAATCATGGATTCTGGCCGACGACAACCACCGGCCTTAATTTCAATCTGCTGTGTTATTCGACCCGCAAGGCAAAGACTCCGTATAAATAATCACTGCCATCATTAAAAGCATACAATAATCACTCGATTATCAATTCATAGCATAAAATCAACTATTCAATCATGCAATCATGCATTTATTCTGCCCTACTGCCTGATTTTATAGAGTAAATATCCACCGGCGATCAGAAAGACGATATTGCCCAGCCAGACTGCAAGAAGCGGGCTTAAGATTCCTTTATAACCTAATACCTGGCCGAATTTAATGAAGCCATAATAAATGAATATTGCCAGTAGGCTCATCCCGGCGCCGAAGGCAATACCCTTATGCGGTTTCGCTGCCGCCAACGGTACCCCGAATAGAATGACGATAAAATTGGTGAAAGGAAATGCCATCTTAAAATACTTATTAACTTCCCACTTACGGGCATCGTTACCACTTTCTTGAAGACGCTTAATAAAATAGGATAGTTCGCTATACCGCATACTCTCCGGATTAAGGTCGCTCTTGATAATATCTTCAGGTTCTAAATTGAACTGAATTAGAGTATCACTGGAGGCGGCTATTACCGTTTCAGTGCCATTTTTGTCAAAGGAGCGAACTTTGTAGTCGAATAATTGCCAGAGTTTCTGATCAGGTAACCAGACCATTTTGCGGGCATCAATGCGTCGCACTAGCTTAAATTGATCATTGTACTGAATAGTGACATTCTGGGCGATATTATTTTTAGTGGAAAAATTGCCAATCACGATGTTACAAGTTGGTGAATCCTGATACATAATGTTGGTAAAGAAGGTTTTTTGTAAATATT
The DNA here is from genome assembly GCA_035448825.1 of Fidelibacterota bacterium. Lineage (GTDB taxonomy): Bacteria > Fidelibacterota > UBA2242 > UBA2242 > UBA2242 > JAGNGI01. Next base: position 54,599 of record DAOTJS010000013.1, read on the forward strand.
TACGGCGGTGCATATTATTAATCTCAATATCAATCCGCCGACGAGTAGTGGGAATGACGACAGAATCCTCGAAAAAAAACGAACCGATACTGATTAATACGCCGGTTATTAATAAAGGAATCGAAACCCGATAAAGGCTAATACCGGAAGATATAATTGCATCGAGTTCGTTGTGTTTCGATAGAAGTCCAATGGTAAAAACCCCCGCTAGCAGTAAAGCCATTGGCAGAGCAATATTAATGTAGTAAGGTAATTGATATAAATAGTAGAGAGCTATCAAATTGGACGGCATATCGGCTTTGAGAAATTTATCCAGCTTTTCGATCAGATCAACGATATTGAAAATGACCAGAAAGGCGATTAAACAAAGCCCGAAAATAAGCAGGAATTTCTTGAGTATATAGCGATCGAGTAATTTCAAAACAAACTCCGCTAAAAATTATCACTGGCACAGATGTTTATCAAATTTTTATTTTTTAGTTCCGGTTTCCAGAATTTGAAAGGAATCTGTAATCAAACTTAAAATGAAGTAATTGCGGGGAGATAAATATTCAAGTTTAAGTTTACAATATGAATCTAGATTTTTATTAGTTTACAGCTTAATAATTGTTAGTAAGTCGGGGCGACTATTTTACACTATTAATACTTTGAAACTTCGGCAATTACCGGGATACGTAGCCGGCGACTTTTTTCATTTTGCGTTCGACGCAGATATTGATAGCCCTAACATATCCTCCCTCGCGGAAAGATTCTTGCAAATGAGCAATCAGAGCGTCCAGAGTTTCAAAATTACTCGGCTCGATAGATTCCAATAGTCGGGCAAAAGAATGAACGGCCAGTAATTCATGGCGGTAGAGAGCCATATTTTCCAGATAGACATAGTCGGTGATCTTGCCGGTATCTTTTTTCTTCTGGCATTCGCTCATCATCAATTCAATATCGGCGGCCAGGTCTTCGATTTCGATTTTCAGAATAGCGATGAAGTTTTTTATGACATTTAGCATAATACCTCCCGCTTTTAAATATCTTACTATTTAATTTATGACCAATATGGTGAAATGCAAGTGCTTTAATTGGAGGAATTCCCTTAAGATTTCTGTGCCAAAACCAATTTAGCCCCGCCTGTAGCAGGTCGGAAATTGGTTTGGCATTGTCATGCTTTAACTGGAAGAAGGAAAAAGTGTCAGAAAGCCAGCTTGAGTGCCACCGGGCGGTGGTCGGAAATTTTAACCGCATACTCATTCCAGCCGCCACTCATAAAATTTTCGATCAGCAATGTTTTAACTACAGATGCAGAATTCGCAAAAGCGCTGAACAATTCGTCGGTGATGAGAATATGATCAATATGACTTGGCCAAGTTGGATATGACCAGAATTTGCTACTGCCTTGCGCAATGGCATAGTCAGTAAATTTGTAGGCGGAAGGCTTGCTGAGAAATGGCCAAAAAACATTAACTGACTGGGCGTCTGTCAACTCATCATTGAAATCGCCGATGACGATGACATTGTCGTCGCTGAAATTAGTGCTGATGTAATTTTCCAGTAAAGTACTAGCTTCTAGGCGACGATTTTGCGAATCGGCATCGCCCTGAGCTTTGAAGTGATTATTAATGATGATAATAGGAATACCTTGCCATTCTAATTCTATTACCAATGGCGGACGAGGAAAGGCGTTCTCATGTCTGAAAATTTCATAATATTGATTGACGGTAATATTGGCGGGATTGTACACAAAAGCCAGATCAATATCGTAGGCCGCACTATTAGAGCGATAGCCGTCCCAATTACCGAGCGAATCCAGTAATTGTTGAAAAGCAGTGGCGCTGGTTATTTCTTGCATGCCGACAATATCAATGTCGAGAGCTTTAATGGCTTGACTGACAGCACTAATAGTGAGAGTGTTGAAGCGAGGAAATCCCTCGATATTCCAGGTCATTACCTCAAAGGTCGCCTCATTACCAAAATAAAGGTTAGTCAGACTGAGTGAACCCAAGGAAACTTTAGCTATATCGCTGAAGGCAGAGAGCGACGAGCCCGCGTAAGCGGCGATCCGATACTGGATTTCAGAACTGGTGGTGATGGTATCAAAATATTCGTAGGAATTGGAATCGGCTTTGGTATAAGCGATTTGCCAATTGCCGTCCCCTATTTGGCGATCGATTCGGAAACCGGCTTCACCGATGGATTGGTCACGCCAGGCCAATCTAATTATGGATTTATCTATTTGACGAGCAGAAAAATCTGTCGGCACACAATTCTCTGACAATAGAGCCACACTTTGAGAAAACGAAGATGAAATATCATTTTCATTTAAACGTAAACGGTAGGAATAAACCGTATCGGTGTGAACAGAGTGCAAGGTATCTATATAGCTAAACTGTTTAGCGGGTACATTTTTATAATTCAATTGCCAGGCGGCTTCACCGACTTTTCGGTCGAGACTTACTAAAACTGCGGAATCGAAATCGCCCTGCCAGGTTATTGCCAGAGTGCTGTCCGTCAATACTTGCAGGTCAACATCTTTGAATGGATTTCCTGGCTTTGAGGAAGTCGGATTAGAACAGTTGAAAATACCAACGCAAAAAATAAATATCGGAAAAAGCTGAAAACTACGTTTCATTATTTTTGCTGCGGCTTAATAATATTTATACTCTCTAAATATCCTGAAATCTGTACAGTCAATACACTGGCTCGGGTTATATTGATTATCAACTTTAAATAAAGTAATTGGTTGCCAATTTTTAGGATTTAATGGTGAAAGGAATAATGGTAAGTGACGAGTTGTTTTCATTCGGTATTACAGATTTTCGGTAACCCGTCGCGACTCTCTAGAATAATGATAGAATTCTTCAGGCGTTAACTCTTTTATGAAAACCAATCCGTGCGTGGCGCGTAAACGGGGGTGTTCATTTTTAATAAAAAAATCACGTCCCAGACAAGTCTTGATTTTCAAATACTGATCAACCTGAATTTTGCGAGCCAACCGGCAGAATGGGCCATCGAATTCCCAGCTAGGGAAACTGGCTGATCTTTGGGAGCCAAAACTTTCCATAAAAGCGTTTTCCATAATCGCCATCGAGTTTAGGCTGACCGGTACGTAAATATTAGCGCTGGCGGGATGAAAACGGTGCCAAACGTTGCGATAGCCCCAAATTCTTAAATTGGAAATATCTTGCTCTTTTTCATAGAGTTTGAGCGCTTCAGTGATGGCTTGCAGAACTTTGTAATGAGTGTCAGGGCCACTGCCTTCGGGATCGAGAGCTACCGTGATGACGGTTGGCTTTATTTTTTTCATTAGTTGATAAATAGGAAGGACATCGCGATCCAACGTTGGTTCCTCTGAAAAAATATCGCCTTTATAGAAACCTAAGCGAAGGTGGAAGACATTATTGCTATTAAAACCGAAATAACCCCAGAGGACGTCGGCTTCCCATTCTCGAATCATTCCCTTTAATTTCTGAACGTGGGCGATGTCTTTTTTGCCGGGGTATTGAGTGGCGCAATAATTGATTAATTCGCTGATGCGGTCTTTGAGGTAAATGATGTTATTTTCCTCGTAGATTTCGGTCAAAATGGATAGCAGTCGGCGCGATTCGGCTTCGGTTTTTTTCTTGATATCATAAAGAGCGACTCCGTCGAGATACAAATTCACGTCCCGGTTGCGAGCAGCAGTGTTGGCCGGATCGAAATAGTTTTCTCGCAATAAAGCCTGAAAAGTAGGGGTATCTATCAAATTTTGCAGATTTTTCAAGCGCTCCAGTACATAGGAATTAGTCACGGCATTAAAACCACTGGTCAGATAGGTGAAATAATGCTTATTCTTAGGATTTCTGACCAAATGAACGATGTAGGGGAGATAGCCGAGCATTTCATCATCATGATGAGGTGAAGTGTGCATAAAGACTTCATTTTCCAGATTTAAAATACCGCGATCTATGCGCTCGATAATGGATTTGTGCAAATTACTACCGATTTCGATAGGCGTTTGCTTCGTGTGCTTAAGAATCAATTTGGTAAATCGGTCGGAATTAAAATCCGCAAGAGTTAAGTCGGTGAGTTTTTTATTTTTACATAGAGTAAGATTAATAACGGCTTTCTCGATTGTTTTCAGTTCTAATTTGGGCGACATTACCAGTTTTTCATATCGTCTTTCCACTAGTTTGCTGGCTGCGCCTTCTGTAAGGTAAAAGCGAGCGTTAGGTAATTTTTGCAAAACGGTAGCTGGATACTGAATTGAAGGAGAATTCTGGATGGAATCGCGCACGATATTGGCTTTAGCCTGACCGGCGGCGATGATAATTGCTGTAGCGTCCTTATTATAAGTAATTGTATCAAGGCCGATAGTTATCACCAGGCGTTTGCGGGCGATTTCGATCCCACCGAGGTCGCTCGCCGCGGCGGCTTGTGTTTCGTAATTAGTTTCAATCAGACGGGTTGTCGAAAAATGATCACTACCGCGAATATTGAAGCCGATATGACCATCCGGTCCTATGCCACCCAGAAAAAAGCCAATTCCGCCCAAAGCACGGATCTTGCTCTCGTAATTGACACAGAATTGATCGGTTCGTTCAATTGTTTCTTTCTGCAATTCTTCAATAGGATTTTTTGCCCAGCGCGTTCGCAAACTCAAGTCGGCTTTCTCATCGCCAAAAATTTCGGCAATACTTAGATCGTTAGCCGTGCCAATTTCATAAAGGTTGATGAATAGAGCCTTCTCCGGGTCTAAACCGAAATTCTTGATGTAGTATTTTTGAATGTAGTAGTAAAAACTATTCTGCTGATTAGGATCAATCGGGTAAAATTCGTCAATCTGGACAAAATGCAGACGGGCCATATCCGGTCGGCGAGCTGGATCAATTTCCACCATTTCCAGATCCTTAATGACCTCAGCTGAGTGCCAATTGGATAAATAATACCCCACCCACTTAATAAAGTGTTCGGGAGTTTTACCGGTCGGCAGGGCAATTACTCCGTCGGGATTATTTTGTACCCATTCTAAAAAGCGGAGTGCAGTCAATTGACCGAGCATCGGGAAATTCGCCACTTGGACTACCGGGATTTTCTCAGTTGGAGGATAAATGAATTGTCGGCCGGAAAGGCGGAGAAAGTATTGTTCTACACTGGAAGTTGGTGTGGGTCTATTTTTAGCTTTTTTGGATGGCATTTTTGTTTCCCGTCCGATAGTCAATTTTGTATTTATTGATATTTCATTTCCATTTCGAAATTTACCTTATTTTTGGCGGTTTGACAATTATTCGCATTGCAATTGAAAGAGTGCTTTTAAGTGCTTATAAATACGACTAGGAAACTATTTACTGGGAGGTTGTCATAATGCATGATTGCATGATTGGATTTCAGGTGTCAGATTTTTGTTATTAATACATTGACGAATCAAATAATGCTTTTATTTCTAGAATTATAAATCGAAAAAATCTTGTCCCGCCGAGCGGGACTCGCTCTTCTGAGACTCCTCCGGAGCCTTTGGGTTTAATCTTGTCAAAAATGTCTTTCGCCTGTTTCGCGGACTATAAAAATTCGGTTTTGAGAAAAATTGTATATTGCCCTAAAAATGCTGTAAATTTTGACGTTGTTATTTGTTATGGTTAAGGATCTATTAAGACGATGAGAGAAAGACGAGCCGCACGCGAATTGGCTCTACAAGCCTTATATGCGGAAGAGTTAACGGATTACCCTCTGGCTCAGGTAATTGAAGATGTGATAGAGAATTCTGAGCTTCAGGATGAGTTAAAGACTTTTGCCAAGGATTTATTCATCGCGGCGGCTACTCACCGGGATGAGCTGGATAAAATAATTAAAGAAAAATCAGAAAACTGGGATTTTGAACGGATCGCGATCATCGATCGTTTAGCAATTCGAATGGCGCTTAGCGAATTCAAATATTTCAATGATATTCCGCCAAAAGTATCCATTTCGGAAGCTATTGAAATTGCCAAAATATATTCTACCGACGATAGTAGCGCTTTTGTTAATGGAATTCTGGATGCTGTCCTGCACGATATTGGCGATACTTTGGCTTATAAACTAAAACAGCCTGAAACCAAAGCGGCTACCAAAGAAGAATAATTCCGGAGAATTTGACCAATTTCCGGTGAAAATTTTTAGTGTTTGAATCGTAAACAAAAGATGCATTTTGGTAAGATAATATGGGAATAACTACTTATTTAACGAAAATATTCGGGACATCTTCTGACCGTGAGATCAAAAAAATCCTCCCGCTCGTTGATGAAATCAATCGCATTTACGCGACCTTAGCTGACCAGCCTATTGAAAAATTACGCGAGCGCACGGCTGAATTCAAAGTTCAGGTTCAAACGGCCCGCGAAGCCGCCCGAATCGAAGCCGAAGAGTCTGGAATTTCCGAAGAGGAAACCAAAAAGCTTGTTCGAACCGCTGAGCAAAACGCTCTAAATACTATTCTGCCGGAAGCCTTTGCGATGGTAAAAGAGGTTTGCCGACGTTTGGTAGGTCAAGAGTGGAGCGTCACTGACCAGAAGATCGTCTGGGATATGGTTCCCTACGATGTTCAATTGATTGGGGCGATTGTTTTGCATCAGGGTAAAATAGCCGAAATGAAAACCGGTGAAGGTAAAACTCTGGTGGCGACAATGCCGGTTTACCTGAATGCTCTAACTGGACGCGGTGTCCATATTGTGACAGTTAATGATTACTTAGCCCAGCGTGATACTGAATGGATGGGACGAATCTACACCGAACTCGGTTTGACGGTCGGCTGTATTCTTAACTGGATGGATTCCGAAGAGCGCAAAAAGATGTATGCTTGCGACATTACCTACGGTACAAATAACGAATTCGGTTTCGATTATCTGCGGGACAATATGGCTCTTTCGGCTGAAGAGCAAGTGCAACGAGAGTATTATTATGCCATTGTGGACGAGGTTGACAATATTTTAATAGATGAAGCCCGTACGCCGCTGATAATTTCGGGACCGGTTCAGAGTTCACGGCATGAAAAATTTGATGAACTCAATCCGGCCGTCGGTACAATTGTGCGTTATCAACGTGATAAAGTAACGGAAATCCTGAGTCGTTTTCCAGATTCGCCGGAATCCATTCCGGAAAAAGATTATGCTCAATTTGCGCGTCAGTTATATATTGCTTCTCAAGGAATGCCCAAGAATCGGCGTCTGCGCAAATTACTAGAAGAACCGGGCTATCAGAAAATGTTACAAAGTGGTGAGAAGGAATATTTACAGCTCACAAATGCTATGACTGGTTCATCAGTTAGTCAGGATGAATTTTTTAAGGATTTATACTACTTTATTGATGAAAAAAATAATAATATTACGTTGACACCTGCTGGTGAAGAAAAACTGGCTACCCTATTAGGAATCAGGCTTGATGAATTGGTAATTCCTGATCTGGCTGAGGAATTTGTGAAAATTGACGAGAATCCGGAAATAGATGCGCTCGAAAAGGAAAAGCGCAAGATGGAGCTTGATACTCAGCATTCGGAAATCTCTGACCGCTACCACAATATTTCGCAATTGCTCCGAGCCTATACCTTATTTGAAAAGGATGTCGAGTATGTCATCCAGGACGGCAAAGTCCTGATCGTGGATGAATTCACTGGCCGGATTCTACCGGGACGACGCTATAGTGACGGATTACATCAAGCCATCGAAGCTAAGGAAAGGGTCCAGGTTGAAGCCGAAACCCAGACTTTTGCGACGATTACCCTCCAAAATTACTTCAGGATGTATGAAAAATTGGCGGGAATGACCGGCACCGCCGCGACCGAATCAGCGGAGTTTGCCGATATTTACAAATTAGAAGTTGTGGTTATTCCGACCAATAAGCCCTGTATCCGAGTAGACCACGAAGATCAAGTCTATAAAACCCGTCGTGAAAAATACAATGCGATTATTAATGAAATTGAAACTTCCTTCCGGCGTGGCCAACCGGTTTTGGTTGGTACTATCAGCGTCGAGGTTTCCGAGACAATTAGCCGGATGTTGAAACGACGCGGCATTCCGCATAACGTATTGAATGCTAAAAATCATAAACGCGAGGCTGAAATCGTGGCCCGAGCCGGGGAACGAAGTGCTGTTACGATTGCTACTAATATGGCTGGACGTGGTACCGATATTAAGTTAGGGCCGGGAGTTGTTGAACTGGGAGGACTTTATATCATCGGTACGGAGCGCCATGAATCCCGCCGCATTGATTTGCAATTGCGCGGTCGTAGCGGACGGCAGGGCGATCCGGGAGCATCGCGCTTTTTCCTTTCACTCGAAGACGATTTAATGCGACTTTTCAATAGCGAGCGCATTGCGGCGATTATGGACCGGCTCGGTATCGAAGAAGGTCAGGTCATTACTCATCCGATGGTCACCCGCTCGATCGAACGGGCTCAAAGGCGAGTTGAGGAACGCAATTTCAGTATTCGCAAGAATTTGCTGGAATATGATAATGTAATGAATCATCAGCGCGAAATTATCTATGCCCGTCGCAATTATGCTCTAAAAGGCAGCGATCCTAAAGGTGAATTGTATAACATACTCGAGGATTGGACGGACGAGCTGGTCGAAAAATACAGCACTCAGGTTAAAGAATCTGGCGATTGGCCATGGGCAGAATTGCGGATGGAACTTACTACAAGCCTGGGAATTGATTTAGCCCCCGATGAATTATCCGAATATACGCCTGAGGTGATTAAACGAACTATAATTGATCGTGCCAAACAATATTACGAAAAGAAAGAAAAAATTTTCGGCGCCGAGCAAATGCGCTTTCTGGAACGCTTTATAATGTTGCGTACCATTGACGAAAAATGGCGCGATCACCTCTATGCTATGGATCAACTCAAAGAAGGAATAAACTGGCGGGCTTACGGCCAAAAGGATCCTCTGTTGGAATACAAAGGCGAAGCTTTCGATGCTTTTGTGCAAATGGTGAATGACATTAATCAACAAACTTTGCGACTCTGTTTCCGAGCGCAAATTGGCGGCCCGCAACCCGAGACTCGGCAGGTTCGGCGTCCTTCGGCGATGCGTTTAATGCACCAGCAAGCCGATGGAATGGGTTTTGTCCCAGGAATGCAATCAGAGACCGAAGAACAGCCGCAATACGTTACTAATGACGGACAGCAGGCAAAAATTCGTCCGGTGCGAGTTGAAGCCAAAGTTGGCCGCAATGATCCCTGTCCCTGCGGTAGCGGGAAAAAATATAAATATTGCCATGGCGCTGGTAACTGACCGGTAGGCTTTTCTCATAATTTATAATTCTATAATTCATAATATCTATTATCCGAACCAATTTCCGTCATGCCGCAGGCGGGGCTAAATTGGTTTCGGCGCAACTTTCCGGCTTCTAATATTGACTGACAAACCAGTGATAAAGAAATATAGAATTAAATTCAATTCCCAATATTTGTTTGAATTTTTTGACTAAAATTAATTTTAGAAATACGTTGAACCTCACCAAGGTAAAAAGATTTTTAGGATAGATAATTTCTACAAAACTTAAAGCCCTACGGACTAGTTGGGAATCTATGATTTTTAGACAAGTGTTCCCCTCGTAGCGGTCAAGGTATTGTAGAACGGTTGAGTTTTTTAGACAGGATAGATTCCGAGGGTTCCAAAGGAGTCTCTGAAGAGGGAGTCCCGCTCGGCGGGACAAGATTTTTTTATTTTTAGACAAGATTAACAGGATTGACAGGATTTTTTTTCTTTTTTCTGGTACCGCGTAGCGGTTTAAGTCTTGTAGAGAAAAAAACTAAAACAGATTAAATTACATAAGTATAAGGTCACGATTTTTACACGGTTATCATTGTTAATCACTTTGGAAAATCACAGACTGGCGGTTAAATTTGGACGTTTTTTGAGCCGCGGTGGCGGAATTGGCAGACGCGCTGGACTTAGGATCCAGTCCTTAATGGGGGTGCGAGTTCAAATCTCGCCCGCGGCACTTTTAAATTGAAAATTGTAAAAATATAGGAAATTTGATGAAAGCAGAATTGGTAAACAGCACAGCAATCGAGAAGACAGTTAAAGTTGTGGTTGACTGGGACGAAATTGCCGACGATTATGCGACATTATTTAGTGATTTGCGTCGCGATTTGAAAATTGATGGTTTCCGCCAGGGCAAAGTGCCGGAAAGTTTGGCTAAACGCTTGCTCAAGCCTAAAATTTTCGTAAACTTTACTAATCAGGTTATCGAAAAAACTCATAAGCAAGCTCTAGAAGAGGTTGGGATTGGCGATTATCTTGATTTGCACATTGTTGACCTGGATTTCGATGAAAATCAGCCTTTCAATTATACCATTAAAGCCGAAAATGACCCTGAAATTGCTCTGCCTGATTATAAAAAGGGCATCAAAATTTCGCATAACGAATATATAGTTGATCCAGAAACAGTTGACCGTTACATCGAGGATTTCTTGGAAAATCAGGCTGAAGTGCAGGAAGTTTTCGATGGAGCTCAGGATGGCGATTTTCTCGTGGCTGATTTACAGGCTTTGGATGAAAGCGACATACCGCTAATTGGCAAACGCCTGCCCGATCGGCTAATTAAAGTCGGTGAAGGGATTTTTGGAGGCAAGGAAGCCGGAAATTTGATCGGGGTCAAAGCCGGTGACAGTGTTAATATCAATGTGAAATCTTCGTCCGGCAAGCCACTGAAATATTTGATAGACGTTAAACGAGTCGAAAAACATACCTTGCCGGAGCTTACCGATGAATTAGTTAAAAGTCAGGTAGATGGTATTGAAACCGTGGCGGAATTTCGGCAGCGAATTACGGAAAACCTGCAATATAAATGGAACCAGCGAGCTCAAGAAGAATTAGATCAAGCTCTTGCCGATTATTTTATTGAAAATACGAAATTTGATATCCCGCCTTACCGAATCAATTCCTATCTGGATAGTTTAATCGAAAAAATGAAGGAAAATCCCAAAAACAAAACTATTGATGAAGCCAAAATCAGGGAAGAATATTTACCAATTGCCGAAAAAAATATCCGCTGGTATCTTATCCAACGGGCTATTGGGAAGCAGGAGGATATTCAAGTAAGTGAAGATGAAATCCAATCGGAGATAGATAAAATCCTGCAAAGTGTGCCGGAAGAACAGAAGGAGTTTGCTGAACAATTTTACCGTAACTCCCATAGTCGGTTGGAGATTAAAGTGGATTTGATAGATCGCAAGATTCTTGATCATATCCATAATTTTATTAAAGAGAAAAAAGTAACCGTTCATACTGAGTCCTTATAATAAAAGGGAGGATAAGATGAAAACCAAAGGTCAAACTTATGTTCCATTCGTTATTGAGCAGACTGAGCGGGGTGAGCGTTCGTACGATATTTACTCGCGTTTGCTCAAGGAACGCATTATATTTCTTGGATCAGCCATTGATGATCATGTAGCAAATCTGATAATCGCCCAGTTGCTTTTTTTAGCGGCTGAAGATGCTAAGAAAGACGTTTATTTATATATAAATAGCCCGGGAGGCTCGATTACGGCCGGGATGGCAATTCTGGATACGATGAATTACATCAAGCCGGATATGGTAACAATTTGTCTCGGTATGGCGGCCAGCATGGCGGCAGTTTTACTCGCCAACGGTACCAAAGGCAAACGCCAGGCTTTGCCCAATTCGCGCATTATGATTCATCAACCGTTGGGTGGCGTGGAAGGCCAAGCCAGCGATATCGAAATTCACGCTCGTGAAATTATTCGTTTGAAGGAAAATACGAATCGAATCTTGGCCGAACTCACTGGCCAACCGCTTGAAAAAATAAATCGAGATACTGACCGCAACTATTTTATGTCGAGTGCAGAAGCCCTTGAATATGGGATAATTGACGAAATTTTACCAGCGCGGGCAAAAAAATAATGAATTTTTATTCAAAATAGAATAAAAAAGCTTGACAATACGAAAATAAATTCTTTACATTTACATTGCAGTGAGGTAATGTAATTGAACAAACAACAATAGTATTAAAAAAGGAGGAATAGTATGGCACGTCGTGTAGCGAGTTGTCTTTTAGCAATGTTGCTACCTATCGTTCTCTTTGCAGGGACCTCGGGTAAAATCGCTGGTTCAGTTATTGACAAGAACACAGGATCTCCTCTAGCCGGAGTAAACATTATTGTTACCGGTGGTGGATATAATCTGGGTGCGGCTACTGATTTGGATGGCTATTACAGCATTCTTAATGTTCCTGTCGGTACTTATACCGTGCGGTCGAGCTACATTGGCTATAAAGAAATGGTTTATAACAATGTTGCTGTATCACTTGATTTAACCACAGAGTTAAATTTTGAGATGGAGCGGACAACGTTGGAATTTGAACAGGTGGTGGTCACTGCCGAAAGGCCAATGATCAGAAAAGATGCTACCAATACCAACATTATTAAGTCGGCTGATGAAATTGCCAACATGCCTTTACGAGGTATGCAAGAAATCGCGGCCAGTACTGCTGGTGTTGTCAAAGCGGAAAACAGTACCGCTATGAACATCCGGGGTGGACGTAGTGCTGAAACAGCACTTTATATTGATGGTGTTTTGGTTAATGATCCATACAATAATGCTGTGTATACTTATTTGCCAAATGAAGCCATCGAAGAAATGAGTGTTCAAACTGGCGGTTTTAATGCTGAATATGGTGATGCTATGTCCGGTATCGTCGCAATTACGACGAACGCAGGTAGTGAGAATTATTCTGCATCATTTCAGGCAATTACGGATGAGTTTCTAAAGGCGGATGAGAAAATCTTAGGTACTTACGGTTATGGGTATAACGAATATGTCGCTTCTGTTAGTGGCCCAATTATACCGAAAAGTAGCCACACATTTTTCATAAGTGGAACACGGCGGTATGCCGCTGATGCCTGGCCATCCTATGGTTGGGTTGAAAATAAGTATCGTTTGGATGATTTTACTTATGATCAAGTTTTAACTAAGATTGATGGTTCGGGCAATACCTACTTAGACACAATTACCCATAAATATGATCTAACAGCGCGCATTCCGGGCCATTCAACTTCTGATTGGTCATGGAATGCCAAACTTAAATTCCAATTGGGTAAAAATATAGCATTGAAGACCAGCTATGTTTCTACTGATCGCGTCATCAATTCTGTCACTCCGATTGAAATTTTCAATATTGAACATATGGGAGAAGAAAGTCGGTATTCACATTCATTTAACGCTACCCTGACACATACGATAAGACAGAACACGTATTACGACCTGAAGTTCAACTGGTTTGATACTAAGAGGAAAATTTACGATGCTACCTTCGGTGACGACCTGGAAAAGTATGGCGATCCGTGGTTAAATCCCTGGCCGGATGATCCCGCGTATATCGGGGTTGCTTATACAGGTCGTATTACACCGGATTATTTCCAACCTGGCTGTCAATATGATGATTATTTCAAGAACCGGACAACTTATTGGGGAATTGATTTTGACATTG
>DAOTJS010000014.1:0-63936 GCA_035448825.1 Fidelibacterota bacterium
ATTGAATATTTAGGATTTATGTCAGTCGAAGTCGTTTTGAATTCGCTGGGCGAGGTATTGAAACAAAAGAATCTAGTCGAGCTGAATCAGAAAGCATTTCTAAAGGGTGTGGATTACATACGCAAAATCAAATCCTAAAATAAACTAACGAATTTTTCGTTTTTCTGATTAAGATTTTCTTCAATAACAAATTTGTCATAATTATATACTCAATGACAAAAAACTTCTTCTGGCTTTCTAACTTGTGGTAAAAAACATTTCAAATTTCTATAACTGAATTAAAACATAGGCAATTTTTGATTTTGCCGATTCATCTTGTAATTTCATCTCAATTTGATAATTGTACAGTTCAATGAAATCTAAATTTTCCACGGTCAAAATTCTTCTACGGATTTTTCTGATTGTCATTCTATCTGTTTTTATCCTGGCAAATGGCGGATTGGCACAAATGCTCGGCTCCGATCAACCGCCGCCGGATATTCACTGGCGTCAGATAGATACGCGGCACTACCGGATAATTTTCCCCACCGAAATCGAATCGGAGGGTCAACGTATGGCAAATACCTTGGAATACGTTTATTTACCTCTACGTAAAACATTGACAGTGAACAGTCCTAAATGGCCGTTAGTCCTCTCTAACCGCAGTGCCGTCGCTAATGGTTATGTGACCCTTGCCCCGCGTAAAAGCGAATGGTTTACAACGCCCGACCAATCCGCTACGTCCGGCAATATTGAATGGTATAATCTCTTGGCTACCCATGAAGGGCGCCATATGGTACAGTTTGATCGCTTCAATTCCGGATTTACGCGATTGGCTGGATTTTTGTTCGGCGAATATGCGATTCTGGGGCTCTCAGTCTGGCACGCGCCGATGTGGTTTTTGGAAGGTGATGCCGTTGCTATGGAAACCGCGCTGACTGAATCCGGACGCGGTTGCCAGCCGGAATTCGACTTGCCAATTCGGACTTTGTTACTCAATCAAAAATTATATTCTTATGATAAAGCCTACCTCGGTTCGTATAAAGACTATTATCCGAATTATTATCATCTGGGCTTTTTAATGGTAACTCATGGGCGACGACAATATGGCGCAAATATCTGGGATCAGGTATTAACCAGTTCGACCCGGCGTTCCTGGAATCCATTCGGGTTCTCGAAAGCTTGCCTAATAAATACCGGTCGCAAAACCAAAGAGCTTTATTACGATACAATGACTGAACTCGATTCGCTCTGGCAAAAGCAAATCGAAGGATTAGAAATCACCGAAGCGAAAAAAATCAACCTGAAACCGAAAAAGGTCTGGACACAATACCGTTGGCCGCAATACGCGACCGATGGTTCAATCATCGCCGTAATTAATGGCTTAGGTGACATCAATACTTTAGTGAAGATAGACCCGAATGGACCGGAAACCGAAATTGCCAAAATCGCCAGTGCCAATCGGTTTTCGGTTGCCGGGAATTTGATCGCCTGGGAAGAATTGACGCCTAATCCACGCTGGGGCGCTGAGATTTTCTCTGATATAGTTGTTTATGATTTGTTAGCTAAAAAGGAGCGCAAACTTACCAAAAACGGTAAGTACTTTTCACCGGCGATTGCACCGGTTGGGCAGATGATCGCAGCGGTAAAATTTACACCGGAAAGAAAATGCAACCTGGTTCTGCTTAACTCTAACGATGGTCAAGAAATCAGGACTTTATCCAATTCGGATAACGGTCTTATCAAGAATCCAGCCTGGTCGCCAGATGGAAGACAATTAGTCTATTTCAAACAATTTGAATCCTCCAAGTCGCTGGCGATTTACGATCTGGAGAACGATAGCGAAAAGATTATTACCGCCGAATGTCATTCGTTCGACGAATACCCGGTTTTTTACGGTGATTATCTGCTCTATAATTCAGCCTGGTCGGGAATTGACAATATTTATGCGGTGGAAATTGTAAGCGGGCGTCGTTTTCAGGTAACTTCGCGCCAATTCGGCGCCTATTATCCGGCGGTTTCAACCGACGGCTCGACGCTGGTTTTCAGCGATTATGATTTTAATGGCTTGGATGTTTGCACGATGCAACTCGAACCAGCCGGCTGGCAATCGCTGGAAATGGTCGAACGACGCGATATTCTCTATTATGAACCGCTTGTTGCTCAGGAACAAGGTTATAGTATTTTCACGACGGGAAAAATTCCGACCAGATCTTATCCGGTTACGGATTATAATCCCTACCGGCATTTATTCAATTTTCATAGCTGGTACTATTTCTTTTCGGAAACCTCTGCTAATCTCGGATTATTCTCCAATGATATTCTCAATACGGCCGCCGCCAATTTTGAATTGAATTTCGATGCTAACGAGAAAGCCTTTTCAGTCGGATCGGAAGTTTGCTATGCCGGTTTCTATCCTATCCTGAGCGCCGGACTTAGCCTCGGCAAGAGAATCAGCTATTCCGGCGGGCTCTTTGACGAATTAACCACTGAGACCTGGAATGAAACGTCGTTCTCGCTGGGCGCAAACCTGCCGCTGGATTATTCTAGCGGTGTGTTTAACCGGAAGTTGAATCTCAGCTTGAGTGGCGCTTATACCTATATCAGTGATAAAACCACCGTCGAGGATTACGAGAATGGTAACGGTGGGTTTGTACCTTTTTCCTACGAAATTGCCTACCAGAATTACCAGACTCCAGCGAGGCGCGATGTCAAGCCGACCGCCGGCTATACCATCAAAGCCAATTTCAAACATACTCCGCTGGGCGGCGACTATCAAAGTCAGATGTATTCTATTCAAGGCAATTATTACCTGCCCGGTTTGGCCAGACATCATAGTCTGATGCTCAATGCCAAACTGGAACTGCAAAATCCTGATAATTACCGATTCGCCAGTCTGGTTCCATTCGCCAAAGGTTATCATTACGTTTATAACGACCTGTTTACTGGGGCAGGAATTAGCTACGAATTGCCGCTGGCTTACCCGGATTGGGCGTGCGGCTCGCTGTTTTATCTCAAGCGCCTGCGCGGCGCCTTTTTCGGCGATTTCAATGTTGGCAAAACTGGTGACTTCGAACAGCAGTACAATTCAGTGGGTTTCGACCTGAATTTCGACTTTAACCTATTAAAGCTGGCGGTCGAATTGAATGCCGGTGTGCGGCTGGCTTACCGCTTTGCGGAAAAAGACCTGCACGCCAGCCTGCTAATTTTCAACATAGAATTCTGAGTGGTAACTAATATCCTCTCCGTTTATCAAAGTCTTTGGTAATTAAAGATTGAGACTGAATTTATATGAAACCAAACGACAACATAGATAATGTCATCATCAAAATCGGGGGAATGCACTGTGCGATGTGTGTCAAAACCGTCGCAGAGGCACTCGGCAAAGTCCCTGGTGTCCGTGCGGTAAATGTCAATCTTGCCAATGAGAAAGCTTATCTGGAACTGGAAGATGAGCGTTTTTCCATCGAAGCCGCTAAAAAAGCAATTGAATCTGCCGGTTACCAGTATCTCGGTCGGGAAGGCGAAGAAAATTTAATCGAGCAAGATCAGGCTTTTACTCGGGATTTGCGCTCCAGGATGCGGCGCATAATTATTGGCTTCATTACCGGCGTAATTTTAATGATTCCAATGTTTATCGAAATCAACTTACCGTTTCCGATGGCTTATTTGATGCTGGTGATAGCCACTCCGGTATTTATTTACTTGAGTTATCCGATTTTCCGCGCGGCGGGACAGGCACTGCGCAACCGTAGTCTGAATATGGATGTGATGTATGCAATGGGTATTGGGGTCGCTTTTTTTGCCAGTCTGCTGGGAACTTTCGAAATCGTTTTGACGCGCGATTTCCTATTTTTTGAAACGGCTATTTTCCTAGCAACATTTCTAATGCTCGGTCGCTATCTGGAAGCCCGCGCCAAAGGCAAAACGACCGCCGCGATCAAACGATTGATCGGGCTTCAGCCCCAAACCGTCATCGTTATACGGGATGATGTCGAAAGCGAAATTCCACTGGAATCGGTTGTAATTAATGATATTGTAATTGTTAAGCCCGGCAGTCGCATACCCGTTGATGGAGTTGTGATTAGTGGTGAAAGCTATGTTGATGAATCTATGTTGACCGGTGAATCCCTGCCGGTTTTCAAGCAGACCGGCGCCAAAGTTGTTGGCGGGACGCTGAATCAGAACGGCATTCTACACATTCGAGCCGAACGAATCGGGCGTGATACGGTTCTGGCGCAAATTATTCGTCTGGTTGAACAAGCTCAGGGCAGTCGCCCGCCGGTTCAACGACTGGCGGATGTGGTGGTCAGTTACTTTATTCCTATGATTTTAGCCATTGCCATATTGTCTTTTGGATTCTGGTATTTTGTTGCTGAGCAGACATTGCTTTTCGCGCTTACAGCGTTTATTTCAGTGCTGGTAATTGCTTGTCCCTGCGCACTCGGACTAGCGACTCCCACCGCCGTGACAGTCGGCATCGGGCGGGGCGCCGAACTTGGTATTTTGATTAAAAATGGAACTGTTCTGGAAGTAGCCCCGCGAGTCACCACAGTCGTTTTCGATAAAACTGGTACTCTGACAACCGGCAAACCGTTGGTGACTGACATTTTTCCCGTCGGGATTTCTACCGCAGAATTACTGCGCTATGCGGCTGCGGTCGAGAAAAATTCCGAGCATCCGCTCAGCACGGCGATTGTGAATTATGCCAAGGAATTGGAAATAACAATTCCAGCAGCTGATAATTTTGCGGCTTTCGGCGGTCGCGGAGTCACAGCTTATGTTGATAATCGCGCAGTTTTCATCGGCACCGAAGTTTTTTTTCAAGAACATAGAATCCCAATTTCACCGGATATTTTATCTACTGCTGAAAAATATGCCGACGCAGGCAAATCAATAGTTTTCGTAGCGATTGAGGGGCAGACGGTCGGCGTCATCGCCATTGCCGATACATTGAAGAATTCCGCCGCTTCCGCTGTCGAAAAATTAAGGGAAGACGGTCTGAAAATCGCTATGATAACCGGCGATAATCGTCGCACGGCGCAAACTATCGCGGCGCAAATCGGGATCGAAACCGTGTTGGCAGAAATTTTGCCACAGGATAAAGCCGTCGTTATTCGCCAGATGCAGGCAAAAGGCGAAGTCGTCGCATTCGTCGGCGACGGCATCAATGATGCCGTGGCGCTGGCGCAAGCCGATATTGGAATTGCGGTCGGTTCCGGCAGTGATGTGGCACTCGAAAGCGGCGATATTGTCCTAGTCAGAAATGATCTGAATGACGTCAGCGCGGCTCTGCAACTCAGTCGCAAAGTTATGTCGCGTATTCGCCAGAATCTTTTCTGGGCTTTTGCTTATAATGCGGCGTTGGTGCCGGTTGCGGCCGGAGTGCTTTACCCATTGTTCGGTATTACTTTTCGACCGGAGCTGGGTGGATTAGCGATGGCACTCAGTTCCGTGACGGTTATCAGTCTTTCACTAAACCTGCGGCGTTTTAATCCGGCTCGATAAGTTCTTTTGTTTAATACGCTATTATTTTAATATTTAGTAGTGAAAACTGCAGGTGGAAATACATGGATCTTACCCAAATAAAAACCATTGCTGCTAATTTTTATAAAGCCAATGACGTCGGTTCAAAGCTTTCCGGAACAATAAAAATTCCCTATGCCGAAAAAGACGGTTTTATAAGGCACATCTCCCAGGTCGAAAAAGGACTGGCTTGCGGCTGTTCCTGTCCGGTTTGCCACCGGCCGGTTATCGCCCGCAAAGGAACGCGTAAACGACATCACTTTGCTCACTATCCCGGCGCCGAATGCAATGCCGAAACCGTTCTACATTATCTCGCCAGGCGCCTGTTGTTCGAGAAACTTCAGACTTTACTGAATCAAAAAGTGGCGCTTGTTTTGCGCTGGAAATGCCAACAATGTGGTGATCGGCATTCTTTCAATTTCTTAGAAAATGTCCATGCCATAGTTAGCGAAAAAACCCTGGGCGACTTCCGCCCGGACCTTTGTCTGGTTGATCAGCACGACGCGCCGACGGCTTTGATCGAAATCGTCGTAGCGCATCCACCGGACGAAAAGGTTTTGATTTTCGTTAGCCGGAAACAGATTCCCCTATTGATTTTCCGAATTCGTTCCGGGGAAGAGTTGGAAGAAATGGTAACTTGTCCGACGATTAATCCGGATTTGATTGTCTATTGCCCACGCGGGCGTTGTCCGGATTGTGGCGCCCCACTTTTCAACAAATCCCTTTATATTCTGTCAGCGGTTTGCTGGCGGTGCGGGGCTGAGATGAATTTAGCGTTTCTGGACATTGACGGTCAGATCGCCGGACCGGAGGAATTTTCAGCAAAGGATCGTCAGATAATTAGCCAGAATAATGTCATTCTGCGGGATACCATTCGTCCGGGTGACGGTCAACGCACCGTTAGTCATATCTGTCCCTACTGCGGCGTGCTCACCGGAAACGCTTATCTGCGTTACCTCAAACGTTACGAGCAACGCCTTCTGGTGCAGAATTCCGGCAAATATTGCCGCCAATGCCACAAGCATTTTGACGAATAATATTCTATTTGAGCTGGTAGAAAATTATTTTTTAAACTTGAGCGATTGCCCTGCGGCTCTTTATCAGAACAAGAACCCGGCTTTAAAATATACCACAGTTCTGATTTCTCCAGGCTGGAAAACACTCTTGTCGCCCCAACCTACTACTAAATCAAGCGGCCCGACCGGCGAGACATACTTCAGACTGATGCCGTAACCGAGCAGATTCTGGGGCTCTTTAATGGTTTCATGATATACGTTGCGAAAGCCTAGCGCCGTATTGACAATTGCCCTGGCTTGAAAATTATATAAAATATTGTACGCGTAATCAAAGCGCAGAATAGTCATTTCGGAGCCAACCAGTTGATCGTATTCGACACCTACGAAACTTTCTGGTCCGCCGCGATAAATAAAACGGTTAGTGGAACCATCCATCTTAGCACTCCCGTAAAAACCTGCAAAATGGAAAGTACTGCGTTTAATGGCTTGATATACGTCGGCAGAGAGCTCAAAGCGCCGATAATTATTATGTCGGCCAATCTGGGAGATAGTCTTTTCGTAACCACAATGAACTAAGGCGCCTTTGCGCGGCATAAACGCATTATCCAGAAGATCAATATTAGACGACAGCTGAACTTTATATATTTCATCGTTCCAGTCATAAAATCGCAACGGTTCGTCCGGCGCAATATCCGGCTTGATGTTAATTGATTCGTAGTCCAGCTCGGCTTCGATATTCCAGTAATTTTTATAAAGCAAACCGAAACCGCCACCCAGAAGCGCCGAACGATCAATATATGACGCGATTTTATTGCCATTAACGCTATAGACGTAGGTAGGAATTTCCCGATAGTGGGCATTGACAAAAGGATAAAACGGCAGTTGAAAGCGCCGCGACGGATATAGCGTTTTGAGCTTGATCTGGTTCAGGCCGATGAATTGCCATTCAACATCGAGCCTTAATCCGTGAACTATATTTGAAGTCGTCTGGAAATTCAATGCAGCTACTAAATAGTGAAAGTTATCGTATCGCACTCCGACGCGCAATTTTTGGGGGGTTTGCTCGATGACATTTAAGATTAGATTGATCTTATCCTCTCCAGCTGGTTCCGTTGCATAACTTATGTTTTTAAAACAATCTAAACCATATAGATAATTAATTTGCGACTCGATGCGTTCCATCGAAAAATCTTCACCGGGGCTAATTCCAAAACTCCGTATAATAAAATCATCCGTTAAATACTCATTACCGCGCACTTCGATTTTATTAATCCGCGCTTTTACCTTTTCGACTAAATTTATTTTGATTCCAACGGTGGAATCGGATAATATTTCGACCGTCGGTCTTACACGTACATAATTATCAAAAGATTGCAAACGCTCAACTCCTGCCGCAAGAGTTTCCGGAGAATACAATTCGCCTTCTTTAATACCAATAGTAGAACGAACGACATCAATCGGGATTGTTTGACAATCTTTTAACGTAAGGCGAGCAACTCGGTAACTACTTGGAGAATTCGAATCATTAATATTCTCAGGACCATATCGCGATAGGTTGTATTTTTTCTTCAATTCCAGTAATTCATCGAGCTTGGCATGCGCCGCAACTTCGCCAGCATCAATAATTTTGGCTACTTTAGCAGTTGAAAAATCAGCCGCACCTAACTTTTCCAGCTGGCAGTTGATCAGTATATCGGCATTTTTGGCTTCAGCTTCCAGTTTATTATCCCGCAAAATATTAGATGTTTGGGATAAAATGTCCAGGGTTGTTCGTAACTCCTCTTTGGTTTTAAAAGGACTTCTGACGGTTGAGGCGATTACGACGTCAGCGCCCATTTTGCGGACGGTGTTGACCGGCAGATTATTAAGTAACCCGCCGTCAACCAGAAGCGAGTCGCCCCAAACAACCGGGGTAAAGATGGTGGGAATCGCCATCGTCGCCCGCATCGCAATCGGCAGAGAACCGTGATCCAGAACTACTTCCGAACCGGTAGTCAAATCCACTGCAACACACCGAAATGGAATAATCAAACTATCAAAGTCATTGACGGTTAAAAATGGCAGAACCAGGCGAGTCATATAGAGCGTAATTTTTTGGCCGGCGATTACGCCCCCTTTATCTACCGGCCGAAAATTGCGTATACCTAATTCAAATTGATACTTATCGGCATCCTGTTTCTGGAAATAAGGTAAAGCCTGTCGCGATGGAGCATCATTGAACAAATCCGGCCAATCAACCTTACGAGCAATTTCTTCGATTTCCGTACCGGAATAACCCACGGCGTAAAATGCGGCGATAATTCCACCCATACTGGTTCCAGCGATATAATCAACCGGAATACTCAGCGAATCTAACAATTTCAAAGTGCCGATATGCCCAAAACCCATCGCCCCGCCGCCGCTCAAAGCCAATCCGATTTTGGGACGAGAAATAGTTTGAGCCAGTAAACTGGCAGTAATCATAAATAGAGCAATAACCGAAGTAATTCCACTTATAATCAACCGGTGTCTAATATTTCGGGTAGGGCAACTTGCCATCGGAAATTTCATATTTCGTCTATCGGAAATTACTTGGATTTTTCGAGTTTCTTCAACTGTTTAGTTGCTCTGGCTGAGGCTTTGGTATCCGGATAGTTGTTTATGATGAGATTTAATATTTCGATGCTTTTTTCGTTATCCTTGATTTTCGTTTGATAAATATCATAGACTTTTTCGAGAGCTGCGATGGCGTTTTCCGATTGTGGATATTTTTGAAAAATACCCATATAAACTTCAATGGCCTGATCGTAGCGGGTCTTGGTAGTATAAAGATTCCCCGCGGCTGTCAAAGCATTGAACGCCCCGGTTGTGGAAGGATAGCGTTCATCAATGGACTTATAAGTTCTGACAGCTTCTTCAATTAAGTTCATCTGGGTAGATTGAATCACTGCTTTCCGCATCAAAGCCGGAATAGCGTTCGGCGATTGGGGATATTTATCGGCATAAATCTGATACTGTTCGACTGCTCGTTCCCAATCATTTAAATTCTCGTCGCTGATCTTGGCGATGCGATAGTAGGCATTTTCAGCCAGGGTATCTTGCGGAAAGCGTTTAATTAAATCAGTGAAAGTTTGAATTGCGTTTTTATATTCACCGAACTGTTCCTGCTGAATAACTCCGCTGGTATATAGAGTGCGACAGTATAACTCATTATCAGGATAAAGTATCATTATTTTCTGTAATGTCAGATAGGCACTGTGCGGCTGGTTGTTAGCTAAAAGTGCTTCTGCTATCCAAAAATTGGCTTGCGCAGTATATCTGGAATTCGGATATAGTTCTAGAAATTTATGAGCTTCCGGTAAAAAGTTGGTTCGAATTATCGGATCAGGAAAATCTTTAAGTAACTCAACATAATGGTAATAGCGCTGGTCGGCGAGCGGCAATTGGGGAATCTTATTTAGCAGGTCGGTTAGAAATGTGCGATAGGGCTGGTAATATTTCTCCGTCTGGAAAATACCAGCTCGAACGTTTTTAATTTCATCATAGAGCGCTGAATTGGGAAAAAGATAAAGGAACTTGATGATATTGCGACCGGCATTACTCCAATCTTTTTCTTTGATATTGATCTGGATGATAAAGTCGAGAGCTGAGTCACTTCGCGCCATTGGGAAATATTGATCGTAATATCTATTCAATTCTTCGATTTGGAAAGGTGCGATGTTTTCGATTACAGTGGACATTTTCATAAAACCAGCTTTACGCTTGGATTCCTCCAACCTGAGTATTTTTCCATATTGAAAGTATCTAGCTTCGAAAGCAGGATCGAGTTCTTGAGTTAAAACTACTGATTTTGGTTTTGAAACTGCGGATTTTTTAAGGCTGTCACTCAAAGCTTTATTCAAATTATTCAGGCGCGTGCATTCAGTTTCCAGAGCTTTGATTGTGGTCATATAGATTGATTCCAGCGAATCAAGTTCTTGCTCATATCTTTCACCATAGACGAACTTGAGTGAATCAGCAATAAACTGCCGCAGCGTATTAACGTCGCCTAACGCACTTTCCTCAGTCATCTGTTGAAAATCATATTCCATCCGACCGCTGACTTTATCAATCGTTTCTTTGTCTTGGGACAAACCGGCTCCATTTAGAAATACAAAAAAAGCAATTAGCAACCAATGGACGATATTTTTTGGTGATAACTTCATTTTAGCCTCACATTTCACATTAACATAAATCTCAAAATTACTTGCATTAAATTAGGAAAATCTGGCTGAAAAATCTAATGTCCGCAAAATACACAATGCTAATATTTCACCTTTACCAATTAAAAATCAAAAAATGCTTTCACTTTTCGTTTTAGGTATGCAACTTTACGAAAAAATAATGGAAGAGAATTGTGCCATATTTACTTCCTGAACCGTTAAAACCCGGAGGAACTGTCGGTGTCATCGCGCCCTCCAGCCCCGCGCCACGCAAAACTACCGCGGCTGGTTTGCAATATTTTAACGATCGTGGTTATAAAGTTAAGACCGCGCCGAATCTAAATCGTGGTAAATTTTTCCTGGCGGGTTCGGACGCCGAGCGTCTGAAATATCTCGAGCAATTTCTCCGTGATCCGGAAATTGATGCCCTCTTCTGTGTGCGCGGCGGCTACGGATTGATTCGAATAATTGATCAGCTTAAATATCAGCGTTTAGCGAAAGTCAAACCGAAAGTACTGGTTGGCTATTCTGATATTACCATTTTGCAAATGGCTTTAGCCGCTAAACTTGGTTGGGTGACTTATAGCGGGCCAATGGTTTCTTCTGATTTGGGACAAGGCCTCAGTCCTTTTAGCGAAGAATGGCTCTGGCGTATGATTGCCGGCAATCCCTATCCGGTCGAACTGATTAATCCGTTAGAACAGCCGTTGCAAGTGTTTCGGGCTGGTTCGGCCGAAGGGGTTTTAATCGGCGGGTGCCTCTCTTTAATTACACCTCTGCTGGGAACGCCATTTATGCCGGATTTAAAGGGCGCGATTCTGATCATCGAAGATGTTGACGAAAAAACTTACCAGCTCGACAAACAATTGCAAATTTTACGCTTGCATGGTGTTTTTGATCAGATTGCCGGCTTGATTGTTGGGCAGTTTGTCAATTGCTTTCCGTCGAATCCCAGACGCTCGTTTACCTTGGAAGATTACCTTAGTGACGCCTTGAAAGACACTCATTTTCCGGTCATTACTAATTGTGCCTATGGACATCTCAAACAGCGTTTTACGATTCCAATGGGAATCCGTGCCAGAATCAGCACCAATCCCCCGCGCCTAACTCTTCTCGGTTTATGAAAAAAATTGACTGAGTCTGCTAAATTGCCAATAAAAGCGCCTCTGACATCAAGATTTCCGCGAAAGAATTAGGTTTAATTTATTAAGTTTATAAGGTTATTTTTCTCAATAGATAAAAAGGAGAATCGCCTTGACAAAACCTGAAGTCCAAATTAATCCGGACTGGTGTAAATCCTGTGAAATTTGTGTCAAATTTTGTCCCCGCAAGGTACTCGAAATGGGTCGGTTTACCGCCCAGGTTGTTCATCCGGAAAATTGCAACGGGTGTAAAATCTGTGAGAGCCTCTGCCCTGATTTCGCTATTATCGTCACCGTCCCCGAAAAAGAAAAGGAGGAGGCGAAATGAACAAATCCAATTCAGAAGTCATAAGTTCTCGAATTTCCATGATGCAGGGCAACACCGCTTGTGCTGAAGGTGCTATCACCGCCGGTTGTCGTTTTTTCGCTGGTTATCCGATCACGCCCTCTACCGAAATTGCCGAAGTGTTGGCACGCCGCCTGCCGCAAGTTGGAGGCAATTTTATCCAGATGGAAGACGAAATCGCCGCGATGGGTGCCGTGATTGGGGCTTCGCTAGCTGGTGTAAAATCTATGACCGCTACCAGCGGCCCGGGATTTTCTTTGAAACAGGAAAATATCGGGTTTGCCATTATGACTGAAATTCCGTGCGTCATTGTGGATGTTCAGCGCGGCGGTCCCAGCACCGGATTACCGACTCACGTTTCCCAGAGCGATGTTATGCAAGCCCGCTGGGGCACGCACGGTGACCATTCCATTATCGCATTGTGCCCTTCGACCGTGCGAGAAACCTATGATTTGACGATCAAAGCTTTCAATTGCGCCGAACGCTACCGCACGCCGGTAATAATTATGACTGATGAAATTATCGGGCACTTGAGCGAAAAAGTCGAATTACCGGATCCAACTTCCCTGGAAATTATCAATCGTCAACGGCCGACCGTTCCGCCTTCAGATTACCTGCCTTACCAGATGACCACTTCGGACATTCCTCCAATGGCAAATTTCGGGGAAGGTTATCGCTATCACGTCACCGGTCTGGCGCACGACGAAACCGGTTCGCCGACCAACGATCCGGCCAAGATCGAACAGCAGCTCCTGCGCATCAATCGCAAAATCGAACGGTATCGCGATCAAATCGTTGAGGTCGAAGAATTTGAGACGCAAGATATGGAGATTCTCGTCATCGCCTATGGCGCGACTGCTCGCTCAGCCAGGAAAGCCGTCAGCCTCGCCCGCGAAGCCGGCCTCAAAGCTGGTCTATTGAAGCTAAAAACACTCTGGCCGTTTGCTGATAAAGAGATCGAAGCACTTGCCCAATCCGTAAAGAAAATCGTCGTGCCGGAGCTGAATCTGGGTCAAATGGCTCACGAAGTCGAATGGGCAGTGCGTCGTGCAAAACCGGTTATCCGGGTCAACCGCATCAATGGTGAACCAATTACACCGGCGGAAATTCTGGCGGCAATTAAGGAATAAGGGGAAAAAATGGATTATTTATATTATTTGCGAAAAGAAAATATGCCCCATATTTGGTGCGACGGATGTGGTAACGGCATTGTGCTGAAATCGCTCCTGCGGGTAATTAATAAACTCGGATGGGATAAGAATGACATTGCGCTGGTATCGGGTATCGGTTGCTCCAGTCGCACGCCTGGTTATGTTGATTTCAATACTTTGCATACGACGCATGGCCGGGCTCTGGCTTTCGCCACCGGCTTGAAAATTGCCAAACCCCAATTGCATGTTATTGTGGTTTCCGGCGACGGCGATGCGACGGCGATTGGCGGAAATCATTTTATCCATGCCGCGCGTCGCAATATTGATATCACTATGATAATTTTCAATAATATGATTTACGGAATGACCGGTGGGCAGGTTTCGCCGACGACACCGACCGGTAAAATGGCAACGACTGCCCCTTACGGCAATCCGGATAGGCCTTTTGACATCAGTCGTTTGGCTGTGGCGGCTGGCGCCAGCTACGTTGCGCGCTCGACGGTTTATCATTACGCTCGCCTGGATAAATACATTGAGCAAGCCCTTACGCGAAAAGGCTTTGCGGTTGTGGAAGTTCTGACGCCCTGCCCGACTTCTTACGGCCGAATGAATAAAGAAGGCGGTGGTGCCGATATGTTGCTTTATCAAAAAGAAAATACCGTTTCCCTCGAGAAAGCCAGCGGAATGAGTCCGGAAGAATTACAGAATAAACTGGTTGTCGGAGTTTTCGTTGATCGGCAGCAGCCTGATTATCAGTCGCATTACGAGACAGTCGCGACTAAAGCGAGAGCAGAAATTAAATAAGGAGCAAAATTATGTCATTTCATTATGAAATAAGGTTGAGCGGCGCCGGCGGACAGGGACTGATTTTGGTGGGAAAAGTCTTAGCCGAAGCCGCCGCTATCTATGACGGTTTAAACGCTACCCAGAGTCAATCTTACGGACCGGAAGCCCGCGGCGGAGCCAGCCGCAGTGAGGTCATCATTTCTGATGGCGATATTGATTATCCGAAAGCCGAAAATATTGATTTGTTACTGGCACTGACTCAGGAAGCCTGCGATAAATATATTGCCGATTTAAAACCGGATGGAATTCTCATTGTAGATTCGCAAATGGTAACCAAAATTCCCGCTGGCCAATTTAAAGTTGTCGCTCTACCAATAATTCAATCGGCAGTCGAACGTCTCGGCAAATTTGTGGTTTCCAATATCATCGCCCTCGGCATTATTTATAAGTTATCCGGCATCGTTTCGGAAGATGCCGTTAAAAATGCCATCCGCGCTCGCGTTCCGAAAGGCACTGAGGAATTAAATTTGAAAGCCTTTCAAACCGGCATCGAGCTGGCTGAAGAATGGCTTAAAGAACATTCTCATTAAGCAGTTCAATTTTCATCCTGAACGATGAAATCAACAATTCATTATTCTCTGGCCGACCTTCTCAATCGGGCTTCCGATCTGGGTAATCATCACCGGAAATTTGTCCACAATATCGAGAAAAATTTCGATAGTCTGTTTGCATTGATTAATAACAAACATCTAATTGACCAATTTCATCTATTGCGTTTTTCGCCGCATCCCGCCCGCGAAATGAAGCTAATTGCTGATTTAGTAGAAGAGCGTGAGACTTTGCTGGAAATGCTGGGTTGCTACTATTCTATCCAATTTTTATTGCTGAATTTCAAGGCACTCGATGTCCTGAAAATGAAACTAAGCACTACCACCAATCACCACGCCGTTTATCGGTCGTTTCTCTTACGCACCGGTAACGATTTCCGTTTACTGACTGCGGCTTATATGAACACCTTGCTCGATTTTTTCCTGCCGCGTGCTCGAAGACCTGATTTCGTCATTTGCGGCGTTGGGACGCGAGTTGACCAGGATGACATTGATTTGGGAATTGTCGATACTGGGCCAGCAAATCGGGCGATATTAACCAACGCCTTTGGCGCAATGAGCCACGAAATGCTCAAATATGCCTGCTCACTTCACTTTCATCTTTCCGAGCATGTTGGCACCCAGGGTTATTCGGCTTCAATTGAGGATTACCACAATCTACTCGATCACCAAATTCAGGATTTTGTGCTAATCAGTGAAATGGTCAATGCCGTTCCAATTCTCGGGAATCGTGAGATATTTGACCGATTTAAGAATGAAATTCTAGATCGCTATTATTATGCGGCTGACCGAGATAATAAATACCACGAAGGTTTTTTGCGCGGCTTATTGGGTGAAATCCGTGACTTGATGTATAAAGAGCCACCGGAAAATTTGCTCAATCCCAAGCGCGACGGCTTGCGGATGTTGAAAGCTTTGATCTTTGCACTGAAGACTTGGAAGCGAGTCGAAGGCAATACCTCCCTGGAGGTTCTGGACATTTTATTAGTCAAAGAACGGTTCAATCATGAAAATTATCATCGGATTTTTCAAGCGCTGACTTTTCTGGAAACTTTCCGGTTTTTTTATCAATTGTTCATCGTTCAGGAAGAAGAAATTCGTCTCGACAGTGACGAAGTGCAACTTGGTCTGCAAAAGGTAGCTTATGCTATGGGTTACGAAGATCGCAGTTACGCCTTAGCCCGTACTCAAATGCTGATGCACTATTACGATCATCATAAAATTGCCCGGCAAGGAACTGAACATTTACTGGAAGGTCTTACCGAACATCTACGCCAGATTACAGTCTTCGCCCCGATTACGCACAGCACTATTTATCTTAAAAATAAGACGCCTCTGCCAGATAATGTTCCCCTTTATTTTATTCAGACCGCTCGCTTTTTTCAAGGCGTACGTTTCTGGGATGATTTACTGTCCAGTCTCGATAATCCCAACCAGATTTTGCTGAAACGTTTTCTGGCAGATTTTATGAAATTATCGGAAGGAAGACGTGCCGTTCTGGCGAAAGCTTATGTCAAATGGGGTGTAAAAACTCCTTACACAATGATCTCGCTGTTCAGCATTATTGCTGACCATCAACCGAAAATGGTCGAGACCCAATTTTTCCAGAAGTTCATTCACGATTTTATATACAATTTGGAACCGACTCTGGAAAATGTCAGCCGGCTCTGTCAAACTTTGAATCTGGCCCCGCAGACGATGAATAATTTCCTGTCAATTCTGCCGGTCGAACTCTTGACCAGACTAACAGCAATTGTCGAAGCACCTTACTGGAAACCAGAAATTAGCTATCAGCGCGACACTCTATTGATGCTCAGTCGAATCTATTGTAACAGTAGTTACTATTTCAAGCGTTTTGTTCAGCGGGCGTTCAATACTTATGCCGAATATATTACTTCATTGATCAATCAGCCCAAGCTCAATCAGCTGGCTGAAGGTCTTTTCCGCAATATTGATAACTTCGATTCACTCAATGAAAAAATTGTCCGGTTGGGCGATTATTACGATTTCGAATTCATGCATCTAGGAATTGCCTTACTAGATGGTGCACCCTTCGATAAAATCAATCGGGAATTCACTTATTTTTCGGATAATTACCTCCAGATGCTTTTCGAACTATGTCAGGAGGAAGTAGCTACGGTTGATCAAAAAGAGGTGCCGGAGATGCATGATCTTCTGGCCGTCTTTACGGCCGGTGGGCATGCCCGCGGTCAGGCTTTCGACGATGATTATGACCTGATTGTTTTGTTGAATTCTGACGATCCGGCGATCATTGATTTTTGTAATAAAGTCATTCAAAAAATGAATAAATATATCCTGCGGCGCTCAATCATTCCCCAATTCCGGTTTGCTGACCGGTTCCGGCGATTTGTGACTACTTTCAGTAATCTGCGGAGATTATTCGAGCATCCGGATGAAAATACTTTCATTGATCAATCGCAATTATTGGGTGCGCGTATGGTAATTGGAAGTGACGATTTTTTACAAGTATTTCAGCGCGAGATCGTCACACCCTTTATTTTCCAGCGCAAGGCCGAATTTATCAAAGCGATGTTGAATGAAATGCGATCGCGCCATAATTATTTTGATAATACACAATCCCAAGTTCCGGAAATCAAGGAAGGACCAGGCGGCTTGCGCGATTTCGAAAATTTTATCTTCATTCTTAAAGCCCATTTTGAATTGGCTGATCCACTAACCGAAACATTATTTTCCCGAATTGAATCAGCAATACCTAATACCGATGGTAACTTTATAGCTTTAGTGCGCGATTATCAGTTATTGAAACATATTCGCGATTTATATCGCCTGACAGTTTCTAACGATGATCATCTGGACAGTGCCTACTTAGATCAGCTGGTTCGACCGTTTTGCCTTGCCCATGGTCTGGAATTGGAAAGTGGCGGCGAGTTGGCGGAGTTTGTTCGCAGAATTATGCGCAAAAACGTTGAGAGAATCAACATTTTGCTGCGAATATTGGGATTGCCGGGAATTGATGCTTTATCAGGGAAATAAATTGCCACTTTTCAATTGAAGTAATTATTAACTCTTCCTTACGTTGAACTTAAGTCACTTTAGAAAAATATCTGATAATTGATTTTTTCCTGCTCGCAAAAGTCTTTAATTGCCTGGCTGACCTGCGGCCAGTAATTACTGCGACCGAACAGAATTTTTTCGTAGCTGTTCAGCAGTTCGGGATGTTTGGCAATCAACCAGCTGCGGATATGGCTCCAGATTCGCCCTGAAGGATTGGTGTGGTCGAACATATAATAACCAACGAATTCGCGGGTCTGTAGAACAATCTGCTTCCAGCCGGTCAGGTAAGGCAAAATCGGTCCGATGAAAACGTAGGTTTCCAATTCGGCGGCTTTAAGTCGTTTTAAGGCATCAATCCGGGCGGCGATGGGCGATGCGCCGGGCTCGATTTCACGGCGTAAATTTTCATCGGTTGTTACGATCGTCATCCCTACCGAACAATTTTTGAATTGCGTCAATAAATCAAGGTCTCGGATAACCAGAGCCGATTTGGTCTGAATTGTCAGTTGCGGCTGAGCTGTTATCAATTGCTTTAGTATTTGGCGGGTCAATTGATATTCGGCTTCGACCGGCTGATATGGATCGCAGACTGAGGACAGATAAACTGTCCGGTTGCGGCATTTCGCCAACTGCGGAGTCAATAGCTCCAGCGCATTGCTTTTTATGTCAACGTAAGTTCCCCATGGCTCGCTATGTCCGTCGAACTTCTGCATAAAAATAGCATAACAATAGACACAGGCATGCTGACAGCCGCGATAGGGATTGATGACATAATCCACACCCGGCAGTTTGGATCGACTTAGAATACCGCGCACCTTGATTTCCTGAACATTCGGCATAGTTCAACTTTACTGAAAAATCAATAAATAAGTCAAGTATAACGGTTAAAATTACAGATTTGCGATAAATCACATTTTTTCAAACGCAATAAAATACCATTTGATTATTGCTATTTTTCCCACTAAGCTTACCTAAGAGAAAATTTGAGTTGGTTATTATATTTAAAATGGAGGAACTATGAAAACATCTCAAACGAGAGCATTTCTCTGCGTTTTTCTCGCGCTTTTAATGGTGACGGTCTCCCTCTCAGCCGCCAGTAATATTGCGACTTATAACGGCAAAGAAATTCGCTCTAACCGAATTGTGGTGGTCAATAATTCAGTTTTGAAAAAATTGCCCGCCAAAACTGATCAAGCCGCACGGCTCGAAAGTGCCCGCCAGGCTTATCAGGGACGTATCGTCAGAAATCTGCCCACGGAGGGAATTGCCGAGTGGGAGATTAAAGGCGATATGCGGAAAACTCTTGACGCTCTGAATGCTATTGACGGCATCAGCGCTTTTCCGAATTTTGTTTTTAAGCGGGAGAATCTGCAACCCAAACCTATCCAAAAAGATGCTCTGATTCCGAACGATTATTACCTGTCTTTTCAATGGGCATTGAACAACGATGGGACATTTACTGAAGGAGCTGTAGCAGGCGCTGATATCAGCGCTTTTGACGCCTGGGACATCACTACCGGTGGAACCTATACCATCGGCGACGTTACTTCTGATGTTGTGGTAGCAGTTTATGATGATGGTATTGACATCAATCACTTAGACCTGCGAAACAACATCTGGGTCAATCCTGGTGAAGACTTGGACGGCAACGGCAACGTAGATGATGGGGAATGGAATGGAATTGACGATGACGGCAACGGTTTTGTTGATGACTTCTGGGGTTGGAATGTGATGAACGATGACAACTCCTACCTCAATAGTGGCAGTTATCATGGCACGCATGTAGCTGGAATCATTGGCGCTGAAGGCAATAACGGAATTGGTATCGCTGGCGTCAATCACCACATTAAAATGCTGTCGGTGTTGATCTGGGACGATTGGGGATACACGGACGCAATTACCCTGATGTATGGCTATTATTACCTGTCAACTTTGCTGAAATCCGGGGTAAAAATTGTCGCCGTCAACCAATCCTGGGGCGGTGGCGCCTATCTGAATGATCGCGATGAACAGCGTTTTGTTGACGTTATGACCAAGTATGCCCGAGAACATGATTCTTACGGTATGATCTGGGTTTGCTCAGCCGGAAATGACGACGTTAATACCGATAAGCTGGAATATTATGCTTACCCGCGCTTGATTCAATCGCCGAATGTTATCAGTGTCGGTGCCACTGATTATGCTGACAAGAAATCGGATTTCTCAAATTACGGTCAAGCCACAGTTGATATTGGTGCGCCAGGGACTGAAATTGCGTCTTGTTATCCTTATAATTCGTATGTTTATATGAGTGGCACATCTATGGCGGCGCCGCATGTTACCGGCGTAATTGCTCTAGCCAAGAGCGTTTTCCCTGAAGATGATGCTCATGATCTCATTGCCCGAATACTGGCTACCGCCGATCCGATAACAAATCTTATAGGTTTATGGAATTCCGAAGGACGACTCAATGCTTACCGGGCGGTAGCTCCTACTGTAATAGGCGGGTTTAAGAGAAGTGTTCCCACAGCAGCCTATATCCAAAAGAATTTCACTGATGATTTTGGCGTCGCCACGGTCGGCTTTGTAAACGGCACTGCCAGCAATGTTTCAATAACATCTGCCACCATCGGCGGAGCACAAGCCAGTTGCTTCAGTCTGCCAACTACGACTTTCCCGATCACAGTAAAATCCGGTGGAGCTTTTGGTATCCCGGTTAGGTTTGTCTCGAATGCTGGTCCGCAAGCTTCATATAGTGCTACTTTGACTATTACTACCAGCGGAAGCAATGTTGTTATTCCATTAGTTGGAATCGAACAAGGCTACGCCGAAATGGCCATCGAACCGGAGTTTACCGATCTGGGAGTAGTTCATTATGGTGACACTCTCACTTCCAGTTTCACAATCAAGAATACTGGCGAAGCCGAACTGAACTGGCATCTCTTTCAGTATTTAATCAGCAATGATGTAGAACCGGAATATGTTCTAACATCTCTTAATCATTTCAAACCCCAGCCAGCACCAACTAACAAGACTCCTAAAAACAAAAGCGAAGTCATTCAGAAAGATTTTGAGAAAATCGCCCCGGTAATGGCTGAATTGAATCGCCCCAAAGTCACACTCGATTTCAATCAAAAAGTCGAAAATGGCTACAACGGAAATATCCTCTGGGCTGATAGTCTGAATGATTCCAGCGCGACGATGGCCCAATGGACCTTGATGGCATTCGGATCTGATGAAGGCGCCAACGAAACCTGGAAACTGGTAGATATTTCGGATGGTGGTCCTCAAGACTTTGTATTTCTAGCTGGTGATTTTGAGTATGGCTATAAAAATAACACGATTGCTGTGGCCGCTACGCCGCTTTTCGATTTTACTCCAACTGCTAACGGTAAAGTCCCAGCTTATCTGGCATTTGACTATTCCGCTCTGCTGGAATGGGGCTATGATTATTTCTATGTCAATGTTATCGTAGATGGTGAACGCTGGGGTACCATACTCCAAACCGAGTGGGAGTTATGGCCTGATGGCTATACCTATCGAGCCTATGCCGATCTTTCCGAATTGATTGGACAAAAGAATGTCGAATTCTGGTTTATTCTGAATACTGATTATAGTAATGTTTATGGTTTCGGTGCTTTATTCGATAATGTTGAAATTGGGGCGATGGATTTGCCGTATTTTGCCGATAATTACCAGGGCACGCTCGCTCCAGCTGCACAGGCATCTATCACCAGCACAATCCGAACGGGTATGCTGGACGGCTTAGGAGAATATTATCTGATTAATGAAGTCGAATCTAATGCCCTGAATAATTGGCTTGGCGAAAACCTGGTACATTTCAATAACGTTATCGGTCATCTCTCGGTTAGTCCGGAAGAAGTCGATCTGGGCAGTTTCTATCGCAACCAGACCGCTAACTCCAATTTTAACTTAATCAATGACGGTATCGTGGATGTTGATTTTGAGAGTAGCTGGTTCATCCAGAATAATTACTATCATGGTGATGGACCTTTATCGCTTTCAGGTGGTGTGGATGCTAAATTAAATAGCGCCGCAAAATCGGATGCTAAAAAGGACGGAGTTCAGGTCAAACCTTCTGAAAGGATTAAAAAATTCGCCGAACATTACTCTAATGCCAGGAAATTAGCGAAAACTGCAACTCAGGCTACTCAACCGGTTAAAACGGCTCTGGCTTCCAAAATCTTCCGACCGGAAACAGTGGGTTCGGCTGGTCCCCTGCTGTCGGAGAATTTCGATGCCAGTCTGGAAATGCCGGCCGGTTGGAGTGTCGAAGATTGGTCATTCGGCCTGGGCGATGTATGGCATATTGCGAATGTCCCTGACATCAAAAGTAATGCGCTTTACTTCGGTGATCCGGTTGAGAAGAAATATTATGCCAATTCGGAAACCTACGCCTACACACCAGTTATTGACGTAAGCGCTGTCCCGGATTCCGAAGTGCTCTTCCTGGAATTCGATTACGCTTGCTACGTCGAAGAATATTACGATTACTTCGACCTCTACATCGGAGTTCTCGACAATGAAGATCCAGCACAGATTATGTGGCAAATGGAAGCTTCAAGTGAATGGGGTAATTTCATCAATGACGGCGAATTACACTCCATCTCTTTTGATTTGAGTTGGTACAATAATTGGATGGTACAATGTGGTTATAAAAAATTGGTGATTTGTTTTGGCGCCTGGTCGGACGAAGCCGTTGGTGATGGCGGTATTTTGGTTGATAATGTTTTACTAAATACCAGACTCCGAGATACTTACCTTGAGCCGCTCTTTGGTACAATCAAAGCTGGCGAAACCCTACCTGCTAAGGCTCACATCAATATGAAGAATCTCTACCCAGGTGACTGGGTTATGGTATCGGAATTCTGGTGTAATTATTATCCGGGTGAATATTATTGGTGGGATTATGGTCAGGCGCAGCAGTATAGCACTTTCAGCGTACTGAACCACAAGCCGGTCGCGGTGGATGATACTTTGAATGTCCTGGCCGGTGATACTGTCAATTTTATGGCGCTCACTAACGATGCTATGGCTAATGACTACGATGAGGATCTGGATGAGTTATTCTTCTGGGATGCGACCGATCCGCTGTACGGCTCATTCAAATGGCTTGCTATCGAGGAAGAAGGCGGATATAATCATGACTATCGTCAGTACTATTCTTATGTTGCTCCGTTGAACTTTGACGGACTCGATGTCTTCGAGTATCAAATCAGTGATGGTTTCGATACAGACATTGCCAAGGTAACTATCCGCGTAGCCGCCGAGCCACGCTTCGTCAAAGGCACTCAACAGGAATATACCTTCCTGGAAGATTCCACGTTGGTACTAAATACGATGCGACTCGTACCCGGTGTTGGCGGAGTAGATAAAGACCTGTATGTCTGGGGAAAGACTAAAGGCACTCTGGTCAAGATTGATGCTGACCGGGTCAATCGTCGTCTGACCCTTGCGACCAAAACCAAGGACGCCTGGGGACAGGAAAGTGCTATGCTTTATGTCGGTCATACGGATAAGCCCATTGATTCGCTAAAAGTTACTATCGTAGTCGTGCCGGTGAATGACCCGCCGACTGCCGGTTTTGCGGTTACCAAAGCCAACAACACGGTTACGTTCACTGACCAATCGAACGATTCTCGCGATCCGGAAGGCGCTATCATAGGATGGCTCTGGGATTTCGGCGATGGCAATACCAGCACCGAACAGAATCCAGTTCACGTCTATACCGCTATCAATACCTACACGGTGACATTGACGGTTAAGGACAACGGTAATGCCACGGCAATGACTACTCAAAGTGTCCAGATCACTAACCTCGTTGGCATTGCTAGTGAAATTGCGATTCCGGAGAAGTACGAATTGTCGCAGAACTTCCCGAATCCATTCAACCCAATGACGACCATTCGCTATGCTTTGCCGGAAAAAAGCAATGTGCGGTTGACGATCTACAATATGCTCGGCAAGGAAGTGCGTACTTTAGTCAATGGAGTTGAAGAAGCTGGATATAAGTCGGTTATCTGGGACGGTCTCGATCAATACGGTCGTTCATTAAGTACCGGTGTCTATATCTACAGAATCCAGGCTGGAGATTTCACGCAGACCAGAAAAATGGTCTTTATGAAATAACCCGTCTTTTTAAAATAACAACAGGAAGCCCTCCATTTCGGAGGGCTTCTTTTTATATCTTGATAAGGTTTGATTTTAAAATGCAGAGACAAACAGATTATAGCTGAGGTTGAGGCTGAGAGGATACAGCCTGCCTGACTGCGCAAGCAGGCAGGGTAACGGGTTTCAGGTAACAGGTTCAGAATAGCCCACAAATTCTCCAAAGGCTCCGGAGGAGTAGTTTAGACACTGAATAAATACTGAGACTTGACTCAAGACTGTTCTCTAAAAGATACCTATCAAAAAATTGGGGGAAGTCCTCCAAAAAAATTATTGAATAATAAATTTTTATATGTTAACATATACTGGTTTTTTAGTGAAAGACTGATATGAATAACAAAAGATACTTTTTTTTCTATTTTTATTTTAAGGAATTGCACCGGAAGGGGTAACCTTACTTTTAAATTAATATCTTAAAGACCCCTTCCAGCGCGAAGGGGTTTTTATTACAGACTTGAAAAGGAGAAATAAATGGGTAATGCCGAAAATCTAAAACTGACTTCCATCGAAAGTCACTTAAATAAAACTACTATCAAGGTTGGTGATGTAACCGTTGGACAGGATTTCGTCGTTATAGCCGGACCTTGCGCCGTCGAATCCGAAGAGCAATTAATGCAGACCGCCGAAGCGGTCAAAGCCGCCGGAGCTAATATGTTGCGGGGCGGCGCTTTCAAACCGCGCACTTCGCCTTACGATTTCCAGGGGCTCGGCTTAAAGGCCTTAAAACTATTAGAAAAAGCTAAAAAGAAATACGGATTGCCGATTGTCACCGAAGTACTGGATTCGCGCGATGTCACCTGGATTTGCGAATATGTTGACATTCTCCAGATTGGTGCTCGCAATATGCAGAATTTTGCGCTTTTGAAAGAAGTGGGTAAGAGTTCCAAGCCGGTTTTGCTGAAACGCGGTATGTATTCGACCTTGAAAGAATGGTTGAACTGCGCCGAGTACATTCTTTCCGAAGGTAATCCCAACGTGATTTTGTGCGAACGTGGTATTCGCACCTTTGAAACTTATACCCGGAATACGCTTG
This sequence comes from Fidelibacterota bacterium, assembly GCA_035448825.1. Lineage (GTDB taxonomy): Bacteria > Fidelibacterota > UBA2242 > UBA2242 > UBA2242 > JAGNGI01. The sequence continues at coordinate 24,973 of DAOTJS010000014.1, forward strand.
ATTTGAGCATCGTTCCAGCGGTACGGGAGGTGACTCATCTGCCGATCATCGTTGATCCGTCGCATGCCACGGGAAGATTAGGACTGATCAAGCCGATGTCATTAGCCGCTGTAGCAGCTGGAGTGGACGGATTAATTATCGAAGTTCATTATAAACCAGAAACCGCTCTTAGCGATCGCGACCAGCAACTGAACCCGGAACAATTCAAAGCACTAATGCGCGAAGTATTGAGTCTGAAAAATTTCATGCAAACTCTAAGCAATCCCAACAATGCCAACCCTTCAAATTAAAACCGCAGGTAAAACTTCTACGATCATAACCTGCCCTTCGATACGGGAAGTTTTCCGATTGATCGAAGGGCGCCCAGTCGTTATTATCACTGACCAAAATCTCGACCGTTCCTATAGCGATCTATTTAGCGAATTCCCGAAAATCGTTTTGCCGAACGGCGAGAGTTCCAAGACTCTCGAGACTGTCCGGCAGATATATGAAAAGTTAAGCACTGCCGCAGTGGATCGCGATTATACAATTCTGGGAATTGGCGGCGGCGTGGTTTGCGATATTGCCGGGTTCGTTGCCAGCACTTACCTGCGCGGGTTGGATTTCGGATTTGTGGCGACATCTCTGCTTGCTCAAGTTGATGCCAGTATCGGCGGTAAAAACGGTGTCAATTTTGCCGGTGCGAAAAACATTATCGGCACGATCAATCAGCCGCGTTTTGTGCTTTGTCCGCTGGATGTGCTGAAGACTTTACCGCGTGAGCAATTTATTAACGGCACGGCTGAAATTATCAAAACCGGTGCTATCGGCGAAGCCGCTTTATTGGAAATGTTGGCGACCCAACGAACCCAATTCATCAACCTCGAGCCTGACGTAACCGAACAAATCATTTTCCGCGCGCTGAATTTCAAAGCCGGTATTGTGACGCGCGACGAGCGGGAACAAGGCGAGCGCCGCAAACTTAACTTTGGTCACACGATCGGACACGCTATTGAAATTGCCTCAGGTATTCTACACGGCCAGGCGGTAGCGATCGGAATGAATATGGCCGCTGAAATCTCGGTGCGATTGGGTTTATTGGCGCGTGGTGAAAAAGAATACCTGGCGAAAATTTTAACCGCTTATGAATTGCCGACCGCTACTTCAGTACCGGCTAATGAACTTCTGCCGTTAATTTTCAAAGATAAAAAACGTCAGGGTGAGCACCTGCGTTTTGTAGCCTTAAAAAAACTGGGCGAAGCCGAAGTGATCAATCTCTCATTTAACCAAATCAAGGAATTTCTCGATGATCTGTGTTGCGCTGGCTGAACTTAATTTCCCGGAAATAATGGCCCTTTTAAAAACGGAAGAAATGGTAGAAATCCGGATTGACTTACTCAATTTGAATGAATCCCAGATCATCGAAATTTTCCGCAGTCACCCGAATCTGGTGGCAACCTGTCGCAGAGGCCGCTATTCCGACGAAGAGCGTCAGGCTTTACTGGCACTTGCCATTCAGAACGGGGCGGCTTATGTTGATCTCGAGTGCGATTCTCCGGAAAATTGGCGTAGATCGCTGACCCAATTAGCGCGCGAACATCATACCCGTATTATTATCTCGTATCATAATTTCGAACAGACGCCGGGTTTAGCGGAATTGCATCTGCTTTTGCGAAATTGCGAAGCTTTACCGTCCGACATTGTCAAAATTGTAACTTATTGTCCAACGGAAAGCGATGCGGAACGATTGTTGAGTTTATATTCGATAAACACTAAGCCGCTGATTGCTTTCGGGATGGGCGAAGCCGGCCGAAAATCACGCCTCAAGGCGCACCGACTCGGCGCACCTTTCATTTACGCCGCAACTGAAACCGGTCAACCTACTGCGCCTGGACAAATGACTAAAAATGAAATTCTCGCACTGCTTGCTGAGGAGACGACTGATGTCTGAAAAACGCTATGCCATTATCGGGCATCCAATTCTACACAGTAAAAGCCCCCAGATTCATAATCACTGGTTTCGTGAAAATAATCTGTCCGCCAATTATAGCCGCATAATCGCCAATGACGTATATTCTGCGCTCGGTATGGGATACAAGCTCGGCCTTACCGGGGCCAACGTCACCGCGCCGTTCAAGGAAAAAGTCATACCGTCCTTAGTTTACCTTTCGCCGGAAGCCGCCGCGGTCGGAGCCGTCAATACTCTGATCTATGACCGTCCTAGTATTAGCGGTTACAATACTGATGTTACCGGGGTTATTCGTGCTTTTCAGATTTATAACGTTGATTTAAAGCGCAAGTCTCTACTTGTAATCGGTGCGGGCGGTGCCGCGCGAGCGATCGTTAGTGCCCTCAAACCTTCTGGCGCCGAGATTACCATTGTGAATCATCCTGATGAAATGGCTTTGAATCTGGCACGCAGTTTTCAGGTTAAATCGGTGCTCTTCAGTGAAATTCAAACTGCGGTTCGAGCAGCTGAAATAATCGTGACGGCTCTTCCGCCGGGAGTGCGCGTGGTCGAACCGGAATGGCTCAATTCCCGTCAGATAATAATGGACGCCAATTATAAAAATTCAGAAATGGAACCGCTGGCGAAAGCAGTTGGCGCTCAATTTATTTCCGGAATAGTCTGGTTAACCGAACAAGCCCGCCCAGCGTTCGAATTATTCACCGGCATTCAACCCGGTTCAGACATTCCACCCGCCATCATAGACGGCGATCCGTATGCCGGAAAGTCCAATGTCATCTTAACCGGCTTTATGGGCGCCGGTAAATCAACGCTCGGTTCGCAATTAGCCGGGCGACTGGGCTGGCAATTCGTTGACGTTGATCAAGTTATTGTCGAATCAGCCGGGAAAAGTATCAATGCTATCTTCAAAGATGAAGGTGAAGATGAATTTCGCCGGTTGGAGTCTCAAGCCCTGGCAAAAATTTTAGAGTCCAGGAATCAAGTCATTGCCGGAGGGGGCGGAATTATTTTAAGCGAGATAAATCGGACGTTGATTGGCCAAAAAGCGCTCTGTATCTGGCTCTTTGCCCGACCGCGCCAAATCTGGCCGCGAATTGAACAAGCCGGTCGTCCACTTCTAAAAAGCGATGATCCATTGGCTACCGCCGAACAAATTTTCAGCGCACGCGCCGATTTATATTTCAACACGGCCGACGGCATTTTAGACACTGAAATCGCCACGCCGGAAACCTGTACGGATTTACTCTATGCGGAAATCAGTCAAATTTTCCACGATTGACGGTACCGTCGCCGCTCCGGCTTCTAAGAGCATCGTTCAGCGCGTTATTGCGATGGCTTTGCTGGCGGAAGGCACTTCCCGCTTCGGCAATGTTACGCTTTGCGACGACAGTCAGGCGGCTATCGAAATCGCCCGAGCGCTCGGCGCAGAAATAGAGTTGACTGAACGTAATCTTACCCTAAAAGGTGGTTTCAAGCCACGTAAAAAAGTACTGGATTGCGGCGAATCGGGATTGTGTTCACGCTTGTTTGCGGCGGTGGCGGCGCTCAGCCCACAGGAGTTGATTCTTACCGGTCGCCCGTCACTTTGCGAACGTCCGGCTGATATGATTCCCGAACCGCTTCAGAAACTCGGAGCCCGATGCGAATCCGACAATGGTCATTTACCATTAAAAATCAGCGGTCCACTAAAGGGTGGCAAAGTAAAGATTGACGGTTCCGTAAGTTCGCAGTTTTTAACCGGTTTACTGATCGCTTTGCCGGTTGTCGCCGCCGATTCTGAAATCAGCGTTGATAATCTAAAAAGCAAACCATATATTGACTTAACCATTGAAATTTTGGAAAAATTTGGTATCCACATCGAAAATTATAATTACTGCCGTTTCATTATTCCGGGCGGTCAGAAATATCAAGCGACCGAATTCAATGTCGAAGGTGACTTCAGTGGTGCGGCTTTTTTATTGACCGCTGGCGCTTTGCGGGGGCGGATTACCGTGACAGGACTTAATCCCAAGTCCCAGCAGGCTGATCGAGCAATTTTGGAATTACTACAACAATGCGGTGCTCGGGTAGAAATCAGCCCGGACGAGATTAGCGTCACTCAATCCGAGTTGCAAGCGTTCACCTGCGATGCAAGCCATTATCCGGATCTTTTTCCACCGTTGGTGGCTCTAGCGGCAGGGTGTGAAGGTGTCAGCCAAATCGCGGGCGTTGAACGCTTACTTTACAAAGAAAGTGATCGAGCGGCGGTTTTGAAGACGGAGTTCGGGAAGCTTGGAATTGATATTAGTATAGAAGGCGAAACGATGTTAATCAAAGGTGGTAAAATTCAAGGTGGTTTGACAGAAGCCCATAACGATCACCGCATTGCTATGGCGCTGGCGATTGCCGGGCTATGTTCGGAAAAGCCGGTTGTGATCGCGGGCGCCGAATGTGTTACCAAGTCCTACCCGACATTTTTTGATGATTTAAAATCAGTTGGAGGTAATATCGATGAATAGTTTTGGACGACTCTTCCGCCTAACGATTTTCGGCGAGTCACACGGACCGGCGGTCGGGGTAATAATTGACGGTTGCCCTCCGGGATTGGAAATTAAAGAAAGTGATTTAACTGCTGATCTCGATCGCCGTCGGAGTGGTGCTCCGGGTACAACAGCTCGTCAGGAAAGTGATCAGCCGCGATTTTTGAGTGGTGTTTGGAATAATCACACAACCGGCGCGCCGCTGACGATTGTCTTTGAGAACACCGCCCAGCGATCGGCGGATTACGCCGAAAAGCCGACCGTCTTCCGGCCGGGACACGCCGACTTTACCGCTGATCGCAAATTTCGAGGCTGGAATGATCCGCGTGGCGGGGGACACTTTTCCGGACGGATGACGGTCGGCTTGGTCGCCGCCGGCGTGCTGGCGAAGAAAATTATCGCACCGGTCGAGGTTTCCGCTTCTCTCATAGAAGTTGGCGGTCAGGCTGATTATTCGGAACTGCTCGAGCAAGCCCGCCGCGACGGCGACTCGCTGGGCGGGATCATCGAGTGCCGCGCCCAAAATTTGCCGGTCGGTCTCGGCGAACCCTTTTTCGATTCGGTAGAATCGGTTCTGGCGCATGCCATCTTTGCCATTCCCGGTATCAAGGGTATTGAATTCGGTAGTGGATTTGCTGCCGCTCGTATGCGCGGTAGTGAATTCAATGACTGCTTCATCGCACCGAACGGCAAGACCGCTACGAATCATTCCGGCGGAATAAATGGTGGAATTACTAATGGCAACGAGCTCGTTTTCCGCATCGTAGCTCGACCGACTGCCAGCATTGCCCGCAGTCAGCAAACTTTAGATTTTGATAGCGGAAAAATGACAGATTTATCCATCAGCGGTAGGCACGATGTCTGCTTTGCTTTACGCGTGCCGGTGATAGTCGAGGCTCTGACGGCTTGCTGTCTAGCCGACTTGTTATTAATTCAAAAATCATGGCAATTAAATGAGGAAAATAACTTATGAACCTGGAACAAATTCGGTCACAGATTGACCTGATCGACGGCAAAATAATCAAATTGCTCAATGACCGTCTGTCACAGGCAATTATGGCCAAAAAATTCAAAACCAATATCGAAGACCCTCAGCGCGAGCAAGAGGTTTTCAATAATCTGGAACTAAAAACTTACGACTTGGTCACTCCGGAGTTCGCTCGACGTTTATACGCCATTATCATCGAAGAAGGCAAACGCTTGCAATCTCAAGACCTACCGGTAATCGCTTTCCAGGGCGAACACGGCGCCTATAGCGAAATGGCTGGCAAAGCCTGGAATCCGCAATTAGTCAGCATTCCTTGCCGCGAATTTGCCGAACTATTCGAAGGCGTTAGCGACGGCTCCTACGATTACGGGATTATTCCCATTGAAAATACTCTCGGCGGAGTAGTTGGACCAGTCAATGAATTGCTCATTTCCACTAAATTGTATGTTGTCGGCGCAATAGAAATGCCGATACGTCATTGTTTACTGGCGGTGCGCAATAGCGATTACCGCGAACTGCGCAGTGCCTATTCCCATCCGCAAGCTTTAGCCCAGTGTAAACATTTTTTAGAACGTAATAAACTCGACCCGATACCCTACTACGACACGGCGGGCGCGGCTCGTATGGTCGCTGAAAAAGGCTTAAAAGGAATCGCCGCAATCGCTAGCCCACTGGCCGCCCAGCTTTACAATCTGGAAATTATCAAAGAGCAGATCGAAGACTCACCTTTGAACACTACTCGCTTTTTGATTCTGGCGCGTGAACCGTTTACCGGCAAGGGCGAAAAATGTTCGATTATTTTTTCGACCGCTCATAAAGCCGGTACACTCTTTAAAGTACTCGAAATTTTTGCCAAAGCAAAAATCAACCTGACCCGCATCGAATCAGTCCCCAAATCGCCCGGTCAATACGCCTTCTTCCTGGATTTTATCGGCTCTAAAGATGACCCCAAAGTCGAAAAAGTCTTAGAAGAAGTCGAACAAACAACTTCCGATTTTCGCTTAATGGGATGCTACTTAGAAAGGATTATGGCGTGAAAATATTTATTATGGGAACCGGCCGGATGGGCGCTTGGCTGGTGGAAGAATTTTGTCACCAACACCAGGTCGCAGTTTACGATCGCGATTTGAACAAATTGAAACGTTTCATCAATGTTGAACGTTTTTCCGATTTAAACCAGGTAACGAACTTTAAACCGGAGCTGGCGATCAATGCCGTTAGTCCGCAAAATACCGTATCGGCTTTCGAGGAACTCCTGCCGCTCATTCCCGCTGATTGCCTGCTGGCTGATATTGCCTCGGTCAAAGCCGCAGTGGCTGAATTTTACCGCAAAACCGGACGGCGCTTCGTTTCATCCCATCCGATGTTCGGACCTACTTTCGCCAATATTCGCGACCTGCATAACGAAAATGCTATTATCATCAGTGAATCCGACCCGGATGGCAAGGCTTTTTTTCGTCAGTTTTTTGAAAGTCTGCAACTGAATATCTTTGAATATACCTTCGAAGAGCACGACCAAACCACCGCCTATTCTTTAGGAACGCCCTTTGTCTCGACATTGACCTTCGCCGCTAATTTGAAAATGCAGAAAGTGCCCGGCACAACTTTCCGCAAACATCTCGAAATCGCCCGTGGACTCCTTTCAGAGGACGATTATCTACTATCAGAAGTACTCTTTAACCCCTACACGCTTCAACAAATTGAGCTGATCAATTCTCGTCTGTCGTTTTTGACTCATATAATTAGGGGACGTGATTACGAGGAAATGAAGCGTTTTTTAGATAACTTGCGGAAAAACATCAGCGCCCTAGAAGAATAACCGATATTGTTATTCCGATATTATTCCCAATGCTTACATCGCATTATTTAATTTATTTGTGTATTCCGATTTTTCTATACAGCCCTGAAATTGAGGTGTAAAGAAATATTTGACAATCCAGTCAATGATTTATTTTTTCGGCTTATACAACCCTTCCGGATCTGCTCCCAGCAGACCGGCTTTCAACCTGCGCTTGTCAACCGGTGCAAGGTTTTGCTCCATTTCCTGTGTGAGCAAATTTACACGACGCTGGCGATCGAGACATTTAGCGATTTCGTCCAGATGTTCATCTTCGGTCATCCAATTCCAGCGGTCGCAGGTGGTAAGATTTAGCGGCAATGTATAGCCGCGCAAGGTTTTCTCACCGGCAATGTTGAAATAATCCTCGAAATACGAAAGCAATAACTCGCGCAGAGTGCGATAAATTGGTTCCCGATAGCGCAAACCGACGAAATTGGACTTCGCCACCGCGCCCCAGTGATTATTGCGTTTATAAACCGCCAGTAGATGATCGTCGTCGCGCTCGTTGGGTAACATTTCTACAATCAATGGTGGATACCCCAGTCGTCGCAAAGCCGCCGCTGCAAATAGCGCTCCGTCGAAGCAATGTGCCCGATGATCGCGCAAAACACTTAGCGGCGAGCGGTAAATAGGCTCGGTGCTATAGGGCGTTTCATCGAGAAAAGTCTGGATTTTCAGCGGCGAACTCAAACTATTCATTAAAGCAAGCTCCGCCGCATTTAATTGATGATCAAAATGTTTTATTGGGTCTGATTGAATCATTTTTCGACTTTTTCCACTTCTGCCTGTTTATTATTAGTCAAATCAATTTTGTAAAAATCTCTACTATGGGGTAAAATCATAAATAAATTATGAGTCTCGTCCACCTTCACCTTAATTTCCTCAGCAGTCACAAAAGACAGCAGATGGCCACCGGCAGTTTTGTCGGCGCTCAAAAAATGCAGATGAAAACCGGGAACGTTTACTCCGGCTATATACGGCGGACAACGAAAACCAACAATTGTTCCTTCAACATCCTCAAGGTAAAATTCAGGTTGGGTAGCAGTAATTTCTGCCAGCGGTCTATACGGGCGAGATTGTGCCGGAACACTTCGAGTATGGACCATGCTAAATTTACCTTCGAGCCAAATGGCATAAAAAATATTCTCCGTTGGGATTGTGACGTTTACAACCTTAATCAATGAATCGAAATTAGTTCCGGTCGGCATAACAAATTCGCGATCGGTATCGAAATAGGTAACGGAGCTAAAAGGTGTCGTATCATTTAAGTCAGCTACAGCGGCTTTGCCATCAGCCATTATCTGATAAATATTACCGTCGAGAACAATCATTTCACCGTCTAAAGCGTTGAACGTGCCTAAACCAAAGTCCCCCCATTTTAGTAGTTCTCGCAAGCGATATTCACCATCATAAACGCCACCCAGTAGAGCATCAATTGTACCGATTTGAGTTATAGTTTCGCGCTCATTCGGTCGGTTACATCCGATTATTAAAGCAGATAATAAAACCAGCACCAGATAATTGTGCGACATTTGATATTTTCCTTTCACTATTCAATTATCTAAAGCTCGACTACAATTTAACGCTGAATCGCTAAAGGTCAAGGAGTCTTGACAATTCATTAAAATCGTATTGTAATTTTTATAATCATATATACTTGATAAGAATTGCGGATTGGTCATTAGAATTAACCTACGAATTAATTCGTGGGTTTGTATTCATGGGACAATCGTTGGCTTATATCAACCGTGGCACCCGACTTGACCCAAGCCTGCTGAAGAAGTTTTGAGATTGGCTTGGGTTCTTTGATAGCGCGGTCTTAAGTCAAGTCTCGCTGAACCTGTCCAATGGCATACCTCTTTCTTAGCCTTAACCTCGACCTCAAACTTAGCCTTAGCCTCAGTCCGTTTTCCCAAGGCTCTATCCTCTGTCAATCGCTTATATCATTTTAAATTTTATTCAGGCAAACCGCGCCTATCGGGCGGATATTCAATTGAGAAACACTGTCTTTACCAAATACTTTTGTGATTAATCTCAGATAATCACTCAGAATTTCATTCGGCATAAATGCCAGAATAGTTCCGGCGAAACCGCCACCCTGAATCCGACAAGCGCCTTTTTTCCCAACGGTTTTTAAGAAATATTGAGTTAGTGCTAGTGCTAGGGGAATGCCTTGTTCGGCAGGATTCGAAGTGGGATAACAGTTTTGAAGCCACTGAGAGGATGAAGCGCCGGATTCATTGACCAGCTCCAGAAAAGCGGCGAAATCACCTCTCTCTAAAGCAAATATTTGTTGCTGAACCCGCTCGTTTTCGGTTAGAAAATGAAAAGCCCGCAGGATTGCCCGGTCGCCGACCTCGGGACGCAAATCCGGAATTCCATCTATCAAATTTTCCATTGTTAGATCACGGCAAACCTGCCCGCCCAGAGCTTTGGCAACCGCTCGCATTTCTCGAGGGATGGCGGCATATTCCTCGGTCAGGTTGACGTGGCTAGTTCCCGTATTAACAATTAGCCAGCTGTAATTTTGCTGTTCGGGATCATAATTGACTTTCTGAATAATAGGCCTGGATGGATTTTTAAAATCTATTGCCACGACGCCGCCCACGGCAATCGCCAATTGATCCATCAAACCACAGGGTTTGCCAAAGTAATGATTTTCGGCAAATTGACCGATCAAGGCGATTTCTTCAGCCGCAATTTTTGCACCATTAAAAAGGTGATTCATTATCGTGCCGAGCAGAACTTCGATAGATGCCGATGAACTCAAACCTGATCCGACCAGCACATTGCTGGTTAGCGTGGCGTTGAAGCTGCCAACCCGAAAACCAAGTTCTTTGAATCGGGCAACTATCCCGCGCACCAGAGCAGTGGTCGTACCCCGCTCGGCTTCGACCGGTGAACAATGATTGGTATCAATAATGAATGGTTGTGGATACCCCTCGGAAAAAATGGTTATCTGGTCGCCATTATTAGCGTTCACGGCCGCAATGGAATCCAGGTCAACGCTGGCCGCCAGCACTTTACCATGATTGTGATCGGTATGATTGCCGCTAATTTCGGTGCGACCGGGCGCGCTGAAAAATAGCGTGGGAGGCACGCCAAAAAGTTCGTTGTGCTGATCGGTAAGATTCGCATAGCGTTTGATTTGCTCACTCATTACGGCTGGATTATGACCGTAAATTTTTTGAAAAACTGCGGAGGCTTCTAGATTTTGCAATAAGTTGGTTACCTGATTTTTGGGCATTAATTATAACCTTATTTATTCTTGATTAGTGATTTGTAGTGAATTTCACTTGTTTCCCTGAGTGTCCGAGCGGCTACTTCCGGAGTCAGATCGCGCTGAGCTTCCGCCAGCATTTCATAGCCGACCAGAAACTTTTTCACCGATGATGAGCGCAAAAGCGGTGGATAAAAGTGAGCATGTAATTGCCAGTGGTCGAAATCGCCAGCCATCGTCGGAGCGCCGTGCCAGCCCATTGTATAAGGAAAAGACGATTGAAAAAGATTATCGTATTTAACTAGCAGGGATTTGAGGATCGAGGCAAGACTATTTCTCTCAGCTGGAGCGAGGTCCGGCAGGCGCAGAATATGCCGCCGCGGCAAAAGAAGAATTTCAAAAGGCCAGATAGCCCAAAACGGCATCACCGCTAGCCAGTTTTCATTCTCGAGAACTACTCGTTCCCGCGATTCTAATTCGTATAGTAAATAGTCAGTTAATAGCACTGATTTATTCTGCTTAAAGTAGGCTGATTGCCGGCGATTTTCTTTATAGGGCTCATTGGGAAGGCTATTTACCGCCCAAACCTGGCCATGCGGATGGGGATTAGAACAGCCCATCATAGCCCCTTTGTTTTCAAAAATTTGAACCCAGGAAAATTTTTCTCCCAGTTCCATTGTTTGCTCAGCCCAAACGGTAATGACATTCCGGATTTCCTCAACCGCCATTTCCGCCAGAGTGAGATCGTGCCGCGGAGAAAAGCAAATTACCCGACAGGTGCCGGAAATGATTGCGCTTCTGATGAACTTATTAGAATTTCGGCGACGATCAGGTGTGTCAGGAAACAATGCTGGAAAGTCATTAGTGAAGACATAGGTTGAAGTATAGGAAGGGTTTACAGCCCCGCTAGCTCGACGATTACCAGGACATAGGTAACATTCCGGATCGTATTTTGGTCTCTCTTCGGAAGCCACAGGTTCTTGACCGCCGTGCCATGGGCGTTCCGTACGATGGGGCGAAACTAAAATCCATTCGCCGGTGAGGGGATTGAAGCGCCTATGCGGTATTTGGGAAAAGTCAAATGACATTTAACAATAAATTCTCAATTTTTAAGATAATTTACCAGAAAATGATGTAAAGCACTATGACCAGTCCGATAACTGTTGCGCCGAGCCATTTTACAATCGGCGAAGATTGCATATTGAAGTCTTTGCGTTCCGGCATCGTCACTGGCTGCTCCAACGGTTTTAACCAGGTAATAATCCCCATTATCACCACGATAATAATAAAAGTAATTGCCATACGGTTGAGAAAAGCAATCGGTACAATTTGAACACTGGCAAAGACCGGCAGAGAGCCGCAAAAGATCAGAAGAAGACCGTAGATTATGGGATTAAGAATCAGCGCGGCCAGGCCGGCGGCTTTCGGTGCTCGCTTGAAAATTAGCCCAAAAGCAAACGCGGCCAGAATTCCTGGCGAAATGAATCCCTGAAATTCCTGGAGGTAGGTGAAAATTCCTTTCAGGCTCGGATTATCGAGGATAGGTGCAATCAGGCAACCGATAATTAAAAAAATGAAAGTGGAAATCCGTCCCACCCGAACAATCTTTTGCTGTGGGAGTTCCTTTTTAACGGCATGCTGGTAAATATCCATCGTGAAAATAGTTGATGCCGAATTCAGCATTGACGCCAGGGAACTGATTACAGCCCCTCCGATAGCGGCAAAAATAAAGCCCAGAAATCCGTTGGGAATCAAATTCCTGACAATTGTCGGAAACGCCGCATCGGTGCCGCCCGGGCCGGTCATTTGATCTTTAAATAACTGCCAAGCCATAATTCCGGGAAAAACGATGATGAATGGCGTAATTAACTTCAAAAAGGAGGCGAATATCACTCCCAGTTGCCCTTCACGGAGGTTTTTAGCGGCAAGAGTACGTTGCGTAATAAATTGATTGACGCTCCAGTAGTAGAAATTTGGCAACCATAGACCGATAACCAGAGCAGTCCAGGGAAGCACGGGATTGTCGCGCGGCAGAATCATATGCAATTTATCTTGATTAGCCTCTAAGAAACCACTAAGCCCTCCGACATGTCTCAGTCCAATTACCAGGGTCAGGAATCCGCCGAGAATTAGGCTCGAACCGAAGAAGAGGTCGGCCCAAGCGATTCCTTTCAATCCGCCCCAGATAGTATAAATAGCGGTGATTATGCCGATTAACCAAATTGCCCGGGTCAGAGTGACTTCGATCCCAAAAAATTTCATTCCGGAAAATAGGGTGGCAATAGTCAAACCTCCGGTATAAACAACCGAAGCCACCAGCACAAAAACATAAATTAAAATAGTGTAAACCGCCATTAAACGGCGTGCCAGCGGCGAGTAGCGGTATTCCAGAAATTCCGGAAAAGTGTAAATACCGGTTCGTAAAAAATTAGGCAAAAGAAATAATGCAACAATCACCATCGTGATAGCCGCCATCCATTCATAGGAGGCAATCGCCAGGCCTGCCGAACCAGCCGCCTGCCCAGCCATCCCGACAAATTGTTCGGTGGAAATATTAGCCGCAACCATTGAAAGGCCAATCAATGGCCAGGTCAATTGTCGGCCAGCTAGAAAGTAATCCTCGCCTGTTTTTCCCTTACGGCTTTTGTACATACTGAATATCACCACAAATAAGAGAAACAGCACAAATATTAAGCCATCATACCAACTAAAAATTACCTGTCTCATAGTTACTTATTCCCCTTTTTATAAACGTTATGGTTTTTTCAATTGGTCAAAACAATGCCCTTATCCGGTCGCCTTTTGTCTAGCTTATCGGAAATATCCAGTTGCAGAAGTAATTCAACGATCTGTTCCCCTATTCGATTCTATCTATTTCAGATAATTTAACCACATTTGATCCAACTGCTATTCTGATTGACCGGGTAATTACCTTAGTTTATCTGTTTCATGATTCTTTTCATAATCTTGTTTACTTTAACTTGAGAAATTTAGCTATATCCATTACTATCGGAAAGAGGTTTTTTTAAAAAACCTTGGCTTGAGGCTTTTTAAAGAAATGAACAAAGGTTTGTGAAGTAGATTAATATCACGGATTATGGCAATTGACATTTATTAAAGTTGATAAATAAACAGTAGAACGAAACCATAACGAACGCCGACAAACTCACTGTCAATGATTTTGGTTCAGGCGGTCAGTTTGTCGTAGAGTTCTTCGATAGCGCTTTTGAGTTGTTCTTCCGTGCCGTTATTTTCGATGACAAATTCGGCTAGTTCGCGTTTGTCTTCTTCGGGCATCTGGAGTTCGATCCGCCGCAGAATGTCTTCACGGGTGAGATTACCGCGGCGCAGAGCACGTTCTAAACGGTGTTTATATTTCGTGTAAATCAGCAAAGTGTGATCGAACCGGTTGTCGAAACCGGACTCGAAAATTAAGGGCGCATCTAATACAATTAAATCGTACTTGTCGCGCATTTTTTCTACTTCCTGCTGAAAATAATCTACTACGCGCGGGTGCACAATGTCGTTTAAGACGCGTTGATCGGCTTCGCTGGCAAAGGCGCGCTGAGCCAATTTCTGGGTATCTAATTTGCCGTCTTTATAAATATCGTTGCCGAAAGCTTCGATGATTTCGTCGCGAATTTGCGGGTTGTTTTCCATTAATTGTTTGGCAATTAAATCGGCGTCCAGGACATAGGCGCCTTTTTCGGCTAAAAATTTACAGGCAGTTGATTTACCGGAGCCGAGTCCACCGGTAACCCCTAAAGTAACCACGTTTTTTTATCCTCCTATTGCATGGTTGATTCTTTGGAATACTTCGTCGGGCGTACCATCAGCCGCCACTGTTTTAAGTTTTCCACGTTGGCGATAATATTCGGCCAGCGGTTCGGTTTGTTTGGTATAGACTTCCAGGCGTCGCTGGATGGTTTCGATTCGATCGTCGTCTCTTTGATATAATTCACCACCACAAATATCGCACCGGTCGGGATTTTTAGGTGGATTGGTGATGAGATTATAGACCGCATTGCATTGACGGCAGGTGCGTCGGGCTGACAGCCGTTTGACGATAGTTTCGGGATTGGCTTCCAGCAAAATTACGGCATCGAGATCAATGCTATGTTGGGCGAAAAGCCGATCTAAACCCTCGGCCTGGGGAATAGTACGCGGAAATCCATCCAGGATATAATCCTGGGGAGCGTCATTCCCGAAAAGCGTTTCGTCAATCAAGCTGAGCATTAAATCGTCGGGAACCAGCTCGCCGCGCTTTAAAAAATTTTCGGCTTGCTTTCCCAGCTCCGTTTGATTCTTAATTGCCTGACGCAAAATATCACCGGTGGAGATTTGCCGCAGGCCACGTTCTTGCTGAAGTTTTTGAGCCTGAGTTCCTTTACCGACTCCGGGAGGTCCTAGTAAGATCACTTTCATTTAATTTCCTCTACCCAATATTGGTTTATTTTAAAACATTTTTTCTAATGTGTCAACTATAATAACAATCCCGCAATTATGGCCGTCATCCAGGAAGCCAGAGCGCCGCCGAACATAGCTTTCAGAGCAACTCTGGATAAATCGGAGCGTCGGCTGGGCGCTAAAGAACTAATACCACCGATCTGAATGCCGATTGAAGCAAAATTGGCGAAGCCACATAGGGCATAAGTCGCAATCACAATGGCTTTTTGATCGAGAGCCCCTTTGTGAATCAGTTCCGAAAGTGCTGAATAGGCTACGAATTCATTCAGTGAAATTTTTATGCCCATTAAATTACCGACTTCACCGGCATATTGCCAGGAAACGCCCATTAACCAAGCCAGCGGACGTAGAATGGACGAAAACAATGTCTTTAGACTGCCCGGGAAAATGCCGCTGAACTCGCCTTTGACTGGAGAGAATCCAGAAGAGTTGGTATAAGCTGCATAAGTGCCTTTCAGTAGATTCCCGTCAATCAGGCGATCAAGAAATCCCAGAATAGAATCAACCAGACCAATTAAAGCAATAAAGGCGATCAGCATAGCACCAACAGTCGCCGCTATCTTAAGTCCATCAGTCACTCCCCGCGCCGCCGCATCCAGAAGATTGGCTGATTTAATAGTATCTACCGGTAAATCTGCGTCGCCGGCGGTCTGAGAATGGCCAGTCTCAGGGTAGATAATTTTAGCAATAACCAAAACGGCGGGAGCCGACATAACGCTGGCCGCAATCAAATGTCCGGCCGGTATTCCCATTTTGATGTATCCCGCCAGTACCCCACCGGCAATCGTGGCAAATCCGCCGACCATAACCGTCAGCAGTTCAGAAAGGGTTAACTGATCAATATATGGGCGGATCAACAATGGGGCTTCGGTTTGACCGACAAATATATTGGCGGCGCAGGAGATCGTTTCGGCGCCACTGGTGCCCATTGTCCATTGCATAAAACGCGCCATTGCCTTGATAATGGTTTGCATAACGCCTAGATGATAGAGAATCGCCATAAACGAAGCGAAGAAAATTATGACCGGTAACACCGTAAAGGCAAACTGCATCCCGAATCCCGGCCAGGTAGTTTCGCTTGGGAAAAAATATTTGTCGAGTGCCAGATTGCCGAATAAAAACTCCGCGCCGAGAGTTGCCAGCCCCAGAAATTTTTCGACTTTTTGGGAAATGAAAGCGAAAACGTCCTGCCCGGTATAGCCGTGCAAGATTAGCCAGCTTAAACCAGCCGCTAGACAGGCGGCGATCAATTCTTTTTGCCAGGGACGAACTTTAAAAATAGCCTTGATAACGATCGCTACGGTAATTAAGCCGATTAACTCTGCCAACCAGCCGGTTTTCCCAAACCAGTAAAAAGCAGCTGTAGCTAAAACGGTCGCTATACTTATCAAACCGATATAAAGCCATTGTTTGGACCGGTGACCGACCGTATTAATTTGATCTTTATAAATGAATATTATTATTAAGAGGAGAAAGATAAACAGGGTAAAGTAGGAAATCAGCATTTTCCCCAGAATTATTCCGGCAAAAAGCAGTTGGAGTAAGAGCCCCCAGATAACGACTCGCAAGGAAATTAGCCGTCGGTTATTCGACATCAGAAATGCAATTCCCAGAATGACAAGCAGTCCAATTATGCCTATATATTTCATATTTACACCTAATTAGCCAATATAGTTGTTAAACCGAGAGAACTCATTTTTTCTCTTCTGTAATAGGCGGTTCAAAGCATGCTCGACACCGGGCTTCGTAAATATCGGTTGCGCCAAGCAAAACCCGCTCGCTGGACTTGATAATGCGCTGGGTGAAATTAGCTGGGTTGCCGCATTTCATACAGATTGCCAGCGTCTTGGTAATATACTCGGCTTCGCAGAGCAGTTGCGGAATCGGCTCGAACGGTTCGCCACGGTAATCTTTATCGAGACCAGCAACGATCACGCGCCGACCGGAGTTGGCGAGTGTTCGGCAGACCGCGACTAATTCATTATCTAAAAATTGGGCTTCGTCAATTCCAAGCACTTGGGCATTGCCGGCTTTTTGGAGAATTTCCTGAGCAGTATGGATCGGGATGGAGGGAATTTTCTGCTGGTTATGAGAGACAATATAATCTTCGCTATAGCGCACATCAATTACCGGCTTGAAGATTGCTACGCGCTGGCGCGCGATTTGCGCCCGACGCAAACGGCGAATTAGTTCTTCGGTTTTGCCCGAGAACATACTCCCGCAGATGACTTCGATCCAACCAGCCGATTTTTCGGTAACGGTAACGACTTCTTCGAAGTCCGTAGGAATGCGGTGTAAATTGGGTTGGCTCATCCTGCTCCTTTAGATTGGTTAATTAGGAATCTATAGCACAGAACATTTGTATTAGATCAGATAGATACTCATCAATATCATGATTTTCAGGTATTAGTTCATTAATGTCATTTGAATATTTTGTTAAACAATAATTAACAATATTAATTAGATCTTTTTCTGCACACTCTGAAATTACCATTGAATTATATATAGATCTTAATGTTCCGTCAGCTTTTAATAATTTTTGAAATGAAGTAGATAGATTTTTATTTTGTTTTAATAAAACTGCTCTTTCATCAATTGTTTTTAATAAAGATAACCATATATCATCATATTTTAATAATAACAAATCGGTCACAGGAAAATTCTTTCTAAAAAGTTTGAATGTTATTTCATTCCCGTATATAGCACCAATTTTAACCTTTAATTTTGAATAACTTAATTGAAGCTCCATATTCAGGTTTTCAGAATCACTATTTACAATTTTTATATTTTTAGCTTCTGAAATATTTGATAATAAATGTTCAAATCCCTGTTTGCTTGATGAATAAAAACCATGTACCCTATCCTCTTCAATCGAAGCCGGAAAATCACCTACACCAAATAAAACTCCAATATAAATTTCCAATGTATTAATTCCGTGGATTTCTAGAAATTCTGCAAGAGAGAATTCCTTATTATCTTTTCTAAATATCTTATTATTATTTATAAGATAATCAATATAAAAACCGAACTTTTCTGATGTCCAAATTTCTCTTCGACCTGCAGTTCCACCTGAATCAACTCTATTTTTTAGTTCAACAAGTACTAAAGATTTTTCATCATTTAGGATACATCCAACGTCTGTATTAACATCATTTTTTCCAATCCAATCCCAAGGGAGTGTTCGAATCTTTATTTTCTCCTCATTGGATAATCCTTGTTGTGTAAAAATACCTTTTCTTTTATGTAGTGAAGGGTATTCGAACCAAAGCGGCCAACTACTTAGTTCTATATTAAGGGAACATTTTTCAAAGGAAGATGCAATTGTTTTTTCAATATATTTACCCTTACCACACTGACTATTTCGATAATAAGAGGTAACGCCTTTCATAATTTCTTCTTACCTTTTATTATATCTATTTCAACTGCTCTATAATTTATCTGAAATAAAGTATGACAGTCCAAACAATGGCATTGAAGACTAATCCATTCTTCATCAAAGAGCTCATCATAAGAAAGATAATTAATCCCCTCGCAATACGGATTCGGGCATCTAATCTTATCCTTTAAAAGAGAAGTTTTTACAAGTTCTATTGTAGACATTTTTGTATCTCCATTAATTTTTGTTTTTGATTTTCAAAAAATTTTTCTGAAAAAATTAATTTAAATTGAGTATCACTTCGTTCTAACCAATTTATTAATGGTGAGGATAGTTCAATTAGGGCCTCTTTTAATTCATCATCGGTTATTTTGAATCCTCTTATTTTTAGATGGGCTTTAATATCAGCATACTCCAAAATCTCACCAATATCTGTAAAAATCGAAATAATAGCTTCTCTTAATTCAAGCATTTTTAGTTTTCGATTTAAGTAATCTTCTACATTTCTTTTTATATCTCCATATTCCCTAAAAAAATATTGAAATTCTATAGGTGATAAAGGATATTTGAAAGTAAAATTCATTAAGCAAATAATGGAATTGCTATCCATCAAAAATCTTTTTTCAGTTCTCAAGTCTTCAATCAATTGAGTAGTAGGACTATCACATATAATTAGCCCAGTTAAATTTGACAATGAACTCTTATTTTCGTATCGTCTAATGTGCCTATTTAATTCGTCAATAATATTAACTCCCACATTTCCTTTTGTTGAACGACATTCTATGCCAATTAAGATAGGTGATACACAAATCAAATCAAGTTCTCCATTTTGTCCACTTATTTCTTTATCAATCTTAAATCCCCAAAATTCAAATAGGCTTAAAATAAATTTTTCAAGCTTATTACCTTCCCCTGAACTTAAAAGTTCTCTTACTTTTGTTTCATCAAATGTAGTTTTTTCTTTGCGAATTACCCTTATTTGTGGAATTTCAACAGTTTTCTCAGTAGGTGCGTTATTGTATTCTCCAGCCTGATTCTGAATTTTTTTAACGATATTTGAAATCCTGTCTGTTAATCGACAATTCTCAAATGCATTAAGATATTTATTTGCTTCTATAATCCCCAATTTAGTGAATCTTATGCGAAAATCTGCTTTTCTTCTTGTTACCAAAACATTGAACTTTATATTTCCATCTGGATATACTTTTGTTTCTTTTGTTAATTCTAAAAAAACTTTGCCATCAATTGTGAGAATCTGTGAAAGTGAGCCACATATAATAAATATAGTTAAATTTTCTTGCCTTGCTAAGGCATACTGTACTAATTTTTTGTTTACTTGCAAATAGTAATTTTCGCTTTCTCTTTCTTCGCCGGCTCTTTCTTTGAAAGTAATATAAAGTAAATTTCCATTAACTTTATATAAGGTTCTTTGTCTCCCTCTTAATCTCTCAACTTTTATACCATTTTCTTCAAATAATTTTATAAGGTCATCTCTAAGATTCATATCTTTTAGATTCATATATTATGCTCCTATAAGAGATGCTTCGTGAGTGGTTGTCCCCGATCCATTGAAAGGATCAAGTAGAAGTGAGTTACTATTTAACTTAAATGAATTTATTAAGGTACGAACAATTCTGGGATAAAATTTTCCCTTATAAGGATAAAGGTTATGAAAAGCATAGGCATTTGTATCGCCAAATTTATCTACAAAATCAGTGTAGAGTGTTCCTTTCCCTTTAACTTTTTCTAAATGGGCAATTCTGAGCCTGATTAATTCTTCGTCACCCTTTAGATTCACTGTCCTGTTAACAGGATCAATAGAATATTCATTTGCTAGTCCTCTAAGTTCTAGATCTAAAAACTCTAAGTCAGCTATTGTTTGCATCCAGAACCCAAAAACAGTATCTCCTTTAGGGATAATATAAGTTGCAAATTCTTTGGCATATTCATCCATTATCTCCTCATAAGACGGGAACTCACTAGTGCCAAACATTGTCATCTGTTTTATTGATTGTTTTTCATCTTGAAGTATATAACTCATAATGTCCTCTTTATTTTTAAATTAATTTAATCATTTAATTGCCTTAATAGGCTTCTTACTTTTGTTTTAAAAAGATCAATAGCCACTGTATTATGGCCTCCTTCTGGAATAATTATATCGGCGAATTGTTTGGTCGGTTCGACAAACTGTTCGTGCATCGGGCGGACGGTCTCCAGATATTGGGCGATTACCGAATCCACCGTTCGGCCGCGTTGATGTATGTCACGCCTTAGCCTTCGGATAAAGCGAATGTCCGGTGCGGTTTCGATATAGATTTTGATATCCATCATATCGCGCAGTTCTGGATCGTACAAAACCATAATTCCTTCCAGCACGATAATTTTCTGACCGGTGACAATCTGGAATTCAGTCTTACTGCGGGTATGAGTACTATAATCATAAATCGGGATTTTGACCTGCTGGCCGTTTAATATCGCCCGCATATCAGCCCGCAATTGGGGAAAATCGTAAGCGTCTGGATGATCAAAATTATGATGACCACGCGCTTCCAGCGGAATGTTACTGAGGTCATAATAGTAAGAATCCTGCTCGATGATGACAACATCGCGGGGATCAAAATCTTGGACGATATTTCTCGCCATCGAAGTCTTGCCCGAACCGGTGCCTCCCGCCACCCCAATCAATATTGCTTTCTTCATTTATTTATCAATGCCCTTCATCTGGTTGTTATCGAATGGTACCGGAAACAGCTCGGAACTGCGGAAATGCTGAAAATCCTCCGATTCATCGAAAAGAAAAATATCAATGTCGCCGCAAATATCCCAAATTACCTGCCGACAGGCACCACAGGGCGGTACCCGGGTTAGCGAAAATATTCCCATAGCACGAAAATGTCTGGCACCGGCTACAATAGCCGCCGCAATCGCATTGCGTTCGGCGCATACCGTCAGACCATACGAGCTGGCTTCTACATTACATCCGGTATAAATCTGGCCATCATTGGTTAAAAGGGCTGCTCCAACCGGATAATGGGAATAAGGAGCATAAGCATTGTCTGCGGCTTGCCGGGCCGCGTCTTTTAGTAATTCTGGTTTAATTTTTTCCATATTCTTTTCCTTTCATAGGGTTCCAGAATTAGCATTAAGATTATCCCGGCCAAAAAACCGCCGATATGGGCGAACCACGCCACTCCGCCCTGAGTTTGAAAGCCTAATGAGCCTAAACCATTGCTGAGCTGGACAATGAACCAGAATCCTAGTAAATAACCGGCTGGAATCCAGATCTGGCGAATGAAGATAAAAAACCAGAAGAGGACTTTCACCCGAGCGTGCGGATAGCGCAGAAGATAAGCCCCCAGAACTCCCGAAATAGCTCCGCTGGCACCTATCATCGGTACATTAGAACTGGGAGTAATTAAAATCTGAGTCAAACCGGCAATTACTCCGCAGAGGATATAAAATAACAAGAATTTTCCGTGCCCGAGGGTTGACTCTATATTGTCACCGAAAATCCACAAGTAAAGCATGTTACCAAACAGATGGATAAAACCGGCATGCAAGAAAAGAGTCGTAAAAAACGACAGAAATTCTCTTAGTCTGGGGTGACTAAATAGATTGGCGGCTACCAGTCCAAAGGTATTGAAGAATGCTTCTAAAATCTCCGGCGGTAAAGTAAGCTGGTAAATATATACGAGGCAATTCATAGTAATGAGTCCGACAGTAACGTAAGGAGGAGTCAGGCGCATGGTAGAATCGCGAAGGGGAATGAACATATTCTCTCTTAACCCGGTATTATTGTAAAAGTACTGGTTACAGTTTTTACATTGCCGGCCCGGTCGGTAGCGGTGATGGATAATGTATGTTTGCCGGCCATAAGTTGTCGGCTCAGGCGGTATCTAATCTGATTCTTCGGGGCATTATATTCGGCAATTAATGGTTGTCCGTCAAGCGCAACGACAATAGCTCGATCATCAGCAATACCTGAGAGCTGGTCTTGAACGGTAGCCTTGAGATAATGAACATCACTGGCGTGAAACCGACCGCCATTGCCCGGGAAAAGGTTACGGATAACCGGCGTGGTAACGTCCTTTATAAGGGCAAATTCACCGGTCTGCCGACAATTAGCCCAGATCAAACCCTGGTCGGCATCAAGTTGATTGCCCCGGAAACACCAGGACTGATCAACGTATTGGTAAATACCAATCTGACCGATGTCCTGAACGTCAACTGGGTACCTAAAGCTGACCTGAATTGTATCATGCAAAGGCTGGTTAGCGGGATGAAGTCCATAACGCGCCGCAATCATTGTGCCACCCTTTACCCCAGTAGCCTCTTTAATTTCCAGCCAGACCAGCAACGAATCGAAAACCGCATCTCTCGGAAAAACGGCTCTGAAGAGTGAGTCCTGACTAAAGCAGAAATCTCCTCTACTAGGCTCTATACATTTGAGATTTAGTTGCCCGCGTATAATATTCGTTATTTGATTTTCGAAGCGGATTTCAAAGGCAAAGGCGTCGCGCCAGTAAGCAAAAGGTACCGGTGCCGTCAAATACTCAGTGGGGGAAAGCCGGATTAGTTCGACTTTTTTCAGCCCACTATTAGTCTGAAGGTAAAAGGTCGGACTGCTATCGGGAACGGCACTGAAAGTCAGTGACATCAAGAAATTTTTAGGATTATGAATGAATTTATAATTCAACGATATTAC
Organism: Fidelibacterota bacterium; assembly: GCA_035448825.1. Lineage (GTDB taxonomy): Bacteria > Fidelibacterota > UBA2242 > UBA2242 > UBA2242 > JAGNGI01. The sequence continues at coordinate 48,036 of DAOTJS010000014.1, forward strand.
CGGTGATTTTTCCGCTTGATTCAGGTTAATAAATAACGGCTGGAATTGATAACCATCAACGCCGACCGCCTCGATTTTAAGATATTCATTATCTGATGGCTGATCATACAATAATAATTTTTTATATTCGGCAGTCGTATCTAATAAGGTGATATTTGCCGGCCGGCGATAAATGCCGTTTTTGTTAACCCATTGGGCTTTAAAATTTTCTACAATTGGCTGAGCGGGACAGGACAAAATAAGTTGATAGCCTGCTTCGGTGAGTAGAAAGTCAGATAAGTTAATTGCAACCATAGGAGCAGAAAGGATTTGAAAATCTACCGTGGCGCAATTCTGATTTTTATCGTAAGCAATGATGCGCGCTGAGTGCGGGCCAGCCTCTAGTTCGATGATACCAGTCGCTTCCGGCAAGGTATTCATCGGTAAATTTTTGTGCGGGGCAATTGTCCATAGACGGTTGTAAATTTCACCGAGGTCGTGATCCAGCTGATAATTGCGATCAATAATGGCAAAGTGAGTTTGTTCGTAGCCGAAGCGGTCATACTGAACCTGGAAATAGAGACTGTCATCAATAAATAATTTAATTCCGTAAGGCGGGTAAACATTCGGGACGCCTTTGATTGTGTCGTAAACTTTTATCTCGATACCGAACTGTCCTTCGGTTTGAATCGGCTTCTCCAGAATATATTGATTAATTTTCTTTGGAATGGTTTTAAAGGTTTGGGTGGTCGGCAATCCATTAATGCGGGCATCGAGACTGATGGGCGTAACGGCTATGCCGCTGATAGTAGGAGCGGTTTTATCATTAACGGTTAAATTGGTGTTCAGAGGATTGAAAAGATTATCCAGGCTATCGCGGAGTTCGAAATGCAGGTGGGGATGGAGTGTGCCGGTCTCGCCGGTATATCCGATGGTTTGGCCTCTGGCAACGCGCAATTCGTCTTTGTTAAGATTGACTTCAACACGGTAACGCTTCTGACGCTCCTGTTCGGCTCTTATCATACTTAACAGTGGTTCAGCGAAATCGTCCAGATGGGCGTAAACCGCAACGTTGCCGTCATCCAATTGCAAATAAATTACTTTGCCATAGCCTGTAAACGAGGTGCGAATAGTTTTAATGTAACCGCTCTCGATGGCGTAAACTGGGTAGCCGGTGCGCTGGTTGGTTTTGATATCGAGACCGGCGTGTAAATGATTGACCCGGTATTCGCCGAAAGTTGAGCTAATGAGCCGGCTGGCATTAGTAGGCCAGAGGTAGTTCTGAGAAAGTGCGGTTTGAAATAAAAGACCAATAACCGGAGCGAGTGGGAAATATCTCATGCAGTTAAACTAATTTTCATTGCGGGGCGAAATATACGTAAAATTAGCTCCAATTTTCAAATTTTATTTAGTAAGCATCCTGTCGCATTTCAATTAGGTTGAGACGGAATAATCAAAGATCACCGATTTATTACGCCCACTCCGTTTGGCTTGATAAAGGGCTTTATCGGCGGCATCTACCAGTTGGGTTCCTTCCGCCATTTCGGTAGAGTTAAATTGGGCAATACCGATGGAAATTGTGACCCGAGCCAGAGATTGTTCGAAAGCAATCTCTCTTTTAGCAACAGTGGCTCGGATTTTCTCAGCCACCAGGAAGGCTTCCTTTTCACCCGTCTCCGGCAATAGAACTACAAATTCCTCCCCGCCATACCGGGCACAAATATCGTTTTTACGCAAACAGTTCGTCAGAATTTGACCGATGGCTTTTAAAACTTCGTCACCCAAAAGGTGCCCATAAGTATCGTTCACAATTTTAAAGAGATCAATATCCAGCATCAATAGACTTAGCGGCGAATTGTAACGTTTACTGCGGGCAATTTCACGCTTTAATTCCTGGTCGAAATGGCGCCGGTTATAAATGCCGGTCAGAGCATCGGTAGTCGAAAGTGATTCCAGCCGACGATTGGCTTCTTCTAAGGCTTGAGTGCGTTCTTGAACGCGAGTATCGAGCAGAGTATTTAATTCCTGCAAATCAGAGCGGGCTGATTTAAGTGCTTCGATTGCCTCTTTAAGATGGAGTTCGCGAGTCTCGAACCTCCGAAATAAATTATCGAGAATAGTAGCCAGCTGGCGTAATGAATTTGGCACCCCGATTCGCATGAATTTATTGAAAGGTTCAGGGTTATATTCACCCCGTGAAATGGCCTCGATCTGGCTAACGAATTCTTCAAATAATTCCTGATCCCATTCTTTCATTTTCTTCTACTAATATGTGGCTTGATTTCTATTTTCGGTGTCCCAGACCAATGGAACAAATCTCACTGGTAGGATTTTCTGGCTTTTCAATCCTAAGGGCGTTTTTTCAATTAAAGTTAGCTCCTGACTACCGCAAGAACTTCCCAAGGGAATCACTAGTCTTCCACCCAATGCCAGCTGGTCAACTAGTGCCGGCGGAATCTCAGGACTAGCGGCAGTGACGATTATATGACTGAAGGGAGCTTTTTCCGGCCAGCCCTGACAGCCGTTACCAATTCTGAATTCTACGTTATCAATGCCAATCTGGGAAAGTACTTTTTGAGCGCGCTGGGATAAATCGCCGATGCGTTCGATACTGAATACATTGCTGGCTAATCGCGCGAGAATCGCCGTTTCGTAGCCACTGCCAGTGCCGATTTCCAGTACCCAGGCTGATTTGTCAATTTGCAAGGCGGCAATCATAAAGGCTACCACATAAGGCTGGGAAATAGTCTGACCGTATCCAATTGGCAGAGGTTGGTCGCTATAAGCCAGTTTTTGTTGAGTAGCATCCACAAAGAGATGGCGCGGCACCTGTCGAAAAGCCTCCAATAATTCCGGGTCTTTAATATTCCGGGCCAAAATTTGCTTAGCAACCATTTCCTCGGCTGTCCGGCACTCATCTTTTGAAAAATAGTTCATTGGTTTGGCTGACGAGCAATGGATTCCAGCAGATGTTTGACGTCGCGTAGCGTCTCGATTTTGACGTCTTTCAAGTAATTTAGATGAATTGTTTTAAAGGTCGAATTGATGGCGATTCCTTTGATAAATTGAGCTAGTGTAATTGGGATATGCAGAGTTTTCAAAGTAATGCAATTTAGAAGGTACTCAGGATCTTCAGGCGTCAACTGTGCTAAAGTCGTCCTGGTACTCTGTAATGATTTACGCCGTCGGCTGATCTCTTGTAAGTCAGCAAATTGAACCTGATAAGGATGAATCGGACGCAGTTGAGTATTCAACCAATCCAATCCGGATTTGAAGCAGGTCTCGAAAAAATTGCGGTAGCGGTGCGGGCCGATGTCATTCTGAAGATAGTTCACTATCTTCTGGTAGAATTGACTTCGGTAATTTTCCCATTGGTGAAAATGGGCGCGAAATAAAAAATAGCCATCGGGAGTCTTAATACTGTTCTGATTGTTGAAAAAGGCTTTGACTTCATAGCGGAAGCGCTGGAGACGGCGACGATACTCTAGCGGGAAAAGATCAAAAATCGGCGATTCCAGCCGGGCATCATCCCGAATCATTTGAGCCGGAATTTGTAATTCACTCAACCGGAGTGAATATGATTTGTCCAGCCCTTGAAAAGTCAGATCAATCAAAGCCCCAAAATCGGCCAGTTTAATAAAATTGTCCATCTCCTGGTTGAATTCAGGTAGAGTAGTAATCGGTGGTAGATAAATGTCTTCAAATAGATCGGGAAAAAGCGACATTTGTTGGGGATCGTAATTCTTAAACATTACGTGTTCCTTTTAAATTATCATTCCCTCTGGGATGGTAGTATTTTTCGGAATAACAACAATTCCATCCCGAATCGAATATAAATTACTGTCATATTCTTTTAGGTGATCTCGATTGATAATCTGGACGTTATCACCAATCCGGGCATTTTTATCAATAATGGCATTTCTAATTACACAATTCCGGCCAATTCCCATTTGCGGCAGACCTTCCGGCTGAACTTGTTCGAAATAATCAGCCCCCATTATGACACACTTTTCAATGGAGGCGCCTTTGCGGATGATCGTTCTAATACCAACCACGGACTCACTAATCCGGCTTTCAGCAAGGTAACAGCCATCTGCCAATAAGGTTTGATTCAATGTACAATTCTCTAAACGGGAAGCCGGTAAAGAGCGAGCTCGGGTGTAAATCGGAGCTCGTTCAAGGTACATCGAAAAAGGCGGTTGGAACCGGGCCAGTTCCAGATTAGCTGTAAAAAATGATTCAATAGTACCGATGTCTCGCCAGTAACCGTCGAAACGATAGGAGCAAACATTAAAATTATCAATTGCGGAGGGTATAATGTTTTTGCCAAAATCGTCACTCGGATTTTGTTCAAGAATTCTATGAAGGGTCTCAGTGGCAAAAATATAGATACCCATCGAAGCCAGAAAAGGAGTTTCAGCCGGCAAGCCGGGAGACTTTAAACTATCCAGCAGTTCGGAATTTGGTTTTTCGACAAACCGAACTATGCGACATTGTTGATTAGTCTGCAAAATGCCGAAATGTCCGGCATCTTGCCGGGATACCGGCTTGACCGCCACCGTAATTTCCGCCTTATTCTTGATATGATGCTCCAGAAACAAACGGTAATCCATACGATAAAGGTGGTCGCCGGAGAGAATCATAGTATAAGCGGCTTTGATCTCATTGATAAACGGAAGATTTTTTCGGACGGCATCGGCTGTTCCCTGATACCAGTCGGCATTTTCCATAGTCTGCTGAGCCGCCAGAATATCAACGAATCCATCCGTAAATGGGCCCAGACTATAAGTGCTGTAAATATGACGGTGAAGGGAATGAGTGTTGAACTGGGTAAGAATGTAAATTTTATTAATTCCGCTATTGAGACAATTGCTGATCGGTACATCAATAATGCGGAATTTACCGCCGAAAGGAACCGCCGGCTTAGCTCGATATTTAGTTAAAGGATAAAGCCGTGTGCCTTTACCTCCGCCAAGAATAATTGCCAGAACGTCATTACTTTTCATAAAAAAATCTCAAACTGGATTAAAGTTAATAAAAATCCTAATAGAAAACCCGTAATAACCTGAGTGGCAGTGTGAGCTTTCAATTTCACCCGCGAATAGACTATCAAGGGCGCGGTCAGAATCCCCCAATAAAAAACCGGTGAAATTATGAAACCCAAAGCCGCAATTGGACCGCCCAATGCCATACCATGCACACTTATTTTCCAATAGTGAGTGATAATGGTGGCAATAGCGGTATTAAATCCATAACACCACATCAGTAAAGTAATAGTGGGCGGTGCCCCACTCAATTTTAGAAGGAGCCATACACTAAAATATCCGGCGATGCAGATTATAAAGGGACTAATCCGTTTATCTCTTTCGGGAACGTCCAGGCTGGCAGTTTTACCTCTTTTTTTTAGGTATAAGACAGAAATGAGTGGTATAAAAATGATGGCGATCAGCACCAACCCGAGGTATACCAATTTCTGGGTTCGGCCGATCTCGGAGGAATGCCAAATGATAAGAGCATAAGTCAACGGCGCTATAATAAGTGGATGCAGAATCACGGAAATTAAACGGGCAACTGAAGGCAAACTAGGTTGATTTTTAGTCAATCGCATAATGACTATAATCCGGAATAGTTATTAGTCAATGATCTATAATATTTCATTCCCTAAAATTATACGTTCTTTTTACATTAATTTCAACAAATAAATCACAATAAAAACCCATAACGTTTCTAAAAACGGTTAGTGAGTCGCTAATCAGGATAGAATTATTGAAAGCGTGATACCCTAACCATCTCACTGGACTAATAGACACACGAATATTAGTCAGATAAACAATAGCGCCATGAAAAAACAGAAAGCCAAAAATTTACTTGTGAATTGGTATTAGTAGCGCTACGGAGAATTCCTGCCCGCGTGTCCTGCGCACGCGGGACAGGCGGGGAACTCCGGTTACCACATTGAAAGCGTGATGTCCTAACCATCCCACTTGACTAATAGACACACGAATATTAGTCGGCTAAATAATAGCGCCATGAAAAAACAGAAAGCCAAAAATTAACTTGTGAATTGGTATTAGTAGCGCTACGGAGAATTCCCGCCCGCGTGTCCTGCGCACGCGGGACAGGCGGGGAACTCCGGTTACCACATTGAAAGCGTGATGTCCTAACCATCCCACTTGACTAATAGACACACGAATATTAGTCGGCTAAATAATAGCGCCATGAAAAAACAGAAAGCCAAAAATTAACTTGTGAATTGGTATTAGTAGCGCTACGGAGAATTGAACTCCGGTTACCACATTGAAAGCGTGATGTCCTAACCACTAGACGATAGCGCCATGGAAAAAAACGGGTGAGTGACGGGACTTGAACCCGCGGCCAACAGGGCCACAACCTGTCGCTCTACCAAACTGAGCTACACTCACCATCTATATTACTCCCGTAGGAGGTTAGTAAGCCCAGAACAATTTCATTATAAGATTAATATTTTAAAAAGCCGTCAAATTTAAGATATTTACGCTTAGTATTCAATACATCAGACTTCCAGGTTTTTAACGTATTTCTAAACTATTGAAGTCGGGACTGAATCCGGACTGAGGTTTTTTAATAGCCGATCACTGGTTCATAGACTTGAGAAATTCACGATTGTTCTTGGTGCGATTCATCCGATCAATCAGGAATTCCATAGCTTCGATCGGCGTCATCTCGCTAAGTAACTTGCGCAAAATCCAGACTCTTGCTAGTTCCGCAGATGACAGCAAAAGCTCTTCTTTGCGCGTGCCGGAACGATTGACATCCATTGAGGGAAAAATGCGGCGATCGCTTAACCGGCGATCCAGAACCAATTCCATATTACCAGTGCCTTTGAACTCTTCGAAAATCACATCATCCATACGTGAACCGGTATCAATTAGAGCTGTAGCGATAATTGTCAGACTACCGCCGCCTTCGATGTTTCTGGCTGAACCGAAAAAGCGCTTGGGACGGTGTAGAGCATTGGCATCAATACCGCCGGACAGAATCTTCCCACTGTGGGGAACGACGGCATTGTGGGCACGCCCAAGACGAGTGATACTGTCCAGCAAAATGACCACATGAAACCCGAGCTCGACCATACGTTTGGCTTTTTCTAGTACCATATCTGCGACCTGAACGTGACGTTCCGGCGGCTCATCAAAAGTCGAACTTATGACCTCGGCTTTGACGGAACGCTCCATATCGGTGACTTCCTCGGGGCGTTCATCAATTAGCAGTACCATTAATGTAATTTCAGGATGATTGGTAGTAATGCTATTGGCGATTTGCTGAAGTAGAGTCGTTTTCCCAGTTTTCGGTTGAGCAACAATCAGTCCTCTCTGGCCTTTGCCGATTGGACAAAGCAGGTCCATAATACGCATCGAAATGTTTTTGGTATCGGTTTCAAGCTGGATGCGACTTTGTGGATACAAAGGCGTCAGCGAATCGAAAACCGGGTGAGCTTTAACCTCTTCCGGATCCATCATATTGACCGCATCCACTCTGAGCAGAGCGAAGAAACGTTCATTGTCCTTAGGAGGCCGAATCTGTCCGCAAACGATGTGACCGGTTCGCAAACCGAATCGTTTGATTTGCGAAGGCGATATGTATATATCATCGGAACCAGGTAAATAGCTCGAATTTTCAGAGCGCAGGAAGCCGTAGCCTTCATCCATTACCTGAAGAACTCCTTGTGCGAATATCTTACCTTCTCTCTGAGCACTGGCCTCAAGAATTTTATAGATCAAATCCATTTTTTTGAGACCAGTCGTCTCTGGAATTTCCAGCTGATTGGCAAGATCGGTTAATTCTTTGATTTTCATGGCTTGCAGGGTTGCAATAGTCCACTCGTTTTCCATAGTTATTCCTTTTCTGAGGGTGTTACACGAATCGTTAGTCTAATTAAAGGTAGGTCAAAAAATTAATTGATTATTAATTTATGTCGTTAATTTAAATAGTTAGATTTATAAGTCAAATATAATTTTTTCCAAGAGGGACTGTCGCACCTATATAAAGTCACTTGCCGCCGCCTTAAGTCAAAGGCACCCCATAAAAAGGCAAAACCTGCGGGGCAAGATAGTGGCTGCCAGCTATCAATAATATTTCATCAGGTTTTATCTGAAACTCTAAAAAGTTCAACAGCCGATCAAGTCTATTATCCACATAAATCGGCCTCGATGGGATTTGTTTGCGAATTACACTGGCTAACATTTCGGCCGGAACCGAAGGATGGTTAGGAATTTCGGTTAGATAAATATTTCCGCCAAGTGGTTGAATAATTTTACCGATGCGATCGTATTTCTTTACACTACCCAGTGCCAGTACCAAATGGATTGGTTGGGTCGGGAATATTTGTTTGAGCGCTTTTACAACCTGACGAATACCATGCTGATTGTGACCGACGTCGAAATAGATCAATGGTTGGTTGGACAGTATTTGCAGGCGTCCCGGCCAGGCCACTGCGGCGATTGCCTGACGCAGAATTTCTGGCGTAAGTTCCAAATTTTTAACCAGCGTAAGGGCGGTGACTGCCGCTTGTAAATTGATTAACTGATGGTCGCCAATCAACGGAAATTTGACCCTGTCAACCTTGAGGTTATTTATCGTTAGATTTAGTTTCTGACACTCGGGAAAACGCTGGATATTCGCAATGTGACACTGCTCAGGAGCATAGTAAAAATCGCCACCCCTGAGACTGATTTCATTGCTTAGAAAATTAAGAACACGTGGTGTTTGACGGGCGACGATACATGGAATTCCCCTTTTGGCAATACCAGCTTTTTCATAGGCAATTTGGGCCAGTCGCCGGCCAAGAAATTCCTGATGGTCACGTCCGATTGGAGTAATGACGGTAACTTCTGGAATGGTAACGTTGGTGGCATCGAATCGTCCGCCCATTCCAGTCTCGAGAACAACATAATCGACCTTGTTTTTTTTAAAATAGTCAAAAGCCATTGCCGTGGTGGCTTCAAAAAAACTGCAGTTCAGTTCGTCAATTAGCTTGCGCCAGCATTCGGTGAATAGAGCAATTGTGGCATCGGGAATTTTCTGGCCATTAATTCGTATACGTTCGTTGAAATTCAAAAGGTGCGGCGAAGTATATAGTCCAACTCGATAGCCAGCTGTCTGCAAAATATTAGCAATTATGGCACAGGTCGAACCCTTTCCGTTAGTTCCGGCAACGTGGATCACCTTATAAGCGTGCTGGGGATTGCCGATCGCGTCCAGTAATTTTTGAATGCGCTCCAGTCCCGGTTTGATACCGCGCCCATTCAGAGAATATAAATAATTTAAAATAGGCTGCACATCGGCAGCGTCGGCTGAGGATGGCATTAACAACAATCTGCGAGATTAATTTGTTCGACATTGGCAATTGGCTCGCCCAGAAATCGCATCGCTATTTCTTCGAACTTCTGCGGTAAATCGCTCACATAAAAATGATGTTCCGGAGTTTTTCCCATATCATTTAATAGCCCCTCCTGACTTAAAACCAGACGCACCTGATTAGCTGTCTCTATAGCTGTATCAATAATCTGGATATTTCTGTCAACTACCCGCTGAATTACATTTTTAATAATTGGATAATGGGTACAGCCTAAAATAAGAGTATCAATTTTAGGAACAAGATTCTGCAAATATTCTCGTGCAATCATTTCCGTCACGGGTGAGTCACCCCATCCTTCCTCGACCAGAGGAACAAACAGTGGACAAGCCTGGGAGAAAACCTGCACAGATTTATCAAGTGCGGTTAGCACCTCAACATATTTTCCAGAATTTATGGTTCCGGTGGTGCCAATGACGCCAATCTTTTTCCCGGGCGAGATTGCCAATGCTGAACGGGCGCCCGGTTCGATTACTCCGATAATCGGCAAGTCAAATTGAGCTTGCAGTAATTCCAGAGCAACACTAGACGCCGTGTTACAGGCTACTACAATCATTTTCACACCGCGTTCGGCCAAGAACTTGGCGATTTGCATAGCGAATTTTTGAACTGTTTCGACGCTTTTGTTGCCATAGGGCACTCGGGCAGTATCGCCGAAGTAATAGATTTGTTCCTGTGGCAATTGGCGGAAAAGTTGCTTAACTACGGTCAAGCCACCCAGACCCGAATCGAAAACCCCAATGGGCAGATTCTGTTTGTTACTTACTTTGAGCCACTGATTGGTCACAATACTCCTTGAATTCGATAATGCTTTTATAGAGTGCTAATGCTATTTTCTGGCGATGAGCCGGATCGTTCAATTTTTTGGCATCGTTGTGATTGTCGTTATAACCAAGTTCGCATAATAAATTAGGCATTGAGGCGCCGACCAGTACGTAGAAATTGGCTTGCTTGACGCCGCGGTTTTTCTGAGGTACATAAACAGAAATATTGCGCGATAATATTTCGGCGAATTTCTCGCTATCGTGCAGGTAGGTATTATAAACCATATTGGCCAGGATATGAGAAGGATTATCATAATCTTGGTACTTAGCCTTATCATCGCTGGTTTCTAACTGAATGACTTCATTTTCCAAGCGGGCAACTTCTATGGCTTCCTGAGTGCGAATAGTCGGATTCTGGAGGTATAATTCGATTCCTTCAGCATTGCCTCTTGCGCTGGACGGAAGCGCATTGATGTGTAAACTGATAAAGAGTTTACCGGCGGAATCATTAGCCAGACGGGTTCGTTTCCAGAGTGGAATAAATTCGTCGGTTTTTCTGGTATAAACCACTTTTAAATCTTTGCGTTGTTCCAGAAGTTTTCCTAACCTAAGGGCGATGTCCAGCACAATATCTTTTTCATGTTTATAGCCCCAACGACCAGGCGTGCCGGAATCTTGCCCTCCGTGGCCAGCATCAATTACAATGGTATCAACAATCCAGGTATTTTTAACCTCTTCAATTTTTTTTAGGGTAGCACCGGTAAGTGGCACATTCAAAGTAACTAAAATTTTACCACTGCGTGCATCGTAATAAGCATTTGCCCGATCATATTTTTGCTTCAATTTTAGGGTAATTTGAACCGAATTGCCCACTGGAATCGCTTCAACCATAGCCACTGAAGGAATCGGATTGCGACGTGAGAGTGCAGCCGAATCGCAGGTAGCATCGAGAATAGTGAGATAAAACCATTCATCTCCACGGAAAAAAGAGGAAAAGTCCGATCTTTCGTAAGTAGCATTAGTTGAAATTTTCATCGTCAAGCCGTTGCCGCGTTCTTCAAACTGGATGTCGGAAATTATTCCTGGCTTTGTCCCAAATGTTGTCACGGTAGGTTCCGATGGGGTTTGAATTGCACCCAGTTCCCGAGCCGATGGGCTTTTGGTGAGGTCATATTGGAGTTTAGGAATAACATATTGTTTCAGAAGGTTAAGAAAAGAGTACAATGGGACGAAAATATCGTCGCGGTTTACCAAAATAGCCGGTTGGGACATTTGTAGAATTCTGGTATCAAGCATTATGAAAGCGCTATGAGCCGTGACTTTGACCGTTTTGTTGGGAAAGAAGAGAACTGTCTTGCCCGTTTCAGGATTATTATAGGTTCGTAGTCCGAGCGCTTGAGCGAAGTCTTTCACAGAGAAATAGGCACAATTATCAAAGTAGAGAATCGGAATATCCGCACCGGCTTTCGGACGGGGAGATTTAATGACAAGTTGATCTGCTAGCAGGTTATGGCAAGTAACCAAAAATAATAGAATAAAAATATAAGGCCTAAAAATCTTCACAATCGACGTGAAATTACACACTCCTGTATCATAAGTCAAAGGTCAATTGAAAATCACCTGAAAAATCAAAACTATTGTCATTAGTGGGGATAGAAGCATTGCTCCTTCCATAGACGGCACCGGCTAATTCACAATTCGAACCGATTCGTCGGCTGATTATCAGAAAATAACGCTGACCGGTGCCGGTTAATAGAGTCATATTAAAGCGGAAAGGCAGGCCGGGTTCATAAAAATAAATTTTTAAGTCAGACGAACTAGTAAAATAATGCGTACTCCCGACTATAACACGGGTAAATTTGGAAACTGAGATTTTTCCCACAATACCGAGCGCCTGACTACCTTCAGCGAAAGGGATTGAATCGTTCCATCGGAAGGTTGTTCTAATTTCACCGGTAAATGACGTGTTGAAAGAATGCCTGAGGTGCAATTTAAGCTGATAATCGCGCGGTTGCTGTGGCAGACTGGTGTGATAGTAGCGATTAACTTTATATAAAGCTTCGACTAAGTCGCTATTACGAGCTTGACGACTGAATCCCCATAGGGATTCCCGTCCATTCCGCGGTGCAACACCGGGTTCCGCGCTTTTTAATTCACGAAAGAAATCAACATAGCCGTTGAAGTGCCAGCGAGCCGGCAGTTTGATTTTCAGAGCGGAATACAGACCGGTTTCATTACCAGAGATGCTTGAGAACTTGCGAAAAGGATTGCCGAGCGGAGCGAAAAAACCAGGTTCAATGTAGCGCCAGCCCGTACAAAAACTTACTCGATCTCTATTTAGATGGAGATTTTGAATTAAGCCTTTACTCCCGTGGTTTTGGACTGCCCATTCACCGTTTATCGTCCAGTCGTTTCTTTCGTAATTATGTAAAAATGATAACCCGCTAACATTGCGGTGTTCGTTTAAAGCAGACAAATCGGTCGCGTAATTAGCGGCATAGACTAAAATACCAGCCGAGCCTTGGTCCCATTCACCTAGCAAACTTGTTCCTCCTGATGTTTCTAATAAAGCGTCCTTAGCTCGAAGTTGACTTGAGCTAATATGCAAGCCGTCGGAGCGCAAATTTTTGACCGTTCCGTTAGTGTCAAATGTAGCATCGAGTCGGTGATACGAAATAAAGGGGGTTAATTTAAAATGTCCAGAAGTGTACTGGGCGGCTGAACCGAAAAGGAACCGGTTTTCGTCGGCTCCCAAATAATTGCTTACCCCTGATCGCGAAGCCCTCAGGTTGCCGGTTGCATCAGCACTGCGACCACTCATTAGATTATTAGCAAAGAGCAAACCCTGTCCCCATTGTAAGCGATAGGCACCGCCTAAAACTTCTAAGCGGTTAAAATATTTCGGAGAACGCAGGCTGATGTTCCAATAATCGCATAAAATAGGTTCGTCGCTATCGTTCTCCACAATTATTCCCGTGAACCAGCCTTGAGGAGAATAACAGCGCGCTCGTTGAAGCGACTTCTGTAAACTAACAACTTCCTGTTTTTTCAATGAAAGGAAATTCACTATCCGGCTCGGCTTCGATCTTTTAACGGAAAAGTCAATAAAATAACTGATAGCCTCGATTTCGGAGGCGGTAAAAATTGTGTCTTTTACCAATGCTTTCAGATTTAGACTCTTAGGCTGGTGACGTTTTAGTTCAATTAATTGAGATTTGAGGTGGTCATTTAGCGGCAAAGCGCGCAAGTCCTTAATCCGGCAAGTTTCCCAGACCAGCGGATTGTCCCGATAGGCGTAAATCAATTCCTGCAGTTCGTCAATATCCAGAGCGTCGTCGCTAAAATAACTATCGAGGATATCTGCCGATAAGTCACTTTGGCAAAATGCTGTTACATCGGCGATAATAATTATCAGATAACCGAATAAAAGTCCGATTAGAAATTTAGGCCGCATTGATAATAAACAGTATAAGGCAGAGTTGGATGATGTAAAAACGCCAGGGCTATCTGGAATTTATGCCAGGAAAGTTCCAGTCCGCCCGAAAACCGATCGGGATTGAATTGAACACCGGCCAACAAGTTGCATCCGGTAAATACTTCGAATCGAATCCCGCTACGCCAAGTAAATGGAAAACGCGTGTCCTTGAAAATTTCACCCGATAGATCACCGCGCCGAATAGGCTTCCATTGCCAACCGAAAGCGAAAACCTGAGGTAAGGGTTCCTGGCGGTCGCAAATTTTCGGTGCATTGATGTTTTCAAATAAAATAGCGAAACCAAGAGTTGAGTCGGGAAACAATTTTAAGCCGCAATTCAATCCCACAGTGCCGGTTCGCGGATAGTTGGAAATAGTCAAATCATAATAATTGACGGTTGCTCCTAAAGAAATTAGCGGCAAAATCCTTCGGGCGCAGGAAAAACCGATCGTCTTTTCCTGATAAACCGGGTTGCCCAATGTGCTTAATCGCAAAGCAAAGCCGGTTTTAGAATGGTGATTGTAAAATAGACCAATTTCCCAGATTTGCAGGTTTTTAATACCGTATAGATTAGAGTAGTCACAGCTGGTAGATAAGCCTGATTTCTCGATTAAGGTTGCTGGATTGGATCCGTCAGGCAACACGGATATAGTTCCGCCACCAGCAATGATGACCGGGGATGCCTGATGAATTTCGAAAGCGGCTTGCGCTATGCCAATACCCAACGACAAGCAAATTAAAGATCGCTTTAACATGTTTTCCTCCTTCAAAGCACCCGCGGTTGCGATAGGACGGGCTTTAAATTATCAACTCAACTGGTGAAAGATATAAAATTCGTATTTAAAACGCCAATTTTCAGAGCAGTAATAGCGCTCGGTTAATTTAGGCGCTCAGCCGGTTTTTCGATAACCCGAAAGACTTTTTCGCCTTTCTTAGCCATCCGATATTTTTCACGGGCTAATTTTTCGATGTACTGCAGGTCGTTTTCCAGCCGGGCTTTTTCAGTCAGTAAAGAGTCCTGCGCATATTGCAACTCTACCAGATGATTTTCGATCTGTTTCTTTTGCTTGTTGAGTAAGTGGATTTGATATAAACCGTAATCGCCAATTACAAAAAAAATGATGAAAAGGGTAATTGCACAAAGAATTCCGAGAATCCAGTAAAGTTTGTGCAAATAACCGGAACCATCTTTATTTTTAGTAGATTTTGGACGGCCTCTCATTTAAAAATACGCGATCCTCCAAAAATGGCGTCGTCCGCTAGCTCTTCTTCAATCCGCAGGAGCTGGTTGTATTTGCAAATGCGATCAGTGCGGCAGGCTGAACCGCTTTTAATCTGGCCGGAATTGACCGCCACTGCCAGATCGGCAATAGTCGTGTCTTCGGTTTCGCCACTGCGGTGGGAAATGACGGTGGTGAACCCACTTCGATGAGCCAGTTCGATGGCATTCAAGGTCTCGGTCAAAGTACCAATCTGGTTGAGCTTGATCAAAATTGAGTTGATGGCTTTTTCCTTGATGGCGCGTGATAGGCGCTCGACATTGGTAACGGTCAGGTCATCGCCGACGATTTGAATTCTAGAGCCGAGCTTTTTGACCATTAGTTTCCAGCCTTCCCAATCGTCTTCCGCCATACCGTCTTCAATGGAAATAATCGGATATTTATCCACTAAATTTTTGTAATAATCAACCATTTCTTCGGAAGACAAACTGCGGTTTTCAGATTTGAGATCGTACATTTGCGTTTCCGTGTTGTAAAACGAGGATGAAGCCGGGTCGAGAGCTATGAATAATTCAGTGCCAATTTTATAACCGGTCTTGGCGGCGGCTTCTAAAATCACTTCGATGGCTTCTTCATTACTGCGTAAATTGGGCGCAAATCCACCTTCATCTCCGACGGCAGTATTCATACCCTTTTTCTTCAAAACACTTTTTAATTGATGAAAGGTTTCCACACCCATCCGCAAAGCTTCAGCGAAACATTTAGCGCCGACTGGGAAAATCATAAATTCCTGCAAATCAACGTTATTATCGGCGTGTTTACCGCCGTTCAGGATGTTCATCATCGGAACCGGTAGGACGCGAGCATTGACGCCGCCGATGTATTTATAGAATGGCAGACCGACGAAATTTGCTGCCGCCCGCGCCACAGCTAGGGAAACACCAAGCGTTGCATTAGCACCGAGTTTGGCTTTGTTGGGTGTTCCGTCGAGTTCGATCATAAGATTGTCAATAAAAGCTTGATCCAGAACATCTTCGCCGATGATTTCGGGGGCAATGATGTCATTGAC
>DAOTJS010000015.1:0-58931 GCA_035448825.1 Fidelibacterota bacterium
CACAGGTCAACTTTTCTGATGTTAAGGTTGATATGGGCGCTCCAATTACGGTTCCAGAGGCGCCTTGGGAAGCCTATTATGTAGATCAGTGGGGCTTCAGCGGAAAAAATCTCGGTGGATGGAACTTTGTCCCCGGAGAAATGAATGGCGATGCTGAGATCTCAGGAACTGCCGCGCCAACTGGATGGGCGGCACTGCGAGGTGGCTTTGATCCGTATACCCTGAATGAAACTTATGCCCTGAAAGTATCCGGACAAATTGAATTAATAGGTGGTGGTTTCCAAGATGCGGGCAGTTTGCGTTATGGACTGTTCTATAGCGACAGCGCTGGAACTACCTGGCAGGATTCGACTCTAGATTCCAACTGGGTCTGGAGAGGTACCGATCGAGCTCATTCCGGTTATTTAATCACGCCTCCAAGCGGCTCTAATGTCGCAACCTGGTCGAATGGCAAAGGAACATGGGGTTCTATTACCAATGGTAAATGGTGGGATATTAGTGCTTCCAGTGCTCATGTTTTGGGTAATATAGCACAATATCCGGTTGGCGGAGTTGCCGGCGCCGGAACCTATGATTTTACTATCTCGATTTCAAAAGGAACAAGCGGAAATCTGCTTGTATTTACGTTATCTAAAAAAGATGGTACCTATTACTATGCCCATAGCACGACCACTCCAGTAGCCTCTGTAACGGATAAGATTAATAGTATTGGGTTTGCTATCAACAATTCGACCACTACGGCTCTGAAGGTGTATGAAGTTAAAGTGGATAGAGGACCTCATTTCAATGGCCTTGAAGAAGCAAAATTGGCTCAATTGCCTACGGTCTATGCTTTGAAGCAGAACTATCCGAACCCGTTCAACCCGACGACTAATATTCGGTTCGATTTACCGAAAGACAGTGATGTCAATCTGGTCGTCTATGATTTAATGGGTCGTGAAGTTGCCAAGCTGGTCAATGGCCATATGAATGCCGGCTATTACACGATTAACTTTAATGCGGCGAATCTGCCATCCGGAGTTTATATCTATAGACTCAAGGCTGGTGATTTTGTCAGTACCAAGAAACTCATGCTTCTGAAATGAGCTAGTAGTTCTTTGGTTTTTTGAATGTGGAATCAGCCTGCCCGTTCCAGCGGGCAGGCTGATTTTGTTAATAGACTTTTTGATTGATCCTGACAAATCGCAGATATTCTATTGATAATGATAAGTAACGATAAATCTTTAGTTAAAGCCGTTATTTTAAATGTAATAATAGGCATAATTATACTGAGTGGGGCTTTAACTTTAGCCCAAAATCTAAGGGCCGAAAATGATATTCAGCTCCGCCAACGCATTTCTCTCAATGACGATTGGAAATTCTATAAGTACGAATCTTTAAAAGATGCCGACGACCTGATCTATGATATACGTCCAGAAATCAGCGATTATAACGATATCCGACCAGCAGATGCCCAACCAACCCCGGCCGAAGAATTAAAAGCAACCCAAATGGTGCTGAAACCCTGGGTTTTACCGACTGGCAATGATTTCATTAGGGATTCCACGAAACATCACTATCGCCCCGAGGGCAATCCTGGCAATGAATTCCCTTTTGTGCAGAAAGATTACGATGATAGCCAATGGAAAAGTGTGAACCTACCCCACGACTGGGCGATTAAGGGCCCATTTTTTGAAGGACTAAATCCCGAAGTCGGCGGAGGGATGGGACGACTTCCCAGCTCCGGCGTAGCCTGGTATCGGAAAAAATTGAACATTCCGGCTACCGACGCCGGCAAGTCCATATTTCTCGATATAGACGGCGCAATGTCCTACGCTATGGTTTGGTTGAATGGTTATCTGGTCGGCGGTTGGCCTTACGGTTATTCTTCCTGGCGTCTCGACCTTACGCCTTATATCATTCCGGGTGCTGAGAATCAGCTGGCGATTCGTCTGGATAATCCCAATAACTCCTCACGCTGGTACCCGGGCGGCGGTATTTACCGCAATGTCTGGTTGGTCAAAACTAATCCGGTTCACATTGCACAGTGGGGAACTTACCTTACAGCCGAAGATATTTCGGCGGCCTCCGCGACGCTCAACCTGGAAATTACAGTAGATAACGATTCCCGGAACGATGCCAATGTAAAGGCGATTACCGAAGTTTTTGTTTTAAATGAGAAGGGCAATAAAACCGGTGAGGCTGTCGCTACCTTCCAACCGCTGGAAATTTTAATTACCGCCAGTGCTCGAACCAGTGGAAAAAGTTCAGTTATTATTAAAGACCCAAAATTATGGGGACCGCCACCTACTCAAACACCTAATCTTTACGTGGCGGTTACTACTCTGTGGCAGGACGACAAACCGATTGATCGCTACGAAACGCGTTTCGGTATTCGTTCTTTGCGTTTCGTGCCGGATTCCGGGATATATGTCAATAGCGAGCTCATCAAAATTAAGGGAGTCAATCAGCACCATGACCTCGGTGCTTTGGGAGCGGCTTTCAATCGCCGCGCTGCTGAGCGCCAGCTCGAGATTTTGAAGGAAATGGGTTGCAATGCGATTCGGTGTGCGCACAATCCACCGGCGCCGGAACTATTGGAATTGACTGACCGAATGGGCTTTCTGGTAATGGACGAAGCCTTCGACGTTTGGGAGCGCAAAAAGACGCCGCTGGATTTTCATCTTATTTTTCCGGAATGGTATGAGCCGGATTTGCGCGCACTTGTACGACGTGATCGCAATTGTCCGTCAGTGATAATGTGGAGTATCGGCAATGAAGTCGGTGAGCAATATACCGATGAAGCGGGTGCCGCGCTGGCAAAACAATTAGGCGATATTGTCAGGGAAGAAGATCCTACTCGACCGGTGACCAGCGCGATGAACTGGGCGAAACCGGATATGCCGTTTCCGGCGGTGCTTGACCTCATTAGTCTGAATTATCAAGGCGAAGGAATTCGTCAGGATCCGGAATTTGAAGGTAGCGACCGCATTCGCACCGCACCTCAATATGACGCCTTCCACGAGAAATTTCCGGATAAAGTCATTCTCAGTAGCGAAACGGCCTCGACTCTCAGCAGTCGTGGTATTTACCTTTTTCCGGTTACCGAAAAGAATAGCGACATCGTCCGGGACGGCAGAGGCGGCGACTCGAAAATTCAGCAGGTAACTGCCTATGAACTGCATGCCGTGGACTTTGGCGCTTCCCCGGATAAAGTATTCGCTTCGCTGGCTCGGCATCCCTTCGTAGCGGGCGAATTTGTCTGGACCGGCTGGGATTATCTCGGCGAACCTACGCCCTATTATGGCGCACGCAGTTCTTATTCAGGAATTATTGATCTGGCCGGATTCAAAAAAGACCGCTTCTATCTCTATCAATCGCAGTGGCGTCCCGATCTACCGATGGTGCATATCCTGCCGCACTGGAACTGGCCGGAACGAATCGGTCAGGTGACTCCGGTGCATGTTTTTACTTCCGGCGATGAGGCGGAATTATTTCTGAATGGCAAATCCCTGGGCCGAAAGCCAAAAGGCCCGTTCGAGTACCGCCTCCGCTGGGATGATGTGAAATATGAACCGGGCGAGCTCAAAGTTGTTGCCTATAAAAACGGCCAGAAATGGGCTGAGAATGTTGTCCGAACAACCGGCAAACCGACCCGACTCGAGGCATTAGCCGATCGCAGTGAAATTCAATCTGACGGGAGCGATTTGTGCTTTATTACCGTGCGGGTAGCTGATCGAAACGGACTTACTGTTCCGCAGGGGACTAATTTAATTACCTTTAAAGTTGAAGGTTGCGGCGAGATTGTCGCCACCGATAACGGCGATCCGACCGATTTTACACCTTTCCCGAAGTCGGAAAGAAAAGCTTTCAGCGGTTTGGCTCTGGTGATTGTGCGCTCGAAACCAGGCCAATCCGGTACCATAAAGGTCACGGCTGAGTCGCCGGGACTGAAAAAAGCTAGGGCATTTATCACGAGTAAATGATTAGATCATCAAAAAACAAAATTAATGGAGAGAACTTCGATGCGATTTTTCCTTAAAATATTAATTTGTATAATTCCAATAAACTTCCTTTTTGGACAATCACCGTCATTTCAGACTTATATCAATCCGGTAATTCCCGGCGATCATCCGGATGCCACATTGACCCGTATCGGCAATGATTTTTATACCACTGGTTCGTCATTTAACGTAACTCCGGTTATCTACCACTCTACCGATCTGGTGCATTGGGAAGCCATTGCCCAGCCGGTGAGCGCCGCCTGGTCGAATTATGGCGATCAGGCCGGTGGCGGTTGTTGGGGCGGTCAGATGGTTTATTATAATGGCGAATACTGGCATTTCTTTTCACGAGCCAACACGATGTATTATGTAAAAGCGACCGCGCCGGAAGGCCCCTGGAGTATGCCGGTCAAAATCAATAATCCATCCACTCTGCCGTATGGTTTGGGATACGATAATTCCATTTTTATTGACGATGATAATAAATGGTATTTAGTAGTGAAAAATGGACAGCCCAATAACGGCATTGTCGAACTTGGCGATGACGGACAACCGACCGGCGTCGTCTATAATCTCAACTGGCTAAATCCCGCTCCGGACTATCCTTATAGTTGGGCGGAAGGTCCGGTGATGTGGAAATATAACGGCTACTATTACTATTCGTTCGCCCGCGACCTTGGCGGAGGGCAAAAAGTTATGCGCAGTCGCACCCTGACAGCCGATCAGTCCGCCTGGGAAATGTTGGGCGATTTTTTCAATGAAAATGATCCCCAAAAAAGTTCCTCGCTTTTCACCAGTCCCAATCATGCTTCAGCGGCGATTATGCTCGATGACAGTACTTCGTGGGTTATCCATCCACTTTATGCTAAGGGAGAATGGAAAGGACAGGGGCGGCAGGGATTGTTAAACCAGGTTCGATATGATGTGAACGGTAAACCAGTGGCTGATTATCCGGTTAATAAGTCGTTCACGGCGCCGAACTTGCCGAGTAGCGGTATCCCCTGGATGGTTCCCCACTCGGATTTCTTTACTTCGTCTGCCCTGCATCCGGAATGGTCATTTTTAGGATATACACCTTCCAGTAAATATTCGCTCACCGATCGTCCCGGCTGGTTGCGTTTATCACCCAAAAATAGTACGCAAGCTAATACGGTTATCAAAAATGACGGGGAACATAATTATTCGCTTATCACTCGACTGGATTTTAATGCTCAATCAACTTCCGATCAGGCCGGCCTGTGGATTATGAGAGGCGACCAGACCATGGAAGTCAAACTGGTCAGCACGTTTTCGACCGAAGGCAAAAAATTAATTACCTTTGGTTTCAAATCTACCAAATACGAGACTGAAAACACCATCGGAGATACTCTCTGGTTAAAATTGATTCGTAAAAATCATAAAATCAGCGGGTATTTTAGCAGTAACGGATTCGATTGGAGCGAAATAGGCTCCGCAATAGATGTTGCCGAAATAGATTCCTACTCCGATTTCTCGACCTTTACCGGAACACGCCAGGGCTTGTACGTGAAAGGAACGAGCGATGCCTGGTTCGATTTCTATATCTATCGCGATGCCTATACGCCGATAATGGCTGAATGCCCGGCGAATCAATTCGGTACCGCTGTAGTAGTGACTAAACTCCCACCGAATTTACTGGGCAAAATCCACAACGATGATTGGGCATTATACGCCGGGGTCGAGTTCGGTAATGCGGAATATGCGAAAAGTTGTGATTCGCTAAAAATAACTGCTTCCTGCCTTACCGCCGGAAGTGCGGTGGAAGTTTATATTGATTCGATAGATGCAAACACTAAAATTGCGATTTGCGCCATTGATACTACCGGCTCATGGACAAATTTTCGGACTTTTGCCACGAATTTGTCGAAACCTGTTTCCGGAAATCACGACGTATATTTGAAATTCGTTGGACCTGGGAACGGGGAATTATTCCGACTCGAATCGTTACAATTTATCACCAATTCCAAGCCTACCGCGATCAATATTCGCCAGGGAAATAATCGGCCGCAAAGGTTTTATCTTGAACAGAATTATCCTAATCCGTTCAATCCGGTAACTCGAATAAAATATTCGATGCCGGTAACCGGTTACCTAAGCATCAAAGTTTATGATTTGATAGGGCGGGAGGTAGCTACGGTATTCGATGGTGTCCAGCAGGCGGGAAATTATACCGCCGTTTTTGATGGGAGTAATCTTACCAGCGGTATTTACTTTTATCGAATGGAGACTAATGGTTTTGTGGAAACAAAGAAGCTGGTGTTTTTGAAGTAGGATTAAGAAGTTAGATTTAAGCCGAATGATCCAAAGCCTGCGATCTAAGATATTCATTTTTCTACTCGCTATTTCCGTTACTGCTATTAGTGAAGTAAGACTACCCAAACTCATACGTGACGGTACGGTTTTGCAAAGCGCTGTCGAATTGAAAGTCTGGGACTGGGCGGCGCCGGGCGAGCCAGTAACGGTTCACTTTAGGGATTCGACTTTTCGAGTTACTAACGATAGTGACGACGAAGGGTACATTATACTACCGCTATCGGATGACGGCGGTCCTTATAAGACACTGATTAGAGCCGGTAAAATTCCGGTAGTTAACAATAGGATCACAATTGCGCTGGAAGCATCAGGTATAGCAACTTTTGCGTCGGATTAATAATCTAGAAAGGAATTTTCAAATGAAATCATTTTATTCGAATCATAACGAAATAAGATCAAAAATTTTATTACTTATCATGGTTCTCTCTTCTTGGATAGTTAATACTCAAGCTATCCCAATCCAAACGAATGTACCGGCTTTGAAAGACGTTTATGCTGACGATTTTTACATCGGTTGTCTGCTTTCGTATAAGCATATAGGTTTTGCGGATGATCCTTACGTACGGGGGCAATCGGCTGTTGTTGATACTAATGGCGGATACCTGATAAAATTCCATATGAATAGTATGTCTCCCGGTAATAATATGAAGCCTCAATATACACTTGATTTGGCCAGTAGTGCGAGAGCTTATAATAACGCTTCAGAGGAAGATAAAGACTCAATAGATATTCATCCGATAGTAAAGTTTAATGGGGATATGATTGCCCAACTTACTTGGGCAAAACGTCAGGGATTTACTTTTCGCGGGCATACTTTGGTCTGGCATAATCAGGTATCTAAAGAGTTGTTTTATTCTGGCTATACAACCAGTGGCGCGCGTCTAACAAAAGAGAAAATGACCGAGCGCATGGACAATTATATTAAAGAAGTAATTAGAATAATTCACGAGGGATGGCCTGGATTGCTTTCGGCTATGGATGTGGTAAATGAAGCCGTCAAAGATGATGGCACTGATCGAACTGAGAGCGAATGGTACATTACCTTTGGTGACAACAGTTATATAATGAAGGCTTTTGAGTTCACCTGCAAGTGGACGGAATATTATGGCGAAACTCAGATGAAGCTTTATTATAATGATTATAACACTCATATTCCGGCAAAAGCCGATGGCATCGTGCGGATTTGTACTCCGATTTACGAAGCTGGATATCTGGACGGGATCGGTATGCAAGATCACGACCAATATAATTCACCTACAGCAGAACAGTGGATTAACTCTTATGAAAAATTTTATCCGATCTGTACTGAAATGTCGGTTACTGAATTGGATGTTGCACCCAGCACAGATACTGCTACGCGCTGGACAACGCAGGCTAATCAATATGCGGCTTTATTCAAATGCTTTGTCGAACGTAGTTATTTTTCTGGACGTGGTAAACTTATAAGCGTCTCTAAAGATGGCTTGAATGACAAGTTGGCTTTTAAGACCGATGCATCACTCTGGAATGCTGACAATCAGTGTAAGCCAGCGTTTTACGCCGTCGTGAAAGTCGGCATAAATTATAATGCGCTTGATTCCCTAATCTCATTAGCGGATACCTTAGATGAAAACCAATACACAACTGAATCCTGGTGTGATCTCCAAATGGCATTAACCAAGGCGCAAACCGCTTTGAGTAAAAATTATTCCTATACCATTTCGGCCGGGGATAGTTTAGAAACTGCTAAAAATAATCTTGATTTAGCGCTTAAAAATTTGGTGATTAATTCGAATAATGTTAACGAAAATGAAAATACGATTCCCAAACAATTCGTTCTCGGTCAGAATTATCCTAATCCGTTCAATCCGGTGACTCGAATAAAGTATTCGGTGCCGAAAACCGGTTATATAACCATCAAGGTTTATGATTTGATGGGGCGAGAGGTGGCTACGGTATTCGAGGGCATTCAGCAGGCGGGAAATTTTACCGCCGTTTTGGATGGGAACAACCTGACCAGCGGCGTTTACTTTTATCGAATGGAGACTAATGGTTTTGTGGAAACAAAGAAGCTGGTGCTTATGAAATAGGATTGAGATGTTAGATTTAAGCCGAATGATCCAAAGCCTGCGATCTAAGATATTCATTTTTCTACTCGCTATTTCCGTTACTGCTATTAGTGAAGTAAGACTGTCCAAACTCATCCGTGACGGTACGGTTTTGCAACGCGATGTCGAATTGAAAGTCTGGGGCAGGGGCTCACCTTTTCGCACGGATGAGTTTTAGTAATTTAATTGGAATTTAAATGGGGTTTAAAATGCTTTTAAAAAGCCGTAATAAAAAGAATCCAAGTCTGGTTTTAGGGGCTTTGGTTCTGAACTTGATAATGTTATTTTCACAATTATATCCTCAAGTAGTGAGAGTCAACGGTAATGTAACCAGTTCGACTGTTCCGGTTCAGAACGCAGTAGTAATTTTCGAAAATACGGTAGATGCCAGTTGCCGATTTTCGACTTTAACCGATTCGGCGGGTAATTATCAGCTGGAAGTGACAACTAGCGCGATTACACCACCTTATCGAATCCCTACCAAATTCGATCTGGGGCAAAATTATCCTAATCCGTTTTCAGCCACGACCGCGATTCCTTATTCTCTGGGGCAAGAATCCAGAGTTTATTTGACTATCTATGACTTGCTGGGGCGAGAGGTACGGAAAATCGAGGCTGGGGTTCAGCCGGTGGGAAGTTGCCAGGTTCTATGGGACGGTTGTAATAATCACGGTCAGAAAGTAGCGACGGGATTATATTTTTACCGACTGGAAGCCGGCGGTGAATCCCGAATCCGCAAATTGATCTACGATGGAAGCGGAATGCACCAATCGGCAACCACGACGTTCCAAACGGTTCAGTTATCAAAAGTTGATTTAGCAAAAAGGGTGAATCTGCCAGGGCAGAATTTTACGGTAAAGCTTGATAATTGTGACGGCACCTTTCCGGTAATTATCCCCAAGCAGATTGAAAATGTGTATCTGGAAAATGACACGACCATCAATTTTACGGTGTCTTCAATTCCGGTCGCTAATGTTTATCCGGATAGTCTAAAACAATATATTCGTGGTTTTGGAGCGGCTAATATTTTACCCTGGCGGCCGGATATGACCGATGCTGAAATCGAAAAAGCTTTTGGCGCAGGCGACGGGCAAATTGGTTTCTCGATGTTAAGGCTGAGACTGCCTTCGGAAGAAACCGCCTCGTCGTTTCAAACGCAGGTTGCGACGGCGAAAAAAGCTTATGACAGGGGAGTTTTGATTTTTGCGTCGCCCTGGTCGCCACCAGCCAGAATGAAAAGTAATAATAATATTGTGGGTGGCTACCTTTTGGAATCTTATTATCAGGATTATGCCGATCATCTGAATTCTTTCATTGATTATATGGCTGACAATGGCGTTGATTTATACGCCGTCTCCGTTCAAAATGAGCCGGATGTTGATGTTAACTACGAATCTTGTGATTGGAGTCCGGAACAGATGCGGAAATTTATGGCGGAAAATGCTGGAACTATTAAAACCAGAGTCATTGCGCCGGAATCCTACCAGTTCAGGAGAGAGATGTCTGATCCGATATTGAATGACTCAGCGGCGTGCGCCAACCTGGACATTGTCGGCGGGCATATTTACGGCGGTGGTTTAGGGGCTTATCCGCTGGCAGAACAAAAAGGCAAGGAAATTTGGATGACCGAGCATTTAACCGGAGAAAAAAGTCACTCCAATGATTGGACCTGGGCATTTGACGTGGCTAAAGAAATGCATAGTTGTATGGAGGCTGGATTCAGCGCTTATGTCTGGTAGCATATTGTTCGATATTATGGACCCATTAGCGATGGTGAAAAAGAAAGTAGCGGAGGCGGTCGCAAAGGTGAGGTTACCAAAAAAGGCTATGTGATGTCGCAATATTCGCGCTTTATTCGTCCGGGATATCATCGGATCAAATGTAATTCTATGCCTCAGAAATCGGTATTGGCGACGGCTTATAAAGATAGTGCCTCGTCCAAAATGGTGTTAGTGGTGCTGAATATCAGTTCGTCTTCGACTCTTCAGCAAACTTTCACGATTCCGAACGGAAACGTGGCGTCATTTACGCCATTTACGACTACCAGTACGAAGAACTGCCAACAAGCCGATAAAATTCCGGTAATTAACAATAGGATTACGGTTACGCTGGAACCTTCAAGTATAACGACATTTGTATCGGATTAATGGGTTATTTGTAAATTTAATCTGTAAATGTAATTTTACAAAAATGAGAGTGATAATTGATATTTCGAGTCGTTTAATTAATTAATTTTTTACTTAGAAAGGAGCATCAAAAGTGAGAAAATGGATCTCATTAACGTTGTTATTAGTGTCATTTCTTTGGGTTAATGTTTTAGCACAGGAAATGCCGTTGGCGTATGAGGTTGAACACACTGGGGCGGACTGCCCAATACCCTATTTGCCTTCGTTCGAAGAATTGCCGATTGTTGTTTCTCTACCTGATCCATTTGAGTGGTCCGATGGGAGAGGCCGAATGGCCAATTATTCCGATTGGCGATATCGAAGGGCAGAAATCAAAGCTGAGATTGAACATTATGAAATTGGTGAAAAACCAGTTCGTCCCGATAATATCACAGCTAGCTATTCAAACGACACCCTCAGGGTTAATGTAACTGTGAACGGAAAAACACTTAAACTTATCTCCAGAATCTTCTTACCATCTGGTGAAGGTCCTTTTCCGGCTGTAATTGGTATGAATAGTCCCAGCGGTAGTATCCCATCTAATATATTACTTGAGCGCAACATTGCGCTAATACAATATAGCCATGATCAAGTCACTAAATATGGTGCACAAAGCAATTCCGATCCTTATTATCAACTCTATCCTCATCTCAATGCCGATAACACCGGGCAATACAGCGCCTGGGCTTGGGGAGTTAGCCGATTAATAGACGGTTTGGAACTGGTTCAAGATGTACTTCCCATAGACCTCAAGCATCTGGCCGTAACCGGTTGCTCTTACGCCGGTAAAATGGCACTCTTTTCAGGAGCATTTGATGAACGGATAGCACTTACCATCTCCATTGAATCTGGCGGAGGCGGTTACACCACCTGGCGTTTCTCGGAAACTTTAGAAGGAGTGGAGAAACTGGGTGCTACGGATCATAATTGGTTCAAAGAAAGTATGTTCCAATTTGCCTTTGGTAA
This sequence comes from Fidelibacterota bacterium, assembly GCA_035448825.1. Classification (GTDB taxonomy): domain Bacteria; phylum Fidelibacterota; class UBA2242; order UBA2242; family UBA2242; genus JAGNGI01. The sequence goes on from DAOTJS010000015.1 coordinate 11,533, forward strand.
TGTATCGCGTTTACCGCATGATCACCACGAACTAATGGCTATGGTAGCGCCGCGCGCCTTATTTGTGACCGGAAACCCAAGCTATGTATGGCTGGCAGACGAATCCGGCTACGTAGGAAGTGTAGCAGCTAAAAAAGTATGGGAAGCCTTAGGAGTTCCGGATCGGTTTGGTTACTCCATTGTTGCAGGCCACAGCCATTGTGTTATTCCGGATAACCAGCTACCGGATATATTAGCATTTATAGATAAATTTCTCCTCGGTCAGGATGATGTAAATACCAATGTAGCTGTAAGTCCTTACAATACTAATCTTGAACCCTGGATTACCTGGACGGTACCTACCCTTGGTAATGGGACTTCATTTTAAGGAAAGACGACTTTGATTTTTCCCGCCAATTTGCAAACGGACGTGGATAACGCGAGTGTTACCTTTAAATGGAACCAGCTGGAAGATGCCGAAACCTATTTCTTCCAATTATCCACCGACCCAACATTTAAAAGTACTATTGTCAGCGAATCCACGGCCGATACAACTCTAGTAGTTACTGATTTGGCCGAAGGTCAAAGATACTATTGGCAAGTTCAAGCCAAAAATGCGGAGGGTTATTTTGGACCTTGGAGCGATTATTGGAATTTCATCTCCTATATTCCTCTACCATCAGCACCTCAATTAATCACTGCTACTCTAACTGATCCAGAACGAGCCGACTATCTAACGTTTAAATGGAAGAAAGAAAAATATGCGGCTCAGTACCGTATCCAGGTATCAAGGTTAACAACTTTCAGTCCCCTGGCAGTTCCCGCCGCTACAACCTCTGACACAGTAATCACATTATCGGGTTTCTTTGAAGGGCAAAAGCTTTACTGGCGGGTGCAAGCCGAGAATATTGCAGGTTCCGGTACCTGGAGTGAGCCTTCTATTTTTACAGTAATTTTACCGCCGTCGAATCTTATTGTACAAAGTTTTGAAGACAATAGAGTTACACTTAAATGGAAGGATAACTCAAAAGTCGAAGACGGTTATGTGATCGAACGAAGACAAGGCGAGGCAACTGCTTTCAGCGTCCTTGATTCTCTCGGGAAAAATGTGGTGCAATATGTTGATACGACAATTGGAGAAAGTCGAATCTATATTTATAGGGTGAAAGCTTATAAAGGTTCAGCGGGATCGGAGTACAGCAATGAGGTATCATTAAATTTGACAGGCGTTAAAGAAGAGACTGTACCGAGAGAGTATTTGCTTAGCCAGAACTATCCTAATCCCTTCAATCCAACTACGACTATTAATTACCAATTACCGGAAACCATTTACCTGACTATCAAATTCTATAATCTGCTGGGTCAGGAAGTGGCTACGATATTCGAAGGTGTACAGTCAGCCGGAAATTTCTCGGTAATTTTTGATGCCAGCGGATTGACCGGCGGAATTTATCTATATCAGATGAAAGCCGGGAATTTTGTGGAAAATAAGAAACTTGTTTTATTGAAGTAAAGTGGATTTATAACAGGCATTAATCAAATAAAAATTGTATATTTATACAAGAAACTTGATAACTGAAGAAAGGAAATTAAAAATGAGAACGCGTTTCACCCTAGCAAGCGGAAATTCATCACCGAAACAAAACAAACGATTTACCGTCGGCTGTTTGTTTATCTGCTTAAGTTCATTTCTGATAGCACAAGCTCAGCCGTCCGGCGGTCCGTACGGACCGATTCACCAAACCTACGAGTTACCGAGCGGGAAGGGGAAAATATATTACGTTGCCCCCGATGGGAAAGCCGAATCGTCAGGAGAAACACTTGATAAACCTACCACCCTGGAAAACGCTATTGAAAAGGTGAAAACCGGAGATGCCATAATTCTACGAGGAGGCGTCTATCGCACCGGCGGTTTACTCCTGAATCAAAGGATTACGATGCAACCTTATAAAGACGAAAAGCCGATCTTGAAGGGAACCTACATTGCGACCGACTGGAAAAATTTAGGGAATGGATTGTGGAAAACAACCTGGACTCGTCTGTTTCCCAACCGGCCGGATGATTGGTGGGTTCGCGACCGTGAAGGCAAAAAGACGCCCTTACATCGTTTCAATGATGATATGGTTTTCGTGGATGGCAAATTTTTACAATCGGTCGGTTGGGAAGGCGAAGTTGACGAGAATAGTTATTATATTAATTATGATAAAGGTGAAATTTACATCGGTATAGACCCGACCGATCGCCTGGTGGAAATAACGGCTTTCAACAGTGCTTTAATCAGGACTACCAAAGATGTGCACGGCAAGAAATCAGACGGCAAAGGCCCGACTATCCGTGGAATAACTTTTACCCAATATGCCTATGAGGCAATCGAAATCGAAGGCGTGTATCCTGAGGGTTTGTCCGCTGAGGCCAATCATGGCAAGGATGTCGTCGGCACTACCATTGAGAATTGCACAATCTCATATTGCTCGCGCGTTGCTGGATATTTTAAGGGCGATCATATGACCTTCCGTCATTGTAAAATTAGCGACACCAGCACCGAAGGTCTTTATATCATTGCTTCCAATGATGTGTTACTCGAGAAGAATATTTTTACGCGGAATAACATTGAAAATATCACCGGTTATTTTCCGGCAGCCGTCAAAATTTTCAATCAATGCTATCGAGTGACCTGTAATGATAATCTGGTGATTGACCTCCCGAATTCAAACGGTATATGGTACGATGTCGGCAATGTTGACGGCGTATTCATTAATAATTGGGTGGAAGGCGTCGGGCGTAATGATATCAATTTTTCCAAAGATCGCCCCTGGCCGAGCGATAACGGCTTCTTTTTTGAGATCTCAAAGGGAGTGACCTGCGCCGGAAATGTCTTTGTGAATTGTGATCATGGATTAATGATTCTCAATAGTTCGAATGCCCATATCTATAACAATACTTTCGTCAATAGTACCGCCTGTTTTGGGCGCAATGAACGCAGTGCCGAAGGTGATCACTTTGGCTGGCATCCCAGTACCGGGCCAGGTGTAGATGAAAGAGAAGGGCATATTTTCGTCAATAATTTAATGTATGGCGCTAAAGATTTTGAACGACCGTTGCTATTTGTCTGGCAACCAGCTTCGCTATGTGAACGGCTTAGCCAGCCGATGCTGACGCAGCTCGATTATAATATTTATGTGCGAGCCGATGAACGTAAATATCCGCTGATTTTATGGAGTCCGGCCGCCAATCCTAATTGTCAAATAGAAATCCAATCATTAGCAGAAATACGGAAAATGTATCCAAAATTTTCAGCCAATAGCCAGGAATTTCTGAATTATAGCGATCCCCTGTTTAAGTGTTCACAATTGCACAATTTCCAAGTATTACCTGAATTTTCAGCCGTAAAATATGGTTTTAAGTTGCCGGTAGAAGTCAATAAATTGCTAAGAGGCTCAGAGAAAGCGGTTAACTATATAGGTGCATATCCACCACAACCATAAAATTTTTACAAATTTTCCTTGACATTTTGAAACGATTCAATTAATATTAAACCAACAAAAAGAGGATAGTGGCTTTATGAAAAACGCAGAAATTTTTAAGAGAAGGGCAATCTACTTGCTCAAGAGTAGTGAAACGAATTGCCGAATTTATAATGGAATGCTTTTCAAGGTAGGAATGGTTTTTCTAATGACAGTTCAGCTGGTAATGGCATCTGGTACGGTAAAGGGAAGAGTATATGACAAAAAAACAGAAAATGCGCTTTCATATGCTAATGTAGTGGTAAAAGGTACCAATATCGGAGCGGCGGCAGATCAAGATGGAACCTATTTTATTCATAATGTTCCAACTGGTGAACAGACGATCATTGTTTCGTACATTGGGTATGAAACAATGAGTGCTGTGGTAATAGTTCCCGAAGGTGGCACCGTGATTCAAGACTTTGGACTTGAACCTACTATTATTTCAGGGAAAGAAGTTGTAGTAACTGGTCAAGCTGCGGGTCAAATAGCTGCAATCAACCAGCAAATATCATCAAACACTATTACTAATGTAGTATCCAAAGACAGAATTCATGAACTACCTGATGATAATGCGGCAGCAGCTTTAAGTAGATTGCCAGGTATTTCACTTCAAGATGGGGATAAAGTAGTTATCAGAGGAGTTCAATCTAAATTAAATATGGTGCTTGTCAATGGTGTGCAGGTTCCATCTACAGATATGAACGACCGTTCAACTAATTTGGGGTTTATATCATCCAACCTTCTTTCAGGTATAGAAGTCATCAAAGCCCTGACACCAGATATGGATGCCAACGCTATTGGGGGAGTAGTTAATCTGAGATTACGAGAAGCGCCTACTGGTTTTCATTTTGATTTATTTTCGCAAGGAGGTTATAATACTCTTGATAGGACTACGGACAATTATAAAGTATGGGGAAGCGCAAGTAGCCGATTTTTGGGGGATAGATTAGGAGTTTTTATTCAAGGGAACGCTGACCGTTCGAATATAGGACAAGATGTTGTTAATGCCGGGTTTCAAATTTTTGGGATTGGCAATATACCTTATGGAGAAGCGCCTTACCAGATGCAAACTTTTACTCTCACTGATCAATGGAATGAGATTAGTAATGGCGGTGGAAGTGTTATCTTAGATTATGTGTTACCCAAAGGTAAAATATTAATTCAAAACACTTACACTAACAATATAAGTGATAACACATCCTTCAGGGATATATATAATCTCGATGTATCCCGTGCTGATTATGCCATAACAAGAGACAAATATGGCAAGGATTTAATGATTAATGCCTTACAATCGGAATATAACTTTGGTAAGGTAAAAACTGAGTTGTCGTTATCCCATTCTTATACTGGTAAATATACCGATCTTAGGTATGGAGATATCGGACAACCTATGTACTTCTACAATACAAACCCTCATCCATTCGGTTATGATGCCTTTGGCAATCCTATACAATATGTAAATGAAAGAAGGACTTTTACTCTTGATGATGTTTTAGACCTTTCAATAGACTCTACAGACGCTATGGATGCATCAGTCCAGGGATGGGTAGTAGCACGTGATGAAAAATTTAAACAACATGTATATAATTCTACTCTTGATTTTACCATACCGGTAGCGTTTTCTAAAAGTATTTCATCTAAATTTAAATTTGGTGGTAAATACACAAGGTCTGAACGCGAAAATGATGTCGAAGCCGATTTTAATGGCTCCTACGATACTGATTATTATAACACTACCAAAGATTTTTTCCCAAACCACCCAAACCTTTCTCCTTCAAATCCGGTTGTGTTCTCAGATCTCTGGGATCCTAATTACAAAAGAGGGGAGTACTTTCTAAATGGAGATCACCCATTTTTGTATGCCTATGATAGGGATTTGATGGATAGATATATGAAAACATCCATAGCTGGTTGGACGCCTGCTAGACATATGCCCTACTCAGAAAGGGAAGATTTTGATGGTAATGAAACATTTTCAGCTGGTTATTTAATGGGTGATTTTAGTATTGGTCCTAGATTGTCGCTAATTGGTGGGTTGCGATTTGAGCACTATAATATGAACTATCACGGTAGATTTGTGTACTGTACGCATTCTGTTTATGGTTATGGAGTTGTTTGGGATACACTTAATACAGTTGATCGGAATGACGATAATATTTTCCCCAATTTACATATTCGGTATAAACTTACAGACTGGGCTGATGTTAGACTGGCTTATACTAAAGGCATTTCTCGTCCAGATTACCCGGCAATTATGCCAAGTATTTATTTTGAGCCAGGGGGTTATGCAACCGCAGGAAACACCCAATTAAAGCCGGCAATTTCAACAAACTATGATGCCTATTTATCTTTTTACAATAATAAAATAGGTCTATTTACATTAGGTGGATTTTATAAGAAAATAGACCATATATTCTACCAGACTTCAATATTTTACCAAAATCTGAGTTACTATGATGTATCGTTCCCTGGCGATGATTTCTTTAAAGGAATGGATGCTGAAGCACCGACTCCATCGCAGACAATAACGACCTATATTAATAATCCTCACCCTGCGTATATACGAGGTCTTGAGACAGAATGGCAAACAAATTTCTGGTATTTACCTAAGCCTCTGAACCATTTAGTACTGAATATTAACTACACCAGATCCTGGTCGGAGATGGATTACATGCAGATCAGGAATATAGATTCACTTTATAAAGATGGTAAGTTTTGGAAACATAAATACATTACTAAAGACACAGTTCGTACGGCAAGATTACTGCACCAGGGTGATCATAATTTGAATGTTGCACTTGGAGTTGATTACAAAGGATTTTCGGGGAGAATTTCATTCAACCTGCAAGGTGATGTAATTACGAGTGTAGGAGGAAGACCAGAAGAAGATGCATTTACCGGAAATATTTATAGATGTGATTTTACCCTTCAGCAGAAATTATCTTTCTTAGAAGGTTTAAGTGTTTCATTTAATGGTGTTAATATACTAAATACTCCAACTTACACCTATCGTAAGTTCCGAAGAGAAGTTGATGGAGACATTCTTAAGAATAAAGCGTCAATTAGTTATTCACCCAGAATGTTTCAGTTCAATATCAGGTATAGTTTTTAAAATGTAAACGAAAGGAGGTAAAAGGAAAATATTCTATGATTTTAAGGAATAGTTTCGTTAAATCAATTAAAAAAAGAAAAGGAGGTGAATGCAAAAATACTTTATCATATTGTTTAATTCACAACTTACTAACAACTAATTAAAGGAAATTGAAAAATGAAAAAGTTACAATTATTTTTATTAGTATCAGTTTTATTAATCTCATCTCAGGTATTTTCGCAAAATTTGAGCGATTATATTTCGGAGACAATAGGTGATACTCTGGTAATAAAGGATTTTAATGATCTAGGTGAGCAAAACTCATTATATCTGGTAATTACCTTAGATACTGTTAATGTTCCGGCGGGCCGTGTTTATATGCTAAAGGCCGACGGATATTATCCACTTGTTAATAATCCTGCTACCTTGAGACCGACTGTTATTGTGGGCGAAGACCCTACAATTTTGGTTAATAATAAAGCAGTAGCAGCTCCTCCAGTAATTTGTGGCGCCGCTTGGGAAGGTGGCTCTAATACAGGGGCAATTTTTGTTAAACATAATTTTACCATAAAAAACTGTAACATCATTCCTGCAAATGCGAATAAAGGTTTGGGCTGGAATTTTTTTGATGTTCAGACTGGAGGTATAAAATTAACTTTTCAGAACTGTTTATTTGAACGTACCAGATGGGTATTTACAGCAAGTGGTGCTCAAAATGTATCATGGTTTATTAAGGATTGTTATTTTGTTAATATGAACGGTCAACCCTGTCGGCGTAATGGTGGAGTACTGGATTGTTTTAATAAAGAGGATACCCTATGGGTTGAAAACAATACTCATGTTATGGCTCAGGGCTTTATGTATAAGTTTAGAGCAAATACGTTTAATAAGGTTGTTTTCAATCATAATACGTTCATTAACATTTCCAATTTAGTATTCCTTGATTTGGGTTCTCAGAAAGACTTTACTATTACAAATAATATATTTGTCAATTGTAATGTCCAGCCCTACGGTCCTAAAAACGCCGATGTTGGTGAAGAAGATAAAGAGAAACTTCCGATTGGTCTTGTTAATTTGATTGCTGATACTTCAATACACGTTGACAGAAAGTTCACGGTTAAAAATAACGTTATTTATTGGTCTCCGGCATTAGCAGATGTAGTTGATATTGTAAATCAAAATAAACCTCAAAATAGTGACGAATGGGTCAGTCAAATGATCACAATGAATTCGAGGACTAAGGCGATGTTTGATGATGACGTGAACTATCCTTATTTGGTTGAAGAAAACTGGATAGAAGAATTACCTGATTTTACAGATCCCAAAGATCTCTTGACGACTCAGGTTACTAATTTAAAGACATTTTCTATCTCGACTGTAGACACTAATAGTACAGCTGTTATGCCTGATTGGCGTTTGGTCTTAATAGGCGATGATTATTATACCTATTCAGATTGGCCTATTCCTGTTGATCTTTCTTATAGTAAGGCTAGTTTAAAAACAGGTGGTACCGACGGACTTCCTCTCGGAGATTTGAACTGGTTCCCGGAACTAAAACCTTCGGCCATAGCGCCAGCTAATACAAAACCGGAAAAATTCGCCTTACGTCAGAACTTCCCGAACCCGTTCAACCCGACTACGACTATAAACTTTACTCTTCCGGAACCGGGCAATGTTACTCTGAAAGTTTATAATATGTTGGGACAGGAAGTTGCCACATTGATTAATAATGAATTCCGCGGAGCTAATGGGAATCACAGTGTATTATTTGATGGTTCCAGACTTTCCAGCGGCGTCTATTTCTATACTATTACCTATGGTAACAAAACCATATCCAAAAAGATGGTATTAATGAAGTAGGCATTTCCATTATTCGATTAATGAATGGACTTATGCAAAACCCCGGTATATTTTGCCGGGGTTTTGCATAAAAAACGACGATACCCAAATTCATTAGTGACTTAAAGAATTTAAAAAATCATATTTTTAGGGAACCAACCATTACTACTCGCCCGTTTAATGGTCGTGAATTTACCAGTCAGTTTGTTAAATTTCAATCCAGAAAATCTTCCAATTAAATGAGGTTTATTATGAGATCAAATTTTTATCTACCAATTCTGCTACTAGCGATGACAACTAATATTTTTACAAATTGCGGTAAGCAAACCGATCTGACTCAAAAGACTGTAGCAGTAATTGACGACCATTATAAAATTACTTTTGCCGATCTGCATAAATACGTCTATGATGAATTTTTTCATCGAAGATACCGCGATAAGTCCGAGGCTTACCGACGGGCGCTGAACGAAATGGTATTGGATCAGCTGAAGTGTATTGACTTTTTCAAAAGAGGTTTAAATAATGATCCACAATTGATGCAACAACTTCAGAGAAATATTAATGAAGAGTTAATCGTCAAATATTTCGAAACGGAATATCTGGGTAAATATACCAGTGAGGAGTTCGCCCGGAAAACCTACAATCAGATGGGTAAAGAGGTCTATTATCAACAGATAATTTTAAATAAACCGGAAAACGCTTCCGATGCTCAATTGGATGCTTTGAAGAATCAGGCTATGGAAATAAAAACCAAAGCCGAACAAGGGGTTGATTTTAATGAACTAATTAAGCAATATACCATTAATAACGTTTCGGATGTTTCTGTTCTTACCATAGACTGGAAAAAGAGTATGGCAAGTCCCCGTAACCGGGTTATTTTTAGTCTCAATAAGGGTGATGTCCGGATCCTGGACGAATATAATGCTTATTATGTTGTGAAAATTACCGACGTAAAACCAATAAAACTAAAACCTTTTGATCAAGTTAAGGATGAGTTAATCTCTCAACTCCAAAATGGCTACTACTATACCAGTTTAAATGAATATGATCAAGATAAAAAAGCATCGGTTAATCAGGATTCTATAATATGGAATGAAAAAGCGCTTGATCAGCTAGTCAAATGGTCAAGAATTCCCGATTTTTACAAAGCTATTTATCGGGACACTTTACAAAATGCGATTTCGAGTGGTAGAAATTTAACAATCCTAACTTATCCGGAAGGTCAGGTAGATCTCAAGGAATATCTGCGGCTTTTAGACGAAATATTAATTTTAGGAGATAGTCGCAATATAACTAAAGAGGAATTGAAGGAATTTATTATAGAAGCCATGCGTAGCGACAAAATTGTGCGTAAGGCCAGGGATTTAGGGCTGGAAAAAGAAGTATTTAATCCCTATACCAATAATCCCGTTCTGAAGTATAAAATTGTTGAATTGTATAATAAAGCTGTAATTGAATCTCGAATCCCGCAACCGACCGAAGCCGCCCTTTGGGAGTTTTATCAAGCCAATCGGGATTCTTTGTATTATCAGCTGGAAAAAATCAATCTCTTTGCGATGATTTTTTCCGATAAAGCCGAAGCCGATCAAATGTGGGCGAAAATTCAGGCAGGTACGCCTTTCAATGAAGCTAGCAATCGCTGGTTCGTCAAGACTTTTATCAAAGATCGGGATGGTCAGATAAAATCCTATTTGAGTAAGGAACCGCCCTATCTGGGCGAAGCCGCCTTTAAATTAAAGGAAGGCGAAGTTTACGGTGTAGTCGAATATACCGACCCCGATAAAGGTCGTCAGTACGCCGTGATTAAATGTGAAAAAAGAATGCCCGAAAGACAACTTACCTACGACGATGTTCGTAAATCTATCGCTGATGACTTTATCAAATACCATCGCAAGCAAATCAGCCAGGAAGTAACGAAATATCTCTATGATAATTACGAAGTTAAAATCAATGAAAAATTATTAGCTAAAGCGATTAAATCACTGAGTAATGAAAAGAAAAAATCCTCTAATCCTTCTTCGAAAAAGAAAAAATGATAAAAGTTTGCAAAATAATTCAAAATAGGGTGCGAAGATAATTTTTTTCCTGCAGTTACTTGACTTAATTGGGGTATGTATTTAGATTCCAAAGTGGGATAGCCTGATTTATGAACTATAAGAAATTAGCGTATCTTAATTTATTTCTCGTTTCGGCTACGGTTATTTGTTTTGAGATTATTTCGACCCGCATATCATCGGTAATTTTTGTCAATAATTATGCTTTTATAATTTTATCGCTGGCAATTCTTGGCTTAGGAATGGGCGGTGTTTTCTCATACTATAGATACAGTGCGTCTAAAATTCCCCAGGTGGTCCGCACGATCGCCCGGTTCCTTTTTCTCACCGGAATTTCCTTACTGCTTTTCATAATCAGCGTTATCGGCTTCTCCATTACTAATCCTTTTATCTATTTCCCGCTTCTTTTCCTGCCTTTTTTCTTTGCTGGGGTTGTTTATGCCCTAATTTTTAGAATATTTGCCGATGAAAGTTTCAAGCTTTATGCGTCCGACCTGATCGGAGCCGCAGTAGGCTCGGGTTTATCACTCCTAATTTTTAATTTTTTTAATGCGCCTAATGCGGTTTTATTTCTATCACTTATTATGTTTTTAGCAGCTGTGATCTTTTCCCGCGAATTTTTCAAGAAAAAGACGGTAATCGGCGTTTATATATTAATCTTTTCAGGAATGCTTTTACTAGGCTGTTTTGGGCGTAAGGAATTTTTGGGGGAAGTGCCCATCGGAAAATTCCCTGAGAAGGATTTTTATTATGTTTATCCTAATCTCACTCCCTTTGATTATAAAATTGTTGATAGCCGTTGGAGTTTGTATGGTCGTTCGGACCTGGTGGAGTACCGTCAGCAAGATATGGTCAAGCAGTTGTTTATTGACGGCGCGGCTGGTTCGCCGATGTATCGTTTTAACGGCAATCCCCAGAATCCGGACGTCTTACTGTTAAACCTATTAGTAACGCAAACGACAGCGATTCCCTTTATGTTTCTCCAGGGATATGAGAGGGACAATATGCTGGTAATTGGTCCCGGCGGTGGGAAGGAAGTATTGATTGGTTTGATGAGTGGAATCGGAGAGATTACCGGAGTGGAAGTGAACCCGGACTTTGTGGATATTGTGCAGGATCAGAGTTTTTTTAACGGGGGAATCTACACCGGTTTCCCAAACGTCCGAATTCTAGTCAAAGAAGGGCGCCATTTCATTAAAAGAACCAATCAAAAATACGACTTGATCGTAATGGCTCTGCCATCCACCGAACAGTTGCAGAACATTGATCACCTTGCCGCCAGTGAAAATTACCTTCTTACCGTCGAAGCTATTCAAGATTATCTTAAAATATTGACTCCCGAGGGCAGTCTGATTTTTACCGTGCATAACCGCTGGGAATTAATTCGGCTTATTATGACCACCCTTTATGCTTTGGAGGATATTGGAATTAGCAATCAAGAGGCGTTGAATCATTTCATTATCCTGGCGGAGGATTATGCGCCGACGATAGTCATTAAGAAAAACGCCTACAGTCCGAACGATATTGCCAGCATTAATAATGTAATCGAACAATTACCGCCGGAACTGCCTGCCGTTACTTACTTGCCCTATCATTGGAATCAAATCAATAATACCATTGAGAATCAATTATTGAGAAATATTAGGGATAACCGGATTTCTCTACGACAATATATCGAACAGGATAAATACGACCTTTCTCCGGTTTATGACGACAGCCCCTATTTTTATAAAATAAATCGGGGGATTCAGCGCGACTATCTATGGCTTTTGATCGGGATTACATTTTTAGGAATTTTTCTAATTATTGTGCCTTTAATTAAAGTAAAAAAATCCATTGATAAAAATAGGATGCAAGCTCTTATTTTCCCATTGAAAATCTTTATTTTAATCGGCGTCGGATTTATGATAATCGAGGTAACCCTTTTTCAGAAATTGATCCTGTATCTAGGTTCGCCGACGATTTCTTTATCAGTCCTTTTATCCTCATTATTGATCGGTATGGGAATCGGTAGCTTTTTCGGGAAAAGAATTCAACCGGGAAATTCCCCTAAACGGTTGAAAATTGTCAGCCTGGCAGTTGTCATAGTAGGGATTTTCACTATTTTATTTTGTCCTTATTTACTAAACGAACTCTTAATATACAGCCAGGTTTTGCGTTCGATTGTGTGCTTTGTATTATTACTGCCGTGCGGTTTTTTTCTGGGAATTCCATTTCCTTCGGCGCTTGAATTATTAAAACTCGCGAAGCTGGATAAATATATTCCCTGGATGTACGGGGTCAATGGTAGTATGTCAGTTCTTGGTTCCGTGCTGGCGGTAATTTTATCAATGGCTTGCGGTTACACTTTGACTTTTTATATCGGGCTGAGTTTTTATTTCGTTGCTTTCCTGACTACTTTATATTTTTACAATACTCATCACAAGGTTTACAACGGGTGAGTCAATGTTGAAAGTCCATTATTTATAAAATATGAACCTTATGTTTAACAAGGAGTGTTTATGAAAAGTTGTATTTTAAAATTCACTGAATCTTTGTATTCTGTAATCTCTATGATCGCTTTGTTAGGATTATTTGTCTCTTTGAATGCTGCCGATAAAAAAGGTTTAGTGCTTAACGATCAGGACTATTTTGAGATGCCTGGCTTGAATGTTTTGTTTTTCCATAATACGTTTTCAGAAGGGCATCAAGGTGGTCTGGAAATCATTCAACACGAGAATCGCGTGGCGACTAACGGCGAAATTCGGCTGAATGCCACGCCCGGTCAATGGCAACCAACCGCTAAACTGGGCGAAGGCTTGCAAAAACGAGGCGTCAGCCCTCAGACTCTCGCTATCGAGGGACGTAAAGTTGATCGCAAGAAGAATGAGATTAGCATTCCTTGTAGTTTTCCGGATGAATCTTTGAACCGGAAAGGATTTAATCCTATCATTTATCCTGATCTTCATATCAAATATACTATTAGAGTAAGGGCGAAAGGCCAATCCGTTTTCGTGACGGTTGATTTCGACGAACCGATACCGGAGGAATGGTTGGGGAAAATTGGATTCAATCTGGAATTATTCCCGGGCAATTTGTATGGAAAACACTATTATATGGACAGTAAATCCGGCATCTTTCCACGTCAGCCGGAAGGTGAGGCCGTTCTTAATTCAGCCGGTGAAGCCGAGGCGCCGGCTTTAGCCGAAGGTCAGGTTTTAATCGTTGCGCCGGAAAGTGACCTTTTTCGGATGAAAATCGAAAGTAAAGGCAGTAAACTTGTCCTGCTGGACGGCAGTTTACAGCATAATAACGGCTGGTTTGTGGTGCGTTCGCTGGTTCCTGGCGGCGCCACAAAAAATGCGATTGAATGGGTCATAACCCCAAATGTCATTCCCGACTATAAATACGAACCGGTTATTCATATTTCGCAGGTTGGCTATCACCCCAATCAGAAGAAGGTCGCTTATATCGAATTGGATAAACGCGAAACGAATATTCAGAATGCAATTCTGTATAAAATAACTAACGGTGGTGAATATAAAGTAATAATTGACCGGAAACCCAAAGAATGGGGACAATATCTCCGGTACAAATATGCCTTGCTGGATTTTTCCGATATCAAGGAATCCGGTATCTATATAGTAAAATATGGCAATAAGGTCAGTAATTCATTTCGGATTGATCCCGCTATTTACAAGCACAATGTCTGGCAACCGACGCTGGATTATTTTATACCGGTTCAAATGTGCCATATGCGTGTGAACCAAAAATATCGAGTCTGGCATGGCTGTTGTCACATGGATGATGCATTGATGATGCCGTTGAATATTCGCCATTTCGACGGTTATAATAATGAGGGAATGACCTCGACTTTGACTCAATATAAGCCGTTAGAGCATGTGCCGGGTTTGAACGTCGGCGGTTGGCATGATGCCGGTGATTACGATCTTAGAGTGGAATCGCAAGCTCAGGCGGTTCTAACTCTGGCGCTGGCTTATGAAGAATTCGGCATAGAGTGGGACAATACGTATATTGATCAGGAAAATCATCATGTCGAAATTCATCAGCCTGACGGCAAACCCGATCTCCTGCAACAGGTGGAGCATGGTGTTTTGACAATTCTGGCTGGCTATCGCCAGCTCGGTCGTCTTTATCGCGGTATAATCTGTCCTACTTTACGCCAGTATGTATTGCTCGGTGACGGGTCTACGATGACCGACGGTAAGGTCTTCGACGATCCGGAAGCCAGGGCCAAAGCCGCCAATATTGACGAAATGTGGTATAAAAAAGTCGCTAATCGTTATTCGAAAATTTTCGATCCAGAACTGAATGCGCATGAAATTCAAGTTTATATTCCGGATTTGGATGATCGCCTGGTTTTCACCGATGAAAAGGCTGATTTACAACTCGTGGGAGCAACCGGTTTAGCCGCCGCCGCTCGCGTTTTAAAAGGATATAACGATGAACTGGCAGAAGAATGCCTCACCGTCGCCGAAGCGCTGTACGAAGCCAATAAGAATCAAGGTACCGTCAGTGAATTTATGAGAGATAACGCCCGGGTGAACGCTTTATGCGAACTGATCATAACGACTAATTCCCAGAAATACAAGGACGAATTGTGCGGTATGAAGGATGAAATTGTGAAAAAATTTCAATTAAGTGCTACATCAATTGCTCGGGTGATACCTTATATTGATTGTGAAGATTTTAAAACAGCAGTCTATACGGCGGCGAAAGAATTAAAACCGGAATTGGACAAAATGATGAGCGCCACTCCGTTTGGTTGCCCGACCAGAACTCCGGAATATCTGGGATATTCCGCCTATTTTCTGCATAAAGCCTGGCCGGATGTGTTTTCACCGGATCATTTATATTCGGTAGTCAATTTCTTGCTCGGATGCCGACCGGGTAGCACTACCAATAGCTTGGTTTCCGGAGTCGGCTCAAATTCCCCGACGATTGCCTATGGAGCGAATCGTGCCGACTGGAGTTATGTTCCCGGTGGTACGTTTTGGGCGGCTGTTAATATAGTTCGACCGGACTTTCCCGAGGACAAGGATTGGCCTTTTATCTGGCAGGAACGCGAATATATTATCGGCGGTGCCTGTACCTATATGTTTATTGTAATGGCGGCTGATCAGCTCTTGACTGGTAAATGATTAGGTTTTATATTTGAAATTGTAGGATAAGAATTATGAATAAATATAAGGAGAAAAAAATGTTTAAAAAGTCAAAAATGTTAGCAATTGGCAAGACTTGCATCATCGGTCTGCTGCTGGTTTTTACGGCTATAAATTTAAACGCTCAGCTGGTTACCAATGGTAGTTTTGAAGCGACTCCACTCGGAGAAGTCTCCGGTAGAGATGTTGCTGGCTGGGTAATAGAGAAACAAGCCGGTAGCGCCGATTTTGAGATTATTGACAGCGTTGTCCAGCACGGAAATCGAGCTTTGAAAGTCGTTGTTAGCGCCATTGGATCAAATCAGTGGGATTTACAAATAGTGGTTGATAGTAT
The DNA here is from genome assembly GCA_035448825.1 of Fidelibacterota bacterium. Lineage (GTDB taxonomy): Bacteria > Fidelibacterota > UBA2242 > UBA2242 > UBA2242 > JAGNGI01. Next base: position 27,501 of record DAOTJS010000015.1, read on the forward strand.
TCCGGTTGTTCCGGGTGGAAAGTATCGCTTTACCGTTTGGGCTAAAGCTCAAAAAGCCGGGGCGCAGGTTAATTTTACGGTCGGTAATTATGCCTATAGTGAATATACGTTTATTCGACCGGCTACTCTCACCACTACCTGGACAGCCTATACAAAAGATTTTACGATTACGGATCAGGAAACTGTCATTAGAGCGCCGATTCACTTCAGCTATTCAGCGAATGTTGGCAACACGATTTACATTGATAATTTTCGGATAGTATATCTCGATGAGATCAAAAAGCCGGTAGTCGTCGAAGCCGAGTCCGGCGAAATCGGTAGTGATTTCGACATTCTTACCGCCGGTGATATAACCTACGTGACTATTAAGACGAATTCTACTGCTTTTAATCCGGGTTCGGCAAAACGAATAAATACTTATCAGGTAACTTTTCCGGACTCCGGCAGCTATAATCTTTTTGCCCGAATGCGAGTCGGTTCCGGAGGTTACGATGATGATAGCTTCTTCTATGGTAAAGGATTTGGTCTAAAAGATTCTGTAACTAATGGGGATTGGGTCTTTGTAAATGGATTGGCGTCTGCTGGTTTTACTGATTCCAGCGCTGTTGTAGATGGTGCCGGTGCCGCCGGTAATAGCGTCTGGAAGTGGGTCAATTTATCGAAGAATAAGTATCAAGGTGATACGACGATAACTTTTTATGTTTCTGAAGATAGCTTAACCCAAATTTTCCAGATTGGTGCCCGCGAAAATGGACTGGATTTTGATAAGTTTGCCTTTGGCCGGGCCGATTTGAATTATACCGTCTCGAATCTGGACAAAAGAGAAGCCGGTAATCCACCCATTATAGTAGAGATCTATCAAGGTCCACCTCTGGCGACCGGAAAACCTAAATTTCTCGGTTGTGTCTATAGTAGCCCTCAAGCTGAAAATTTTGCATCTTACTGGAATCAGGTCACTCCGGAAAATGCCGGTAAGTGGGGTAGTGTCGAAGGCACGCGTGACGTTATGAACTGGACGGCTCTGGATGAAGCTTACCATTTTGCAAAGGATAATGGCTTTCCGTTCCATTTTCATGTTCTAGTTTGGGGCGCGCAACAGCCTAGCTGGATCAGTTCATTGCCAGCTGAAGAGCAGTTGGAAGAAATAACCGAATGGTTTCAAGCTGTGGCTGAGAGATACCCGGATATTGATTATTTAGAGGTGGTCAATGAACCACTGGCGGGTCATAATCCGCCGGATGGAACCAGTGGGCGAGCTAACTATAAGGAAGCTTTGGGCGGTAACGGTGCAACCGGTTGGGATTGGGTAATTAAGGCATTTGAAATGGCACGTGAGATTTTCCCCGAAGGAACCAGACTGATGATAAATGATTTCAACATTATCAATAGCACCGCCAACACTTCGCAGTATCTAAAAATTATCAGACTTCTACAAGACCGAGGTTTAATTGACATAATCGGTGAACAAGGTCATGCGTTTACGACAACTGTAACAGCTAGTGTAATGAAAACCAATCTAGATTCGCTGGCTACAACCGGCTTGCCGATTCAAATAACCGAAATGGATATTGACGGCCCAACCGATGCTCAGCAGTTAAGCGATTACAAGCGGATTTTCCCGACTTTTTGGAATCATCCAGCCGTCGAAGGCATCACCCTTTGGGGCTGGCGTCCGGGTCTCTGGCGTAATGAACAGAAGGCTTATCTCATCAATTCGGACAATACCGAAAGGCCTGCTCTGGTGTGGCTCCGCGAATATGTCCCGGCTTCACTCTCGATCCATAAGCTGATGGCCGAAACACCTCAGTCCTATAAACTCTTTAGCAATTATCCGAACCCTTTCAATCCGACGACCACCATCAATTATCAATTACCTACTGCCAGTCACCTGACTATCAAAGTGTATAATCTACTCGGACAAGAAGTTGCTACTCTGGTTGATGATGTCAAACAAGCCGGCAGTCATTCGGTTACGTTTGATGGGAGTGGATTAGCGGGCGGAGTCTATCTATATCAATTAAAGGCAGCTAACTACACTGAAACTAAAAAATGCCTTTTCTTGAAATAGAAAAATAGCAGTTATCTTAAAGCAGTTCGCCTGATGATATACATCAGGTAGATTTGATAATCAACCGGTCGGTCTGTATAAAACACAGATTAGACCGGTTGTAATTATAAATGGAAAGACGAAGCAGATAACTGATTGAGAAAATCTATTAGAACTCGTTGCTTTGAATAGCAGTAAATTGGAGTCTGTTAAAAAGTTAGAATATGGGCAAACTGCGCAGTAGAAGCGATAATAGGCGAGAATTTTAAATGAGTTCAACCCCCTTCGGGGTTGGCGTATTGTTCGGCCTTTTTAGACTCAGGATACGATCCCGAGATAAGCAATTTCAACTCCTGATGGAGTTGTAAATTGTGTTTTATGACTGTATTTTTCCCATCCCAAAGGGATTGAAAATGAATAAAATTTTAGTTCAATACCCGGGATGATTCGCGGATAACCAGCTCGGTGTCCAGAACGATTTTCTCATTAGGAATAGCCGTCGTGGATTCGATATTGCGAATCAGGATTTCAGCGGCTTTATAACCGATTTCATGCTGAGGCGCCCGAATAGTGGTTAGAGGCACCGGATAGATTTTTGCATAAGTAATATCATCATTGCCGATTATGGAAATGTCTTCCGGAATTCGGATATTCAACTCTTTAAGAGCTGTCATAACTGCCAGAGCTTGCTGATCATTGAAACAAACTATTGCGGTTGGATAATCTTCCCGGCTTCGGTTCTTAAAATAATTCATAGTATTACCATAGGCTTCTTCATGACGCGAACCTATGGATATGATCAAATTTTTATTGAAAATAAGCGGGCTTTCACTAAAAGCGTGACGAAAGCCCTCAATCCGCTCCTGAGTGTGTGAGGACTGTGGCGGTCCCGCAAAATGGACAATCTTGGTGTGCCCATTATCAATTAAATATTTGACTGCCGTTTTAATGGCGGATAGGTTGTCAATGGCAACCACATTAGCCTGAATACCTTTGACATCTTCAAGTAGAACAAAGGGATAGTTGATTCTTTTTAATTTGAAAAGATGATCAATTTCCGCTTCACCTTCGACGATTGGCGCTATTATCGCGCCTTTAATGTCTTTGATAGAAAACAGGTGCGTAAATTTTTTCTCACATTCATGATCATTTTCCGAACTAGCGACAATCACCGAATACCCCTTGCTGTTAGCATATTCTCGGGCGCCAGCCGCAATCGAAGTATAAAATGGGTAATTCAAGTCTTTAATGATCAAACCGATGCAACGAACTTGATCACCGTTTTTCAGATTTCGCGCCATACCACGTGGACGGAAGTTGAGGTCTTTCATTACCTTAAGTATATGTTCTCGCGTGGCTGGATTAACGGAATTCTTACCATTTATTACAGCAGATACCGTTCCTTTCGAAACGTTGGCCTGTTTCGCGACTTCTTCAATCGTAATTCTTGTCATACAAAACTCCGGTTCATAATCATACAATCCATAAGTGAGTCCAAATTTTTTGGTTTAAGAAAAAATTCGTTGCCGCCAATACTGACACTTCGTTTATAGTTGTAAAGAAAAAATAGCCGTAATACCATACCTGACCGATTCCAATCACCAAAAAATCAACTGCTAATTTAAGCAAAATATTTATAGAGTGGTATTAATAATAGTGACCGATTTTAGGAAATTATTATTTACTTTAGATTTTTATAAAATTCTGTCGAGTGTCTTTAAGTGCTTTTTAGTTTTATTAAGAAAATACTAAACAATGGTTGTTATTAAGTATCAATGCATGAATGCATGGAAGTATCAATAAGTACTATTAAGTTCTTTTAAGAAATTCAATGCGATGTAAAAATATTATAAGCACTTAAGAGTACTTAAAAATGCTTAAAAAACTCCGTGCGCCTCCCCGCCTGAATGAATGCGTCAGCAGTCGGGCAGGCGGTTTACATAAGTTCATCGTCACAAATTAATTTTAGAAAAATGCACTATCTATTTGATTAAACGAATAGATATTATTAAAATCGAAACGGTTCAATAATTGTAATACTGAATGTTTTGATAATTGAAAAAATTTAAATGGAGGACAAGATGAAGCAAATTTGCCGCAATGAAATTCGCTTTAATCGTCGCAAATCATCCACTTCATTAATAACTCGTTTCGCTAAACAAGTAATGTTAATTCTCTTCTACCTATTGTTATTATGCCCTAATTTTTTAGAAGCCGTTACCGGTGATGTAGAATCCTATGTCTCGGTTGAAGCAATTGATGGTGGTTTTCCGCTTTCGGTTGCCGGTAATACTGCGCCGCTATGTGCCAGTTCGCAGGATTATCCTGGAGTAATACGCGTTCTGAAGCTTTTCCAATCGGACTTAAAAATGGTAACCGATGCCGAGCCGGCGATTGCCATTGATACAATTCCCAAGGTTAAAGAAATCGTCATCGTGGGAACAATTGGCCAAAGTCCCCTAATTGATGCTTTGATTCAAAATAATCAATTGGATGTCAGAAATATTGCCGGCAAGTGGGAAACTTTTCTAATTCAGAAGATTGAAAAGCCGTATCCGGATGTCGAGCAAGCGCTGGTTATAGTAGGAAGTGATAAGCGCGGCACAATTTTTGGTATGTTCGATCTTTCCGAGAAAATCGGGGTATCGCCCTGGTATTGGTGGGCTGATGTTCCGGTGAAGAAAAAGGATAGGATTTATATCAAACCGGGGCGTCATACTCTCGGCGAACCCAAAGTAAAATATCGGGGATTTTTTATCAATGACGAAGCGCCGGCTTTGAGCAACTGGGCTTATGAAAAATTCGGCGGTTTCAATCACGAATTCTATGTCAATGTTTTTGAACTTTTGCTCAGATTGAAAGCCAATCATCTCTGGCCGGGGATGTGGGGCAAATACTTTGGTTCGGATCCGGAGAATCCACGCTTAGCCGATGAATATGGCATCGTGATGGGTTCATCGCACTGTGAACCTCTGCTTTATAATAATGATCCCGGCGCCGGCCTATGGAATTCAAAAACTATGGGTCCCTGGCGTTATGATATTAATCGTGAAAACATTTATAAAGTTTTAGACGAAACCGTTGCTGCCCGAGGCCGGTATGAAAACATTTATACAGTCGGTTTGCGGGGAATACACGATACCCAGATGGAAGGAGGAGTGGATGTTCAAGAACAGATTGCCTTGCTCGAACAGGTGTTCAAAGACCAGCGTGAAATTCTTACTAAACATATAAATAAAGACATCACGGAAATTCCGCAGGTTTTTATTCCTTATAAAGAAGTGCAGGATTATTACGATGCTGGCTTGCAGGTTCCCGATGACGTGACCATAATGTGGAGTGATGATAATTGGGGTAATATCCGGCGCTTGCCTCGTTTAGACGACAAACCGCGCGCTGGCGGGTATGGAATTTATTATCATTTCGATTATGTCGGCGATCCGCGCAACTACAAATGGCTGAATACGGTTCAGATTTCACGAGTTTGGGAGCAAATGCACCTGGCTTATCAATATGGCGTTGACCGAATCTGGGTGGTCAATGTCGGTGATATTAAACCGATGGAATTTCCGATTAGCTTTTTCATGGATTTTGCCTGGAATCCGGAAAGATGGCCGGCGGAACGCTTGCCTGAATACACGCGCCTCTGGGCGGAGGAGCAGTTTGGAACTCAATATGCTGAGGAAATTGCTCATATATTGACTCAGTACACCCGATTCAACGCGCGCCGCAAACCAGAATTGCTTTCACCTGAAACTTATAGTTTGGTCAATTATCGCGAAGCCGAAACCGTTGTAGCTGAATATAATGACCTAGCTAAAAAAGCGCAGATGATTTATGAAGCTTTGCCGACCGCATATCGCGATGCTTTCTATCAATTGGTTTTCCATCCCACCGAAGCCTGCGCTAATCTCAATGAACTTTATGTGACCGTGGCGCGGAACCGACTCTATGCTCAGCAGAAGCGCGCTCTGACCAATGAACTGGCTCAGAAAGCCCGCGACTTATTTAAAAAAGACGCTGAAATAACCGATCGTTATCACAATATCGCCAATGGCAAATGGAATCACATGATGGATCAGACTCATATCGGCTACACTTATTGGCAACAACCCGATGAAAATACCATGCCGGAGGTAATCGAGATCAATGTACCGGAATCAGCCGAAATGGGTGTTGCGATTGAAGGCTCGACTGAATATTGGCCGCCTGCGAAAAACGAGGCGATTTTGCCGGAATTCGATCCCTATAGCCAGTCCTGCCACTATATCGAGATCTTTAACCGGGGTAAAAAGCCCTTTAAATACACGATTAAATCCGGTAATCCCTGCGTTCTGATTAGTCGGGAAAAGGGGGAAATTATTACCGAAGAACGTCTCTGGATTGACATTGATTGGAAAAAAGCGCCCAAAGGCAGGAGCACGATTCCGCTTATTATCAAAGGTCCACGGAAAAGTCAAGTGGAGGTTAAAATCGTTATCAATAATCCAGCCGTTCTTGAATCGGAACTGGCAAACTGTTTTATCGAAAGCAACTATTATGTTTCAATGGAAGCCGAACATTTTTCCAAGGCCGTTAACGCTCGTGGTGTTTTATGGCAAATTATTCCCGATCTGGGACGCACGCTTTCTTCAGTTACCCCGTTCCCGGTAACGATGTCCAGTCTGATTCCGGAAGGCGACAGTCCGCGTCTTGAATACCAGGTTTATTTATTTAATGCCGGCGAAGTAAAAGTTAGGGCTTATCTGGCGCCGACCCAGAATTTTCCGAACGGTCCGGGCTTATGCTATGGAATTTCTTTGGATGATGAACCGGTTCAAATCGTCAATATGCATGCCGGGAAAACCCACCGTGACTGGCAAAATTCCGTCAGTGACTATATTACGATAATGACTTCCGTCCACCAGTTGGGAAGCTCCGGCAAACATACTTTGAAATTCTGGGCGGTCGATCCCGGCGTAGTACTCCAAAAATTGGTAGTTGAAACCGGTGAGGTAAAACCCAGTTATCTCGGTCCGCCGGAAAGCCGCTTGTTTAAAATTGCAGAATAAAAGTTAATTGTCAATTCTGAAAGTGCAGGAATCAAATGAAAAAAGTAATAATTACAATGACACTACTGGTTGTTAGTTTTATAAACGTCAGCGCTTTTTCCGCTGATCAACAGATGTTCTATTATAATCCAATTCTGGCTGGCTTTTATCCTGATCCGAGCATTTGCCGGGTGGGAGATGACTATTATCTGGTTAATTCTACCTTTGCCTATTTTCCGGGAATCCCGGTTTTTCACAGTCGCGATTTAGTCAATTGGAAGCTCATCGGTCATGTAATGGATCGACCGGAACAGATGAATCTGGAAGGGCTGGGAGTGTCAGAAGGAATCTTCGCCCCGGCGATTCGATTTCACAATGGATTATTTTATGTGACCTGTACTCTGGTTGGTGCCGGTGGAAATTTCGTAGTGACGGCTCAAGACCCGGCGGGACCGTGGTCTAATCCGGTTTGGCTACCGCAAATTGACGGCATTGATCCTTCGCTTTTTTTCGATCAGGATGGCAAAGCGTACATCGTTTATAACAGTGTTGCACCGGAAAATAAGCCTCTTTACGAGGGGCATCGCACAATCCGAATGTATGAGTTCGATTACGAAAAGCTTAAAGTAGTTGGCCCTGAAATTCTGCTGGTAAATGGTGGTACCGATATTTCTAAAAAACCCATCTGGATCGAGGGACCGCATATTTTCCAGAAGGACAATTTCTATTATCTGATTTGTGCCGAAGGAGGCACGTCTTGGGAACATTCCGAGGTAGTCTTTCGGAGCGAGCAAGTTACCGGTCCGTATGTGCCTTATGCGAAAAATCCGATTCTGACTCAACGTCATCTTGATCCAAATCGGCCTCATCCGATTACCTGTACCGGCCACGCCGATTTTGTGATGACGCCCTCCGGCGATTGGTGGGCCGTATTTCTCGGTTGCCGACCTTATCTGCCCGAATATGAAGGTTTTTTCAATACCGGTCGGGAAACGTTTATGGCGCCGGTAAAATGGATTGATGGCTGGCCGGTTATTGACCCTGACCACGCCGAAATTCAATATTCCTATCCTCTGCCAATTAAATTGGAGAAACCAGTCAAAGCTGATATTCCCTACAACGGTAATTTCCAAATCAAGGATGATTTTGATTCTGCAACGCTGGACTTAAACTGGGTATTTCTCCGAACGCCGCATACAAAGTGGTACAGTCTAAACGACCGCAGAGGTTCGCTGGCTATTCGATTAAGACCGGAAACCTGCTCCGGCAAAAGCAATCCGAGTTTTATCGGACGGCGTCAGCAACATTTACGCGGGTCGGCGGGTGTGGCGATGGATTTTGAACCGGCTTCGGAATTTGAAAAAGCCGGACTGCTGGTTTTTCAGAGTGAGAAGCACTATTATTTTTTAAGCAAATCTCTGGAGAGAGGCGAACCGGTTGTGCAATTATATAGAGCCGATAAGTTACTGGCTTCGCACAAAATCGGTAAGGGGAAGAATATTTGGTTGAAGGTTGTTGCCGACGGCGCCAATTACTCTTTTTATTATGCCACCGAACCGGATAATTGGATTCTGCTGAAAGACCAGGTGGATGCGCGCTTTCTAAGTACACGCGTGGCCGGCGGATTTGTCGGTTGTATGTATGCGATGTATGCAACATCATCAGGCCAATCCAGTTCCAATGTCGCCTATTTCGATTGGTTTGAATATGTCGGCGACGATGAAATTTACCGTCAATAATACTTAATGAGGATTAAAAATGACAGACCAACAGTGGGAAATACTAAAGAAAATAATCAATGGCGAAAAAATGGAACCTTTGCCGATCGGATTTATTGCTGACAGCCCCTGGTTGCCCGGCTGGTACGGTATCAAAATTCTCGACTATTTTTCCAATGACGAATTGTGGTTGAAAGCCAATCTGAAAGCCATTCAAGAATTTCCGGATATTATGTTTTTGCCGGGGTTTTGGTCGGAATTCGGAATGTGCACCGAGCCCTCGGCTTTTGGAGCGCGTTGTCGGTTTCCGCAAAATGAATTTCCGCATGCTCACCCCGTTATCAAATCGCCCGACGAGATTAATGCGCTGGTTGTGCCCGAACCGGAAGCCGACGGCTTATTGCCGTTCGTCCTGAATCGCCTCAAATTAGCCCAGCCGCATATCGAAAATGCCGGTCACAAAATCCGGTTCGCCGTAGCGCGAGGTCCATTGAACATTGCCAGTTTTTTAATGGGCACCACTGAGTTTTTAATGGCAATGTTGACGAGCCCGGAATTGGTCGAAACATTAATGGAAAAGATAACCGCCTTTCTGAAAAATTGGCTGAAGCTACAGCGGGATACATTCAGCACGATAGACGGTATTTTTCTACTGGATGACATCATCGGTTTTATCGGCGAGCAGGAATTTCGCCAATTTGGATTGCCTTATTTTAAAGAGTTGTTCGATGCCGACGTGTCGGTGAAATTTCTGCACAATGACGCTCAATGCCGGGTTTCCGTGCCATTTTTACCGGAGATAGGTGTCAACTTGTTTAATATGGGATTTGATGTCAGCCTGAATGATATCAAAATTTGGACTAATAACCAGGTGACTCTGCTCGGCAATATCCCGCCGCGCGATGTGCTGGCGAATGGGAAACCGGAAGATGTCGTCAAAAGCGTAACCGAGTTACTGGATTCACTGGAAGATAAATCCCGGGTGATATTATCCTGTGGAGGTGGCTTGCCACCGGGAGTAAGTACGGAAAATCTGAGAGCTTTTATCGAGACGGTGAAAAAGTATTCGCACAAATAAATTATCACACTTGATTTATCCTAAGCTGGTAGGATGCTGCATCTAATTTTAAATTATGAGTCCTAATGAGTAAACGTTTTAATATTAGGTTTTTAAATTGGCAATCACCTTTTATTTTGGGAGTTGTAATTGCATTTTTTGCAATATCAGTCCGCTTTTTGCTAGCCGCTGAAACGGTTGATTCAGAAAAAGCCATCCGAAAAATTGCCGACAATGTTCTGAAGGATGCCACCTTTAATTTTATTGATCAAGAAACCGGTATACGTTATTCTTCAACGGCCAATGCCCCGCCCGGAGTCCGGTTGGTTCCGGAAAGTCGCTACAACGATTGGCGCTACTGGAATGGCGTTTTGAATATCGCTATGCTCAGGATGGGCGAAATGCTGAAGGAGCCGGCTTATACCGAATTTGCTGTCCGGAATGTCGCCTTTAGCTTTGACAATTATGGCTACTTCGAAGAACATTATACCAATGAAAATAAATGGGAATACCCTTTTGGTCAGTTGTTTATTATGGAAGAGCTCGATGATTGCGGGGCGATGGGGGCTAGCGTCATCGAGGTAATGAGTTACGATCCGCAAGAACGCTATCTCAATTATATTGATAAAGCGGCGGCGCATATTTTAACCCGCCAGAGTCGGTTGGAAGATGGCACGCTCGTGAGAACTTTTCCGCGGAAATATACTCTCTGGGCGGATGATTTATATATGGCTAATTCCTTTCTCTGTCGGATGAGTAAAGTGACCGAACGTTCCTGGCAGACTATCGGAATAGACGACGCCGCCCGTCAGGTGATCCATTTTCATAAATACCTGTTCGATCCAAAAGCCAGGCTAATGTATCACAACTGGTATTCGGATACCGGAAAACCGGGAGTTGCTTTCTGGGGACGCGCCAACGGTTGGGCGATTTTGGCTCAGGTTGAGCTTTTGGATCAGATCCAGGCCGATTATCCTCAGAGAGACACATTACTGGCATTATTTCGGCGTCATATTGACGGAATTATCCCTTATCAGAGCCAGACCGGACTGTGGCATCAATTGCTCGATAAGCCGGATTCATTTCTAGAAACATCCTGCACGGCAATGTTTACGTACGCCATTGCGCGAGGCGTCAATCAAGGCTATCTCGAACCCCGCTACAAGTCGTTTGCTTTAAAAGGCTGGCAAGGCGTTTTGACCAAGATTCGCCCGGATGGACAGGTCGAAGGAATCTGTACCGGTACGTCAACCAGCGACGATCTAAACGATTATTACACTCGCCCGGCGCCACTCAACGACGTGCACGGTATCGGGACGGTCCTAATGGCTGGAATTGAAATAATGCCATTGCTTAAATAAAGCTAAACCAATGAGTTAATGCTTGATGTTTTCCGGAGAGAAATCTATTCTGAATGAGACCTTTAAAATATTTATTGGCAATATTGAAACGGTTCAATTAAATTTTAACTCGTGATGATAATGGATAATAATATTGCAGAAAAAAATTCACCCCGCTCTACTTTAAATATTATTTTGTGCCAACTTAACCTTCAAAATTAGATAGTATGATTTTTTCAATAAATAATCAGTTAGCATTTAATAAAGCTATGGCTCATAAGAAAAGTAAATAAAAAAATAGGAGAATAATTATGTCAAAACAGGTCTTGATTGGAACACGGGAATATTTCAAGGGAATCGGTAAAATTCCTTATGAAGGTCCTGAATCGAAAAATCCTCTGGCATTCAAGTATTATGATGAGAACAGAGTTGTGGCTGGCAAGAAAATGAAAGACCATTTTCGCTTTGCTATTGCTTACTGGCATACATTCTGTAACAATGGTGGAGACCCATTTGGAGCGGAAGGTACAGTTGATTTTCCCTGGAATGAGTCTAAAGATCCAATGCAAGCCGCCAAAGATAAACTGGATGCGGCTTTTGAATTTTTCACTAAATTAGGCACACCGTTTTATTGTTTCCACGATCGCGATATGGCTCCGGAAGGCAAGAATGTAGTCGAATCCGAGAAGAATCTCAAAGAGCTGGTCAAAATTGCCAAAGCCAAACAAGAAGAATCCGGTGTAAAATTGCTCTGGGGTACGGCTAATGTATTTGGGAATAAACGCTATACTAACGGCGCCGCCACTAATCCTAATTTTTACGTTATTCCTTACGTAGCTGCGCAGGTGAAAGCCGCCATTGATGCGACTATCGAACTCGGCGGAGAAAACTACGTTTTCTGGGGCGGCCGCGAAGGTTATTACAGTCTGCTCAATACCAATATGAAACGGGAAATCGAGCATATGGCGATGTTTCTGACTAAGGCTCGCGATTATGGTCGAGCGGCTGGTTTCAAAGGCACCTTTTTGATCGAACCTAAGCCTATGGAGCCGACCAAACACCAGTATGATTTCGACTCGGCTACGGTAATCGGTTTCCTGAACAAATACGGTCTTCAGAATGATTTCAAAATCAATATCGAGAATAATCACGCTACTCTGGCTGGACATACTTTTGCGCACGAAGTGCAGACCGCTTGCGATGCCGGCCTGTTTGGAAGTCTGGATATCAACCAGGGCGATCCTTTTAATGGCTGGGATACGGATGAATTTTTACATAATCTGTATGATGCTACCGAACTAATGCTGGTTCTTTTGCAGAACGGTGGAATTGGTCACGGCGGTATGAATTTTGATGCCAAGAATCGTCGCAGTTCGACCGATTTGGAAGATATTTTCATCGGGCACATTTACTCGATGGATACTCTAGCGCGTGGATTACTGATTGCCAATGATATTCTGGAAAAATCGGATTATCTCAAGATGAAAAAAGAACGCTACAGTAGTTTTGATTCCGGCGACGGTGCTCGTTTCGAGAAAGGTGAATTAGGCCTCGTCGAACTGGCGAAAATCGCCGAAGAAATTGGCGAACCCAAAATGATCAGCGGCAAACAAGAATTGTACGAAAGCCTGATCAATCAGTATATTCGCTGAATCTCATAAATAGGAGTAAAACCGTGTTTAAATTATTCGCCGGGTTGGATGTTTCGACCCAAAGTACCAAACTTGTCATCATTGACCTCGCGGCTAAGAAAGTCGTTTATGTTAATTCGGTTAATTACGATACCGACCTGCCGCACTATAACACAAAGAACGGCGCTATCCAGGGATTGGGAGAAGGTGTCTCCGAATCTGACCCCCGAATGTGGATAGAAGCGGTTGATCGCGTTTTTGCTAATGCCGTCGCGGCTGGAATTGATATGTCTCAGATCGGTTGCATTGCGGTTTCCGGCCAACAGCATGGTCTGGTTGCTCTGGATGCGCAGGGCAATTTATCACGACCCACAAGTAAACTCTGGAACGATTTTTCGACTCTGGAAGAATGTGAAATTCTGACAGAAAAAGTCGGTGGGCTGGAACAGATGATTGCCGAAGTTGGCAATAGCCAGCGTACTGGATATACTGCGGCGAAAATTTTTCACATGGTGCGCCATGAACCGGAAATTTACCATAAAACGGCTACTCTCTTTCTGGTGCATAATTATATTAATTATTATCTGACCGGAGGTGTCCGCGTGATGGAACCGGGTGACACCTCCGGCATGGCACTTTGGAATCCCAAAAATGGTCAGTGGTCGCAGAAAGTCATCCAGGCTATCGCTCCCGATTTAATGTCCAAATTACCGGAGGTTAAACCTTCCGACCAAACGATTGGATATATTGCTCCCGAATTAGTGGCGAAGTTTGGTTTTTCGAAAGACTGTCTGATTGATGCCGGTTGCGGAGACAATATGTATGGCGCAGTCGGAACCGGGAATGTCGAACCTGGGATTGTGACCGTCAGCCTTGGGACAAGCGGAACGGCTTATACATTTATGGAGGAGCCTTACATTGATCCAACGGGAGAAATTGCCGCTTTTTGTGATAGCACCGGCCATTATTTACCTTTGTTATGTGTATCGAATCTGGCTAACGGGTACAATGAATTCATTAAACTGCATAAAATGACTCACCAGGTCTTCGATAAAATGCTCGATGAAACGCCGCCCGCTAATAATGGTAAATTACTTATTCCATGGTATGTAGGCGAAAGGACTCCGGACTTGCCGTTAGCTGCACCAATTTATTTCGGTTTTGGATTGGCTGATTTTACCCAGGCTAATTTAGCGCGCGCTATTATCGAAGGCCATATTCTCAATCTTTATACCGGTTTTAAGCGGATGCCGGTGGAGGTAAAAGAGATTCGCCTGACTGGCGGGCTGTCACGGTCTGATACCTGGTGTCAGACTATTGCTGATATTTTCGAAGCTCAGACAGTTCCGGTCGAGGGAGAAGGCGCGGCGCTGGGTGCGGCTTTGCACGCGGCCTGGACCTGGAGTAAAGCCCAGAATAAAGAAGTAAGTCTTAAAGAATTGGTCAAACCATTTGTAATTTTGGACGAAAAAAGGCGCAAACAACCAATCGAAGCCAACCTGCTGGTTTATCGGAAATTAAGTGCAATGTTCGAATCTATCAGTTGCCGAATTCGCGGGTTGAAAGGTGATGATCCTTTCCGTCTCAGAGCGGAACTAATCAAACTCACTAAAACAAAGACGAATAGTTAAACCCAGCAGTTAGCCTTAATTGAAAAAATCAGGAAAACGGAGCGAAAATGAAAAAGTATAAAATTTCAAATGCTAAAGGAGTTTCGGCGGAAATTATCAGTTACGGAGCTATCGTAGTTTCCTTGACAGCTCCGAATAGAAACGGCCAGTTAGATGATGTTATTCTGGGATTTGATGACTTAGCCAGTTACGAAAAAGATAATACTTTTCAGGGTGCTATTGTCGGTCGCTATGGCAACCGGATTGCCGGTGGCAAATTTAGTCTCGACGGGAAAGTTTATCAGCTTAACTTGAATGATGGACCAAATCATCTGCACGGCGGACCGAGAGGTTTTTTCAAAGTAATCTGGGATATCGAACAGCTGGATGGCAAATCGGTTCGATTGACTTATGTCAGTCCGGACGGTGAAGAGGGCTATCCCGGGGAAGTAAAAATAACGGTTATTTATACGATTACCGATGACGATGCTCTGCAAATAGACTATTACGGTACGACCGACCGTCCGACTATTCTAAATCCTACCAGTCACTGCTATTTCAATTTAAGCGGATCGCCGAAAAATACCATTCTGGATCACGAATTAATGTTGAATGCCGATTACTTTACGCCGATCGATGAATTTTCTATACCTACTGGTGAAATTCGACCGGTAGCAGGCACTCCTATGGATTTTCGAAAACCTAAACCGATTGGTCGTGACATCGCGGCTGAATACGAACAGATCAAATTTGGCAAGGGCTATGATCACAACTGGGTGATTAACGGTAAGCCCGGCCAGGTACGTCTTGCAGCGACTGTTTATGAATCCAAAAGCGGCAGACTGATGGAATGTCTGACCGATCAAGCCGGTTTGCAATTCTATTCCGGTAATTTTCTGGACGGCTCAATGATCGGAAAAGGTGGCATTCGCTACAATTACCGCTGTGCTCTCTGTCTGGAAGCGCAGGCTTTTCCGGATTCGCCTAATAAACCGCATTTTCCATCGGTAGTTCTGCGACCGGGTGAAGAATATCGCCAGACCACCATCTATCGTTTTTCGGTAAGATAGAAAATATTTAAATATCAATAAACTAATATATTAGCTCAGCCTAAAAGTAAGTAAATGTTGTCTTTTACAACTGCTAAAAGACAACATTTTTTATAATTTTATCTGAATAGAATTTTTATTTTTTCAAGAAACAATTTGATTGATTTTTATAGGTTTCGGAATTTTTCGACGATTAACGAAATATATTTCGTAATGATTGTGAGTTGAAGTTTTTTCGATAAATTTGAAATGAACCGGAAAACGGAAAATTCTCGACGAGAAAATAAAATTTTAATAATTTTTCTTGCATTTTAAAAATTGTCATTTAAATTAGGATACAGAAAACGATTTCGTAAAAGAGAATTGATGGATTGAAAAGGGATAATGGCTATCGCGGGGTAGGGGAAAATGACCGCCAGTAGCAAACAAAAATCAGGATTGGTGCGGTATTTTGACCGGTTTCTAATTACTTTAATTATTGTGATTTAGGTAGAGTTAACGATGACAATTAAGGACATTGCACGTCTCGCGAATTGTTCGCTCTCGACAGTATCGAAAGCCTTGAA
Source organism: Fidelibacterota bacterium (assembly GCA_035448825.1). Lineage (GTDB taxonomy): Bacteria > Fidelibacterota > UBA2242 > UBA2242 > UBA2242 > JAGNGI01. The sequence goes on from DAOTJS010000015.1 coordinate 43,549, forward strand.
CGGCCGGCAGGATGTCAGCGAAGCTACTCGTAAGCGCATTATGCAAATAGCAGCGGATTATAATTTCACACCCAGTGCTTACGGTAAAGGCTTAAAGAAACAGAAGACCGAAAACATTGGCGTTATATTCTGCCGGGAAACGCGGCCGCTGTCCGCAAACCCATTCTATTCCCGTGTTCTGGAAGGAATCGAAGCCGAGTTAGTCATCAATAACTATAATTTGGTTTTGCATCTCTTACCGGAAGTATATCGTGGTGAGTACCCGAAAATGCTTAAAGAGCATACTGTGGATGGCATAATTTTGGCGGGGGTTTTGGATCCAAAATTTGTTGATTTGGTCAAAGAGTCCGGAATTCCAATTGTTTTCGTTAATCCCAATTTCGAAATTGAGGGACAAGATCAAATATTCATTGATGATGAGCATGGTGCTTTTCAAGCGATTCAGTATGTTATAAGTAAAGGGCATAGGCGGATTGGTTTTGTTTCCGGTGATTTAAATAGAATTAGTTTTAAAAAACGGTACGACGGATATAAAAAGGCATTGGCCTACAATAAAATCGAATATGACGATGAAATTGTCCGAACTGGTGGATTGGAAAATGGATATGATCAGGTTACTGCTTTAATGAAATTAAAGAATAGACCGACAGTCATTTTCTGCACTAATGACCTTAATGCAATTTTTGGCTATAAAGCGATTGAAGACTTAGGCTATCGAATTCCGCAAGATATAAGTATCATTGGATTTGATGATATTGATCTGGCGAAAATATCGAATCCACCTTTAACAACTGTGAGAGTCTATAAGGAGGAGATGGGATCAATCGCCGTGAGAATATTATTGGAGAAGATTAATAAAACTGGTCATAAGCCTGTTACGACTCTTTTACCGGTAAGAATAATGGAACGTGATTCAGTTAGAGATCTTAACAATCCCGAAGATAGCGTTAGACATATAGAAACCAAGCAAGATGTGGAGTTAGTATGAAGAAATATTTTATTAAGCCTGCATTTATTGTATTAACGATGATGGTGTTTATTAATCTTTTGGATGCAGGAGTAATAAAAGGGAGGGTGGTAGATTCCAAAACAGGCGACCCGCTGATTGGTGCGAATCTTATTTTAGCTGAGACAGCCGGTATCGGAGCCGCCTCCGATTTTAAAGGTTATTATCGAATAGATAATATCCCTGCTGGTGAATATACCTTGAAGGTGACCTTTATCGGTTATCAACCGGTGGAAATTAAAGTCAGCCTCAGAGTTGATGAAACAATCGTTCGGGATATCGAAATGGTCTATGGCGGTGCGTTAAAAGGTGAAGAAGTTATCGTCACCGCCCAAGCCAAAGGACAAATGTCGGCTATCAACCAACAATTGGCCTCGACCGTAATTACAAACATCGTGGATGAGAGCCGTATTCAGGAACTGCCGGATGTCAATGCGGCGGAGTCCATCGGACGTTTACCTGGTGTTTCTATCCAGCGTTCCGGCGGTGAAGCCAATAAAGTTGAAGTTCGTGGTTTGAACCCCAAGTATAGTCTGGTCACGGTTAACGGCGTCGAACTCCCGGCAACCGGTTCCGAAGACCGGAGCGTCAACCTTTCGCTGATTTCGTCCAATATGCTGGATGGAATTGTTTTGAAGAAAACCAATACTCCGGATATGGATGCCGATGTTTTGGGCGGCACCATTGATTTAAGATTGAAAGAAGCCCCTGAAAATTTTCAAGTTAATCTATCAGCTCAAGGTGGATACAATCAACTTCAGAATTATTACGGCAATTATAATTTTACTGCCAGTTTGAGCAATAGATTCTTCGATAATCGCCTCGGAATAATCGTAAATGCCAATACGGATAATTATGACCGCAGTGCCGACAAACTACGTGATAATTGGCGGAATTATAATAAAATGATTTCTACCGGTGAATTATTTATGATCGAGGAAATAGTAAACCGAAAACGGACCGGGGCAAGCTTATTATTGGACTATAATTTACCAAAAGGGAAAATTACCGCTAATGGTTTCTTCAACCAGCTTAATTCTGATGGATTAATTCGTAATAGCCAGGTCAATACCATGGAACTCGGTTACAGTACTAATCGCCATTATTATAAAGTAGAAGAAGAAAAAAGTAAAACCAACGTTTTTACGAGTGCACTTGGAATAAATCAGGATTTTGGTTGGTTCCGCTATGATGCCGGCGTAAGTTATTCGGGAACGAATACCGATAGTCCTGATCGTCGCGTAACAGAATTTGTGCAAGAACAAAGTGCTTTGCTACCAGGGTACCCTCAGTTCGTTGATCCAAAGGAACTAGTACCATATTTCAATGTTGATACAATTCATACTAATATGGCTTCTTTGTATAGCTATAGTAAAAAAATTACGGAAAATACATCGTCTGCCAAGCTTAACATTGAAATACCATTTCGGTTTGGAAATTTTTTGAGCGGCTCTTTTAAAACCGGAGGAAAACTTCGCTGGATAGATCGCAGTAATGATGAAGATCAACATGGATATAGTGGATTACAATATGGGTCAGGCCAGCAAAATCCAGTATTTTTATATGTTGATAAAGTCTATCCGGAATGGGGCATTATGGATAATGTCAAAGAATATCAGTTACTAAACGTGTTGCCCTTTTTAAAAGATTACTCTCGTCCTGATTTCTTGAACGGTGATTTTCCCCTTGGATTAATTTTTAATGAGAAGAAGTTACGTCAAATGTCAGACGCTCTGATGGCGGCTCCGGATAGTCTGAATTTATGGATGCCATACTCCGTAGGAACATTCGGTTATGACTATGATGGTTTTGAACATTACCAGGCCGCTTATATAATGGGTGAGTTGAACTTTGGTAATTATTTTACTTTAATACCCGGAGTTCGTTATGAAGAAGATTATTCGAAGTATCATGGTCAACGTTACCGGGTAAACCAATCTGGGCAGACGGTAGAACAACCACCATCTGAATTTGTTAGACTTACCAAAGAAAGAAGAAATAAATATTGGCTTCCGATGGTGAATATAATAGCCAAGCCTACGAATTGGTTGAATATAAGATTAGCGAGGACCGAAACCATTGCCCGTCCGGATTTTCTGAGATATGCACCAATCTCATACATTTCTTCTGATAGTAAAAGTGTTAATGCGGCTAATTATTCATTGAAACCTTCCCAATCAACTAATTATGATGTTGGTGTTTCCTTGTTTAACAATGAGATCGGTTTACTTTCAGTTACCGGTTTTCATAAGAATATCGAGGATTTAATATTTTATTCAGCCGCTTACTACCGTCCGGGAGTTGTATTGGATTCAGCTTTGGATATTCCAACTAGCTGGTTAAAAGCCAACCCCCAGATAAATGCCTATAGAAATAATCCGGATCCTGCTAAATATTACGGTTATGAATTGGAATGGCAGACTCATTTCTGGTATTTACCATCAGTATTTAAGGGAATTGTTTTAAACATCAATTATACCCATATATACTCGGAAATGAAATTAGTATATGATAGTTTAGTGACCGAACAAGTTGGAACTCGGCGAGTCTATAAATTGGTACCAGCTTACATCAAGACTCGTATGCCTGATCAGCCTGCACATGTTTTCAATATCACAATCGGATATGATTTAAAAGGATTCTCAGCCCGACTCTCATATTTATTTCAAACCGATAAACTTACTGGTATTGGATATGATGGCGTAATTCCTACGACGAGATTAAGTAGTTATACCAGTGATTACGGGCGCTGGGATTTAACTTTACAGCAGAAACTTTTTCAAAATATTCAACTATTCGCCAATTTCAACAACTTGAATAATAGACATGACCAGAGTTGCATTGGCTCAGCTTTATTGTATCCCAGTTACATTGAATATTATGGATTTACTATGGACGTAGGTATAAGGGTCAATCTTTGAAATTAGTAGTATGTAATGTAATTATTGTAAGGAGAAAATGATATGAATGTAATTAAAATTCACCCGCCTTAAGCGTTATCAATATTAAAAACAATTAAAAATGAAAGGAGAAACAGCCCAAAAATGATTTTAAGAGAAAAATTGCTATTAAATTGCCAAACCAAAAAAATTAATCAAAAGGAGGATTATTTAATGAAATCTAAAAACTTAGTAGTTTGGTTTAGTATGCTGGCAGTCCTGTTGGTAATGTCGACTGGCCAGATTTTTGCGCAGACTGGGGATACGCTGGTTGTGAATTGGGATGACGGCGCCGGCAATATTGTCCAGGATGCTCTTTACAATGCCGTTATGGGAGATACGGCGGCTGATGGTAAACGTGCCAATCTGAATCGGGTCTATAAACTAAAAGCCGGTGGTTATTACTGGAATTTTAAAACCATTAGTAATAACTTCCCTCTGCGTTTAGTCGGAGAAAAGCCCACAGGCGATACTCATCCGGCTGTGATTCAGATGGTTACAGATGCGGCCACTGGTAGTACGCCTGGTAAGATGATTTCCTGTGCCAGTGACCTCACGCTGAAGAATCTTTATATTATTGGTTCTGATGAACTGGGCTCTTCGGGGTATTATCAACCAATTGAAGTTAATGCAGTTGAAAAAAGGTTCATATTTGACAATTGTGTATTCGAGCGCTCCAATTTTGCTATTGTGGCTTTCGCGGGCGGCAAGGATAATGACCTCTTTATCACCAATTGTGTTTACCGGAATTTACAGGAAGATGTGCCTACTCAGCAGTGGTGCGGTCGCGGAATTTCGATTTGGACCGATATTGATACGGTAGTCATTGAGAATAATACCTTTTTCAATGTGAATATGTGCGCTCTCCAGATCGAGAACGGTGCGGCAAATTATCTCCGTTTCAACCATAACACATTAGTTAATATCGGTCGCTCTTTCAGTGCGACTACCAATGTTTGGTGGAAAGAGGCTTATTTCACGAATTTGCTGTTTGTCAATACCTGGTGGCATGGTGAAGGATTATGTGATTACGGTACAAGGTACCAACCTGGTCGTGACCCAAGGGCATATACCACGGGCATCTTTCCTGTTCTAGATATGCCGTCGAGATATGGTACCAACAAAGGGCGTCGTATTCTATTTTCCAATACGGCCGCCTTTCTAGACCCGTATTTTAAAGAACATTATGGAGATACTATCAGATTTCAGCCTTATGTTAATGCTATAACGGATTCGTTTTTTACAACATTTAGTCCCGCAAATGGTGGCCAGATGTTAATCAAGGATACAACCTGGCTTAGCACCAAACCGGCATTTAACAATGATCCTAATACTCCGGCTCAGTTAAAGGCTATGTGGGATCACATTACAGCTTCTAGGGGTTATCAGTATTATGGAGCTGAAGAACAGGCTAAACCGTACTATTACGCTCTGCCGACTGATCCGGTAACAGGCGATACCCTTTGGGCGGAACCGAGCTGGCCTTTACCGGAAAATTTTACTTATAGCGATAATCTGACGGCGCTAAGTACTGATGGTTTACCGCTGGGTGATTTGCGCTGGTTCCCGGCCGCAAAAGCTACCTTTGAGGCGAATAAAGATTCCTACGTAAATGCTATCGAATGGATGCCAGGTGAAAGAATAATAATAAAACCTGTGTGGGAATCTCAAGCCGAGGCTGGGAACGTAAGTGGAACCGCCGCAGTTGAACCTTTTACCGGTGAGGCGTGGTACACCTTACAAGGCGGCACGAGTGTCGAATGGACATTCAATTCCACTTATGCCGGCCATATTGATATGAAGATGAAAGCCAGAGCCGATGGGCAAAATATTGGGTTTAATTTCATCCTCAATGGTAATAAAATTGTAGATGCAGCACGTAAATGGGGTGAATTTGTAGTCTGGACAGGGGATGGCGATCCGGTGACTTTTTGGACCGGTAAAAGTACCACTGAATTTCATGAAGCTTTCTATGCTTATGCTGATATGCATAGTTTTGGTAGTCTTGAGGAGATCGGCGTAGTTGCCGGTGAAAACACCCTGAAGCTGCAATATGGCTGGAATGCGATTTCCTTCCAGTGGATTGAGCTATATGAAGCTGGGACTGATCACCTAATTGCCAAATTAGTGCCGGCGGACGCCGTCAATAATGGCGCTACTCCCGGTGGTATCGGCGATTGGGTACCTCAAGGATTTAACTCGGTCGCTTTAGGAACAAATGGAACGGTAACTTTTAATCTGCCTGATTTAGGCGCTGGTCGCTATCAAGTGCGGGTGTTTTATCAAAACGCTGGAGCGGCCCAAACCGGTAAAGTACTAGTTGATGGTGTGGAAGCAACGACTTTCTCCTTTGCCAGTCAGCCAGCTGGTACCGGATTAGACGTTATAACTGATCTTTTTGATTTGACGGCTGGTACTCATACCTTGGCTATTTCTGGTAGTGGTGCTAAAGTTGACTGGATACAATTACTCAATGAGTCGAGAATTTCGGGTATCAAGAAAGCACCTGTTCCGGATGGATTTTCGCTTTCGCAGAACTATCCGAATCCATTCAACCCGACTACTATGATTCGCTTTGAGTTAGGTAAACCTTCTAACGTCAAATTGACAGTTTATAATCTATTGGGTCAAAAAGTTGCTACATTGGTCAATGGTCATATGAGCCAGGGTGCTCATATTATTCAGTTTGATGCCAGTCATTTGGCGTCGGGCATTTATTTCTATGCGATTCAGGCCGGTGAATTTAAAGAAGTAAAACGGATGTTGCTCCTTAAATAGGACTGCGGCAGATTAGTTTGAATGTATAGAGTAGCCGGCAGGATGAAAAAATACCTGCCGGCTCTCTTTTTTCGGATGCAGTTAGTGAATTAGGAAAGTTTATGAATAGACGTGAATTTAATAAAATGTTGCTTTGCGCAGTCGGTTCGCTGGCATTACCGAAGATTGACCTCTTCGGTTCTAAACTCGAACAAGCACCGCCACTGCATTTTCCACGCTATCGAGGATTTAACCTTCTGGCTAAATTCAGTAACTGGGGACCCAGAAGTAAATTTGAGGAAGAAGATTTCGAGATCATGGCGGAATTGGGATTCGATTTCGCCCGAATTCCGATGTCCTATTGGTGCTGGTCTTCTAAAGATGACTGGTACCGCGTTGATGAAGATGTTTTAAAAGATATAGACGAAGTAATCGAGTTCGGGAAACAGTACAATATTCACATCAATCTGAATTTGCATCGCATTCCGGGTTATTGCATCAATGGACGCGATCAGGAACCGATGGACCTCTATGAAGATACGCCCGAAAGAATGCAAAGAGCTCTGGATGCGGCTGTTTTTCACTGGAAAATGTTTGCAAAGCGTTATAAAGGCATCCCCAATTCGCAGCTCAGTTTTGATTTAATTAATGAACCGCCGCATACCAGAGAAGAAACGCGCCATGTAGAAATAGTGACGGCTTTGGTTAATGGGATTCGTGAGGAAGATCCAAATCGTTTGATCGTGGCTGATGGGAAGGATGTAGGTCGAACGCCGATATTCGGCATTGCTGATCTGGGGGTTGTTCAAAGTACGCGCGGTTATGATCCGATGAGCGTCAGCCATTATAAAGCGAATTGGGTACCGAAAGAATCCTATCAGACTTTCAAGAAACCAACCTGGCCGCTCAAAGGCGATGATGGCACCATCTGGGATAAAGCAATGCTGAAATCTCAGTTAATTGATCCCTGGATGCCATTAGTAGCAAAGGGAGTTCCAGTTCACGTTGGAGAGTGGGGCTGTTATAATCAAACGCCACATGATGTAGCTCTGCGCTGGATGCGTGATTTGTTATCACTGTGGCAAGAAGTCGGCTGGGGGTACGCTCTTTGGAATCTAAAAGGTGATTTTGGGATTCTCGATAGTAAACGCAAAGATGTGAAATACGAGCAATATAAAGGACATGATCTCGATCGCAAGATGCTGGAACTCTTAAAGGAATTTTAAGTGCGCTATGGAGGATGTAAAATTCCAATAATTAAAAACTTGAGAATCCGGAATGATATAAAAACTCGATCCATCATATTGCTTATAATTATCAGAAATAAATGTGGAATTAGTCCTACCTGCCGAATGTATTCTGGGTATTTTTCATAAAAATGGTCTTAGCAGATCAAGGAATGGTTTAGAAGAAATAGTCAAATCTAAAAGGAGAATCAAAAGATGAGTCCGCTATATAAGATTATGTTACTTTTTATCGTATCGTTAGCAATCGCGCAACCATCACGAGCTAAGCAAAACTACAAGAATTTCAAATTGGCGATCTACTGTCCGGCACGCGATGTGCAAAGAATGGCTGATTTAAACTGGCTGGAAAAGAACTTCAACCTTCTCGATAAATACCTTGATATTGATAAAGTTTACCTTGAGACTTATCGCGGTCAGACGTTGGTTGATAAAGAGACTATTTCAAAAGCCAAAAATTTTTTCAAAGAACGCGGTATCCAGACTTCTGGTGGAATTACCTATGTCTGGAACGATGATCAGCAATTTTTATCGTTTTGTATTACTAATCCGGATCAGCGTAAAAGAATGCAAGAGGTTGCCGAATATACCGCCAGTATGTTTGACGAAATTATGCTGGATGATTTCTGGTTTCTAAACACTAAAACGGAGTCTGATATTCAAGCCAAAGGTGACCAAAGCTGGACGGATTTCCGTTTGGAGCAAGCGGCGGAAGCCTCTCAAAAACTGATTATTAATCCGGCGAAGAAGGTCAATCCTAAGGTAAAAATAATCATCAAGTATCCGAACTGGTATGATCATTTTCAACACTGTGGATTTAATCTGGAGAAACAGCCGGCTCAATTTGATCTGATCTATACCGGCACGGAAACCAGAGACCCGGTTTATACTCATCAGCATTTACAAGCCTATGAGAGTTATGCCATTATGCGCTATTTTGAAAATATTGCGCCCGGACGGAATGGCGGCGGCTGGGTAGACCCTTTTAATCGTCGCACTCTCGACCGCTATGCAGAGCAAATCAACTTGACCCTGTTTGCCAAAGCCAGCGAATTGACCTTATTTTGCTTTGGTGCGTTGCTGGAAGCGATTCCGCAGGAAGACGGTTCATTCAAACCTTTGAGTCCGGTTGCGCCGGTGGCTGGCTATAATCTGGATAAGGTTGACTGTTTTCTGGGGAAATTAGGTCAGCCGATCGGTATTAAAACCTATAAACCTTACCATTCCTACGGTGAGGATTTCCTTCCCAATTACATCGGTATGCTGGGAATTCCAATGGAAATTACTCCTGATTTTCCGGCGAATGAAGAGGTGATTTTCCTGACCGAACAAGCCAGTTTCGATGCTAAGATTGTTGAAAAAATCAAGAATCAATTGGTTAAGGGAAAAGACGTAGTAATCACCTCCGGACTTTATCGCGCACTTCAAGAGAAAGGCATCGAGGATATTGTCGAATTAGAATACACCGATAAGAAGGCTTTGGTACATAGATTTTACGACTGGCGCAACGTCTTCATTGCCGAAAATGATATTCTGATTCCTCAAATTCGCTACGCTACCAATGATTCCTGGGAACTGATCACCGCGCTCGATAGCGGCGTCGGCTACCCCATTTTCCATCAAGCCAGCTACGCCAACGGCAAACTTTATGTGCTGACAATTCCAGACAACTTCGGCGAATTATACGAATTGCCCCGTGAGGTTCTGACAATTATTAAAAAGGTAATGATGAAAAATTTGTTCGTTTATACCGATAGTCCCAGCAATGTGAGCCTGTTGGTCTATGACAACAATACTTTTATCATTTATTCTTTCCAAGACCATAATACGGATGTCAATATTATCCTGGATAATAAATTCACCAAAGTCACCGATTTACTCAGTAATCAAAAATTAACTGGCTATCAAGAAAACAATAAATTAGTGATTAAGACTGCAATCGGGCCGCATTCTTATCGGGTGTTTAGAGCTGAGTAATGATTATAAAAAAATTAATCAATAGGAGAATAAGATGTCACGAGTACCGTTCATTTTTATCATTGCTGGTTTACTAATTTTTATGGTTTCCTGCCAATCGGGATCAAAGGCGGTAAATGCCTTTGAGCAAAATGAAAAGCTGGGTCGAGGCGTAAATATCTTGGGCTACGATCCGATCTGGGAATCATTCGAAAAGGCCCGTTTCAAGGAGCACCATTTTAAACTCATTCACGAAGCGGGCTTCAATACCGTCCGAATTAATTTGCATCCTTTTCGGTATATGAATCCAACGACCTCTGAATTACGAGAGGATTGGTGGAAGGTTCTGGATTGGGCGGTGGAAAATGCACTGGCTAACGATCTGATGGTCATTCTCGATATGCACGAATATTACGCTATGGCTGACGACCCAGTTGGTCGTAAGGATATGTGGTTGGCGTTCTGGAAACAGGTTGCCGAACATTTTCAAAACAGTTCCGAAAATGTGCTTTTTGAGTTATTAAATGAACCTAATGGCAAACTTACCAGTGAATTGTGGAATGAATTTTTATCGGAAGGTCTGGCGATAGTTCGTGAGTCTAATCCCCGTCGGACGGTTATCCTTGGTCCTGCCCAATACAACCAGATTAATCAGTTAGACAGTTTGATATTGCCGGAAAAGGATCGTAATATCATCGTGACGATTCATTATTATTCGCCAATGGACTTCACTCATCAAGGAGCCTCCTGGGCAGGTCGAGCTGACTTACGAGATGTTCACTGGCTGGGTACCGACGAAGAAAAACAGGCTATTCTGGATGATTTTGCCAAAGCTCAAAACTGGTCAAAGAAACACAACCGCCCCTTGTTTCTCGGCGAGTTTGGTGTCTATGATAAAGCCGATATGGAGTCTCGAACTAAATATCTTTCGTTTGTGACCAGGACGGTGGAAAATTTAGGATGGAGTTGGGCATATTGGCAGTTTGACAGTGATTTTATCCTTTATGATATTGATAACGAACATTGGATTGAGCCGGTTTTGAAGGCGTTGATACCCAAAACTGCCAGCGTTAATTGAGGTATTGCAATGACAATAATCATTTGGAGAAGTATAAAGTAGGGGCAGATGATAACTTGAATAAATATCGTCACTTAATAATTTATTGCATAATTATAATAATCTTGATAGGATGTGCTACACAAATGAATTCAGATAAAGAAATGTTATTAAAAGAACTTGAATTTGCTCTAAAAAATGAATTTTTAGATGTCTGGTATCCGGCGGCTCTCGATACAGTTTATGGTGGTTTTCTGAGTGACTTTACGTTTGACTGGCGGCCTGAAGGGCAACAGAATAAGATGATTGTAACCCAGAGTCGGCAAGTCTGGACGGCTTCGCGGGCCGCAATGTTTTATCAAGATGATAAATATCGCAAAATTGCCGAACATGGATTTAAATTTCTAAAAGATAAAATGTGGGATAAGACCTATGGCGGTTTTTATCAATTGCGGGATCGCCAGGGAAATTTAATTCCTTATGGAGATGGTCTTCATAAAGTAGCTTATGGTAATGCTTTCGCAATCTATGCGCTAGCTACTTATTATGAAGCTTTTGGCGATACTTCTGCTCTTGATCTGGCGCGCCAAACTTTTGCCTGGCTCGAAAAATATAATCATGATCCCCAGTCCAAAGGCTACGTTGATGCCACCAATCTGGACGGTTCCTGGATAATGTGGCATCCGACTGGTAAAACCAATCGCGATATAACCGAGACGGTTTTGAAGGACTATAATTCTTCAATTCACCTGCTGGAGGCATTTACTCAGCTCTACAAAGTATGGCCGGATAGTCTCGTGCGCGAACGCCTACTGGAAATGCTGACTCTGGTCAGGGACACTTTTGTCAATAAAAAAGGTTATCTGAATATGTATTTTACGAGAGACTGGCAACCACTATCGGTGTATGACTTTTCCGCCGAGCCGCAGGAAGCCGACTATTTTTTTGATCATGTTTCTTTCGGTCATGACGTCGAGACTGCCTATTTGCTTTTGGAAGCGGAACATATTCTCGGTAAAAAATCCTATTCGGTAACTTTGCCAGTTGCCAGAGCGCTGGTTGACCATGCTCTCGAGAACGGCTGGGATCAAGACAATGGCGGATTATATTATCAGGGCTACTACTTCGACGGTTCGGATACGATTACGATTTTTGATGATACCAAAGAATGGTGGGTTCAGGCCGAAGCCTTGAATGCCTTTTTGTTGATGGCTAAACTTTTTCCCCAAGATAAGAAATACTATGAAGCCTTCCGGAAACAATGGGAGTACATTCAGCGCTACCTTATTGACCACCAACACGGCGGTTGGTATTCCAAGGGTCTGGATAAAAGTCCCGAACGTGAGAAAGGTCCCAAAGGATACGACTGGAAAGTCAATTATCATGAGACCCGCGCTTTGATAAACTGCATCCAGATGTTAAAAGATGAACACGAACTATTGAAGTGAATTAATCTATGAAATAGAAATAATTTTTATTGAAAATGTTACCTTGCATTATGGGTAAAATGTTGGTATTTCATTAACGATTAAATAAGAAAGTGAGCCGCTAGAAATGAAGGCCAAGAAATTAATTTTATCCAATTTGTTCTTATTTTTTTTATTAATGAACGTGTCAGAAGCTCAATGGACTCGGATCGAAGGACTTTATGGTGGAAAAATTCGGGATATAATAGTTGATAAACCAAGAATGTATGCGATGGCAAACAACTACCTTTATAGATCAGATAACATGGGATTGACGTGGGAAAATACTTGTTTTGATGTTAGTAAGTGTGGTGGAATTATGGTTAATGATTCCAATGTTTTTGCTTGGCGCATAATTGTAACTGGAAACGATGGTTATTTAGCCCACTCATCGGATTATGGCAAAACCTGGGAAGAACTACATGGGATTTTAGATTCCGTAGGTGTCCGTTCTATCAATATGAAAAATTCGAAATTGTACGTTGGCACTTCTTCTGCAGGCTTATTCACTTCGGACGATAATGGCAGTACTTGGTCACGGTGCGATAATCTGCCCGATTGTTGGTTGATATTAAAAATATTTTTTACAGATAGCAGTATTTTTCTGGTTACTGGAGATGGTGTATTTCGATCAAGTGATGAGGGTTTATCCTGGGATTATCTTACTAATATATCCGGTTATGTAACATGTATTGCATTTAACGGAGAATCTTTACTAATTCAATCAGGATCGGAATTTTACATATCTCAAGATAATGGAGATTCATGGACTATGCTTCCTCATTCGTATGTAATAGATAGTTATAGTGATGCAAGCAAAATAATTTATCTTGATTCGACGATCTATTACTCAAATCCTTTATTATATTGCTCTCTGGATAATGGAAATAATTGGGAACGAATAGATTTACCAACTACTCGGCCTGGTGATAATACAGTATGGGATATGGCATATGATAGTACATACATATATTTCGCGACCGACGAAGGAATTTTTTATACTGAAATTCATAGTAATACTTTTAATTCAGTGTCAGTAAATGGAATAACTGAAAGGGGGGTCGGGTATATTGAATTTTGTGGTGAGAATATAATCACATCTCATGGGAAAGTGTCTGGTTCTACGTATTACGATCCTAATATTTATTCGGAACGTGATAATTTATGGTACCCAATGACGGTGGATAGTCTTAATTACATATCTACTTTTACTACAATTAATGATTCTGTAATTATTGTATCTACTGGTAATGTATTTATTTCTAATGCCGATGGACTAATTTGGAATAAAGTATGTAGTGATATTAAGATAAAGGATATCAAATCATTAGGTACAGATTTATTTGCTATCGTTGATACATTATCTAATCAATTTTTCAATAATATATTTCGATCTAGGGATATGGGACGAACGTGGGAGGGATTATCACTTGATGAAAATTATGGCACTTATAAAGATATTATTATTGATGAACAAAATATTTATATATTAAAATCTATTGATAACAGGATTAAAATAATTTTTTCAAAAGATGCCGGTAAAACCTGGGACTCTTGTTATGGGGTGTCTTCTATAATCAATTCAGTTGCCACAATAGATACAGTAATTTATATTGGTACAAAATCTGATTCGAGTAGTAGAAATGGATTATTTAAGTCAACAGATGGTTGTCAAACCTGGGAGAATATTTTTTCCGAAGAGAGTGTCATTTCAGTTGCCAAAAAAGATAAAAACCTGATATTTGCCACTAGCCAAAAAATTTATAAGATAGACTGCACAAACTCTGAAATTGAAGAGATTAGTCCGGGATGCATGGGCAGTATTTATCAACTTAAAATTCATAATAGCTATTTATATGCTGGTACATCTACAGGTTTATGGCGCAGGCCATTGAAAGATTTTATTGTAAAAAATATCGAAGATAGTCATCGGATTATATCAAGCTATAATCTTTCTCAAAATTATCCCAATCCCTTCAATCCAATAACGACTATTACCTATCAAATACCGGAAGAAAGCAATGTCTGTTTACGTATATATGATATCCTTGGTCGGGAAGTGTTGCTTTTGGCTGATGAGGTCAAGCAAGTCGGACGTTATTCTTCGACTTTTGATGGTAGTGAACTGCCCAGTGGAGTTTACTTTGCTCGCTTAGATGCTCAACCGTTAAAGGGGAAAGCGTTTTCTAAAACTATAAAGATGGTATTAGTGAAGTAGAAAAGTGACAGTTAGAATATTTTTAGTTGTGTTAATAATTTTTTTTAGTAGTTGCAATCTATTTGGACCGGAAGATGACCTGCGGATAAGATTTGAGGACTCTTCCTGTACAGAGGTCTGGCTGAGAGTAGAAGGCAATAGAGATAGTGATATGACACTATATCGTGATGATAAAGAGGTAAAGACTTTCTATTTCAGGAGAGATACGACCATTATTGATGAATTTCTTGAGCCAAATACTGAATATAGTTACCAGATATTTGGCAAGAATTATGATAAATCCAGTAATAAAGTGACAGCGGTTACGATGGACACGACGAGTCATAAATTTATATTTCAGAGATTTACATTAGGGGATGGAACAGGTTCGAGTCTTTTATATGATGTAGCGATCATCAATGATACGCTGGCGTATTCGGTAGGGGAGATATATCAGGATTACACGAAGGATTACCAGATATACAACGCAGCGAAGTGGAATGGAAAGACATGGGAGTTGATGAGAATACCATCACGTGTGTGCGGAAGTGATGAATATTGCGTGAGGAAGTTAAGTACCATTTTTGTATTCAATCAAAACGATATATGGTTTAGTGATGGAGGAGAGATGATACATTGGGATGGAACAAGTTATACTAATGATTGCTCAATGAATCCTTGGCTTACAGGGGCTATCAATAAGCTATGGGGTAGTTCGAGTAATGATTTATACGCAGTAGGTAACAATGGATTGATCGCGC
>DAOTJS010000016.1:0-57396 GCA_035448825.1 Fidelibacterota bacterium
ATAAAGTTACCCTTGATTTAATAAAAAAATTTTTATATTTGAGTTGTCTTTTTAGAAAACAAATGAATCACTAAAGAATATGAAAAAGCAGGTGATAATAATTCTAATACTGGTCGGTTTGAGCGTTCCGGTATTTGCATCAACTATTACCGGAAAAGTTACCTCCCAGATGGAGAGAAAACCGATTCGTGATGCGTTAGTGATCCTGCAAAAACGTTCCGATCCTAATTTATTGCGGACAACGGTTTCCGATAACACTGGTCAATTTACACTAACAAATATTGAGCCGGGAATTTATAATATCGAAGCCGTTTGTGAGGGATTTTTCATAAATGTATTATTCGATTTAAAAATCGAAGCCGACCGGATTTATGAGATTAATATCAAACTACTCAAGCAGGAGGGTAAATCATCCAGCGATTATTGCTTTATGCTGGGCGGTATCGAAGTCTATTCGGTTCAAAAAGAATTGATCCCTGAATCGCCGGTTACTACCCGCATTATTAATACCGGTGAAATTGAACATATGCAAGCCACCAGCCTCGGCGATATTCTCTCGCTTGTCCCCGGCGTGGACAAATCGCAGAATCCGGGTCTCTCAGGCCGCAGTGAAATCGGCTTGCGTTCGGTGACCGCCGCTGGTGTATCAATGAGTGCCGTCGAGTCTTTTGGATCAACAATAATTATTAACGATAATCAAATCTCAACCGACGCTAACACTTCCGGCAATGTCTATTACGGGAGTGCCACCAGAGGCCTGGATCTGCGTATCATTCCGGCTGATAATATTAAATCGGTTGAAGTAATTACCGGCATCCCCTCGGTTGAATATGGCAATTTTGCCAGCGGCGTTATTAAAGTTGAAACCAAGATCGGCCGAATTGCTCCTAAATTCAATGCTAAAATCAATCCGGATACAAAGAACGCTAGCTTCTCACATGGCATTAAGCTCGGTCGCTCTATTCTGGATTATCACCTTAATTACGGATATAGCGAACGCGATTTGCGCAAAGTTGGCGATGAATTTCAGCGTTTACACGCCAGCGGTAACCTATCCAGTGCATACTTAGATCAAAAACTCGAAACCCATATCGGGGGAAGTTTTACCAAGTTGCTCGATAATGAAAAACCCACTGACGTTTATCAGATGGCTTCTTATGATAAAGGATTTCTGGCAACCGGCGATTTCAATTTTATTTATAAAGATAGCGAGGCTAAAAGTTGGAAAGGCGTCTTCTCAGTCAATCTTAATAATAAAAGAAACTATAAATCCAAATGGGTGGCGGAAAATTATATTCTTAAATATGATACAACTGTCGTGGATTCGGTCACGGGAATCGCGATTGATACAACCCTGATTAAAATTTTGCCGGGATTTATCGGCAAGATGAAAGAAATCGGCGAAGAATGGAAAATTGCCGGAAAAATTCAACGTAAAATCGCCTTGACAACGAAGCATACAAAGCATAATCTTTTATTCGGCGGGGAAGTCAATTATGAAAAAAACACCGGGGACGGCGTAGTAATTGACGAAAATTTCCCCTATTACGGGCAATATTCCTCGCATCGCTCCTATGCTTTCGATGATTATCCCGATTTGACGTCCCTGAGTTTCTATGCCGAGGATGTCCTCGAGGGCAAAATGCTCGCGCGGCGCTATAAACTAATGGCTGGTTTACGCTATGACGCTTACTCTCCGATTGGATTCAATTTCAAAAATATGTTCAAGGATAAAGCCTTTCTCAAATCAGAGCACGGAGATTTTCTAAGTCCCCGTCTGAATTTGCAGTACTCAATCACTGCAGATTGGCAGATGCGCTTGGGTGTCGGTCGAAGCGTTAAAGATATTTCCTTAGGGCACATTTTTAAAGCTCCAGATTATTTCAAATATGCCTCAGGTGATACGATCATAGAAGAAGTGCACCTGCAGTATAATCCGGATTTACAGGCTTATTCAATTGATAAATATGAGGCTTCTCTCGATTGGAAATTCAGCGATCTGATAGGTTTTTCCCTGACCGGCTATTATCAAGCCTCGGACAATATGCCGGTTACGGTCAGTTATCCTTACGGCTATGAAATCAATCCGGATACGATTACCGCCGCGGCTTGGGAGCGTTTCGAAAATCGGGGTTGGAGTCGTTCTAATGGTATCGAATTTACGATGCGAACCCAGCGCATTCACAATTTCCAATATCGGCTGAATGTCACCTACCGCTTCAATAAAAACGGCAAAACCGGCTTAGTCTATGACGCCAGTCCGGAAAATTGGGAAGCCATCTGGTACAAACCGGAATCATACTGGAGTGAAAAGATCATTATAGACTATCAGTTCAATTATATCAGTAACTGGCTCGGCGTCTGGGTTACTCTCGACGCCCAACAGGTACCTTTAGAACATTTCAAGCGTATTTATCGAAGCAATTCGACTTACAAAACCGAAAATGGCGCGACCTACTTGTGGTACCAGGGGATGAACTATTATTACGAGCGTTATATGCGGGATTCCGGCGGACGCTGGCTCTTTAATTTCCGAATTACCAAGTCAGTTTCCCAAAGTATGGAAGTCTCCTTGTTCGTGAATAATTTACTGGATGACCGGGCGGTATGGAAAAATTTCGATGGTTCATTAAGCGAATTTAATCCGCCGATTTTTTACGGATTGGAAGTGAGCGCTCAATGGTAAAAAAAGTCCCAATTTTCATCATTATTGTTCTCCTAACTTTATCGAATTGTTTTCACCAGAAACCGACGGAATTCGACAGCACCTATACTTTAAAACTGGTATTGGTATTTCGAGACCCTATTCTTGGTTACAATGATAGATTGCCAAATATCAACGTCAAAATCCGCATTAATGACTATCACCTCGATGATTATTACGGTACTACTGACGATTCAGGGGTAGTGGTTTTTGAAAATTTGCCCTGGGCGGCTTTCGACCCGCAGGTGAAAGCCAAGGTCGAGTTGCCATTCATTGATAGTTTTGGAGTTAAGCGGCCTGATTCGCTCATAAGTTTCACTCTTATAGACACGATTCTGGCGATTACTCCATCTGAAACCGGGATGAGTACCGATACAATTTACACTGTTACTGCTAACCTCCTGCCTGGTTTGAAAATCAATGAAATTTATTATACCGGCCCGGAAAACCGGAATAATTGGTTTTACGATCAATTTGTCGAACTGTATAATTCCTCTGATGAGGTTCAATACTTGGACGGTATAATCGTCTGCCGAGTTTATCATATGCTCGATCGAGTAACTTACGCTTTCCGCTTTCCCGGCCAACCGCTGACCGGCCGGGAATATCCGGTTCAACCTGGTGAATTTGTCGTACTAGCCCAGGATGCCACTAATTGGCTTACATTATACAGTACCAGCGTTGACCTTTCTGGAGCTGACTGGGAATTTGTCAATGACATGGATTTCGGCGACACCGATAATCCCAATGTTCCCAATCTATATAATATCATGCCGGGCAAGACCATTGATTTTATGATCAATCTATCAACGAACGTTATCGCGCTCGCCGATGGTAGTGATTCGGTTATGACCGACGGTCTGGACATCGGCACCGTAGTGGATTGTGTGGAATACAGCAGTGCCAGCATTAGTGAACGGACGACCAAAGACATTGATAAAATTTTAGATGCCGGTTGGGCTGGCGTTGGCAATCAGAGGTATAGCGGCCAGTCAGTCGAACGCATTTTACCTGGTTTCGATACCAACAATTCTTTTAACGACTTCTTAATTATTAAACCGCCTACTCCGGGGTATCAACACCAATCACCATGAGAAAGTATGAATATTGATTTTATAAAAAAACGGGTGTCTGTGGGGGTAGCAATTGGATTAGTCTTTATTACCAGGTTAGCGGCGATTGATAATCCGCTTGTGCGTGAGATTCAGCCACGCAATTTATTGAATCAGTATAATCTGACTCTCTATGACTTATCCGGAAATCCGGCCTTCTATGGTATTTCCTATCCTGATAATCTCGATTTCTACCTGGTACAAGCCACCAATGATAATAACGTTTTCCGGCGATTGTATGACCCGCGTCGTCAGGAAGATTATGCCTTGCGATTTCATTCTGCCAAACATCTCAGCGAGCGCAACACTCTGGTTACCGGGATTAGATTTAATCGGACCATTCAGCGTGATCTCTACCAATCTCTGGAGAAAAATATTTATGATGAATATATTGCTTTTCTCGATACGACCACCGGCACAACCACCTACAATAGTCCGCAACTTAATTTCCTGTATGATTACGCCCTAACCGGGCGCTTGCATCTCGGGTTCGAGATCAACTACGGAGTCGAACAAAGTTTGAAGGATGTTTATACTCAATGCGAGATTATCGCCCGGAATACTGAATTACACGGAGGCTTGAGTTATATTTCAAAGAATCAGAAAACAATCTGGGGGCTTATGGGGACTTACTATAATGCTCACCGCAAGTACGAAGCCGTTAAATACTACCAGGATGCTTTCGTGCGCACCCTGTTTGGTTATCATATTTATAAGGACGAAACTCCTAAATCAACTAATCGGAAAAATGATGAACGGGCGGGTGGCGGACTGGCTTTACAACTCGGTCAACGTGATTTTATACTTCCCGGGCTGGCTTTAGTAATTACCGGAGAATATAAAGGACGTTCGGACAATGTCACTGCTGGAAGCCCTCAGAAACCCACGCCACGCGGTTATTGGATACGAGAAATCCGGCGCGGGATCCTCGATCTGAATTATTCACCTGAAAAATCTAAAAATTCTTTAGAATTCATTTATGAAATTCGCTCTACTGACGACTGGGTGAAATCCGGCAATTACGAGGTCATTATTCTGGATAATGCCGAATTGCTCAATGCTCTTTCTTTGCACTGGCAGACTCGGTTTTCTAAGCGTCTGATAATGAATATCGGTGCAGATTTCGCAAGCCAGGCTTGCGACTATCAAGAATACATCGTTCCCTTTCAATATCACGAGACCAACTATCATTCATCGGCTTTTCTGGATTTGAACTATGCCGTCAATCAGATTTTGTCGGTCTATTGTCTGGGAAATCTGGCAATTGATGAGCTGTATTTTTATTGGAATGCTGATCAGGCAACGCGCTATGGGTTAGAAATTGGAATGGAGCGATTGACAACTTTCGGCCGGTTTGGAGCCGGACTGGAATATTTTCAAACCGTCTTCGACAATCCGGATCAATATAATCAAACCATTAGTCTAAAAATTTCCTATTGGAAGTAATAATTTTTGAGCTATGTAATTTTATTTATTGCTTATATTTTCAATTGTGGGCATGGCATAATGAATTAAGATTCTAAAGAAGGAAAAGGAAATGAAGACGACGTTAAAAATTACGGTTCTTATATTTGGTATTGCGAACTTACTCATAGGTTCCTGGCAGACCGTAAAAGTTGCTTCGACCGATATGTCCGTTGACAAGGCATCTTTTATTGATGCCAATACAGGTTGGATCGTATATAGTACGACCTCTCCAACCAAACAAATGGGTAAGGTACAAAAAACTACCGATGGTGGTTCTAACTGGATGACTGTACGCGAGCCGGATGTATCCACCAACTCCTGGAATGATCTGGAGTTTATAGACGCTAATGTCGGCTATGCCTGCGGCAATGGTGGCATAATCTACAAGACTACCAATGGAGGCTTGGATTGGACTATGATTGGCGATACGAATACTTATAAATTCGATCTGTATAATCTCGATGTAATCAATGCTGATGTAGTCTATTGCGCTGGCAGAAGCAGTACGGTATTAAAAACTACCGACGGTTCCACTTTCACTAAAATCCCCTACAATTTCGACGCTGATATGACTGTCGATGATGATACCCGTGATGATTTCGATGGCGGAATAGCCTTTTTCGATGAAAACCGCGGGGTAGTAGCCGTGGATTTTACTAAAGAACCTACTATTTGGTGGACCGAAGACGGCGGCACAACCTGGAACCCGGTGAAAATTATTGGAGCTTTCCCCTCTGGTTCGACTTCATATCGGGTTTATGATGTAGCTGTCGGCGGCGACTCGACTGTGGCTCTAGCTTGTTATCATCGAGTATGCTTGATATCAACTAACGGCGGCCGGACTTTTGAAAACAAAGGTGTTGCTGATTTTGCCAATGTTTACGCCAGCTATGCTGAAGTTTTAGATAATAACACTATTATTTATGGCGGTGGCTCTGATAATTTTGGTGCTATAACGACCAACGGCGGAACGGACTGGACGAATTTTAGTATCGGGACAGGTCAAAGGCTTCTCTCGGCTGATTTTATTGACGCTAATACCGGTTACTGGTTTTGCGAAAATCAACAATGGTTCAAGACTATTGACGGAGCCGCAAATTGGACGCCTATTAATAGTTGGCCGGGAATCAGCTGGCTGGGATTGGCTTTCCCGGAAAAGAAAAAAATCGTATTAACCGCATTTGGTGGCGGTGAAATGACCGTGAGCACCGACGGCGGAAAAACCTGGTCCTATCCGAGCAATCTACAGACTGGTCTCGAAGGTAATATTTCTGTATGTGAATTCATTGATGCCGATAATGGTCTTATAGGTGGCAGTAGCGGTTACATTTTGAAAACCACGGACGGCGGCGCTACTTTTACCCAGATTGTTAATCCGATGTATGCCGCCAACAAAGCCATTAATGCTCTGCATTACCTGAATTCCGATACGGTTTTTGTCGGGGGTGGAAGCGGCTATATTTGTTATAGCTTCGATGGTGGAGACACCTGGACCAAAACTACCGCCGGCTCTAAAGCGATTTACGATATTTGGCCACTTTCCAGTAATGCAGTCGTAGCAGTCTGTGCTAGTGGAGAATATTACACTTCGACCGATTTGACGACCTTTACCAAACTCGGGACGACCAGCGAAGCTAAAAACTTGCGGGCTGTCGAATTTCACAACGGTATCGGTATAATTTCAGGAGCTTCCGGTTATATTTATCGCACTACCGCCTGGAATGCTATGCCTACTCTGGTTTATACCGCCAGTAACGGCGCTGAACTATATGACGTGGAGTTTATTGATGACACTACCGTCTTTGTCGTCGGTCAATATGGAACGATTCTAAAGTCGGAAGATGCCGGTCTGAATTGGACGGTAGAAACCAGTCCGACTAATGAGGTTTTGCAGAAAGTCCGCTACAGTGACAATGGGGATGAAGGTATTCTATGGGCAGTTGGCCAAAATGGAACTATCCTAAAGAACATTATCTATTCTAATATTCTTGCCGGTGATTACTACATCCCTCAGGGCGATCACGAACAGGGTTTCGCGACTCTCGGGGCGGCGATCACGGCCCTGAATTCTTATGGCGCCACAGAGTCGGTTAACTTTTATATTGACGGCAATTTGAACGAGCTTGGCACTGAATTAATTATCAATCGTGACGATCTCACGGCTGAAACGGCGGTGACGATTAAACCAGCCGCTGGCAAAATGCCTTCGATTACAATCACTAACTTCCCAAGTACCGGCAATCACTCCGGGCAAGGTTTCAGTGTCGAAAATACTCCTTATGTCACCGTTGATGGCAGTAATACCGCCGGTGGAACCTCTCGCGATTTGACAATTATTGGCAACGATGCCAATGGCCGGTATGTGGTAGGCGTGATTGATAATTCCGATTTTATCACTGTCAAGAACGTCAATATCACCTTTGAAAATCTGCTGGCAAGCGGTTCGATCTTCGGCGCAGATGGTTATACTGGTGTTCCTAATAATCTTTTAATTAAAAATTGCAAGATCGGAACCCCTGAAAAAACCGTCGCAAACGGTGTGGCACTTAAGGGCAATTCACCTGAAACTCCCTGCGGCGCGGTCATTATGAATTGTGAAATCTATGCCGCTTGCAGTGGTATAATAACTAACTCCAACACAAAAAATGCCTATATCAACAATGATATTTCCATT
The DNA here is from genome assembly GCA_035448825.1 of Fidelibacterota bacterium. Taxonomy (GTDB): domain Bacteria; phylum Fidelibacterota; class UBA2242; order UBA2242; family UBA2242; genus JAGNGI01. Next base: position 7,958 of record DAOTJS010000016.1, read on the forward strand.
GTCAATCCGGTGACTGATCAAACATTTTACAGCGGAATATATCTCAGCGGAATTTCTACTGGTGATACCTGCGTGGTTTTCAATAACCGTATAGTTAATATTGCTATGAGCACAACTTCATCCCAATTTGCCGGTGGCATAGTCATTGGTGAAAGCGGAGGTGTCATAGACATTTTCAATAATTTTATTGCTACAAATACTACAAACGGCGGTTCTGCAACCGATAATCGGGTTTATGGAATTGGATTTTGTTCGGCAAATTGGAGTGGCGAAGCTAATATTTATCACAATACGATTGATATTGCGCCTACCAATCAGACCGGAGTTCACGCCGCAATTGGAACTGAAATTCCCTTTTCGGCTAAGTTACATATCTATAACAATATTCTTTCCAACCGCCACGATGCCGCCAATTCATTCGGCATTCACTGGCATAATACGGCTTCGCCCAATAGTATTTTGGCTTCTGACTATAACGACATCTATATTGCCAGCTCCAGTGCTTCGGTAGGACTCTATGGTTCGATACCACGTGCCGATCTGGCCACATGGAGAGCCGCTTCCGATCAGGATGCTAATTCCATAAATAAACCTGTCAACTTCGTATCGGCAACTGATCTGCACGTCGCCGGCAGTTCTATCGGTGACAACGATTTAGCCTGTCATCGTACCGATTGGTTATTAGCCGACATTGACGGCGATCCACGACCCGATGTCACCTATATGGGCGCGGATGAAGGGGCAACAGCTCTATCGTTTGTCGGCATTGTGAACGGCCCTTCCGGTTTACCAGCTGAATTCAGCCTCCAACAGAACTATCCAAACCCGTTTAATCCGACTACAGTGATCTCCTTCGCACTACCAAAGAGTGCTCAGGTTACGCTGGTTGTTTACAATATGCTGGGACAGCCGGTTGCCGTTTTGCAAAATGGTTTTCTGGAAGCCGGTTACTATCACTTAAACTTTGATGCCAGCAACTTGCCGAGTGGTCTGTATTTTTATCGGATTCAGGCTGGAGATTTCAGAAATGTCAAGAAGATGACCATTGTAAAGTAGAGCATTTCTATTTATTTTATAATGGGCTTTATGGGATCTAGTATGAAATATAAAAAACGGCACAGGGTAAAACACCACTCCGATCATCGGGATAACCGGGAAAAGTTACAAAGGACTCTGAAAAACGGTTCAATTAATTTTTTCGTACCACTCGTTTTAATATTTATTATTTCATTGGCTAATAAAGTATTAATCGAAAATTTTAGCCTCTGGGTTGTGCGAGGTTTAGCGCTGATCGTGATTCTCTGGTGTATAGTCGGGTTTTTCATGCTGATGAATGGACTTTTGCTCTGGTTAAGGGTCAAGGCCGGCTGATGATTTTCAAGCTGTCTTAATTCACTAAAATTTTTTCATTGTTTGCCCTTTAATTTTTCCTTAAAATAAAGCGAATTTGGCTTATTTACCGGTTGGTAAAATTTTTTAGTGGAGGAATGGATGATGAAAATTTTACCCAGGCGGTTTCAACGCAAGTCGCGTGTTTTAATCGTGGGAGGATTAATTTTACTTACAGTATCTCTGATTTGTCTTTATTTGTTAGTCCAGCAGGTCAATGGTGGCAGTAAAAATTTTCCAACTATTTACCTCCGAATATTATGTGTTCTCGACTTGATTATTATTCTTGCCGGTGGAATTATCCTTTTCTGGGGAATATCAATTTGGTTTCGCAATCAAATATTCAAAGGCTAATTCTGACTTTTTGATTTATTGTTAAAACCCTCGGCAATTCAACAAGTCCAAAATCACCAACCAATTTTTGAATGTTATTCAGAGTCATTCTGCTGATTTGGGAGAAATTTGGTAGAACTTAATTCAATTGATTTCCCGCCATTACTCCAGGATTTGCTGTAATCAATTTTTTACCTTCTAGTTTCAGTAAAAAGCGATTTATCCCTTCTTGCGATTGCAAACCAGCATTTTCAATATACTCCGTTATATCGGCCAATTCTTTTTCCATCCGCAATGACTTGTAATTTTTACCCTTCTTTTTCGTTTGATAACCTATTCTAAAATCCAACAGTAACTTAATCGAAGACTTCTATTTTGACAACAGGCTCTTTCAAGCGAAATATTATCAATGGATTTACTACTCAAAGCCTTCGGATTTTTACATTAACGCCTTAGTGCCTTCGTGCCTTTGTGGTAAATTTCTCCCACTCCCCAAATCCGTGATTGACTTTAAGGCATATTTTAAGTAAAATTTCTCGATGAAAAATTTGATTATGGGTTATTGTGAATTATTTGAATTTCATTAAGTTCGTTATTAAGCCGATTCAAGAAAATAGGCTTATGGTGTTTAGTTATTAGAGGTTTTTTGTGGCTATTCAGCTCGATAAAGTTTACGATCCGCGCCAGGTAGAAACTAAGTGGTATGACTACTGGCTCGCGAAAAATTACTTTCACGCCAATGCCGACTCGCCTAAAAAGCCGTTCGTAATCGTCATTCCGCCGCCGAATGTCACCGGTATATTGACGATTGGGCACGTGTTGAATAATACTATGCAGGATATTTTGATCCGGCATGCCCGGATGCAGGGTTTTGAAACTCTATGGTTACCGGGTACCGATCACGCCGGTATCGCTACTCAGAATGTTGTCGAAAAAAACCTGCGCAAAGAAGGCAAGACCCGGTACGATTACGGTCGCGAAGAATTCACCAAACTCGTCTGGGACTGGGCACTCAAGCATAAAGACATTATCCTCACGCAGTTGCGCAAAATCGGTTGTTCGCTGGACTGGGAGCGGGAGCGTTTTACGCTCGACGAAGGGCTCAGTCGAGCGGTGCGCCAGGTTTTCGTCGAACTTTATCACAAAGGTTTAATCTATCGGGGTCGGCGCATTATCAACTGGTGTCCGGCTTCGCAGACGGCGCTTTCCGACGAAGAGGTGGTGCATCGCGATACCAAAGGTCATCTCTGGTATTTCCGCTATCCACTGGCAGATAATTCCGGCTTTATCACTGTTGCGACCACTCGCCCAGAAACTATGCTGGGCGACACGGCGGTGGCGGTCAATCCCGCTGATTCTCGTTATCAAAAATTAGTCGGTAGAAATGTCAAACTGCCGATTATCGGTCGGATAATACCGATTATCGCTGACGAATTCGTTGATCGAGAATTCGGCACCGGCGCTGTCAAAGTCACCCCGGCTCATGATCCAAGTGATTTCGAAATTGCCGAACGCCACAATTTGCCCAAAATTAATATCCTGAATCCGGACGCCACGATGAACGAAGCCGCTGGACCACTGGTTGTCGGTAAAGACCGCTTCGAAGCCCGCCAACTGGTTGTAGCTGAAATGGAACGCCTCGGTTTGCTGGAAAAAGTCGAGGAGTATTCGCATTCGGTCGGATACAGCGAGCGCGCCGGAGTAATGATCGAACCCTATCTCTCGGAGCAATGGTTCGTGCGGATGAAACCGCTGGCCGAGCCGGCGCTAAAGGTGGTCGAGGAAAAGAAAATTCGTTTTTATCCCGAAAAATGGGTCAAGGTTTATCAACATTGGATGACCAATATTCGCGATTGGTGCATCTCACGCCAGCTCTGGTGGGGCCATCGTATTCCGGTTTTTTACTGCGACGCCTGTGGCTGGAGCGATGCTTTGATGGAAGACCCGTCCGCTTGTCCTGAATGCGGCGGCGCCGTGCGTCAGGATGAGGATGTGCTCGACACCTGGTTCAGTTCATGGCTGTGGCCATTCTCGACGTTGGGCTGGCCAGATGATACCTCCGATTTGCGCAAATTTTACCCAACCGACGACCTTGTCACCGGCCCGGACATTATTTTCTTCTGGGTGGCGCGGATGATTATGGCCGGTCTCGAATTCTGTCATGAAATTCCTTTCCACAATGTTTATTTCACCGGCATAATTCGCGACGCTCAGCGCCGCAAAATGAGCAAATCGCTCGGCAATTCACCTGACCCTCTGGTGTTAGTCGAAAAGTATGGCGCGGACGCCCTGCGTTTCGGCATTATGCTGATTGCCCCGCAAGGTCAGGATATTTTATTCAGTGAGGAACGGCTGGAAGTCGGTCGCAATTTTATGAACAAGGTCTGGAACGCCGCCCGCTTTGTCCTGATGAATCTGGATGAAAATACGCTAACCGGCGAACCCTTTGATCCGACGCGTATGCAACTGGAATTAGCTGACGAGTGGATTCTCAGCCGCTTGAATGATACCATTCGCTCCGTTGAGAAAAATCTTAAAAAGTACCGATTCGATACCGTTGCGCGCACGATCTATGATTTCGTCTGGAGCGACTACTGCGACTGGTATATTGAACTCATCAAGGATCGGTTATACAAAAAATCGCCGACAGAAAAACAAACCGCCTTGCAGGTGGCGGTCTATGTTCTGAAAAATTTCCTCAAACTGCTCCATCCTTATGCGCCATTTATTACCGAAGAAATCTACCAGCACATCAAATTGCCTGACGAGCCGGACCTCATCGTCTCAGCCTGGCCAAAAGTCGAATATCATCCTAAAGATAAAACCCTGACCGAGCGTTTCGAACTCCTCCAAGAAATCGTCACCGCTCTGCGCACCGCCCGCAGTGAAATGAACATTTCACCGGCCGTGCCGATCGATTTGATAGTTCGGGTTTCCAACAGCTCGCCGGTCGCCGAACTACTGAACAATCCCGAAATTCAAAACTACATTAAAAATCTGGTAAAGGTTACCCAAATAACGGTCGCTGCCGAAAACGTCAAACCGGCTCATTCTTCGACAGTCGTTGTCCGCGGCACTGAGTTTTTCATTCCACTGGAAGGTGTAATTGATATTACCACCGAAACTGCTCGCCTCACCAAAGAAATCAACCGTCTCACCGATCTATTAAAAGGCGCTACCTCCAAATTGTCCAATCCTGACTTCATCAATCGCGCACCTCGTGAAATTATTAACAAAGAACGCGAAAAAGAGCAGATTCTGAAGGAGCAATTAGATAAATTCAAAGCGAATCTTAAAGTGCTGAGCGACTAAGCCTTATTCGCTGATTATTTTTAAATCAAATAGAGGAGAGTCGTATGAAAAAGTTAAAATATAGGATACTTTTAACGATTGCTATTTTGGGGCTCGTTACGATACTTTTAGCCGATACGCCCATCAAGTACACTCAAATTACCGTTTATAATAACAACCTTGGTTTGGTGCTCCAGACCCGCACGCTCAATGTCGCCAAAGGCGAGTCGGAAATTCGCATCGAAGGCGTCCCGGCCAAAGTTGATCCGACTTCGGTGCGCATTACTTTTCCCGGGAAAGCCAACGCTATCGAAGTTCTCGAGCAGAATTTTATGTACGATTTAGTCAATTCGACCAAAATTTTCGAAAAATATATTGGCGAGTCAATTTCCTATAAAACCAAATCCGGCGAACAGACCACTGGAAAATTGCTTCAGTTCGATGGAAGTAATCTTATATTGCAACTTCCAGACGGCGGCATCCAGATCGCTTCAGCTGAAAATATCTCCGAATACGACTTCCCGTCCCTGCCTTCCGGATTGATTTTGAAACCGACTTTACAATGGCTTCTGTCGTCGAGAATCAGTGCCGCAGTCGAATCCGAAATCAGCTACTTGACCGCCGGAATGAGCTGGCACGCCGAATATTTGATGGTGCTGGATAAAAATGACCGGGACTTTACGCTCAATTCCTGGGTGTCGCTAGATAATCAATCCGGCGCCACTTACGAAAACGCCAAAATGAAGCTGGTTGCCGGAGATATTCACCGCGCTCCCCAACCGGCGCCAGTTCGCAGAGAAAAAGCCTTTGCTGCCGATGTCCTTACGTCAGTCGCGCCTTTCGAAGAACGCGGCTTGTTCGATTATCATCTATATGAGCTTCGGCGCCCGGTAACCATTAAAGATCGGGAAATAAAACAAATCACCTTATTCGATGAAGTCACTGCCAGCGCGGAAAAATTTTATCTATTCAAAAATTCGGCTTTTAGTGAAACGGAAGGGCCGCTCGAAGTCCATTTGAAATTCGCTAATTCCACCGCCAATCACCTCGGAATTCCACTTCCTGAAGGCGTTTTCCGCATTTTCAAAAAAGACGTTGACAATACTCTGCAATTAGTTGGCGAAGATCGGATTGCGCATACTGCCAAAGACGACACCCTCGACTTGATCGTCGGCAAAGCTTTCGATGTCAAAGGTCAGAAGACGATTACCGATCGACAGAAAATCAGCGACCGCTCGGAAATAATTTCCGTAAAATTGGCAATAACTAATAAGCGCACTGAGCCGGTTAACGTCGAGATTCAGGAAATAATGAGCGGCGATTGGTTTGTGAAAAACGCTTCGCAGGCTTATCAGAAGAAAAGCAATAGCCTGCTGGTTTTTCCGTTGACCATTCCCGCCGATAAAAATATCATAATCAAGTATTCCTTCCAGAGAAGTTGGTAAGCGAACGAACGCCCGGTAAGAAAAACGTTGATCTGCGGCCGGAAACGCCGATTACCTATGTCAAAGGCGTCGGCCCGAAACGCGCCGAAGTGCTGGCGAAGGTCGGCATTAACACTTTAAAAGATTTACTATATTATTTTCCACGCCGCTATCTCGATCGTAGTACGATTACGGAAATCGCTCAGTTAAAAGTCGGTATGGATGCCACCGTCGTAGGAAAAATAATTTCGCAGAATTTGGTTCGGCGCTATCGCCGACCGTTTTTCCAGGTCGAGATTAGCGACGGTAGCGGCTTTATGACAGCGGTCTGGTTCAACGGTATTAATTACATCAAAAATGCTTTCAAGGTCGGCGAAACGGTCGCAATGAGCGGCAAGGTGGAATTTTTCAAAGGCTTGCGTTTCATCCATCCCGATTATGATAAACTCGAAACCGACGAATGGGAGCTGACTCTCCACACAGCGCGCATCATTGCGCTCTATCCTTCCACTGCCGAACTGAAAGCAGTCGGACTCGATAGTCGCGGTTTTCGGCGCCTATTGCGCCCGATTTTTGAGAAATTCAAACCTCATTTCGATGAGATTTTACCGCGCGAAACACTGGAGGAACCTAAACTCCTACCGATTAACGCCGCTTTTCAGCAAATTCATTTTCCAGATAATGCTGAAAATCTCCTCGCCGCCCAAATTCGCTTCAAGTTTGAAGAACTTTTTTTCCTACAACTTTTATTGGCGGTGCGCCGAGCCGGAATCAAAGCCATTCAAAAGCCTCAGCGCTATAAGTCTGCCGGACCGCTATTAAAACAAATTTATGCGAAATTACCGTTCGAATTGACCAACGCCCAGAAAAAAGTCGTTCGTGAAATCTGGAATGATATGCATTCTCCGACATTGATGAACCGCCTGCTTCAGGGTGATGTAGGCAGTGGTAAAACCGTCGTAGCCTTGCTATGCGCCAGCATTGCAATCGGCAATGGCTTTCAAGCGGCGGTGATGGCTCCGACAGAAATTTTAGCCGACCAACATTACCGCGTCCTGAAGCAGCTCGGCGAAGTGGCTGGCATCCAAGTCCGCCTGCTAATCGGCGGTCAAAAAAAGCAGGAACGCCAGACAATTCTCGACGAAATCCAGGCTGGACAAGCGGAGCTAATCGTCGGAACACACGCTCTCATTCAAGAAAATGTGTCTTTCAAAAACCTGGCACTGGTTATTATAGATGAACAGCATCGCTTCGGAGTCGTTCAGCGGAGCACCTTGATCAGCAAAGGCTACCATCCGGATGTGCTGGTGATGACTGCAACGCCGATTCCACGCACCCTTAGTATGACACTTTACGGCGATATGGACATTTCCGTATTAGATGAAATGCCGGCTGGTAAAGGGCGAATTATCACCCGGGCTGTAACGGCGGACCAAATTGGAAAAGTTTACGATTATATCGCCAAACAATTACAGAAAGGTAATCAGGCTTACGTCGTCTATCCTTTGATTGAAGAATCAGCCAAGACCGATTTGCAAGCCGCCATTCAGGGCTATGAATATCTCAGTGAAAAAGTTTTCCCGCAATTTCGGCTGGCGCTGTTACACGGCGGAATGTCAATCGCTGAAAAAGACCGCGTTATGCAGGATTTCATTCAGGGAAAAATTGACCTGTTGGTAAGCACGACCGTTATTGAAGTTGGAGTTGACAATCCCAATGCCACTATTATGCTGGTGGAAAATGCCGAGCGATTCGGTTTGACTCAGATGCACCAGCTACGCGGTCGAATCGGTCGCGGTCGCAAGAATGGTGTTTGTATTCTGGTCGAGCGCAAGGTTACTGAGCTAGGGCGCCAGAGGATTAAAACAATTCTCTCGACGATTGATGGCTTTGAAATCTCCGAGGCCGACCTTAAATTACGTGGCCCAGGTGAATTTTATGGCACACGACAGCATGGATATTTAAAAATGAAAATCGCCGATCCGTTGACTGACACTGAGTTATTGAAGACTGCCCGCGGGCAAGCTTTTGCGCTTTTAAAAAGCGATCCCCATTTGCGCCGCGGTGAGAATATAGCTACCCGCAATCATTTACTACAACAATATGCCAATCAAATTGATTTCAGTAATATATTATAGGTGATTCAATGTCCGAAAAACAACCTGATCGCCAGCAAATCCTTTTCCTTAGTTTAGTGCAATCGCTGGTCAGTAACGCCTGGATTCATCTCGGTAAAATGAAGAATCCAGTAACGGGAACCGTTAGTGTAGAACTGGAAGAGGCTTCCGTGAGCATTGATATGCTGGAAATGCTTCACAACAAAACTCAAGGTAACCTTTCCGACGATGAAAAGCGTTTTCTAGAAAATGCTCTCAGTGACCTAAAGATGAATTTTGTCGAGGCTAAATTACACAAAAGCACCGCTTCGGAAAAACCGAGCGAAGAATCTCATTCACAAGATAATAAGTCTATAAAGGAAACAACATGAACTGGTTTAAAAAAGACATCGAAAAGAAAGTTCTTGCCTTACTCGCCTTTCTGCTTAGTTTCATTGTCTATCTCGATACAATTTCACCGACTGTGCCCTTCTGGGATTGTGGCGAATTTATTGCTACTGCCTATACCCTGGGAGTTCCGCATCCTCCAGGTAGTCCCCTGTATCTACTGATTGGTCGCATTTTTTCAATGATTCCTTTTAGTCAGGATATTGCTTACCGGGTGAACTTGATTTCAACAATCGTCAGTGCATTGGCGGTAATGTTTCTTTTTTTAATCACCGTCCAACTTCTACAATTCCGCGGGAAACCCGAGACCAAATTACAAAAATTGATTGTCTATGGTGGCGCTTTCATTGGTGCTATGACTTTTGCTTTCACTGATAGCCATTGGTTCAACGCGGTGGAAGCCGAAGTCTATGCTTTTTCTACTTTTTTAACTGCTATTGTGGTTTGGTTGACTTTAGTATGGGAAGAAAAAGCCGGCCAGCCCGGACACGAGCGTTACCTATTAATCATCGCCTATATCGTAGGTCTTGCGATTGGTGTCCATCTATTGAATCTGCTGGCGATTTTCTTTATTGCCTTGATAATTTATTTCAAACAAAAGAAAGTGTCGTCGGTCTGGTGGTTAATTCTGGATATAATTATCGGCGTAGCGGCTGCCGGTTTACTTTTCCTGATTGCCTTACAATTTAGAGTATCAGCATTTGTCCAGGCAATAATAACATTAGGTATCCTGGTTCTGGGTTATTACCAGCTTTATCGGAAAGCTCGGAAACCGCGCCTTAAAGAACATGCTCAGAATGTCCTGATGGCTTTCGCAGCCTCAGCCGCCTTTTTGATAATTTATGTCGGCATTATGAAGGGTTTGCCACTTCTGGCTGATAAAGTCGGACTCTGGGCAACGGTTCTGGCAATTGTTCTCCTATTTGCGGTAACAATCTGGGCAATTAGTAAGAAGCGCAATATTTTAGCCTTGATAATGATGGCGCTGGTTCTAATCGTGGTCGGATATTCTACTTATGTGACCATTTTTATCCGCAGTGCCCAGGATCCGAATATTGACGAAAATGATCCCGAAACCACGCATCAGGCGGTGGCTTACTTAGAGCGTGAACAGTACGGTCAGCGCAGTTTTAGCGATATATTCGATCGCGCAAAATGGAAGCCAGAAGCCGCTCATAAATATTCCGGTGCTCTGGACTATTTTTGGAATTACCAGATCAAGCAGATGTATATCCGCTATTTCAACTGGCAATTCATCGGGCGTAAAGATGCTAATGTGGATTTCTTTCAATTTCTTTTGCCATTCCCGTTTATTATAGGGCTTTTCGGCCTCTTTGTACATTTCAATGAAGACAAGCACAAAGCCGTAGCAATCCTGGCGCTTTTCCTATTTACTGGATTGATGATAGTCTTATATCTAAATCAGGATGATCCCCAGCCGCGTGAGCGGGACTATTCCTACGTCGGGTCATTCTTTGCCTTTTCGATCTGGATTGGAATTGGCGCCGCGGCTTTGCTCGAGCGACTGTCCAAATTGAAAAATCAAAAGTTGAGTCGCCCGCTTACCTACATAGCGGCTGGTTTATTATTATTGGCCCTGCCAATCAACGTTCTGTTAGCCAATTACCATGAACACGATCGCAGCGGAAATTACGTTGCCTCGGATTATGCCTACAATATCCTGCAATCCTGTGAGCCGAATGGTGTGCTTTTTACCAATGGTGATAACGATACATTTCCTCTCTGGTATATGCAGGAAGTCGAACGTTTGCGGCGCGATGTCAAAGTCGTCAATCTTAGCCTGCTGAATACTCCCTGGTACATAAAGCAACTACGCGATATCGAACCGAAAATAAATATCGGAAATATCTCCGATGCGACAATTGACAATATTAGCCCGGTTCCCTGGAAAAAACAGAAAGTTAGAATTAGTCCGCCACCGGAAAGTTTGCTCACCTCGGGAAAACATCCTGAATTCCAACAGTTCGGATACAATCCTAAAGAATTCCCGCCACTGGAGTGGGAAGTTGAACCAACTTTGAAATATGGAAATCAGGGTTTTCTACGAGTGCAAGATATTATGATCTTACAAATTCTAGAGGCGAATCGCTGGGAGCGGCCACTTTACTTTGCCACTACGGTTTCGCCGGATAATAAGCTCGGCATGGAAGATTTTATGACAATGGAGGGATTGGTATTTCACATTTATCCGCATAAAGTAAAACGGATAGACGCCGATAAAATGCGCCATAACCTATTTAATGTTTTTCGCTATCGTAATTTGAATAATCCCAAGGTTTACTACGATGATAACGTCATGCGCTTAATCGGCAACTATCGGTCAGCTTTTCTACAACTTGCCATTGAAGAACTTTACAGCGGAAATAAAGAACGAATGCTGGCGACTCTGGACACTATGGCATTTCTTATACCGGAGGAAATTTTCCCGATCGAATACAACGAAATTTACCTCCAGATTGGGATGCTTTATTATGAAGGCGGCCGACGCGGCGCTCCGGGTCAACCCAGTGATCTCGAAAGACGCTTGGAAACTTTATTGAAAAAACCCGACCTGAACTACCGCGACAAATTGAGATATGCCAGCATCTACGCCTATTTGCTGGAAGATTATCCTAAAGCCATCCAAATTCTAGAAGAATTGAATGCTCAGAGACCGAATGATCCGGAAATTTCCGGCTACTTGGTGAAAGTCTATGAAGAAGCTCAGCAATTGGATAAAGCCGTAAGAATTCTGGATAACTGGCTGGCACTTTATCCTAACGATACCGGCGCCGCCGAGATGCGCCAGTTCTATCTCAGCAAAATGACTCCGGCTCAAAAAGCGCGGTACGATTCATTAGCCAAAGTCTTTCGCTGATAAAATAACCCGGTATGTCGTCCATTCCGGAAATTGCGGTCATTATTCCTCATTATAACGGAGTGGAAATTTTACGAGATTGTCTGAACTCGTTGTTCTCCTCAACCGGCTTACCGCTCGAGGTCATTCTAGTTGATAACGCCTCGACCGATGAGAGCGTTAAAATGGTTAGAACTGAATTTCCGACTGTCCGCATCCTTGCTCAATCTCATAATCTTGGTTTTGCCGGCGGCTGTAACGCCGGTATTCGCGCTACAGAAGCGCCTTTCGTTCTAATCCTAAATAACGATACCGTTCATCAAACAGGTTGGTTGGAATTATTACTGGAAAAGATACAGTCACATCCCGAATTGGTTGCCGTTCAACCCAAGATTCTTTCCTGGCAAAATCGGGGGCAATTTGATTATTCCGGTGCGGCGGGTGGTGAAATGGACATTTTCGGTTTTCCGTTTGCTCGCGGCCGAATTTTCGAGACCATTGAGATTGACGGGGGACAGTATGACCGTTTGTCTAATAGAATTTTTTGGGCTTCGGGGACGGCTTTTTTAGCCAGACGCGAATTATTAACCGCGGCGGGGCTTTTCGATGAAATATTTTTCGCTCATATGGAAGAAATTGATCTCCAGTGGCGACTGCAACTTATGGGTTACGCTATCGGCGTCGAACCCCGCGCGGTCATCTGGCATCGCAGTGGTTCTACCCTCGGGGCTGAGGCGCCGCTCAAAAAATACCTGAACCATCGAAATAGCCTGCTGATGTTCCTGGCGAATTATAAACCATTGGTGACCGCTTACCTTTTGCCGATTCGGATTCTCCTGGATTGGATGGCACTGGCGTTTTCTCTATTGAAATTAGATTTTGGTCGCGCCGTCGCAATCTTGAAAGCTCACGGCTGGATTATCATTCATCCGGCTGTCACTTTTAGACGCCGCTGTCAGGTGAAAGCTCTACGTCGAGTTGCCGATTCCGAAATAATGGGAAAACTATACCGCGGTTCGGTTGCTCTGAGCTATTACTTACTGAATAAAAAATCTTATTTTGATCTGATAAAGTAAAATTATTCTGAATAAATAATTTTTTCGTAAACTGACTTATTGTCAGGATCGAGTTCCATCAGTTTTTGTGCTTGTTCTACTGTTCCAAATTCCTTGATGATGGTCATTATATCGCGGGAATGGGCGTCGAGAAAAATGTGCGAATATCGTTCGCGAGCGTTTTCGGCAAACATAGCCTCGAGAGCTTGCAAGGCTTTGTCAATTTCGGGTGCAACAGCTTCTTTTTTCCCCTGATCGGCAAAGTCCATCGCTGCCCAGAAATGGTATTTCATCATGCGGTAATTGCGCAGTCGGAGAATTTCGTCCAGTTCTTTCAGGCGGTCTTTCCAACCGGCAGGTCGTTCGGACATCTGACCACGGGTAGCCACGTCTCGGGCTTTTTCATAATAGGCATTGCCGCCCAGCGGTTCATAGGTATCCATTTCGCTGGCAATCATCATCCATGCATAAAAGTCCAGGGTGCCGGTCAAAGTTTGAATCATTTCGGAATGGACTATGGGATCGTTAGTATTATAGACGAACTTGAAATTTTTCTCGAAAAAACGCATATCGGCGGATTCGTTGGTAATGAATATTTGCGCGGTGAAAATCCTTTCGGAACCGGTTGTATTGACACTTTGCGGGTAAATATTGATATTCAGGGGAATCTGAATGCCATAAGTGTTTTCAATCCATGCATAATTTTCAAAATAGGCTGGAATCGCCATCTCGAGGACTTTTAAATCCGCGCGTTCCAATTCCGGCATACGATCTACTGATATTTCGACTTTGACGTCAACAAACTGAGCAAATATTTGACTTAGAAAAAGCAACAATACCATAGCCAGCTGGATAGGTTTGCGTTTTTTCATTAGAATTTCCCCTTATGCTTGTTTTTAAATCTACTTAAATAACGTTTGGTATTTTCGTCTCTCATTGCTCTACACCTTTAATATAATACATTCTCGGCAAAGTTAAAACTGACGAGGCGCCTGGCAAGTTCTGTTTGAAATTATTAATCATTATTGGTAGATTTAATCGAGAAAATTGACTATGGGAGATTGAGATGTCAAATCGCAGAAGCAAATTAACCTGGAGTATGTTTTTCCTTTTGGTAGGTTGGCTGAATCCGCTTTTGGCTCAGACGCGACTAACCGAGGGAAAACGTCCCAGCTGGATTGATCAACCGGCGCCCGGCTATTACGTCGGCATTTCACATCGTTTCGAAGAAGAAGCCGACAGCCGCGCCGACGCTTTGAACAACGCCAAACGTCAAATTATCGAATCTCTGGGAGGCATCATTGAAAGCGAGTTCATTGATCGTATCATCGAAACCGACGGTCAGGTGGAAGCGGTGGACGCCTTTACCGATTCGCGCATCAAAGTCGTATCGAAAAATATTATAAACGTCAAGCCGGAAAAAATCTTTACTGAACAATGGCAGGAAGGCAAAGGTCGTAATAAGAAAATCCTGTACCAGACTTACGTGGCAGTTTACTTCGACGAAAATGCACACCGCACTTTTATGAAACAATTATTGAATGAAACCTGCCAGCTGGGTGAAACGCAACTAAATTCGGCAGTCGCCTTAGCCAAACAGGGCAATGTTTTCCTGGCGGTTGACCAGATAAAAGCCGCTACTCAACATTTGCAACCGCTGACCGAAATTACTGGAATAGCGCCGACTGATCTGGCAACAATAAAGTTATTGAACGAACGAATGTTGAACTGGGTTAATGTTTTGCAAAACGGTATCCGCATCGAAAAACGGGGTGATAAACAAACCACCAAATGGGGTGCCGGATTACCCGAACCATTGCAGGTGAGTGTTTTTTGGCAGGAAAATGGCCAGAGCTACCCGATTCCCGGATTGCCGGTCGAGTTTAAATTGCTGGCTGGCAAAGCCTCATTTGATCCTCACCGTCAAACCGATGCCAACGGTTGTGCCTTTTGCAATGTCAGGGAAATCAACACCGCCGGCAAAGTTGAACTCGAAGCGTTGGTAAAATTTCCCGAAGGCTATCAGATCGCGCCAACCAGCGCTCGCTTTACTCTTCTGCCGGACAACAGAGTGATTATGGTTGTCAATGAAACCAACCTCGGCAGCCCGGTTAATATGCCCATTCTCGGCAATCTTCTTCTACAGACATTGACCGAGACCGGCTTTTATATTCTCGAAACGAATCCTTTTGGTAAGCTAACCGGCTCGCAAATCGAGCAGATTAGCCCGACTGAAATTCAGCAAGCCGCCGCCAATAGCGGTGCCGATTTGATTCTGCTGGCTGGTGTTTCTTCTGATCAACCGAACCGAGTTCAGGACGGCTTTTACTTCGCCCGCGCTCGCGGTGTTCTGAAAGTGTATAACATTTCCCAACAAACTATAGTCGGCAATTATCTGGTTGAAGATAAAAATGCCGGCAATTCGCCGGAAAATGCCGGGGCAAAAGCCATTAAAAAGGTTAGCGATGCTCTTATCCAAAAATTCACCGACGAGTTTGGACTTTGAATAAAATTTACCCAATGGTATGATTCGGGTGGTATTTTTAATTGGTAGTTTATGAAAGAGATAACAATATTCCGCTCGGTTAATTTTTTAATCCGTCGTTTATATGATAATGGTTACCAACACTATTGCAATTGTCTATTATCATAAAAACGGTTCTAATTAACGAAGGTGATTTATGATAACTTTCAATAAAAAAACTGTTCTATCAGGGATAGTGCTCATATTGCTACCGCTAACGGTTTTTGCTACGAACTATTATGTCAGGAAGAGCGGCAATGACAGCAATAACGGTTTGACCCCGGCTACCGCCTGGAAAACTGTCTCCAAAGCCGCTAATTATAACTTGCAACCTGGCGATACGGTCTTCATCGGAACTGGCATTTATAACGAGCAATTAATTCCTTCACGTTCCGGCTCGTCAACTGCTTATATTGTTTACTATGGTGATTATCGCGGATTAAAAACTCAGGATCCGGCCGGGCGGGTAACAATCGGGGGCCTGGCCGCTGGCAATCCAGTATTCGTACCCCAGTCGGCCACTCAGAATAAATTCACCTTCACTCTGGCAAACATCATCAATAATGGCGACGGAACCAGCACGATTAAAGTCGGGATTAAAAATGGCAATAGCAGTAATTTGTCTTATGTCGCTATTAGTTTACCCTCGGGAGTCACCGCGCTATCTCCTGCCAACGGTTCCACCTGGACCAGCCCTAAAGGGAATAAGTATACCATCAATAATCCAACCAGTAACCCATTCTACTGTATTAAATTTAATCGCTCGAGCGGGAACATCTATAATGGCGGTTCCGATACATTAATCTACAAACTTACCACTCAGCAAGCCGAGGCGCTTACTTCGGTTAGGATTAGGGCAACAGCTGTTAATGGCACGACTGGAGACGTAACTCTCAGTGTAGTTTACCAAAATCCATCGGGCACTTCCTATGATATTGCTTGTAAGGTAAACGATAAAGATAACCTGGTATTTCAGGGTATTACCTTTGGTTATGTCAGCAATAAAGCTATAGACCTCTACAATACCACTAATATCGTGATCAGGGACTGTGATACCAAAAATGCTACCAACTATGGTATTTATGCCTCAAGCTGGGATCTGCATGGAATCCTGACTATCGAAGGCGACTCAATTCTAAGCGGCAACAGCACTGGAATTTCGGTACAATCAAACACTGCGCATACCGACTTTATCATTAATATCAATAATAACTATATATCTGATTGCGGTAAGGGCATTGAGGTGTACCGAGCGCATTTCAATAATGGTAATATCAACAATAATATTATCCGTAATAGTTCCAGCCATGCCATTTATATTTACCAACCTGCAGGAAAGGCGCTTTCGGTTTCGCACAATCAGATTATCAATGTGACTAACGGTAGTGGACTTTACCTCTATCAATGTGGCATCCAGAACCTCGACTATAACAAAGTTAGCAGTACCGGCTCGCACGGGATGTATATTTCCGATGCCACTTCCCAGGATGTTCCTAAAATAAATACCATCTGTAATAATGAGGTTAGCAATGTAAACAACAATTGTCACGGGATTTATCTCGATCGGGTATATGTTGGGCAGATAGCTAACAATCTCATATTTAACATAACCAGCCATGGTATTTATGCTAATCAGGTGGGACAGTTTGCGATTTTGGCACTTGATTCAAACCTGGTTTACAATTGCACCGGTTCGGGTATTAATACTATGCAAACGATGTCATTTAATTCTATCAAGGGCAATACCATTTACCTGGTTCAGAATGGACTGTATCTTTATGCCAATAATTATTTTCACGTAGATAATTTCAGTGATAATCGCATTTTTTCTTATTCATCAGTAGGTATTTTTTGTAAGTATCTCCAAAATACTACTATGGAAAATAATCTCGTTTATGGATGTACCGCCAGCGGTTCGAGTACTTACGGTATTCAGATTTACAATGACAACTTATATTCCAATACCATTAAAAATAACACTGTTTATAACGGTGGTTACTATGGCATTTTCGGCAATCGTACAACCGGCAGTTGGCGCAATAATATTGTCACCGGTTCGACTTATGGCTTTAGAGATAATACCAATTCAAATATTACCGCCACTTATAATTGTGCCTATAACAATACTTACAATTATTCCAATATTACGCCGGGAACTGGTTCGATTACCCAGAATCCATTGTTTGTTGATCCGGATGGAGCCGATAATATTTTAGGCGGAAACAACTGGCTGGATGATGACCTGCATATCAAAAGTACGGGTGGTTCTTATCATTTCGGTGCCTGGTTATTTGACGATCAGGATTCACCCTGTCTGGATGCCGGTGATCCTAACGATGATTATAGTCGGGAGCCGGAGGATAATGGCGACCGCATTAATATCGGTTGTTATGGCAATACTCGTCAGGCGTCCAAGAAAAAAAGCAACTGCCCAATGACGGTAGTCTATAGAAATTTTCCCAACAATAAATGGGTTATGATTGGAATTCCGGTCGCACCTAGAGAAGGTGATCCACTCGGCGATCCCCTCGCCATTTTCGGCGATGATTTCGGCGGCCAAATGCCAGATGGCACCAATTGGACTTGTATTCACTGGGTAACGGAAGACTCCGTAATGGAGTATTACGAATATGGTGACGGCACGATTTATCAACCACCTACCCCTTATCCTGGACTTGGCTATTTCGTCTGGCAAAATACCGGCGGTGCGCGCGATGTAGATGTCAGAGGGTGTCCGGTTGATCGTTGTCTATTAGATGTTGCTCAGGCGCCTAATGTTGATTGGAAGTCCGAATATGGAATCGCTCTCGGCTTTAATCAATTCGCCAATCCCTATTATTTCACGATTGATTGGTCGAACAGCGAGGTTTTCAAATACACCTCAGCCGCTAAAACCGGCACCCCGGTCAAATACACTCTCTCAGAAGCTGCCGCTCAGGGCTGGATCAGTCAGTATGCCTATACCTGGGATCACAATCTCTCCCAATACAATATCGTAGTACCGAATGCCAATAATCACGGTGACAGCATTTCGGTCTGGCAAGGTTTTTATTTTACGCAGATAGATTCGATCAGCTATTTACGGCTTAATATTCCCAATCGTCGCGTTCTGGAAAAACCGTCTCCAATTTCCAGTAGTCTGCAATCCTTCGGTGAAAAATACACCTATCGGAGTTCGAGCGTCTCGCCCGATTGGGACTGGTTTCTCAAACTCGGTGTCGTTTCCAAAGAGCTAAAATTGCAGGATACGGAAAATGGCATTGGCACAGCCGCCGCAGCTAAAGATGATTTCGACGGTCTAGATGCTCTGGAAATGCTCGGCACCGACGTCGCCGGCAATTATCTTCAGTTTAAATTCGTAATAGACGGTGCACCGGAAATCGCCTATGACTTGCATAAACCATTTGAAACATCCAGCACATGGAAGATTCAGGTAGAAACTCCCGCCGCTAACAAGCAAAAAACGGCTGAGATCGTCTGGCCGCAGATTCGTTTGGTACCGCAAAACCTGAATTTTTCGCTCTTGGCCAGCGACAATAGCACCGTTCTGGTCGAGGATTTAAGAGCGGCAACTTCCTATAAATTTAAACTCAAGAACGAACTCACTACCTTTTATCTCAAAGCTACCAAAGTCAATGACAGCGTTGCTCCGACCTTTTCCTATCTTTTTATCAGCAATCCGCTGGCGCCGAACGATCTGACCTTCTTTGTAATGCCTTCGGAACCGCTAGAATCTATCACGGCGACGGTTAATGAAACGCCGGTTAATTTGACGCCAGTCGCTTCGCCGCCCAATATTTACTACGGCAAATACTATGTTACCTCCAGCGGCTCAGTGAACATCGCCGTCAGCGGCAGAGATGCTTCCGGCAATTCCGGTAGTGGTTCGGCAACAATGCAAACCCTGCTTGCCAAACCTGATGCGACTGAAAAAATTTCACTTTCGGATGGCGGTGTTGTGTTAGAACTGCCGGCCGGTTCATTATCCGAAAATACCGCAATCTATGCCACTCGCTGTGCGATGGACTTAAGCTCATTGGATGAAAGAACGCCTATCGGTGAGCCGCTTTACATCGGACCGGACAATGTCAAATTCGTTCGAAAGGCAACTCTGCACGTGAGCGACCTCGACGAACCCGAAAATGTGGGGCTTTACCGACTGACGAACGGCGTCTGGGAATTCGTGGGGCAATGTCGGAATTCCACTGTAGAAGTAAATTCCACTGGCACTTATGGCTTCTTCGCGCACCAGGCTGATAACTCCCAGCCGGATAACACACCGCTGGTTTTCGCCATTAACAATTGCTATCCCAATCCCTTTAACAACACGACTATGATTCGTTACACCGTTGAGAGTTACGGCAAGGTGCGACTGACGATTTACAATCTATTGGGTCATACCGTCCGGACTCTGGTAAAGGAAAATCAAGGCGCGGGAACTTATTTAGTCACTTGGGACGGCCGTAATAATAATGGCAATCCGGTTGCTTCCGGCATTTATTATCTGAAAATGGAAGTGCTCAACGGCGATAAGGTCTTGTTCCAGAGCAGTAAAAAATTGATGTTGATTAAATAAGGCGGGGAAATGAGGAAACGAATAACCACAATTTTTATCATTTGTGGTCTGGTCACTGCCGGATTATTATCCCGATGCGAGAAAATTATCTATACCTACGATGACCAGAAACCTCAAATCACCACGCCGCCGACAATTCTGGCAGTAACCGACAGCACGGCTGAGATTTACTGGGAAACTGACGAAGCCTGCCATATTAAAATAAAATATGGTACGACAACTGATTATGGTCTTGAATATGAAGACGCGGAAAATTGCGAAATTCACTCAGTTACTTTGAGCGGCTTAGAACCGCATTCTCTCTATCATTTCCGAGTTTACTGCTGGGATTTCGCCGGCAATGGCCCGGTAAAATCACCCGACACAACTTTTACCACTCTTGCTAATGAGTATAGCTATTTGCGAGAGGGTTGGCAGTTTTTCAAAGAGAAAAATTATCCCGCCGCTAAGACCGCTTTCGATGCGGCGTACCAGATAAATCCATTTTTGGCCGAAATTCAGGCGGCTTATGGGTGGCTCCAAATACGAACGAATGATTTGGATTCCGCCCGGCAGAATTTGACCGCCGCGTATGATTTAAACCATTACTTGCCGATTGCGCTGGCCGGGCTGGCGGTAATCAGTATGATTGACGATGCGCCGCTGGCCGCGATTAATTATGTGAAAACGGTTTTGAGCATTGATCAGCAATGGGAATACCGTTATAACCCAGAAATCAGCTGGAAAAGTCTGCTACTAATCCGAGCGCAGGCTTATTTTCAGACGAATCAAATGAACCTTGCTCAGGCGGACCTCGACGTTCTCTGGCCGAAAAATGGATTAAATCCTAACTTGCCTTCCAGCTGGGTGGTAAATAAAATATCCTATAATACTTATGAAGCCGCATTTGGCGCGGCTTTGAATTATCTGATAGCTAATCCGGAGAAAATGGGATGATGTTCAGTGATGAATTTAATAACCCGGTGGCGGTGGGGGTAGCGGTGGAGTTGGTTCACCTGAACCATGGGTATGGTGATGATGGTGACCTGTCCACCAATACCAGCCTTGGCCGGGTTGAGTCTGTAAAAGCGAGAAAGATTGAATGGTTGGAACCGTAAAAACCGCCGTAGCTGCCAGCTTTTTCAGGAAATCTCGGCGACTGATATTTTTATCTTCGGTTTCTTTTGCGCTTGCCATTTTAAGTACCAATTGCCATTAACGAAAAAAACTGACTATAATATAAATTGTTTAATTGCGATAATCAATAGAGAATAATTCAATCGGTAGAACTCACGGAGCCTTGCGATGCCCATTGCTCAAAAAATAATCCTGACTATATCGTCGGCCTTGTTTGCACTTAGCCTGTTCAGTTGCGAAAAAGAAATTATCAAGGTCATAGAAGACCTAGACCCCCCGGTAATTATTTTCGAACCCTATGTGGAAGTCTCGGCTAATAGCGCGACGATTTTCTGGACAACCGATGAACCTTGCTCAGTTTCGGTCAAATATGTTGTGATTGAAAAAACTGATACTCTGACAGCCTCCGGTCGGGAATACCGGCAAAATCATCAGATTTTCTTGAGCAATCTGTCCCCGAATACAACCTATCGGTTTTTTACTCTGAGCTATGATGTTTCCGGCAATTTCACCAGTACTAATCCGAATAGTTTCACCACTGCGCTGGATACGAATTATTTTTATTCTCACGGTTGGGATTTGTATGCGGCTGGCGACTATACCGGCGCCTGCGAGTCTTTCCGGCAATATTTGGCCTACTATCCGGATGACATCGCCGGGTTGACGGCTTTGGGCTGGAGCCAGATGCAGGACAGCTTGATTGATAGCAGTATTACTTCTTTCAATACGGTTCTGAATTTGGACAATGACTATCGCGACGCGCTGGCAGGACTGACCGTGGCACTTTATAAAAAGTATTACCTTTATGCGATGCAGATTCCGGCTGAGAGACTACTGGCACTCGATTCGCTCTATGTTTTTAGTCATGACAAGCGCTACGATCAACGGGTAATCCGACTGATGCTGGCCGATTCCTACAATATGGATGGGCGTCTGGCAGATGCTCAGCAGATCATTGATCTATTATACCCGTCTAATGGATTAGCTCCTGACGATTCGAGTACCTGGAAATTCTCCGATGGCGAGGAAACTCTCACTTTTGACACCTACGAATCGGCTCTGACCAGTTTAATCGAATATTTGAAATGGATTTGGTGGGAACCGGTCGGACTGCCCAAGCCCAAAATAAATTTCTACCTGTAACCCAATTATTCTTGAGCGGTTAATCTGTCGAGTAGAATAGAAAATAACTGGCTAAAAAAATAATAACCCACGAATAAATTTGTGGGCTATTTCTTTCGTCACCACTGGTCGAGTTAGCAACTCAACTTACATTTCCTCTTTTCTCAGCCTCAGCCCTGCTTTTATAATGGTAAAAACACACTCTCTTCAAGTCATTCCGAATCCCCGACTGATCGGGGTGAGGAATTGGGTTGGGTAAGCTTGTTTTGATCTGAACTGACTTCTCTTCCGATAAATCAGGGGCGATTTAAATAACTTTATAAACCAGTAATCCGACCATCAGAATTAATGAGATAATAATCAAAGCCACTCCTAAATTACCTTTTTTAATTTCCTCCCATTCATTCACATCGGATGACAACCAGTTGAAGATTTTAATCGCCAGACCAACGCCAAAAGAAAATCCAAGCGCGGCTACAATCGCCCAGCCAAGAGCTCTCACATACATCATTAAGGTGTAAGACCACGAAAAAGGATCCATGAACTCCTCCTAATTATTACGTTAAAGTTTAATCAATTCCTCCCGTTCTAATGAACACGATCATAATCAATAGCTACTCGCAAATATTACCACTAAAATTAAGCCTATGTCAATTACTAAGGTAAACAGCCAGTTGACTCCTTGATTATTTCTCAAACTTAACTTCCTCATAAATCTTCCTGATGCAAATCTCAGGTTGGATTTTAGATATTTATTGGTTCTTTGTCAATTGATTTATTGATAATCGGACATCCCCTAAAAATTAAGATACCAGCTCTACAATACTTCGACTGCTACGCAGTGGGGGTTAATCTACCAACCATTCGTTCCCCCAATTAGCCCATAGCGCTTATAGTTTTGTAGAAAAACATAATCGCCGGAATTCCCTACCTCATTAGTGGTTAACCATTCTAAAAAATTGGGGGAAGTTCTATGATAACAAATCTTGATAACCAATTAAAAATCTTCTATATTTAAAAGTAAAAATGCTCTAAAAAAATTGCGAGGAAGGTATGCGTAAGAAACTATGGCTGACATTAATTCCAATGATCCCGGCGATATTATTTGCCCAGGATACTATCCGTACCTTTGAAGGACATTCAAGTTATGTTAATTCTGTTGCCTTTTCTCCGGATGGCAAGTACTTAGCCACCGGCTCTGGTGATAAAACTGCCATCCTCTGGGAAGTTAACACCGGCAACAAGATTCGCACCTTTAGCGGACATTCAGACGGTGTTCTTTCTGTTGCCTTTTCCCCGGATGGCAAGTACTTAGCCACCGGCTCTGGGGACGATACTGCCATCCTCTGGGAAATAAGCACTGGTAATAAAGTCCGCACCTTTAAAGGACATTCAAGTTGGGTCATGTCTATTGCCTTTTCCCCGGATGGCAAGTACTTAGCCACCGGCTCTGCTGATAAAACTGCCATCCTCTGGGAAATAAGCACCGGTAATCAGGTCCGCACCTTTAAAGGACATTCAAGTTGGGTTATGTCTATTGCCTTTTCCCCGGATGGCCGGTACTTAGCCACCGGCTCTTGGGACGATACTGCCATCCTCTGGGAAATAAGCACCGGTAATAAAGTCCGCACCTTTAAAGGACACTCAAGTGATGTTTATTCTGTTGCCTTTTCTCCCGATGGCTGGTACTTAGCCACCGGCTCTTCGGATAATACCGCCATCCTCTGGGAAATAAGCACTGGTAATAAAGTCCGCACCTTTAAAGGACACTCAAATTGGGTTAGGTCTGTTGCCTTTTCCCCCAATGGCTGGTACTTAGCCACTGGCTCTTCGGATAATACCGACATCCTCTGGGAAGTGAGCACCGGCAATCAGGTCCACACCTTTAAAGGACACTCAAGTCAGGTTATGTCTGTTGCCTTTACCCCGGATGGCAAGTACTTAGCCACAGGCTCTTGGGACAATAATGCCATTCTTTGGGATTTATCAATACCAAATTTTCTATCAATTACCTCTAGGCAAAAAGTGATTCTTGACTCTTTGAAAACCGAGCATGAAGCCAAACTGGCTGAATTATTTGCTCATCAAGGTGAATTCGAAACAACTCAGCAATATCAGCAACGCCTGCAAAATGCTAAACAACAGCAAGCATTAATTGAAGCTCTTTATCAAAAGAAAATTGACCAGGTAAACCAATCCTTCAGCCAGCAAATCCAGGAAATAATTACCCAATCTCGTGTAAAGGTTACTTTTGTAAATAATGGCACTCTGGCTCGTTATAACCCTGATAAGCAAACCTTTCCCTTTACCTATCAAAATCAAAACTATGAGCTTAAAGTTCCTCTCAATCAGGCGCCGGATTTCAAAGAGCGCTTCGCTACTTTTACTATTGAATGTGAAAGGCAACTGAATACAAAGGGTAATTGGGAGCATTTCAATTATGCGCTCGTTGATCCCCAAACCGGAACGCGCTATCCATTCGGTGAGCAGAGAGGCGTTTCCACTACCACCATTGCTCAGAAGCCAACTTTACCGCCACGCCTGCAAGCCAATCTGAGTTTCACAGAACCTTCCGGCGAGGGCTTTTTAGATGCAGGTGAAAAGGGCACGGTTACCGTCGAAATCAGCAATAGCGGTCAGGGTGACGCCGTCAATCTCATTGCCGAATTGAAGACACTGACGGCGAGTAGCAGTATTTATTTTGAAACTATGAAAAGTATTGCGCAGCTCAAGCCGGGTGAAAAGAAAAGCCTGACTTTTAGTCTCGAAGCCGGAGATAATTTGCCTACCGGCACCAGCAATTTTGAGGTGAAATTCAGTGAGGGTAATGGCTTTGAACCGGAACCGATTCAATTTTCCCTTGAGACCCGCGCCTTGCGACCGCCGGAGATTGTCATCGCCGATTTCGCCGTGCGCGATCAATCCGGCAACGGCAAAATCGAGCGCAGTGAATTGGCTACTCTGACCGTGCGTCTGCATAATCGCGGCACGGGCACCAGTCACGCCAGCAAAGCCGTCGTGCAATTAGGCGCCAATGTTTTTCCCTCCGCCGATTCACCGACTGAATTTTCATTGGGTAATATTCCACCGGGCGGGGTCAAGGATATTGAGTTCACTTTTTACACCAATAATCGGGTGCAGGATAAGATTCCCATCAGTTTGCGAGTAGATGACGCTCGGCCGCAATTTCAGAAAACGCTGGCCCTCGACCTCGAGGTCAATGTGCCTCAGAAAAGTTTAGAGCAATTGACTTTCAAAGGCACGGAAAAGTCTGCAGTTGTTACTGAGGTGCCGAGTATTGCGATTGACATTGAGCAGAACATTCCGCAGGTGAAAATCTCCAAACCGGATGCTATTGCCGTGGTAATTGGCAATCGCGATTATGTGCGGGTGAAGAATGTCGAGTTTGCCGTTCGGGATGCGGAGTATGTCAAGGATTATCTGGTTAAAATGCTCGGCTATAAGGAGGGCAATGTTATGGTTTTGCAGAATGCGACCAAGGCGGACTTTGAAGCCTACTTTGGCACTTCGAATAATCCGAGCGGTAAACTGGCGGATATGGTCAAAAGCGGCAAAAGCGAGGTTTTCGTTTACTATGCCGGGCATGGTGCGCCAGGACTAAAAACGCATCGCGGTTATTTTGTGCCGGTGGATTGTGATCCTCAGCGGGTGGAATTGACCGGCTACCCGCTGGATGTCTTTTATAATAATCTGGCGCAAATTCCGGCGCAGGGTTTTACGATTGTCATTGATGCTTGTTTTTCGGGCACGAATATCTACGAGGATATCAGTCCGATAATGATTGAAATTTCAGCGCCGGAAATGATGTTGCCGAATGGAATTGTCTTTGCCAGCACTGGACCGCAACAAGTTTCCGCCTGGTATAATGAGAAATTTCATAGCCTGTTCACTTACTTTTTCCTGAAGGGCTTGCATAATTTTAATGCCGATTTGAATCAAGACCGCCAGATTACCTATCAGGAATTGTATCAATATCTCACTGACCAGAACGAGGGTGTGCCTTATTGGGCGCGACGCCTGCACGGAGTCGAACAGACGCCGGTGCTGTTTGGTACCCGGCAGGATGAGGTGTTGATCAAGTATTAGAGAAAACAGGCGGAGGCTGAGAAAAGAGGTTAAGGTTAAGGTCGAGGTCAAGAGGGAAAAGGAGAGGGGGAGACCGAAGACCGGATAAGTCACCCTGAGTTCATCGAAGGGTGAGTTAATTTTGCTGAGAGAAGAGGTCAAGGTCGAGGAAACAGTTTTCAGGTTACAGGTTTCGGGTTTCAGGTTACAGGTTACTTGACCCAAGCTGTCATTGACCGAAACAAAATAATACAGCCTCAAGAACATCTCCGGCTGGGGAGCGAAGTCCCAGCGGGAAAAATGGAATTTTCAGCGCTTTAATAAACCTTTAACCACTAAGTCTCAAAGACACGAAGTTTAAATAAAATATTGACATAAACAATCATAATAAGATCAAGGTTAAGGTCGAGGCCGAGAAAAGAGAAAATGTAGGTCGAGTTGACAACTCGACCAGTGGTTTTCCAATGAACTCATCCTTCGACAAGCTCAGGATGACGGGGAAACATTAAAACCAATTTTCAGCGGAACGAAGTGGAGCCAAATTGGTTTTATCAATGTTAAAATCTTAAAAACGTACCAAAACCAATCTAGCCCCGCCTGCGGGTCGGAAATTGGTTTAGCCAGTACAAGAGGTAGAGGTCAAGATCGAGGCCGAGAAAAGAGAAAATGTAGGTCGAGTTGCCAATTCGACCGATTGTGATTGGAAAAGCCTTTTGAACCACAAAGGCTCTAAGACACAAAGAGCACTTGACTTAAGTCGTCATTAGACGACTTGAGTTAAAGGCTACAACCCCAGCTGGGTTCTGAACCAATCAAAATCAACATATCCGCCAGATTCCTTGGTTGCGTAATTAAAAAGTCCAAATTTATTGCCGGTGAATATTTTAAGACTGAATTTCATTAACAACTCATTGCCCAGCGGAAAAAATTCTACATTGTCGAAACTATATTCAAAGCTTGCTTTCTGGTTACTATTTGAGGCGATCGTGCGGAAAAAAATTGTCCCACCTTTCATTGGTGCTTCGGCAATAGTTACGCCGTTGTTTACCATAATCAATTTCCTAACTCCATTTTCCTGTTTGACCGCAATAAAAGCATATGGATCCTGAAAAACAGCCAGTCCGGCAATATCTCCATCTTTCATTTTTCCAATTTCCATTTTAGTCATACCAATCGTTGGGGTATGCTGGTCATAGCAAGCAAATGGACGCTGTGTAAGCATATTTTGCGCTTTGGTCAAATTTGAAACAATTTTTCCGGTGGTTAATCGCAAATAACCGGGACGTTGAGTCAACGACCATTTGGTCGAATCAGGATTATGATTCCAGCCCCATTGCATTCCCAATATTTTAGCATTGAATTCGTCGGAAATTGGTAAAGTTTTTAGCGGATACTCTTTCCCGACATTAGGTTTCCTATAGGTAACAACGCCTTTTCCATCAACTCCAACCATAGGCCAACCGTCAATCCATTTTACAGGCTGTAAAGATGGGAAACGGCCAAAGGGACCGCTATCCACAAAAAGCATAGACCACCATTCTCCAGTTTGGGTTTGGATGAGTGCTCCCTGATGAACTCCATACGTTACTCCGGGCGTCGTATCTCTGATTGCGACTTTTTGTTCATAAGGTCCGTAAATATTCGGTGAGCGTAACGCCACCTGAATGCCGTCAACGCCTCCATAGGTGCAATACAAATAGTAATAACCATTGATTTTATATACATGGGTGCCTTCAAGTCCATTGCGTAAGTCTCCGGTGTAAATCAAAGAATCTTGGCTGATCGGAGCAAAATTCCGATCGAGCTCCGTCATATAAATTTTCCCGTAACCATGCGCCACATAAATTTTCCCATCGTCATCGAAAAATAATCCCGGGTCATAAAATCCTTTCGGCAATTGTTTTATTTCCCACGGACCTTCAGCTTTTGTCGCTGAACAAAGGAATCCCCCTTCGTCGAGCGTAATAAACAGCAGATAGAAAGTCCCATTATGATATCGCATACTTGTTGCCCATTGACCATGACCATACCTGTTACATCCATCGAGATTGTAACAAGGACTGAAATCAAAACGAGGAACGGCATTACAACAATATTCCCAATTTACGAGGTCCTGCGATTTTAAAATGGTAACTCCCGGAAAAATAAACATTGTGGTCGTAACCATATAATAGGTATCACCTACTCGAATCACGTCAGGATCGGGAAAATCGGCCGGGATGACAGGATTGGTAAAAGTCCCATCACCATTATCACTGTGATATTTTTGGCACTTTTGGGCTTTCAAATTCGTCAACAATATCGTTATTACAAGCAAAAAACCAAAAGCACAATTGATAAAATTTTTAAACCGTTTCATTAATACTTCTTTCGTTGAGTTTTAAGTTATTATTATTGCCGATCTAAGGGTACCTTTTCATATCACTTTCCATCAATTCTTCCAGATTATGAACAGGGCGTTCAATGTCATAAGGAATAGGTAATCCGCTAAATTTTTGAAAATATAGTAAGCAGGCATCTTTCCATACCTGAGCATTTACACACTGTTCTCGAAGTTTGTTCTGAACGTGAATAAATCGTTCTGCATCAACGTAAGGCTGTACTTTATCCCATGTTTTTTGAAATTCGCGTACTTGATTTACTCCTTCATCATAATGGTAGCATAGTTCATTCCATAGGGTACGTCCACTGTTCATTACATAATTCCATGGTAAATGATGGAACCACAATAAATAAATGTCAGGACAGGTTTTAGGATTGGAAAATATTGATTGTAGCGGTTCATGATACTGACTTACGGCATTACTTCCTGTTTTTGTTCGATTGAAGCCGATGCCAAGGGAATCAGCTTGATGATAGTAGGGCGGCGTCCAATCTTTTCTTACTCCCTCAGGTGCCCACCAGGGACCGGGTCCATAATGATGATCAGGTGCAAAAATATGATGTAATCCCAGAGGCATCATATAGTTAACAGCAGTTTCACGACTGTTAAGCATCATTTGTTTTACTGGTTGCAGAAAGTTTATATTCCAATCAGCAAACATTATTGAATTAACTTCACTTTTTTTCTCTGTACTTTGCCTAAAAGTCAGCTTTAACCATTCATCAGCAATTTGTTCACTTGTCAGGCAATTGTTCCATGCCAAACGGCCAAAAGCATACCAGTTAGACTGTGCAAAAAGATGACCACACCAGTTAGTATCCAATCCAATATTTGCAACTCCAGCTATTGCAGTATTTTTTTGTGTAAAAATACTTCCATCGGTGCAACGAGCTACAGTACTTCCTTTGCCTGCTTGATAAGTATCACTTTGCAAAAATTCCTCCCACATGGTTGCAAGAAATACCAGATGGACAGATTGCCCAAGATATTCCTGAGTAATTTGAAGTTCTGGCATGACAGGAGTTTTTTTCATTCCACCAAAAAGTGGACTGAATGGTTCTCGAGGTTGAAAATCAACCGGCCCATTCTTTACCTGAATAATAACATTGTCTCGAAACTGTCCATCGAATGGCATAAATTCCAGATATGCTTGTTTCGCTCTATCTTCACTTGAAGGATTATACACAAAAGCTCGCCACATGACAATTCCACCAAAAGGACGAAGTGCGTCGGCAATCATATTGGCTCCATCCGCATGGGTACGACCAAAATCTTGTGGTCCAGGTTGTCCTTCACTATTCGCTTTTACTAAAAATCCACCAAAATCTGGGATCAAACTATAAATTTCTTGAACTTTGACTTTCCACCATTTTCTAACTTCGGGTTCCAATGGGTCAGAAGTTTTTAATTTTCCAAGTACAGCCGGGGAAGCAAAATTGACGGAAAGATAGGTCTTGATTCCATACGGTCGCAGAACATCTGCGATAGCTTTGACTCTTTTAAGATAATCGGTTGATAAAACCGAGGGCGAAGCATTTACGTTATTAAGAACTGCGCCATTTATTCCTATGGAAGCATTTGCTCTCGCATACTCCTGCCATAACTGTCTATCAGCATCAGTAACTACAAAAGCCTCCTGCCCTTTTCTCCAGAAGATTGAATTACCAGCATAACCACGTTCAATAGTGCCATCAAGATTGTCCCAATGATTTAATAATCGTCGTTCGTATGAGGGATTACAAACTTCTTCGCATAGTGGTTTACCTGTTTGTTGACGACGCAATAATTCATAAACACCATATAAAATGCCTATATCAGTATTTGCCTGAATTTGATTGGAGCTAATTCTGAAACCATCTTCTTTAATAGCCTTATCGTTTTTAACTATAAGCCGTACCGTTGCATTTGCTTCTCCCTGCCAGCATTGCTGTAATTCCTGTTTTGCAATTTGAAGTGTAGGTGATTTTTCGGAACATATTATATTCACCTGAGCGGTACTCTTGTTACGTAACCAGAGGTCGTGACCATTTTCTGCATTCAAGCAAAAAGGGATCAATGTTAAGATTATTAAGCCAATTGTTGCTTCAATTTTGTAAGATAAATTTTTCATTTGAGATTCCTTTATAAATTATTGTCAAATATTCGGCGTATAAAAATCTTGGTCGGGCGCTGGTATTTCAATTCCGCTCATCATTCCCCCTACACCAAAAAAACGAGAACTATCTATCATTTAATAATAATGGAATCCCGACGGCAATGGTTTCGTTATTACTGTCCAGACTCCATCTTCTCCTTTTCATTTTTTACTCATCAAAAAAATATATTTGAATGTTCCTCATTTCACTAAAATAATCTTCTTCGTTTCAATATACGATCCGGCTTGCAAACGAGCAAAATAAGTTCCGCTCGAAAGCCCTTCTGCATTCCATTCTCGTGTATATGTTCCGGCTGGTAACTCTTCGTAAACAAGCTTCGATACTTCCCGACCTAGAGAATCATAAATGACTAAGGTTACAAATAATTTTGCAGGCAAAACAAATGTAATTGCTGTTACTGGATTAAATGGATTGGGATAATTTTGGGAAATTGAAACGTTTAGTGGGCTATTACTCGCCTCATAACCGACAGCAGTAATATTAGCTTCCTTCAAGAAAAAATCTGTCATCATTTTATAATATTTCTCATCAAATAAGCCAGGTCCATGTTGACCACCGGGTACTATAACAAGTTGACTTGGTACCTTAGCTTCTTGCAAAGCATTAAAGAACAATTCACTTTGACAAAGAGGAACTAATGGATCAGCATCACCATGAAGGATAAGAAAAGGTGGATCGTTTGTGTCAATGTAGGTGATAGGATTCGCAAGTGCACATTTATCGAGATTTTCCTCAATTGGTCCACCAATTAAAATAGCTTCAGGTGACTTGTCATCCTTACTTCTTTTACAAGAATCCATTACTGAGATTGCAATAGGTCCGAACCAATCCACAACAGCATTGACTGCACTACTATAGGTCGTGTCCTGGCCAACATTGCCTTCGATGTCGAGATTTACTGAACCAACTGTATATTGCTTAACTCCTCCGGATGTACCAGCAAGAGATGCAAGATGCCCACCAGATGAAAATCCGGTAATGCCAATAAACGAAGTGTCAATTTGATATTTTGCCGCATTAGCTCTTATAAATCTTATAACAGCTTTAATATCATTTATTTGTGCAGGGAATTTTGCATCCATACTCGAACGATGATTCGGCGTTACAATAGCAAAACCTGCATCAAGAAGCGGTTTGCCCAAAGAGGGAAGAACCATTTCTTTCAAGTTATTACTAAACCATGCACTGCCGTATATTACGACAACAACTGGATAAGTCGGTTTTTCAGTTTGAGGTAAATAAATATCCAGTTTATGGTAGACATTATCATCACCACCATAATTCAGATCTTTCCAGCTCTTTGAGTATTGCTGACCAAAACAATTGGTAAAGATCATTAGAGAAAAAATAAAAATCGAAATTTGTTTCATAGTTTATCTCCTAAAATTTAATTTTTCAATAAAATCTACTCTGCAACTTTTTTCACGCCGACTTTGATTTGCGTAAATGAATGTGGTGGAAATGAATATCTAATTTTATTTTCTTCCACTTTGACTTCTTTTATTAATGGTTTGTATTGCTCTTGCTTATCGAACGCGAAAGGCGCATCGAGCGACTCACTGTTTAAAACACTTGCTTCAGCTTTCCCGGTAAAAATGCCTGAGACGCTTTTGATTTCAGTTGCAATGGATTTCGTTTTATGTCGGTTGACAACATTAATAAATACAGTGTGAGTTTCTTTATTGTACACGGTTGATACATCGAGATAAGGGATGCCTTTATACTTTTCAGTATTAAAGGTATCGCACTGCACATACGTGTCAATAGAATTGCCATAGCAATTGTTCGAGAATAACTTGAATGTATAAAATAACGGCGTTTTATAGCTCCCTTTATCTTTATCCGTACTTAACAGTGAAGTAAGCATAGTAAAATTAGTCATCTTAACAATATCGGCATGACGAATAAAAGAGTTGAAGCTTTGTGCTATTGGAAGTACTGACAGAAAATTTCTAGACATTATACCCCATTCATCAAAAGAGATATAAATAGGATTTGTATAATTTTTCATAGTCTTCACTGCTTCTATAGTTGCTGCGGTTACGCATATTTTCTCTTCAAAATCAATCGCACTTTGTCCCATATAGGTATAATAATCTGGCGAATTTTCCCAGTAGCGATGAATCGAAATATAATTTACCATATCACCAAGACCTTCGAGTACTTTCCTATTCCATTCTACCCATTTACCCGTACTTTCATAATAAGACGATCCAGAAGCGACTAATTTGATAGTTTTATCAACCGATCTCATTGCTTTTGCTGCTTCTCTTGCAATCTTGACGTAATCATCAGCATTTTTGTGGCCTAATTCCCATGGTTCTCCATCGACCTCGTTTCCGAGATCCCATATTTTAATATTGTAAGGTATGGAATGTCCATTTTTTGCACGCAAATCTGAGTAGTAGGTTCCTTTTGGGAAATTACAATATTCAACCCAGTAGCAAGCATCTTGTATTGTGGCAAGTCCGAGATTTACGCATATTACATTTTCACTGCCAATGGATTGATTCAAAGCTATCCACTCATCTGTGCCTACATGATTATTGTCAATCCCGCTCCATGCAAGATTGATTCGAGCGGGTCGCTGATTCTTAGGCCCAATGCCATCCTGCCAGTTGTATGCCATTACATAATTTCCACCAGGCCAACGCATATTGGTGATTTTCAACTCCCTCATTGCTTCGATATAATCTTTCCTGAATCCATTTTCATCCGCAAGAGGTGAGGCTGGATCATATAAATTTCCATACATAGTATTGAAGCTTGCAGTGTCCGGTAATCCCATCCTCTTACCACTAAATTGAATTGGTTCCATAAAGACACCATAGATTTTAGGATCGATTTCTCCTATTGTTCTATCAACATCAATTTTAATTTTTGCCGTCTGAGCGAATGTTGATAGTGGAATAAGTACGAGTAAAAGAAAAAATAGTTTTTTCATGATTTGACTCCTTAATGGTGATTAGTCATTGTTTAAAGATATTTATTCTCTATTCTGAATACTCAATACATTGTTCAGTCCATGTAGGACCATTGATATAAAACATTCCATGAACAAAGTACACAGGTTCAATCCCTAATTGAGGGGTTTGCTCCCAATCTTTGAGAGTTGGACAGTACGGATAAGGACGTTTATCGTACATAATGTAATGACAAGAACTCCACAACTTCCCATCTGGTCCTTCAAATAAAGCATTATGTCCAGTTTCACAGTATGGATCTTCACTGTCATTGAATTTCAAATCTGCATAACCGCCGCTAAGGGCAAGTTCATAACGATATCCTTTTTTACGAGTGCCGAAGATTGGTTCGCGCGATGCTAGTTCCCATGGTCCGAGCGGACTTTTCGATTTTAGTAATCCTACTTCATACCCACGAGTCCATGAAGAAAAAAACATAAAATAAATGCCATCTCTTTTTACTACGAAGGGACCTTCAATGCCTCCAATCATCCAATCTGGATTACCGGGCGATCTTTTATCAAGAAACTTCTGAACATTTCCAATCACTTTACCTGTCGATAGATCTATTTTTGCCTGAAAAAGTCCGTCTCCACTGCAGTAAAGATAAGTCTGCCCATCATCATCTTCGAATAAAGTTGCATCGTTATTATATTGAGGCGTTAAAGGACCGTTGACGAGTTTATAAGGTCCTATAACTTCGTCAGATGAAAACAACCATATACTATGGGTTTTCATTCCCTTCGGATCATCTTCAGTAACTTTTCCGCTGTTCACCGTCAGCCAGTATTTATTTTGAATGTAGTGAATCTCGGGCGCCCAGAATCGTCCGTTATAAGGACATTCCGGGGGCAGTTTACTAGCATCGATAAGCCACGAATGGTGCCTCCAATTTACAAGATCATCTGATACCAATAATCTTACGCCGGGATTTGGTCCAGTCCAAATTGGCATCGAGGTTCCGGTACAATACCATTTACTCCCTACCTTAATAATGCAATGATCCCGCATAGCTATAGCGTTATCTCTCGTTATCGGGTTGGTATAACAAAAAATTTGTATATCAGCGCCTTTGTATGAGGTACTATTATGCGGATTTACCTGTGCAAAACATGATGTTGAGAAAAATAATAAATTCCAAAACGAGATCAGCTTAAAATTCAAAATTATATTCTCCTAAGAGCGCTATTCAAAGCTAATCCAGTCTATTTCGGCTCGATTATTATCTTTTAAGATGACAACGAGATTTTGAACACCCGATTTTAGTTTGGATACAGGTGCAGTAATAATATTCCATTTATTTCCATCAGGAATTTTTACCTCCGCGACAATGGGTCCTGCTACACTATTCAATCTTATTTGTACAGTACCGCCATTTTCTGAAAGAGCTTTTACTATTACTGATTTAAACTTATTATTTCCAAAATCGACACTATTATATTTTATCCACGCGTTTGCACGATCGAGTATTGCTTTCCATCCCTCAAACGTATTAAGGGAATCGTTGAAAGCTATCGATGCGCCTTCTTTGCTTATATCGCTATATCTATCTATCTGAATTCTTTGAGATGCGGCAGTAATTCCAACTCCTCGTAATGTTGGACTTACTTTTTGAATAGTACCATCTTCCTGAAAGAATAAGCTGTCAATTCTAACGGATCTATTCTTATCAAAT
Organism: Fidelibacterota bacterium; assembly: GCA_035448825.1. GTDB lineage: Bacteria > Fidelibacterota > UBA2242 > UBA2242 > UBA2242 > JAGNGI01. The sequence continues at coordinate 43,412 of DAOTJS010000016.1, forward strand.
TGTGGGGATAAATCATTATGATGGTAGAAAAGATACCATTGATTTTTAAACTCGATAATTGAATGGTGATTAGTCCAACATCCTGTAGGAGATTCATCCATTATCACGCCTGTAAATTTAAAAGGTCCCAGCGGATTGGTACCCATCGCGTATTCAAGTCGTTCGATGGTTCTCTGAACGTGAGGATACGTCATATAATAAATGCCATTCCTTTGGAATAAATATGGACCTTCCTTGAGTCCTTTTTCTGGCAAACCTTTTATCATTTGTGGCTCAGAAGCAAGTTCAATCATGTTCTCTTTTAATTTTGCCCCATAAATATTTCCCATCGACCAATACAGATATGCTTGACCATCTTTATCAATAAACACATTAGGATCAACACCATGGACATTTTTAATTGGTTCGGGTTGTGGGGTAAACGGACCTTCTGGGTATTCCGCAATTGCAACACCAATGGCAAATCCACGACCAAAGCTTGTATCTTTGGCTCGAGTAGGAAAATAGAAGTAATACTTCCCATCTTTTTCAATACAATCAGGCGCCCACATACTGTAGGATGTAGAATCCACCCAAGGAACTTTATTCTGACTCACGATAATCCCATGGTCAGTCCATTCAGTTAGATTCTCAGAAGAAAATACATGATAATCTTCCATACAAAACCAATCGTCTCTACATCTCCCATTCCCAGGCGGTATATCATGGGATGGATATAAATATACTTTACCATTAAAGACCCGAGCAGAAGGATCGGCTGTAAATTGATTACGAATGATAGGATTTTGCGCTATTACATCATTTGTTATTATAACAATCAAGCTGACAAGAAATAAATATAGCTTTCGATTTTCCATAGATTGACCATTTATTAAATATTGTTTCGGGTTTCATCTTTTACTAAATACAGTTTATTGACAAATATAAGAATAGGAAATATTATTAGCAGAGTAAGGGGTACTGTTTTCGTAATGTTTTCATATATACTTTAACAATCCTGATAAAACCAGCTCAATGGTTATTTATTATGCGATGGTAAAGTTACAATAACAAATCCACCGTTTGGTTTCATTTTAATATTAAAAGAACGTGAAATCTTGATGTTTGTTCTTACCAGTTCATTTGCATTTTCAGCATCAGTAATAAGAGTACCTCTGGCAGTTTTATTGATAAAAGGAATATTTAATGTCAGTGTACGTTCAGTCTTTTCACCGTTAATGCCTGCAATGTACCATTTATCAGCTGCTTTTCTTGCAATTACAACAAATTTTCCGGGATAACCATCGATGAACTTTACATCATCCCAATGTTGTGGTAAACTGCTCATATATTCCTTTACAAAATCTGGTTGTTTTGCCATCCCTGATGGGGTTTCTGCAATATGCTGAATTCCAGAAGTAAATATTACGGATAGAGCAATTTCAAAGCCATTTGTAGTACGACGCTGTATATTTGGAATCCCTGAAAAATTTACTGGCGTAAAATCCATGGGATCGAACAGATTTCTGGTAAATGGAATGACAGTACAATGCGAAGGCTGATGATCAGCGTCCTCCTGAGTGAAAGTAACATATTCCTCTCCTCTTATTGCTTCCATGCTTACCAGATTGGGATAGGTTCTATACCAGCTTCGTGGAGAAGTACTTCCATGAAAGTTTACTGCAAGATTGTAGTCGGCTGCATCTTTTAAAATATCAATATAGTATTTCATCATCGATTGTCCATCACCACCAAAGAAATCAACCTTAATGCCACTTATTCCCATATCTTTTAACCTTTGAAATTCTTTCTGTCTTAATTTTTTTGTAAGTAATTTATCTCGAGGGGTTAAGGAAGTGGTGTTCCAGTCACCTGCAGAATTGTACCATAAGATAATTTTAACATTTTTTGTTCTGGCATAATCAGCAAGCTCTTTAATTTTTTCATAGCCTATCTTAGTATCCCAATAGGCATCTATCAAGCAATATTGCCATTTCATGCTTGCAGCAAAATCAATAAATCGTTTCTGGGTAAAATATTCAGTTGAGTCGTCCTTAAGAATTACCCAGCTCCATGAGGCGATCCCTGGCTTTAGCCATGCAGATACATCATATTTTGCTGGGTTGGCAAGGTCTGTTTCCAGAGTTGACTCAACCAGTCCAGCTAGATTATTGGCTATTACAATAACACGCCAGGGCGTATACCATGGTAGTGATGATTCTGGCAAGGCAGGTTCATAGGACCTGGTTTCCTGTGGCTGTGGAAATTGTACTGAATACTCACCGTCGGGTGAAAATTGACTTAAGCGAGAGCCACAATAATTAGTATCAACTGCTGTTTCGGTAATACTTATCCAGAAGTTCCCATAATTAAAGAGAGCTGGAAGTACCCAACCTGCCTGATAGGGTGAAGGTGTACCAACCGAAATTTCCATATTGTAAAATTCTTCGTATGATGGCTGTGAAAAGCACCATCCTGTACGTGCATCAGCGCAAGGCTGTAAGAAAGCCTTTGCAGAACGATCGAAATGGTAAGAAGAAAGCTCTTTGTAAATTTTTACTATTTTCTCCGATTTTTCAGGAAAATAATATCTGAATGCCACGCCATCATTGGATATTTGAAATATAATTTCAACAGGTTTTGCATTCGCATTGCTTAAATAAAAAACTCGCCTGTTTCCCGTATAACTGCAATTTATTCGTTTTCCATGCAGAAGAGTGTATTGATCCGATATTAACTTGACGGCTGAGGCTGAGTCAATTTTTAATCCTGTAGCAAAATTCTCATCACTCCTAACAATTCCAAGTTTTGATGGCAGTATTACAGTCTGTCCTGAATGGTTAACTGAATAGACAGGCTCTCCAGAAGGCAAAAGCCAGAAATTAACGGTAATTTTTGCATCAGGACTTTTGATTTCATATTTCTCCGTAGCATACATATTAGTACAGGATAAAATTAAAAAGTAAAATGGAAGTAACCTTACCGCTTTTATCCGTGATAAATTATTTTTTGAGGATTGGATTGAATTCGGGTGATTTTGTTCATTTGTGTTTTTGCGTAGTCTCATATATACTCTTTTCATAAGTTAAATTATTTTATTGATATTGATTTTCTTTTTATTTCTTTGTTTTAATTCGGATAACAGTAAGCGACATTGGTGGAACTTCATATTTAAAATTCTTACTTACCTTGTAGGTTGATTTTACAGGGATAATATTTTGAGGATTTTGAAATGTGTTCTCATCATTCGCATTGCCTGATAAAACTGTTAAATCAGCATCAGGAATAATTTTTTTAAATCCGCCAAGATTAATACTCACTGATTTTTTATCCATACTTGCATTTACAAGTTTTAAGATAATATCGCCGGTTTTATTATCCTGAACACATGAAGCTGCAAGGGTAGAATCATTTTCATTTTTTGAAATAACATTTTTGTAATAAAAATCTCCCTGATTGTCCATAAACATTTTCTGAACATAATAATTGGGAGTAAGACAGATATGGGTATTATCAAAAAAAATCATATCCGTGGTCCATTGTGTAAAATCTTTTTTTGCCAGTAATGGAGCGTATGAAGCCATCACTACAACATCCCCATTCCGTTCAAGCGAGGTCATATAGGCAGCTTCTGCAAGAGCATTAAACATTTTGTTGCCCCATGAAGCATATTCGCCAAGATATACCTTTGAAGCATTTCTATTGTATTTATCATACCTGTATTGGTTAGTCAGAAACCAATTTGGCTCGGTATAATAGTGCTCATCTACAATTGGTATATTCAGTTCATTAGCTAATTTCCATCCCTTTTCGTAATCTTCCCCACTATGAAAGGGACCAGCCGTACCTACTACTTTAATTTCAGGATGTTTTTCTCTAATAGCATTAAATATCATCTTAAAACGTTCTTCAAATTCTGGAGTTATCTTTTCTTCGTTTCCAATCCCAATATATTCCAGGTTAAATGGAGCAGGATGACCTGCATCTGCACGTTTTGAACCCCATATGGAAGTTACCGGTCCATTTGCCCATTCAATTAGATCCAATACTTCCTGAATATAGGCAGGCATCTCTTCCATTGGCAAGGCTTTTTGTCCTGTGCCTCCAATGCGCCACGTACCGCCAGAGTTTTGACAGCTTACGCCAGCTGGCAATATTGGTAAAGGTTTAGCTTCAATATCTTCGCAGAACTGAAAGAATTCGTAATAACCCAATCCTGCACTTTGATGGTAACCCCAGATGTTTTTCTGTTCTACTCTTTCTTCAATTGGACCGATGGTATTTTTCCATCTGTACATATTACCCAGACCATCGCCGTGAACAAGGCAACCACCAGGAAAGCGTATAAATTTAGGATGCATATCAGCAAGTACTTGCGCCAGGTCTGATCGCATGCCATTTGGTCTGTTTTTAAATGGTTTTTCAGGAAAGAGAGAAATAACATCCATAGCTATTTTACCATTGTTCTTTGCAAGTATAATAAGCGAAGATGTATCACTATCTCCTGTTGCAGTTAATGTAAGAGCATATTTTTGCCATTTGTCGGAGGAAATAGTAAACTTTCCATTTGCTATAACTTCTCCTTTCGGATTCTGCAAACTTACCGAAATATCTACTGGTGAATTAGATAGAAGACGAGCGAACCATGAAAGATTATAATTTTCACCACTTTTAACAACAATTCCATTAAACCCGGAGTTTTTTAATCCAACTCCAGATTCTCCAATATATTGAGGATAATTGCCAACATTCTCAATATCCAGAACAACGTAATGAGGATTATTCGGATGAATTGGATTGCTGGTCTCGATGGAAATCTTCCCATAAGAGTAGCCTGGAGTAATATATTCCCAATACGAGAATGGATTCCATTCCCTGCGATCAGTTGGACTATACTCAAATGAACGGTTTTGAACAAGTTCAGCGTACAAACCACCATCAGCAGAATAATTGATATCTTCAAAGAAAATTCCAAAAAGCAAAGGACTAATTTTCTTCCCATTCTGATTGGATTGAGAGAAAAGTGCAGTTGATACTAATAAGCAACAACATGCCAAAGCTATTGCCTTTATTGAAAAGATTCTTTTAACGAAATTTGATTGTTTCATTTGAATTTGTATTTATGTTTTTGAATTTAATTATCATTCTAAATTATATTTTTTATTTATATTTTAATAATAAATATTTGAGCATAATTTGTAATTATTCAATCTTAAACCAATTAAAATCAACATAACCACCTGTAACTTTAGTAGCATAATTAAAAAGGCCAAAGCGGTATCCCATAAAGTGAGACAGACTGTAACTCATATGCAAGGTATTGCCAATTGACTTCCACTCTTTACCATCAAGACTATAATAAAATCGAGCTGTATCAGCAAGATTGGTAAAATCACATTGTGCTTTCAAAAATACTATTTTTTTATCGACAGGAACACTTTCAATTTCTTCAAATTTTTCATTTTGTGCGCTTGCCATAACAATTCTTTTTTGGCCATTTTCAAATCTCACGCCCACCATTCCATACTTTTTCTGAAGCAAAGCCAATCCTGCAAAATCGCCATCTTTCATACTCGAAACATCTATTTCAACTGTTCCTGTGCATTTTGGTCCAAAAGTGCGCTGAGTAAGTGTATTCCGCGCCAGTTCAAAATTATCTACTATACTTCCAGTAGTTAAACGTAAATAACCTTTACGTTGAGATACCGACCAATAGCGATTATCAGGATTATGGTTCCACTGCCATACCAGAGGAAGATCAGGTTCGCCACGCTTGCGAGAAAAATCATCGGATGCGACAATCCCCGGCATAAGCCCTTTGTTTGGTGGTAGATCGAGAGTATCCGGAGCTTTTCCGTTAATTCCAATTACTGGCCAGCCGTCTACCCAGGAAACAGGAACCAGATAAGGAATACGCCCTACCGATCCATAGTCGCGAAATAGATAAGCAAACCAACGACCGTCAGGCAGATCAACGAGTCCACCCTGTGCTATACCTCTATCCTGAAATGCCACCCTACCCTCATAGGGACCGGTTATTTTATTTGCTCGATGTACAAGCACGGTACGCATGCCGCCTCTGGGCCAGGTAATATTAAAAAGATAGTATTTACCATTGATTTTAAAAAGTTGTGAGCCTTCGGCAGGTAATCCAACATTATCACCAGCTGGAGCACTTGGATTTTCAATAAGTATGCGTTCAGTACCTTCCTTGATTCCAGTCAAATCTTCTTTTAACTCAGCTATATGCAATTTTCCAGCGCCCCAGATAATATATATGTGGTTATCATCATCAAAAAAAATGGTATGGTCGTGGCAGGCAGGAGAAAAAGAGATTTTTTTCCATGGTCCTTTTTCAGGATTAGGAGTAATAAAAATATAGGTTTTATTGGTAGTAAGGGAAAAAGTACTGACATAATAGTTGCCATTGTGGTACCTCAGACAACTAGCCCATGAACCTCTTCCATAGTCCCATTTACCATTGGTAAGATTGGTTTCGTCCCTATCTTCGAGGATATTATAGGCATAGTTTACAATTTTCCAGTTGGTTAAGTCTTTTGACTGCATAATGGGTACGCCAGGACTCATATGCATTGTAGTACTGCTCATATAAAAGAAATCACCCACGCGAATAATAGACATATCGGGAACATCAGCAAAAATAACAGGATTGACAGCTTTGCTGGATATTTTTCTATCATTAATACTTTCAAAAGTTGTTTGCGAAACTGCAATTGCGGTCATATAAAAATAGAACGCAATAAACACAAATACCTTCAAGTAATTGTCAAAATAATAGACAAAAAAATTATTCATTGTTCTCATTTTTCTAAGTTTTTCCAATTTTAATCATTACTTTACCTCTTCAAAAAGCATTTTATCAAGATTAAAAGAATCCCCATCAACAAAGACTTTAAGCACGTGTTGTCCTGCATCGAGTTCAATCGTTTTGTTTACGACTGTCCAATTTTGAAATCCGTTAGTGTTGGGCACTATAACAACGCCAGTTTTATCTTCATTATCACATTCAAGATGAAGTTTTCCACTATCATAAGATGATGCAACATAAAACGAAACCATATACTTTGTTGATTTCATAATATTAACCGTATAGGTCATCCACTCTCCAGTATGAGTCCAACCTACATTGTAACCACCTGATGAACATTTTTCAATATCTATGCCTTCATTGAGCCGATATTGCCCTCCCTCATTCAAATTGTCTTTGTCATAGTATGCATCACCAGGGCAACCAATGTCAAAGTCTTCAGCTTCTATGATTCCTGGAATAGTGTGTGGTTTAAAAGCTTCCTGCTTCATTTCACAGACTTCTATAAGTTTCCAACCGACAAAAGAACTATTTTCTATATTCAGTAATCCTGCTTTATTTCCTTCGGTAGTAGCAGCGTCCACAAAGAGCATTTTATCCGGAAATTTTTTATTTGATATCTTTACCAAACCATTGTATGTGTCTTCAATTTTCCAGAATTGATTATCTTCTCCCTTATAATTTGAAACTATAAGAACCTGATCAGGTACTTTACACTCCAGCACTTTTTCAGGATCTTCACGATTCATGATTTTGTAAATACCTTTGCCTGTATCTTCTAGTTTCCATTGGTTTGCATAGTTTTTTCTTTTGCTTGTTAAAGTTAAGTTTGAGCCGAGTACGAGACTGTTATCTATATTATTACCGGGTACGATATAATAATGAGGCGTACAATTTATTTGAGTAAATTTATTGAGTGGTGGAATTTTACCAGCGAAGCTTAGTTTTATAACGTATGCCATTTCCTCGAAAGGTCGTTCGGGTAAATTAACTATCAATCCTTCTTTTTTCTGTTTGTAGGTCAATGATAGATATTTCCCTGCTCCACCATTAATAAGTTCAACTGACTTTAAATTATTGCAATCAATTCTATCAGAAGATAATGACTTGAGAATTATTTCTTTTTGACCTTTTTCCCAGCCGAGTATAATTGCATAAAGAATAGTATTATCTTTCGCCCTTGTATATCGAATATCTTGTGATGTACCTTCAGTTGGGGACATCATAGTTCCATGCGCAGCACCCATTTTTGTTGGACCTTCCCCGTATTTTTCCCATGCACGTGTTGAATACACTGCTTCACCATATTTTTTGAGCCATGCTCCCATTGCAAGCAAAACATCCTTTTGTTCCTGAGGTATAGAGCCGTCAGCTTTAGGAGAAATATTAAGAATCATATTTCCATTTTTACTTATTCTGTCAATAAAACTGTGTAGAATCTGTTTCGTGCTATAATATCCAATCCCCTCAGTATAACACCAGCTTGATGAACTGACGGCATCATCGGTAAGCCAATAATTTTCAGTAATATCGGGAGGACCTCCACGTTCATAATCCAGAACAGCACATTTTGTATTCAGACCATCCTTAAATGTTGCTACTACATCTTTGTTCCATTCAGCTGCCTTATTGTAATAATATGACAAAAACTCAAGAAGAACTGATTGTGAGATGACATGTAAATTAAAATCCTGATAAATGATATCCGGTTTATAATTATCAATAATTTCCTTGTGCTTGCTCAACCAAAAAGCTTCATTTTTTTCTTTTCCTTGCTGACCGTATAACATTTGAAGTTTTGGATCGTTTGTCGGAGGTACATTATCGTAATATCCTGTAATATTGTATGCATGATGCATAGAGAAGAACACTTTCATGTTTCTTTTACGGATGGCATCTGTAAACAAGCCAACCAAATCAAGCTTTGGACCCATATCTTTTGCATTCCATGGATTCACTTTGCTTGCCCACATTGAAAAGCCATCGTGATGTTCTGCTACAGGTCCTGCAAATTTAGCACCTGCATCAGCAAAGAGCTGTGCCCATTCTTCAGGATCGAATTTACCTCCTTCTGATTTGAGCTTAGGTGCAAACTGCACAAAGTTGCCTTGCTTGTCTTTAGCTCCAATAATGAAGTAGTGGTAAGGCCATTCAGATGGATCCCCATAAACCTCTATATGATGTTTATTTTCTGGGGACCCTTTGATATACATGCTGCGAGGATACCATTCATTTGAAAATGCAGGGACAGAATATACTCCCCAGTGAAAATATATACCAAACTTAGCGTCTTTGAACCACTCGGGGACAGGGTTTACTTTCTCCAGAGATTCAAAACTGGGCTGGAATTTTTGTTTTTGATTCTGAGCAAAAATTTGCCCTCCTATTATTGTAATAAACAATAATAGAAAAAACATACAATTTTTTTTCATAAATAATTCTTTTAATGTCTAAATTAATATGATTGTTAATAATTATTTTTAAATTGAAAAACATTTGCTTAAAAACTTATTACTTTCCTTTTGCCATCATAGTTGATCACCCTGTCGTATTGTTCATTAGCTTTCATCCCTATTCCTTTATTTTCAGTTACCCGGACGATTTTAAATTTTCGTCGGATAAGCATAGACGGAAATGAGCCTTTCCGATCTCCAATTGTCAAAGTTTTCTTTGCATCATTCCATATGAAGGTAATAGTTGAATACATTCCTTTTTCATAATTGTAACTGTCATTTTCATCTTCATAAAGAGTAAATTCTCCATCAGTGCCTTCGTAGATGCGAATTTCAAGATTGTCCCATTTCTTTTCTGTGGCATATTGTACTTTATGTCCAAAAGGTATGATGGAACCAGCTTTCACATACAATGGAATAATATCAATCGGCACTTCCTTTTCTATATACTGACCGCCAATGGACTTTTCTCCAGTCCAGAAGTCATACCACGAACAGGATTCTGGCAAATAAATATTCCATAAACTTGCATCAGGTTCAGTAATCGGGGTAACCAGCAGAGCTTTTCCAAACATATATTCATAAAATTGGCTTAAAGCAGAAGTATCCTCCCTAAAATCCATTACCAGAGGACGCATCATAGTTGACCCGTTTTTTGTAACTTGCCAAGCTTCGGAATATATGTAAGGCATTAAATGATAACGCAGATTGAGCATTTTTCGAATGTTATCTTCAACCTGTTGTCCGTATTTCTATGGCTCGGTTTCAGTCTGGTATCCATGAATACGAAAAATAGGATTGAACGTTCCCCATTGAAACCAACGAATAAGCAATTCGTGATATTCTTTGTCAGTATATTGGGAATTTCCAGGACGGAAAAAACCTCCAATATCTGTAGTCCAATAAGGGAAACCAGTAATAGAATAATTTAGTCCTGCGACAATTTGTCGTTTGTAAGAATCCCAATTACCTCCAATATCACCAGACCAGTTGATTATACCATATCGTTGCTGACCGGAAAAAGCTGATCGAGTTAAAATACAAACTCTTTTAGAGGAGGTAGTAGCACGTTGCCCTTCATAAACTGCTTTGCTTGCAAATAAGGGATATGTTAGACGATAGAAATCTCCTGTGCCTATATATGTCTGTTTACCAACCAAAGCATCATTTTCTGGTTCTGTTGCATCCATCCACCAAGCATCCACTCCATGGTTAAACAAATTGTCTCTTAAAGTAGCCCAGTAATCCTCTCTTGTTTTTGGATTAAAATAATCGAGCCACGGAGTGCCCGCGATGTACTGTCCATGCTCTGAATATTTTTTGCCCAACTCTGAATTCTTATCAGGATTCGACCAAACAGAAATGCAGAAATGTGAGTTTAAATTGTGCAATTCATTAATAAAACCTGAGGGATCAGGATAAGAAATTTCATCAAATTGTGGCACACCCCATCCGTGATTACCCCAATATTGCCAGTCCTGTACGATAACATCCATTGGAAGATTTCTTTTCCGGAATTCCTTGACTGTTTCAACTAGATGTTTTCCAGAAGTATAACGCTCACGACATTGCCAGAAGCCATATGCCCAGAGAGGAAGCATTGGTACATCGCCAGACAATTTTCGATAAGAAGTTATGACTTTATCTGCTGATGGACCATAGAATACCACATAATCAATCAAATTAGCATTAGGAGAACGAAATGTGGTCACATCATTGACGGCTTTCCAGGACACACGAGGTAAATTGCTTGATTTACATACTACCTGTATTTGATGGTCTCCTGCTTTCAAATACACCAGTGCACTCGCAGCAGGAGGAAGCCATAAATTACTCTGGTCAATACAGGTTTTTCCATCGATAACAACATATTGTCGATTGCCCATATCGCCTAAATCGAGAAAAATAGAATATTCGCCATCTTCAGGAACAGTATATTTCCCTGTGTAAAGCGTCTGATCTTGCAATATTTTTTGTGTCCCTGAAGTAGTAGTAACTTCAGCTATCTTATTATCACCAGTAAATGAACTTTGTTTTTCGAGTGTAATAAAATTGTCGGCTGGATTAAAATCAGTTAGTCCATACTGATGCCACAGCAAACCATACCCCATATTTGAATAGATAAAAGGGATTGCTATTTGGGAATTTACCTGCGTTAAGCGGCGACTAACGTTCTTTAAATTATAGTGCCCATCCTGAAATTGTCCTAATCCGAAAATATATTCGTTCTTTGGTGATATAAAACTCAATTCTGCTATAACGCAAGGTTTGTTAAGCACAGAATCAGGAATCAATTTTCGTGTGCCATCTTTTTCGCTTAAGAATATTTTACCTGAATTATCTGCAAAAGATAAACAACCAGTTTGTTTATCCAGGATAACAATCATATTTTTCATTTTAATCTCAATGGTCGACGATAAATCGGTGACATAGAACTCAGGAATCGTAACCCTTGACCTGAAAATAAATTCAGGGATATCTGGTTCAGTTACTTTATAAAATTTGATTCTGACAGCATTTTCATCCAGAGGAGATATACTTAAAATACCTTCAGACAAATTTATAATTATCCGATCATCTGTTTGAAAAAAACTTTTAACAGATTGTCCCTGACAAATCCCATAAAACAGATTCATGGACATAAAAAAAATGAAGAAGAAATGATTTACATGATTATTTCCAAATTTTCGCAGTTTCATAAGACATACTAATTACTTTTTATTTTACTTGAATTAAAAGATCGGCTGATTGTAGTCCTTCAGATTCTGCGGTAAGATGGATTTCGCCCTGTTTGTATTTCGATTGGATCACCACAAGACATAAGCCATGGAAGGCTTTTCGTTCATTGGTTTTAAAATGTTCATGACTAACAGGATTACCATTGCCTACTCCAGCAATAGCGCCCTCACCGGTAATCACAAATTTCACAAGGTTATCTGCATTAGGGCAAACACGACCTGCCTTGTCTACAATTTCGACTTTGACATAGGAGAGATCTTGACCATTAGCACTTATTTCAGTTCGATCTGGTATAAGCAATATCTTAGCTGGAGTCTCTGCGGTTTGTACTTCATCTGTGCATATTATCTTTCCTTTGTTTCTTGCGACAGCTTTCAATGTACCTGAGGAATAAGGGATTTTCCATTCTAAATGCAAATCATCTGTATCGGAGAATCTCTTTTCACCAAAAGACTTCCCATTCAAGAACAATTCAACTGACTCACAATTGCTATAACACCAAACAGGTATATTCTTTCCTTCAAAACCTTCCCAATTCCAGTGGGGAAGAATATGAACCATTGGTTTGTCTGTCCACTGGCTCTGATATAAGTAGTAGCGGTCTTTTGGAAATCCGCATAAATCCACCATTCCGAAATACGAACTTACCGAGGGCCAGCCAAAAGGCGTGGGTTCACCAATGTAATCAAAGCCTGTCCATACAAATTCACCTGCAACCCACGGTGCGCTTTTAATTGCCTTGAGAGCAGATTCCGCAGTATTGCCCCAATTCGGAGCATTGATATCATACGATGTGCATTGATTATTTAATTCCTTTACAATTTTGAGTGTATCTCCATCCTTGACTAGATTATACTCTCCACGAGTACTCACAGCTGAAGCAGTTTCAGATGCAATTAATTTCGCATTACCTTTAAACATTGGATAAAACTGAATGTTATAATTGATTCCCAACACATCGAGTGGTTTTGCAAAGCCACTTCTGATAGCAATTTCTGGATTATTGCATGCTGATGTTACAGGTCGCGTCGGATCTTCCTTGTGACAAATATCCACCAATCGTTTTGCCATTTCGTATGCATTAGCATCGTCCTGCTCGGGAATTTCGTTACCAATGCTCCAAAGGATAATGCTGGGATGGTTTCTATCTCGGTGAATCATATCTGTCAGATCCCTTTTGCTCCATTCGTCAAAAAATTGACCATAGCCGTACATTGTTTTTGATCTTTTCCATTCATCGAATGCCTCGTCCATTACAAGGAAACCCATACGATCGCATAAATCCAGCAGCTCAGGTGCAGGCGGATTATGGCTTGTACGTATAGCATTACATCCTATACTTTTCATAATTTCCAACTGACGCTCAATTGCACGATTGTTTACAGCAGAACCAAGACAACCCAGGTCATGATGCAAGCATACCCCTTTAATATTGATATGTTTGCCGTTCAAGAAAAACCCATTATCCATAGTGAACTCAAAGGTGCGAATACCAAAAGAAGTTTGATTTGTATCGACAATTCGACCGTTTACGTATACTGTGGATTTTACGTTGTAAAGGATAGGTTTTTCAAGCGACCACAACTTTGGCTTTGAAAGTTTAACATTCTGCACGGAAATATTCATACTGTCTGCTTTTACATTTTGAAGAGTGCCGGCTCTGGCACATTCGTTTCCGGATTCATCTACAATCACAGTTTCAAGTTTTACCTGTTGGGCAAAACCGGATTGATTCTGGATATTTGTTTCCACACGAATTGTTGCTTCATTTTTTGATACACTTGGCGTAGTGACATACACTCCCCAATGGGCGATATGGACTGGATCTTTAATGGATAACCATACATTCCGGTAAATCCCAGCGCCTGAATACCACCGAGAACATGGCTGTTCAACATTGACTCTGACTGCCAAAACATTTTTCTCGTTACCAAATTTCAAGTAAGGAGTGAGTTCGTATTGAAAACTCGAATAGCCGTAAGGTC
>DAOTJS010000017.1:0-54541 GCA_035448825.1 Fidelibacterota bacterium
ATAAGTTAAGTTTTTTTCACCTTAACTACCTGTCCAGTTTTTGGGGTACAGTTTATTCTTCACTACTCACCTCCTTTAATAATAAAATTACTTTTATCGTAATTAACTTTTACTTTGGGATTAATTTCAAGGGTTAAATAATTAGGATTTTTTATTGTGAAATCTATATTAGCAAGTGAAGGATCTGATATTTTAAACTCTTCAACTGATACTAAACTTCCTGATTCTTGATTAAGAATATAATAATTACCTTTATTGTACGTTCTAAATATTACTCGATTGTCGTATTTAATCTTTGTAAAATTCAAATATTCCTTACCTTGTCGATGCCAGACAGTATCCAAGTTTGAATTCAACTTGATACAATATACTTTTTCAATAGTAATAAGCCAGTTTACAATATATATATTACCGTTTTTATCCGTTTCGAAATGGTGAATAGATGTAATTTTTTCCCCATCTTGTGTATAGATGTACTTACTTCTCTCTATATTTCTATTATTTACATTGTATACAATTAACCTTAATGTTTCTTTTCTGCCTTCTTGAGTAATTAATGGATTTTTTTCAACTAAACTATTAATCTGTTGTTTTATTTCCTGATAACGTTTGTTTTTTTCAAGCTCGATTACTGGTACTCTGCCCCCCAGTTCTCTACGTAAATAATGCATATCTCTTTGTAATTCGATGTACTTAGTATACTCCTCTGTACTTTGTATATCACCTAGTTCTTTCTCCTCGTTAAAAGCTATAACAATTCTAAAACTATCAAGCCAGGTCGCATGATAAGAGTCTATTTCCAACGGAAAATCAATAAAATTTCCGTCTCTTAGATCTATTATTCTAAACGGGCTCTTTTCATTATCTTCGCGTACATGAGTTGTAATAAAGTAATTTTCACTAGGTGAAATTTCACCTACCTCAGCAAAAAACTTCGTTTCCCATACTTTTTCTCCTGTCGCAATATCGAATGCAACTAGAATTTCAGGATAACGTTCAGCTCCTCCATACTGAATAATGAAAAGATTCATCGACTCAACCGCTTTAGATAATTCAATATTTTTCCTTTCATTATATTCACCTTTTGAGAGTAATAGCTCCCCTTTATTATTGTATAAATTAGTAAAATTAGTGTAATCTTTTGTACATATAACGCTAAAATAATGTTTACTATAACTTACATTTTCAATTCGATCTGCATTGGTGATATCAATTGTTCGCATAATTTCTTGCGTAAATAATAGCGAACACCAAAAAATGTGTAACATAATTAAAATCGTTTTTTTTGAACTTTTCATAGTATTACATCCTCCTATAGAATGATTGGTTTACTAATCATTTAATGCCTTCCTCAATAATTTTCTCCTTCCTTTTCAATGCTTTAACACCTATCCGACTAAAATAGATTTATAAATCCTTCATTATAAATCTTTAGTCGCCATTTAAATGACCTCAATACTTATGTAATTTGGATTGTAATTATTAGTTTGTCAAGGTTTATTTCTTTAAGCCAATACTACAAGAAGGCACCCTGAAAAAAGGCTTGCTAAAATATAATTATTGGGCTTGCTATCTAAATTTCTCACTGCGCGAGTTTTGGTCCGGTCAGAAGAGATAATCACTTCTTCACCGTAGGATTGCCAATTTTATTTGAATTTTAGAATTCTTTGTGTCACTGAGCCTTTGTGTTATGAGTAACTCAGAACACCACCTCGTTCCAGCGCAGTTCCTTTTTGAATTCCGTAACATTTGTGTCGTTGTTGATTTCTACCAGTTCGATTCCGGCAATTTCGGCGAAGTCGCGCAGATATTCTGCCGTTAAAGCTTGACTGAAGCCGGTATGATGGGCACCACCTGCCAAAATCCAGCATTGGGCGGCAGTTTTCAGGTTAGGTTTGGGCATCCAGACTACCCGGGCAACGGGTAGTTTCGGTAAATCGGCATCTGGCTGAACACTCTCGACTTCGTTGAGAATCATCCGGAAACGATTACCAAGATCAATTAGGGAAACATTGAGTGCCGGACCGGTCGGAGCATTGAATACCAAACGCGGCGGATCAGCTTTACCGCCGATTGAAAGCGGATGAACTTCCAGTCGCGGTTTACTGGCGGCGACAGATTCACAAACTTCCAACATATGTGCGCCTAAAACTTTCATACCGGACGGATTGAAATGATAAGTATAATCTTCCATAAACGAGGTACCACCGGGTAAGCCGGTTGCCATTATTTTCATCGCCCGCACTAATGCGGCCGTTTTCCAGTCGCCTTCCGCCCCAAAACCGTAACCTTCCGCCATTAGACGCTGAACTGCTAAACCGGGAAGTTGCTTCAAACCATGCAAATCCTCGAAGGTTGTCGTAAACGAGGTAAAATTGTCGCATTTCAGAAATTGCCGCAAACCCAGTTCAATGCGGGCGGCTTCTCGCAGGGCGTCGTATTTCTCACCGCCCTTGACGGCTTCTCTGGCAACTATATATTTGGCATTATATTCTGTGATCAATTTATCAATATCGGATTCAGAAATACTCTGAACTACTTGCGCCAAATCGCCGATCCCGTAGCCATTTACCGAATATCCGAACCGGATTTGAGCTTCGACTTTGTCGCCTTCCGTAACCGCCACCTCACGCATATTATCACCAAAGCGAGCGATTTTTCCGGTGCGACTATCCTGCCAGGCAACCGCGGCTCGTGCCCAGATTGCCAGCTCATGCACGATATTTTCATCGCACCAGTGCCCGACTATCACCTTGCGATTGATTTTCATTCTTGAACAAATGAAACCGAATTCCCGATCGCCGTGCGCCGATTGATTTAAATTCATAAAATCCATATCAATTTCCGACCAGGGCAAATCTCGGTTATACTGAGTATGCAGATGAACAAACGGTTTTTGTAAGTTTTTCAATCCTGCGATCCACATTTTTGCCGGTGAAAAAGTATGCATCCAGACAATCAGACCGATACAATTTCTGGTACTGTTGGCTTCCAGCGCAAGATTTAGAATTGCCTCCGGTTCAGTCAAAACTGATTTAAAAATTACTTTAACAGGAATAGCCGGTGAATTAGATAAATATTTAGCCATTTCACGAGAATGGTCGGCTACCTGGCGTAACACATCTTCTCCATAGAGATGCTGACTGCCAGTAACAAACCAGACTTCATAATTTTCAAATACCTTCATTTGTTATTCCTTTATTAATTATTTATTATTTTGACCGTAATAGGCAGACGGTCCATGTTTCCGCAAATAATGCTTTTGCTGGATATATTCAGGTAACTCTGTGATATTTTTATTCAGTAAAATGCTTTGAAATGCCAGCTGAGCAACTTTTTCGAGAATATAGCTATTTTTAGCTGCCTCGGTGGCATTTTTTCCCCATGTAAAAGGCGCATGTCCAGCAACCAGAACGGCCGGCATTGCAAGTGGATTCAAGTCTCGAAAACGCTCGATGATAACCTGACCGGTATTCAATTCGTAATTCTGGTTGACTTCCGATTCAGTTAATAAGCGAGTGATCGGAATCGTACCATTGAAATAATCGGCATGCGTTGTGCCATAGCAATTAATTTCGCAACCGGCTTGAGCGAAGGTCGTAGCGTAATAACTATGAGTGTGGCAAATTCCGCCAATTTTGTCAAATGCTCGATATAAAGCCAGATGAGTCGGCGTATCCGACGATGGACGAAGGTTACCTTCCACTACCCTACCATCTAAATCCACTGTAACCAGGTCGTCAAGCGTCAGCTTGTCGTATTCGACGCCACTCGGTTTGATAACAACCAGATTTTTCTCGCGATCAATGCCACTGACATTACCCCAGGTTAAAATCACCAATCCGTATTGTGCCAGTGCCTGGTTAGCATTCAGAACCTCGGATTTTAATTTTTCGAGCACAATTTCTCCTGCCTTACCCGGTCGCGAATATTTAATAAATCTTTCATAACGTTGAACATTTTTCCAGACCATTCCGGCGTACCAAAAGCATCATGCATCTGTTTGTATAGGACATATAACTCTTTGTAAGTCTGGTGATTATGGTTATTGGGTAAATACTCCCTGCCGGTACTGGTCATCGCCTGCTGAGCTTCGGTAATATCATCATAGCCACTGTGCACCTTGCCGGCTGAAACCGCCGCAAAAATCGCTGCACCTAGCGCCGGAGTTTGTTCACTGGTCGAAACTTTCATCGGTCTGCCGGTGACATCGGCATATATTTGCATCAGTAATGGATTTTTGACTGCCAAGCCGCCACAGTTGACAATTTCCCGTACTGGAACGCCGTAGCTTTCAATTCGGTCAATGATTGCCAAAGCGCCATAAGCCGTTGCTTCGATTAATGCTCGATATATTTCGTGTGCTTGAGTATGCAGAGTCTGTCCCACCAATAAACCAGTCAAACGAACATCAACCAAAATAGTACGATTACCGTTATTCCAGTCCAATGCCAGCAAACCGGATTCGCCGGGTTCCAGATTTGCGGCGGCTTCTTCCAGATTATCGAACTTTTCTTCCTGGGTTTTACCGAAGGAATCGGGCACCAGATTATTAACAAACCACAGAAAAATGTCACCGACCGCCGATTGTCCGGCTTCGATACCGAAATAGCCTTTCAGAACCGAACCGTCAACTATCCCACATACTCCCGGAATGTCATTTAACTTTTCGCTATCCGGCCAGACCATTATATCGCAGGTGCTGGTTCCAAGAATTTTTACCAGAATTCCGGTAGAAATTCCGGCGCCAACCGCTCCCATATGGGCATCGAAAGCTCCAACCGCCACGGTAACTTCAGTCGTTAGTCCCAATTTTTCAGCCCATTCCGGAGATAGATTCCCCATTTTCTCTTCGGCAGAATAAGCTTTTTGGTAAAGGCGCTGACGCATTGCGGCTATCTCAGGAGATAGTTCTTTCAGAAATTCTTCATCAGGCAAACCGCCCCACTGCTCGTTGAACAGGGCTTTATGCCCGGCGGCGCAGATGCTTCTCTTAATTAGTAATGGGTCGGTATTACCCGTCAATACAGCCGGAATCCAGTCGCATATTTCGACAAAACTGAAAGTGTTCCGAAAAACTTCCGGACATTCGCTTTGCAGATGCCAGAGTTTGCTCCAAAACCATTCCGATGAGTAAACGCCACCGATTTTTGCTAAATATTGTGGCCGTAATTGACGAGCAAGTTCAGTTATTTTTTGAGCTTCGGCATAACTGGTATGATCTTTCCAGAGCCAGACCATAGCCGAAGGGTTATCTTTAAATTTAGCCTGAAAACAGAGCGGCATACCTTCTTGATCTACGGGCATTGGACTACTTCCGGTAGTATCTACTCCGATTCCAATTACGTCCTTAGGTGAAAAATCGGGTTCAATTTGGGCGGCTTTATGAAGCGCCTCTCGAATTGTAACCTCTAAGCCCAGCAGATAATCAGCCGGGTTCTGGCGAGCAAGGTTAGGATTTGCCGAATCAACAATAATCCCGGCTTCACCCGAAGGATAATTAAAAACATGTGTCGCTAATTCCCGGCCGTTAGAAATATCTACAATCAGCGAACGGCAAGAGTTAGTGCCAAAATCTAATCCGATGGTATATTTTTTTGTCTTAACCATTGTGTCCAGTAAATAACGTTAACTGCTTGAATATCAACCCGAAAAATAGATATAACACAGAACAATCAGAACTACTAATATGACCGAAGCGATTACATCGCCACGTGACCGATTAGCACGCAATTCCTGACGATCCTCTTCGGTTCTGGTACCATAAGTCAAACCTTTGATCTTTTCATAATCAGGTTCTTTTGTGCCCAAACTAACAAAAATCATAACGAGAATTGATATTATCGTTATCAAAAGGCTATAGTACTGAAAGTATATGTTATTCACAATCCACAAGAAAGAACCTTCGGCATATTTGACATTTAATAATTTTACCGGCGTATCAATCGCTAATCGAAAAAGCCCGAGTGTAAAACCGGTTATTAAAGTAGCCAGACAGCCCTTAGCATTTGCCCGTTTCCAAAAAACTCCTAAGAAAAAGACCACAAAAATAGGCGGCGCTAAGTAAGACTGGACACCTTGCAAATAATCATAAAGTCCCTTTCCGCCTCGAATTACCGGAATCCATATAAGCCCAATCAACACCATAACGGCAGTAGCTACTCGACCAATCCAAACCAGCTTTTTTTGACTGGCTTCCGGATGGAAGCGTGAGTAAAAATCAATCGTAAAAAGGGTCGCTGAAGCATTAAATACACCCGCAAGCGAGCTCATCAACGCCGCCAACAACCCGGCTACCACGATACCCCGAATGCCGACTGGTAAAACATAAGACACTAATAGCGGAAAAGCGCTCTGGGAATTATCCCTGATAACCTCACCTCCCGGTCCAATTAATTGACCTTGAAGGGCTGGAATTTTTCCGCTGACTGCCAGGGCATAGGCAATTATACCAGGAATAATGAAAATAAAAACGGGCAATAATTTGAAAAATCCGGCGGCAATTGTACCACGCCGTGCTGTTTTTATATCCGGAGCCGCTAAAGCTCTCTGCACAATATATTGGTCAGTTGTCCAATACCATAATCCAATAATTGGAGCGCATAATAGCATTCCAATCCAGGGATAGTTATCGTTGAAATACCAAGCCATTCGACCAGTTTCTTTGATGGGTGCCCAGGTACCCTCGACGCCATGAGGAATGAGTGGCTTCCAGAGGTTAAACATTTCTGAACCAGCTATTTCTCTCAGATTGCCCCAGCCACCGAGAGCCTTTAGACCGAAAAGAGTTACCAGGATTGAGCCAAAAACCAGAACAATTGTTTGTAAGGCTTCAGTATAAGCAACGGCTTTCAAACCACCAAGTATCGTATATAATCCGGTCAGTACCACTACCAATATCGAACCGACCCAGAAACTATCCAGTCCCATAAAATTCAAATCCGGCAATAGCACACTAAACACGATACCGCCGGCAAAAATTCCCACAGCAATTTTGGTTAGTACATAAGCCACCAACGAAATTAGAGACAAAACTGTCCGGGCTCTGGGCGAAAAACGTCTCTCCAAAAATTCCGGCATCGTGAATACCTTAGAGCGCATATAGAAAGGTATCATCACCCACCCAAGGATTAATAAACACCAGGCATGTAATTCGTAATGTGCCATAGCAACACCATCAGTCGCACCCGAACCAGCTAGACCAACTAAATGCTCCGAACCGATATTCGAAGCGAATATTGAGGCACCGATGATGAACCAGCCCAGATTGCGGCTGGCCAGAAAGTAATCTGTGGATGTTTCTTGCTTCTGCTTAATCACCCACCAGGCTATTCCGAGAATTATTCCAAAATAACCTGCAACGATTATCCAGTCTAAAGTCTGTAACATGGCTATTTCCCCTTGTTAAAAGTTGAACTATTTTGTCGAAAAACGGTATATCGTAATCTGCTTATATTCCTCACCCGGTCGTAAAACCACCGACGGAAAATTCGGCTTGTTAGGAGAATCCGGAAAAGCCTGAGCTTCCAGACAAAGCGCGGTCCGAAAATTGTACTTAACGCCTCCCTTGCCAGTCATTGAACCATCCAGGAAATTTCCAGAATAAAATTGCAAACCCGGTTGGTCGGTTAAAACTTCCATCAATCGGCCAGTTTCTTTTTCGTACAAAGTCGCCGAAAGTCGAACCTGACCGTTATAGTCATTCAGAACCCAGTTATGATCGTAGCCGTTGCCATATAAAATTTGTTCATCATCGGCTTCAATGTCTTTGCCGATCGCTTTTACCGTTCGAAAATCCATCGGTGTACCTACGACAGGCCGAATCTCACCGGTTGGAATTAAACCGGCATCCACCGGCGTAAAATAGTCGGCATTTATCATCAATTCATGATCTAAGATACTTTTTTCCGGAAATCCACTCAAATTGAAATAGCAATGACTGGTTGGATTCAAAATCGTCGTCTTGTCGGTTTTGGCACTATATTCGATCTTGAGTCCATTATCATCCGTAATTGTATAAATAACAGTTATTTCAACTTGTCCCGGATATCCGCCTTCCCCATCCGGACTGATGTAACGTAGCTGAATTGATCTGGAATCAGCCTCGCGACATTCCCAAACCTGTCTATAAAATCCGTCTTTTCCACCGTGTAGATGATTCTTACCATCATTAATATCAAGCTGATACGTCTTTCCCTCTAAACTAAACTTACCATCCCGAATGCGGTTACCGTAGCGCCCAACGATAGCGCCTTGATAGGAATTATCGCGCTCATAAGAAGCAAAATCATCAAAACCAAAGATAATGTCTTCAATTTTGCCGGTACGATCAGGTGCTTTCAATGATACTACTCTGGCTCCGTAATTGATAATTTCGGCTGTCAATCCCTTACTATTGGAAATCGTATATTTTTTTATTTCGGTGCCATTTGACAATGTCCCGAAGATTTCTACCGAAGCTTGGCTACCCTGCTCCTTTTTCGCACAATTAATCGTCAAAATGCTGGTTAGAGCGGTAATGGCAATCAATAACTTTTTGTCCATCTTTATTACTCTCCTTATCTTTCTCAATTCAAATCCTATTTTGAGTTCAATTATAATAAAGAAATTGATTAAAAAAAAGACGTTTTATAAATAAAACCACTAAGTCACTAAGGCACAAAGATAATTTATGTACTTCTACAATACTTGACTTGAGCATTATTAAGGTAATCCGATTCGAAAACAAGGAATAAATTTTTCTAATAAAATTCCACTGCAGAAATAGGTAAATACCTACCAAAAATTATTTGTGATGGAAATTTTGTTAGAGCATTACCCGTTATCAATCATTTCAACGACGTCATTTTAAGAACTTGCCGATCACTGGCACGTTGAAGTAAGACAAAATAAATCCCTGAATGAACTTCCCTACCGTTTTTATCGAAGCCATTCCAGACAAAACGGTATTTTCCAGGAGATTGACAACCTATTTTTTCAGTATAAATTTCTCTACCGAGGAGGTCGAAAATTTTTATAGTCACATCCGAAACCTTTTCCAGATCATATTCAAAAGTCGTTAGTGAATTGAACGGATTGGGATGGTTCGGATAGATTTTGAACTGTTTTGGAAAATTGACGGCGTCGGTTTTATCTATTGCAACCAGTCCTTCCTCCGGTGTTGCCAACTTTTTATCAGTATAAATGTGAAATTCTCCCGGCGCCAGGTTTACCGAATCAGATCCGCTTGAATTGAAACCCTCTCCGGAAAAATAATCATACCAGATGCCACCATGTTGAAAAGAAACCGCAGTTTCAGCATTATTAACTCCAAAGTTGCCGATGATGACTACATTCAGATTACTGCCACTCATCGTAATACTTTTGACATTGCCGCTCAATGCCATAATTGGCGTTGTGCTGGCACTGGTAAATACGTCGTTTTCCATACGTAGTTTTATCAAAGCCTGGAAGGTTTTATATAATCGTAAGCGATTTGGATCCTGATAATAATCCCAGCGGATCGGCTTCTCTGCCAGACGTCCATTATATTCAATGGAATAATCATATCCCAGTTCGCCGAATTGCCAGAGCATTTTCGGCCCGGGCAAAGTCAGGAAAAACGCCGCTGTCATCTTAATCCGTTCGAGAGCCGTTGGCAAAGTTTTAATATTATAAGAGCCAGAAGAATTGCCCCAAGTCAGGTTTTTATACATCAGGCGTTCTTCGTCATGACTTTCCATATAGGTGACCAGATGCGGTTTAGTCCAGGTGCGACTTTTATAAAAACCCCAGGAGAAATCGGATTCATCGGTATAGCCCATTGATGATTGGGAATAATTCCAGTTCGAGTTACCCCAGAGCATCATACCATAATCAGCCAGGATTTTCTCCTCACTATTATCTGCGAAATGTTCGAGAATAACATAAGCGCTTGAATCAATTTCCCAGATTTTATCGGCGATACGCTTTAAAATCGCAATCCGGCTGGCGTCATAAGCCGAACCTTCGCCAGGTTTATTGGTAAAACCTTTCGTAAAATCCAGACGAAAGCCGTCAACTCTGAAATCCGTCAGCCAGTAGGACGTAACTCGGTCAATAAAATTCTTAGTATCTTGACTCTCATGGTTAAAATCATAACCCCAGGAGTAAACGGGATTCGGCGAGACCTGATTATACCAGGGATTTTCTGATGATGGTCGGCTATTTACCTTGTCCCAATAAAGCCGTACCAGCGGCGACGAGCCGTAGGAATGATTCAGCACAATGTCCTGAATAACGGCTATGCCGCGCCGATGACATTCATCTACAAAGTGTTTAAAGTCATCTGCCGGTCCGTAATACTTATCCACAGCGAAATAAAATGACGGGTTGTAGCCCCAGGATGAATTGCCTTCAAATTCACTAACCGGCATTAATTCTATGGCGTTAATACCAAGTCGCTCTAAATAGTCGAGCGTATCAATTAATGTTTTAAAGTCATGCGCGGCAACAAAATCCCGAACCAGCATTTCGTAAATAATAAGATTGGTCTTTGCCGGACGCGTATAATCCGTGGTTTCCCAATTATAATCGGGTTTATCAACTTGAAAAGTGCCGACGATTTCAGTGGTTTTTCCAGTTGGATAAAGTTTCAAATTCGGATAGACTACTTCGGGGATGTATTGATCATTCCCCGGATCAAGAATTTTTTCCGAATAGGGATCCGCAATGCGGATTTCACCATCAACCAAATATTGGAAAGCATATTCGGTCTGCAAATCGAGATTGTCAACAGTCAGCCACCAGTGGACGTCGGTTCCGCCGTTGTCTTCACATTGCATAAAATAACTAGTGTCAATCAGCCAATCATTAAAATCACCAATCAAATAGACAAAATCCTTGAAAGGCGCTTGCAACGAAAAAGTGACGCTGTTATTATCTATCACATTGATACCGTCAACAATACCTTCAGGACGAGAAATATACGTCACTGGTGGATTTATCATAATCGCAAAACTGGCGGTATCGCTAAATCCACTTGTGTCAGTACCAATTGCCATCAAATTTTTCATTCCATAATCATATTCCGCCGCAATGAAGTCGAAAATCATCGCCGTATCAGAAACCTGGTTGACCAGCTCATTATTCACTAATAGTATTATATTACTAACCTCAGTATTGAGAGCGGCTGTGGTAATTTTTATCTTAACCGTATCGCTATAATGCGTAAAAACAGGGGAACGCCGCGGGTCGGATAGGCTCAAATCAATAACGGGTTCGCTGACCATTACCGTCAATCCCACTTCAAATAGGTTGTGGAAAATGTCAGCACCACCAACATCCCTTCCACTCTTACTGCCGTCGGCATTGCGGAAGACAAACGCCAATTTGAGAATTTGCTCGTTTCCCGGAATAGTTGCCCCATTTTCATGAGAAATATAAAAAGTACGTGGATAGCCGATCGTCAGTTTGTATAAATTAGTTGAAATTCTTTCGAGCTTATTCTTGGACGTATTAGCCACGCCACCTTGCCCCGGCCAGGGAGTCACGACATAACGCCAATCTTTGCCGGTTGCGCTTAAATTGGTAATGACTCCGGTATGAGCATAAATATCTCCCGTATAATCTTTCAAACCGCCGTCGCCTTTAGTCGCATCGAAATAAATCGTAATCGAATCCCGCTCGGTCGGATGGGGCGGTTCTGAATAAACCACCTGAGCGACCAGAAATCGGGTACTAAAAAGCATCAGGCAAAGCACACCTACTTTGTAAAGCATTTTTTTATGGTGATTATTAATCATTTTTAGTCTCAAACCGGAATAAATAGTAATCGTATCCGTAACAAGGCAAAAATAATTGATGATTTTCTAGTAAAAATGCTCCCGTGCCGAGCAATAATTCCGGATTATTTGAAATTACTGGAGAAATTTGCGCCAAATCAATCGTAACCATCTGAGATTTATTTTTCAGATTGGTAACGATTAGTACAATTTCCTTAGTATTATTTCGAGAAAATGCAAAGATGTTCTCCGGGTCAGAAGTTTTTATAATCTGATAGTTGTCAGATGTTAGGGCGGGAATATTGCGCCGCAGTTCATTCATTTTCGTAATTAAATCATTTAAACTTCGGTCAAACTGGCGCCAGTTGATCGTCTCCTTCTCGAATAGAGATAGCTTCTCACTCACACCAATTTCCTGTCCATTATAAATCATCGGCACACCCGGCAAGGTAAAAATTAGGAAGGTCAAGACCAGAGTTTGTTCTGCCGTAAATAAAGCTGTTGTTCGCGCTTCATCATGATTTTCGGTAAAACGCATTTTAAGCGTATGTTTAGGATAGCGGTAATACTCTTTTCTTAGAGTTTGGGCCAGAAATTCTGCAGGATAGTTATTCTTAATAATCTGGTAAAATGCGCGCCTAGTATTCCAGCCATACGTCAAATGAAAACCATTAAGATATAATCGCGGATGATCGCCTTCTGCCAGCATTAAAATGTCCGGATTGATTTTTTGGAGGCGAGTCAGCGCTGTTCTCCAGAAATCATCTGGTACCAGTTCAGCGACATCGAGCCGGTATCCATCTATATTGAACTCTTTGACCCAATATTCTAGAACTTCCCACATATATTCCCGCAAACCGGTTTGATTATAATTGAAATCGGCTACGTCACTCCAATCGGCATTTGGGGCAATTATATTGCCGTCAGTATCCTGAGTGTACCAATCAGGGTGTTCTTCTATAAGTAGATTATCCCAAGAGCTGTGATTACATGCGATATCGAGAATAACTCTTATTCCAAGTTGATGAGCGCTAGTAACTAAATTTTTCAAATCCGATTCTGTCCCTAAGTCCGGATTGATGCTTTTGAAATCCCGGATTGAATAGGGACTGCCCATTGAGCCTTTGCGATGCTTTTCACCGATTGGAAAAATCGGCATTAACCAGATACAATCTACTCCGAGCGATTTCAGACGCGATAAATCCTCAGCCAATGCTTGAAAGTTGCCTTCCGGACTGTAGGCTCTGACAAACACTTCGTAAATGAAGGCTGTTTTTATCCAAGCCGGAACCGGAATTGCTTCCTTTTGGGAAAATTCTGATTGTAGAAGTTCAGTTTCATCGGTATAATACCGCAAAAGGACATTACCGGTAATTCCGCCCGCTCCACCAGTATCGTTGATACGCACGACTAATAAGTTTGATGATTCCGGTTTAATTTGATGAGTTATATCAATATAGAATTGGATTCCGTAGCCGGTATGCTCGCCAACTTTTTCACCGTTTAGAAATACAACAGCCTCATCGTCAACAGCCTCAAAAACAAGCGCCAACCGTTTATTAGATAGCGGTTTTTTAAGTTTGAATTCAGTTGCGTACCAGCCGATTCCGTCATAATGCGGATCATCCCAGAAGCTGGGAACATTCAAGTGAATCCAGTCTTTTCGATTATATTCATGGCGGAAATAACCTTGAGTGTCGCCGATACCATCACGATCGTATTTAAACAACCACTTGCCGTTCAAGCTCTGAACGTTTTGATTTATTTCGCAATTATTTAAAATCATAGGCAATACGAAGAGGAAATTCAATACCCGTGGCATAACTACAATTCCAGATCAAATTAAATGTTGCCCTACGTCAGTTTATGTTTTTCAATGGCCTCTTGAATGAGCTCATCTACCTTTTCAAATTCGTCAGTCAACATTCCGGCAATGATATTAGAAATGTCCATATTCATTCGCTGTCCGAAAAGTGTTATATCCAGAATAATATAATTGGTAGCAATTGTCAGAGCCGCTTTATTTTGCGTCCAGATGGCTTGTTCGTCTTCTTTCCAATTTGCCGGACCCATAACTAAATTTTTGGCATCGGTTACCAGAATAAGTTTGCGGTCCCAGTAATGCTCAAGTTTTTCTTCCGGAATGCCATAAGCCAGGGTCACTCCGATCGGCGGATCAATTTCATTAAAGGAAAAAATTAGAACAAAAACATTGCGTTTACAGGCATTTAATAAGTGCTCTCTAAGTAGCGAAATCTCACGTTGCCAACCGGAAATGTAGATAGATTTATGAGCTTCGCGGATTAACATTTCACAGGTCTGCATCAACGATTGGTACCCACGCAAATTCCAGAACCCCTCAGTATCGGATTTATTGCTAAATTCGGCTAAATCCTCCTTTAAATTCATAACCCGATTGGCATAATTTGTTTCCATCCGCTTAAGCATTTCTTCTGGTGCCAAAGGGATATATCGGCGAGGTTTATCATGTATCGAAATTACGATTCCCCGCGATTCTAACTGCTTTAATACTGAATAAACTACTGAACGAGGAACGTGAGCCAATTGACTGATTTCATAACCGGTGGCGGGACTCAATTTCAGTAGCCCGAGGTAAGTGCGGGCTTCATAGTTAGTAAAGCCCAACTGCATCATTTTATGAAGAACATTATCCTGTAAAATATCCATTTTTTTTCTTTCTATTTATGTAATGTAGAAGATGAATCGGCATCCGAATCGATATTGACCTCTGTCGCAAGATGACGAAACCAAGTAAAGTATAGTATTACTGAAAGCGCCACTACGATGAGTAATAAACCAAGGAAAGTATCAAAGCGTTTCATTGACAAAACCATCCACATCAAAAATAGGCACACCTGCCAGGGCACGGCAAAGAATATTGATATTATATCGCGCCGATTTTCACGATTGATTTGATACCTCAATTTTTCGGGTAATTTGTCTCGGATTGGTCCCCAAAAACCAAAGGGACGAGTAACTCGATAGAAATTATCCAGAACTTTTTCATCAGTTGGTTCGGTTAGAAGGGTTCCGATAATCGTAGCAACGGTACTAATACCGGCTGCAAATAAAAACGACCAGTATTCAGCAGTTGCTTCAGGGGCGATAATTTTCCAGATGATCGAAGCCAACATTCCAGCGGCCATACCTATAGTATAGCCATAGCCATTTAGACGCCACCAATACCAGCGCAGTAATTGTGGCACAATCAAGCCGGCTCCTATACTCATAGTAATCCATCCCCAAATTTCATTAATATTCTTAATCATAAGCATTAGTGCCAATCCAAGAACTACAATAACTATCGAGGCTCCATAGCTTTGTCGCATTTGCTGACGATCAGAAGCATTTTCATTTACATATTCAAGATAAATATCTTTAACCCAGTAAGCCGCACCGGCATTGACGGTCGAGTCGAAAGTTGACATTGCTGCCGCCATCATACCGGCAATAAGAAATCCTTTTATTCCAATTGGTACAGTTTGAACCACAATTGGTAAAACCATTTCAGGATCGGTAATTTGAGTTCCAAGATATATTCCCCAGACTGCAATAGCTCCCACAAAAAGCCAGCGAAATGATAGCAAAAATGTCCAGTATAATGAAAGTAATCCAGCTTCACGATCATCCTTAGCGGCGTAATAACGTTGAACCATATAGTTGCCGGTTCCTCCACAACCCTCGATAACTACTTTAATTAAATAAAATAGTACAGCAATTCCGAATAAATTGTACATACTATATACACTGCTAGAATCAATCGCCAATTTAAATTTTGGGAGAACATCGGTCCACTCCTGATAAGTTGTAGGGAAAAACTTGAATCCGCCGCCCGCAACATCCTTCAAAGGCATAACCACAGAAAATTCAGACGGCAAATTAAAATGAAATACCCGGATAACTACGTATAGAATCATTGAAAATATCAGTGCACCTTGGAATACGTCTGTCCATACTACTCCATACAATCCAGAAGCAACGGTATAAATCATTGCAGTAGCGATCAAAACCGCCGCCGCCCAAAATTGGGACGATAAACCTAAAAAATTTGGAATACCTAAAAATTTATCTAAAAATTTTCCTCCACCCACGGCAAAATAAGTTACCATTGCAATCGTGACAAGAATTGAGGTCAATGCCGTAATCATACGCGCCAGACGGCCTTCTCTACCCTTTCCAAAACGGAATTCCATCCATTCTGCCAAAGTCATCACTTTCGAACGACGGTTCCATTTACCCATAAATATCATTAAAAATGCCATAATCAAGGTAACACCACCCCGAAATTCTATATATAAACCTCGGGCTCCTAGAGCATAAACCAAGGCGACAATAATCATAGTGCCGCTTATATCAAGATTAGATGACATTCCGGAGGCTCCTAAAGCCCACCAGGGTAATGAACGATTTCCTAAGAAATATGAATTAATATCCTGTGCGGCTTTGCGCTTAAACCATAAACCGATTATAACCATTCCTATTAGATAAATACAGATAATAAAATAATCTACAATATGCATCTGGCAGCCTCCTTATTGAACGAGCAAAGAAAAGAGAGGAAGGACGGACTATCCGTCCTTCCTCTTAAGAGCAACTTATTTTACCAATACCATCTTTTTGATAGCATGATACTTGTCACCAGCCCGTAACTCATAAAAATAGATACCGGAAGCAACATTATTTCCGTGCAGATCCCTGCTATTCCATACATAACTATAATTGCCGGCATTTAGGTTGTTATAAGTAACCTTATTGACAACCTTACCGAGCAGGTTATAGATCGTCAACTGCACGTCGCTTCTTTCCGGAATAGCAAAACGAATTTCCGTAGTCGGGTTGAATGGATTTGGAAAATTCTGAGAAAGTGAAAATTCCTTAATAACATTAGCATTTTGATTTTTAATACCCGCCTTAGGAGATCTTGTGTTATAATCCCAAGCCGAATAGAAATTCGGATTGATTGAGCCGAACTGAACTGCCAATGTAAAAGTCGGATTAGTGTCATCAATATTTTCGATATGGTTAAGGCCATAACTGCTTTCGTTATCGCCACCACCAATCCCGAATTTGAATTCCTGACCAACGGTTTTCTCGGTACTAAAATTGTACACAATCGTATAAATGGTATCACCAGCGGTGACGTCACCATTCGTACCATCGTCGTACATTCTGCGAGTGGCATCACCAGCTAACGTTCCACCCCAGGTTGCCCAGGTACCTTCGCCATTATTGGACATTGGACCATTGATACATAAACCTAGTTTAGCGATAGTATCTGGATTGGCTACCAGCATCGCCGGAGTAATGTCAATAGTACCCTGAATGTCATCGAGAGTCGAACCAGCCCAAACCTGATAGTAGGCCGGGCGCAAATCGCATTCAATAGTTACAGTAACCGCCTGACTAAGTTTCTGGTTATTCCTGAATTTGGGCATACGACGCGGATCGGTCTCACTGTCTTCAATATCATTGATTTCAGCATCACCGGTTATGATATATAAACGTCTTTCAGCTCGCGTAACATCATCGCCTGTGTAGTCAAAATTGAAATATACTTCGCGCTGTTCTACCGCATCTTTTACGATATAATACTGGTAATAAAGCGGTTCGTTAAGAACTACCGGAACATCCTTAAAAGTGGTCGAATAAAAGTAAGTACCTGAGATTCGAAGCAAATGAGCATCCATTGTCGAAGATAAACTATTAAAATAACCCATCCGAACTAATATAGTATCGCCAACTGCAAAACCTTTATTGGCAATTGCATTAGTCAAATCGGCGGTAAAGCTAATATCAACGGTATCCTCTGCTAAAAATCCGGCCGGAGGATTGTCATTCCAGTATTTCCATGCCAGAGTTGTGTCTTCCAAACCAGGATGCAGAACAATGATACGGTTCTCATTACCAGGCCAGTACTTACCATTCAGGTTTTCCGTATTACTCCAATCGGTTCCAATAGCAAAACGATACATCAATACGCCAGGATTTTCGGCACCAAGTGGCTGTACCCGATCAACGGTATCCATTACAGCCTGCGGAATCCGGATTGTTCTACTCCAATATTTGGATGTGCTTTCCTGAGTCAAAGGTAATGCACCAGGTGACCAAGCCGGATCGCAGAAAGGCCAGTGACCGACAACCGACAATAGAGAAAAACTATCTTCGTAATTCTCCATATTTACCCGAACGAAAATATCAACAGAATCGGATGGCGCAAAGGGCGGATTGAAATCATTGTTAACATATGCGACCGCCAGCGTTGTATCTGTAGACGGTAAAACCCACATACGGTTGCCGCCGCCAGTGACATTCTCCCAGGTAAAGGCATCATCCTCGTTAGCCTTGTAACGAACCTTATAAGCCATCCGCCAGCCAATCATCGAATCCGGATAGTCAATCGTCAGCTTCCAATAATCGCCTCCAATATTTGCAGCTAATGGTGAATCATCGCCCCAGGTCAAGAAATTGTTATACCATTTATCAACCCCTTCTGGCCCGACTTCCGCACCACAAATCTGGATTTGATGGGTCGAATCAGTGACCCCTTGCAAAGTTGATGTATTGACAATATAATTGACTGTAACATCGGCAAATGCCGAGACAGCAACCATGGTCAACATCAACATCAAAACAGTAGCTTTTTTCATAGCTTACTCCTTTCTTTTGTTGTTAAAAACCAATTGATATAGACATTGTTGAAAGATCCCCAAAAAATCCAAATTCTTGATAAGAATAATCAAAATAAAAATCGGCATATTGGATTGGCAATTTCAAGCCAATACCAGCGGTCAATCCTTGCTGTTTATTTTCGCGAAATAAAGCTTGATAACCGGCACGAAGACTAATCATTTTCATTATTATTGCTTCAGCTCCACAGTTAAGTGTCTGGCTATTATCCGTAGGACGTACGACATCACCTGCCAGTGTCAAAACAAATTGATTACTATTGATCACCGGCATCGCGACTCCTATAGTAAACGTTAAAGGAATTGGCCATTTATCAGTTTTAAGATAAGCGACGATTGTCTCGTTATTGCCAGAGGCTTCTTCGTCAAGATCAACCTGAGTAATTAAATCGCGTCCTGTTAATTGTAACTCGCTACCAAAATTCCGCATACTGGCACCAATCTGGAGTCCGTTGAATTGAGTTTTAAATAATAATCCCAGATCAGCGGCAAATCCCGTTGCGCTGACATGCCAGATATTTTGTTGAATGAATTTGACACTGCCTCCGATTGAAAAGCGGTCGGTTAAGTTGCGAGCATAGCCCAAGCTAAAAGCTAAATCACTTGCTTCCCAATATTCGCCGGTACCATCCGGTTCCGCTACCGTAGTAATTTTTTCTCGCTCACCGTAATCTAAGTAATCAACGCCAATTCCAACGATATCATTGCTGGTTGCCATTACCTGAGCCGCTATGAATTGATGCTTCCCTCCCACTAACCAATTAGTTTGAGAAACATACAATTTATTTTTAGTAATTCGGGAAATTGCTCCCGGATTATAATAAATTGCACTCGCATCATCGGCCAGAGCTGTAAATGCTCCTCCCATCGCAATTGCCTTCCCGCCGACCGGAATTTGCAAAAATTGACCGGCAGCAGTCCCTTCTTTATTCTGAGCATTTAAAAATACAGTGCTTATCAGAAGTGTCAAAATCAGAGTAGGTAATTTTTTATTCATAATCTCACCGCTATTTTATTACTGCTAATTTGCCGGATTTCTTTCCGACCGATGATTCTATGATATAATAGTAAACGCCAAATGCTACATCGAGATTTTCTTTCGATCTGACATTCCAGGCTAAAGTGCCGTTATGAATATTGCCATCGTGATTTAATGTAATAACATGCGCCCCTGCCGATGTGAAGATATGTACTTTAGCGTCGTTAGGCAACTTACGAAATTCAATCCGTCTTTCTCCGCGACCACTGGTAATGGAAGGAGGTAGAGGTGATTCCATTGTATTGGCAACTACATAGGGATTAGGGACAACCTGAATTTCATCTAGGCTCGATTTGGCAACGACGTCATCTACAACGGGTATTTCCGTGGTGAATTCATAAATATCGCCATCACGGAAGGGAGTTTCCGTTTCAATATGGAGAATGTCGCCTTTCAGAAATCTCGGCCGCTTGGCTTTGGATGAAATAGGTGGAAAATTTATCACCCACGAATATTGATAAGTGCTATCCGGTTTGGGGATATAAGATTCAATCAAACCACCCGGCGTTATTTCATAAATTCCATAGCTGTTTTTTACTCCACCATTATAAAGGAAAGGCACTTTTACAGAATCCAATACATTAAATAAATAAAAATTAGTTTTCTTTACCAGGCTTCGTATAATAACGTCTGAGTAACTAGGATATATGGACTTTAAGAATTCTTTGGGAGTTTCATATAATACCTCGCTACTATCACCGATTCGAATCTCATATATTCCGGGATATCGTACCCCAACTATTGTATCGCCTTCTAATAAAGCCTGATCAATTCTAAAACTAAAATCAATAATCCTCTCAGTCGAATTCCATCCTGACTTAGAGTCGATCATTTTAACATCCCACGGATTATTAAATACAAGTTCGACTCCATGGAAAATATCGGAGTCTTTAGTTTCTTTGACATAAGGACTGTAATGGATGTTTGGACTTTTAAAAACAGGATAATATTTATAGAAAATCCGATACTCGCCACTGCTCAAATGGCTATCTGGTTTTATTCTTACTTTTCCTCGCAGTGTGTCTATCTCAAATTCATTTAATGATAAATAAACGTGTGGATCTGACTCGCTTGCAATTAAAATATTGTCATATTGAATATGTTGATGGGTAAGCCAAACATAAGAAGTGTCAAGATTAATAAATTCTTCGACACCTGTTTTATCTAAAACAGAGTAAGTAGATGTAATTTGAGCAAATTCATCTTCATCATTCCATTCGAAATTCGGCTCACCGATAGTAGGTATGCCGTCACTTTCTCCATAATCATTTGTACCTGGTATACCATCAGCACCAACATCGTCAGTTAGATAATTCCAATCGCCATCATTATCAATTCCATCAGTTCGAGTGTCAGTGAAGGTCACTTTATAGGTATGCCCATTTAATAGTGTTTCATCAATGATTTTATACTGAATATTACCGGTTGCTGGTCCCTCCAGGTGTTTCAGAGCTATTTCGCTATTTTGTTCATCATAACCGGCAACTTTCGCAGTTGGTCTAACCTTAACAGTGTTTATATCGGTAATTACCGTTCCATCTGACTGCACCGAAATAAACTTAGTATTTTCCGATGGAAAAATATCATTACTGGCGTCACCATGATCATAGGCAACAACTGCGTAATAATAGGTACGCCCGTTCTGAACATCTTCATCAACGTATGAATGCACTAAACCATTGTCAGAACCTAGATAGAAGGAATAACCGCCAGCACTTTGATATAAATCCGAACTCGCCTCGAAAACTCCTTTAATGCCGTTGACCTTGTCAAATTGAGCCAGTGGTTTATAACCGGTCAGAACACCATTGACATCGGTAATAACAAATACGTCATTAAAATCAGGATCAGTAGCTTTATATATTTTATAGCCTTCGAAGTCCTTCTCTTTAGTTACCGGATCGATACTCTCTTCTGCTTTTCTATCCCAGTAAAGGGTTACCTTGCCATCACCAGCAACTGCTGTCACCGTCGGCTTATCCGGCGGTTGTGGAAAACGATAATCACTATTGTAAATGTCCTGAACCGTTTCCCGATTCTTGAGCAGATCAGTCAAATCATAACCATATACCAGAGCCAATGAAAAACGCTGGGTATCACCGGCTCGTAGTGGAAAATACCCAGAACCATAAATGAAATCGCCGTCTTGACCGGCAATTGGTTTGCCATTTTGAATACTCGATGGCACGTCAAAATATCCAGGCTTTAACCATTCCCAGAGCAGTTCATCATCCGCCATTGGATAAGCATTAGAAGGAACAAAATAATTAAAACTCGTTAGACCAATTTGATCCGATTCATCAACATCGGTTTTATCAAAATTTGGTTCGCCTGATGTAGGTTTGCCGTCACCTTCTCCATAATCATTTGTACCTGGTTTGCCATCGGCACCAACATCATCTGTTTCAGGATTCCAATCACTATCATTATCAATTCCATCGTCACGGGCTTCGTCTATCAAAGGATCATCAATTCCAATTCCCCTTCGATAGTCTTTATAGGCCACCGGATTCAAGGTATCAAATAAAACTATTCCGTTTTGATCCACCCGGCGTTGTCTATAATGCAACAGATAGTTCTCATCAATCAATCCATCCAGATCATTATCAATACCGTCATAAACATTTGGATTAATTGAATCATTTGCCATGACATTTCCTTCTACCAATTTTGTTTGTCCAGCAATGATTGTGATTTTCATCCCTTTGGTTTCAACCGTATCTGTATCGTTGGTAATTGTATGCAAAGTACGATTATAATCTTTGTCGATTAATACTATCTGATCTCCTTTATTATATATGACTGTATCAAAATCTGATTCTGTAAATAGTGGCGCCGTAAAAATTAAATTTTTACCAGGATGCTTTTCAGGTTTATTATCACCGTCATTATCAATACCGTCATAAGGATTGCCGGGACTTTCCAGAAATGCATAACCCACCAATCCAACTGCCCCCTGCCATTTCGGATTACGGCTATTATTATTAGGATAATCACCAGTATAAGTCAAATCCCGTTCGACATCGAAGAAAGAATAATCGTCGTCATATTCCTGAGGAGAATCATCTGTACCGGTTACACCATTATAGGTACCGGCTAACATTCCAAAGACAACTCTATCATAATCCGTAGTGCTTGTATTAGTAATTTCATAAAGCCAAAATATTACATCCTGCGCCAGGAAC
Source organism: Fidelibacterota bacterium (assembly GCA_035448825.1). Lineage (GTDB taxonomy): Bacteria > Fidelibacterota > UBA2242 > UBA2242 > UBA2242 > JAGNGI01. The sequence continues at coordinate 22,673 of DAOTJS010000017.1, forward strand.
TGGGCCCATTGCATTCCCCGAACCTTCACTTCTAAACCGAGTCCATTGCGATTCGCATCTCTACTATCAGGTTTGAAAAATACACCCTTTATATTGTGCCCGCTGTTGAATTCAACGTCATTATTATCATCCATAACAAAATAACTTTCTTGATCGGCATTGGTCACGCCTTTACCAAAAAAACCATTCCATTGCCCAGGCCAGCCGGGATCCTCAGGATCATTCATTTTATCAGGCCAGTAAGGTGGCCAGGAATTTCGATCAGTGCTCATAGCTATTCCCTGAGATGACTCATTGAAATAACCAGAAACCGGCTCAAAAGTCCATTGATCGCCAGTCAGCGATTCTTCTCGATCTTTTGCTGGACGATCTACCGGACAAACTACAACACTATGGAATGTTATCGTAGAGTCACTATTGATCGGATAATTTACCTCAGCTCCGACCATTGGACTTACATCACCGATATATCCATTGGTATCAAAAAGCCATGCACCACGCGGTCCTTTCTCTCTTGGTTGACCGATGACTCCCCAGTTACCGAAAACCGTCCGCACAAGATTACCATTATGGATGGAACTGCGCCGATAGGCTTTGCCACTTTGATTGGCTAAAATTATTTGTGACGTCGTAATCGTCATTAACAAAGTTGAGAGAATCCAGATGACAAAATATTTTATTGAATGTTTCATATGCTAATCCTCATTCCTATTTCAATTCGACGTGGTTCAGAATAATAAGTTGGGTCGTTAAACCACTCATGAACCGAATTAATTGGAGTTTTAATATTTAGTGCTTTTACTCTGGCCTCCTCGGTCGTAAAACCCGCCCGACCGGTCTCATCATAAACATTGACTTCATTTAACTTATCTAACAAATTCTGGATTCTAAGAAATAATTCGACAGAATATTTTCCTGATAACATGAAATGATAGTAAGCTTTTGTATCAATTGTCAAAGTAGGCGGTTTGGTACCGGCATTAGTTAAAAGTGAAGTAATATCTTTGGTTGATTGCGGAGTATAGGGCAAACCACTGCCCCAGCGCCCGATAAAATTTATCCCATAATTTTTGTGATTATACCCAACCGTTCCGTTGATCGTATGACGTTGATCCCAATCTAACGGATTAAGTTGAATTTCCGGTTGACTTCCGCCAGAAACTGCATTCCGGTAGGCTTCTGGATCCGAAGCTGTACCTTTGGCAATTTGGAGCGTATAATCAAAACTGGTGTATAAACCGCTCGGATTCTGCTGATTAAGTGCTATAGTAATACCTTTTACCACACCAAAATCACTATTGACTAATCTACTATAAGATGCCGCGCCTCCATAGACTATAATCTCTTCTGCTCTTGTACCTGTCAAGTCTCTTATGTCTTTCAAATAAGCGGTAATATCAACTGAAAAATTATCACTCAATTGTTGCTGGACACCGATTTCTCCGACGATGGTCTGTTCCGGCTTCAAGTCCGCATTTCCAACTACTCCCTGATTACCGGTTCCTGACCCAAGATCGAAATCAGGATTCATATACAAATAAGTAAAATTGGGAATTTGAAAAAAATGACCATAAGAAAAATGAAATACCCCGCGGTCACTAATCGGAAATGACAGGCCGATTCTTGGGCTAAATTGATACTTCGGAGTGGCTTTTTTGTACCAATACTGTTTCCGTTCTTCCAAAGTGACTTCTGGTTCGCCTGGATCCTGAACACCATTTCCGTTAAGATCATGATAACGATTTTCAGGTTTGATCGGCTCATATATTTCGGGATCAGTCGGATCCGCAAGTATAACACCATCCGGTTCGAAGTAATCGAACCTTATTCCGATATTGATAATCAATTCGCTAAACTCCATTTTATCCTGAATATACCCGGCAAATTCATAAGGTTTATGACGATAATAGCTAGCATAAATCGTACTATTGTCCAAAATAGTCGGATGAATATATGGGTTCCAGGTAGATGGTATATTCAATCCGGATGCAAAGTCTATATATGTTTCACCGACCGCTGGACGAATAGTAAATGTACGTAATGAAATATCATGCTGTTGAAATTCCAATCCGCCCTTTAGCTGATGCTGTTCATTAATTTGGGAAGTCATATCCCATTTTAAAAGGTACGTTCTACTGTCGCGATATTCATGATCATTTTGAGTTCCACCAAAATAAAATTGATAAGGATATTGATAAAGGTAAGCCGGGTGAATATAAGTAGTACTGTCGTCGTAACTGGTATCGGCTGACAATCTACCGGTATATTTACGATAATAATATGAACCAGCTAGAGTGAAAAAGGCTTTAGCACTTAATTGTTGCTGAAACTTTAGTAAGTGCGTTTCAGCGGTTAGGTTTTTCTTCAACATCCCTGCCGGATTATACTTGAACATACGATCATAATCCTGGTAATCTTTATTATCGTAAAAGAGATTGTAATAAATACTACTTCGGTTGGAAATGCGGTAGACCAATTGTCCTTGAAAATACAACTTCTCGTTCCAGTTCATATTGACCCACTTTTGATCACCTAACATAGTAGTCGAATCAAGTAAAAAATGTGAACCATCGGGAGACACAGCTAGTATACTTGTTGGTTTATAACGATTCTGACCCTGTAGCCAGCCACCAAAGTAAATATATCGGGTATTCAAATTGTAAAATAACTTATCCTTTATTAACGGACCAAAAACACTAATTTCAGCATTATGAATATTAAAAGGATTTATTGATCCTATATTATCGAAAATCTCATCATGAGTACTAAGGTAGTCTCCAATATACATTTCCAATGAAGCACCATGCTTGTTGCTACCCTGTTTGGTAGTAATATTGACGATACCTGACATCACTTTTCCATACTCGGCATTAAACGCACCGGAAATTACTTGCAATTCCTGGATCATATTTTTATTGACATCAATGACAGCACTACGATCATAAGAATCAGTTACCGGAATGCCATCTATCAGATAGGCAACCTCACCTTTTCTGCCTCCTCTTAAACTACCATCTACATATCCGGCTTGCATTTCAAGAACGTCGCTGACTTCCGTCACGGGTAAAGCGGCTAATTCCTCAGCTTTGACGTGCGAAGCCGTCGCAGTCATATCTTTGATGACCATTTTTCGCTCGGCGGTAATTACAACTTCTTCACCTTCCAAAACCTGGGTCGAAAGTTTAATATTGATCGTAGTTGTCAAATCAGCCGATATAATCACATTTGTTATCACTTTTTGCTGATAACCAATCATTTGGGCTTTTAGACGATATTCGCCAGGCGGTATATTCAAAATCATATATCGTCCATCTGTATCGGATGCCGCACCCAGATAGGTATCTTCAAGCATTATATTACAACCCATTAGCGGAAAACCGGTTTCTGCATCGGTAACTATGCCCGTTATCTTACCGGTATTACCACCAAACAAATACCCCGCAATTAAAATCAGAACAACTATTTTCAGCCAACCATCATATCTCATCCTCTACCTCAATTGAATTTGACTTATTGATTTTATCAAAGACAATCATCCCTTATTAACTTTATAAACTACTATGCCCTTCGAGCCAAGATAGTCAGCATCGGAATTAACTCTAAATATCAGATCCGATTTTGTAAAATCTAAATTTATCTTACTCGTTTTGATAGGCTTATTATTCAAATTGGCAAAGACTTGAATGGTTTCAATATTATTCTCGCGTTCAAATCCAAAAATTCCTTTTTTATCGTCAATCAATATTGTACGATAATTTCCATTGCGTAAACAGGAATGCTCTTTACGAAGTTTAATTACTGATTTATAAAATTTTAGTAACTCCTGGTCAACGGCGACCGTATCAGTAGGACGTTTCATCCCCAGTGGATGAGCAGTCTCCGGTTCATATTGCATATCATCCCAGACCATTGGTTTACGATTATCGGGATCGTCTGCTCCCCACATTCCCACTTCATCGCCATAATAAATATATGGCGCTCCGATATAGGTAAATTGAAAAACAAGAATGGTCTTCTGGATTTGACGAAGTTCATCCGGAGGACGGTTGACTTTAAAATCTTTATTATAAACTAGATTGCCACCATGATCAATCCAGCGGTCAGGATTTAATAGCATACTGGCAAAACGCTCATTATCATGGCTGCCAATTATATTTTGTAACTGATACTGAGCAGATAAAGGGTATTTCTCTCTAATGTCGCCTAATAGTTGATCGAGTTCGGATGGTTTTATCCTCATCTTATTGTCTACAAAGGCTTTCAGCATTGCGTCGCCGAAACGATAATTCATTACACCGTCAAAAATATCGCCCTGCAACCATGGTGAAGCATCGAACATCTTATTATTCATAAAATCTTCCCACCATATTTCACCAGTCAAATAGGCATCGGGATTTACACTTTTCACCCATTTACGAAAATCACGCCAGAAATTTTTACTAACCATCTCAGCTACGTCTAAACGCCAGCCGTCAATCCCGTCCGACGGATCGCCATCACCATTCGGATCACCCCATCTTTCAACCACAGCTTTTATATGGTCCCGAAATCCTTGTACTGGGCCATTTTCATCTTCCCAAATTTCCGGCAAATCCGGAACTCCATTCCAGCCTTGATATTCAAATTCATCAGATGGAGTTTGGGGATCATCAAAGGACTTTATCACAAACCAATCAGCGTAGGGACTGGCTTTCCCATTTTTTTTGACGTCCTGAAAAGCCCAAAAAGGAATACCTACATGATTAAAAACTCCGTCAATGATAATTTTCATTTGACGGTTATGCACTTCCTGAATAAGTTGTAAAAACAATTTATCAGCGGAAGTCCATTGCCAGGTTGAAGGATCACTGGGATTCTCGTTTTGCCAAATTGCTATGTCACCGGCTGGATCAGGCCCAAAATTATTATCAATATGATGATACATAGTAGCACCGTATTTATGCGCTGAAGCCGATTCGAATACTGGATTTAAATAAATTGCATTGATTCCCAAATCTTCAAGATAATCGAGCTTATCAATTATTCCCTGTATATCGCCGCCATAGCGACGCAATTGAGCGTTATAATAAAAATCGCGATGGTTCGTTTTTTCCCAGGGTTGGAGTTTATACCAATCAGCGGTCCAGGGCATAATGCTCCATTGCGTTTGGGGTTCATAGGGCCAGGTTCCTTCCAGCGTTTCAAGCGTCGGATCGTTACTGGAATCACCGTTTCTGAAACGTTCCGGGAAAATTTGATACCAGATAGCATCATAAGTCCAGTAAGTTTTTTCTAATAAATTACCACCCAAACAAGGCGCAATTACGATTCCGACGACAAATAATCCTATTGCCAGTGAAATTTTGCCTTTTGGGACTCTATTTTCTGCAGCGTTTTTCAATTGTAGTTCTAATCTGAGTTACTACTGAAAGAATATAAGGTATTAAAATATTTATGTCAATAGTTTTTTTTACGCTAGGATTTTTCCCAATTTCTCAAAATGTTCACAAGCAGGGATTTCTGGCGATCATGTTTTTCTAATAGCCTGACTATTAGCCAAACCAATTTCCGACCCACAGGTGGGGCTAAATTGGTTTCAGTGTAGTGTATTAAGAATATTTTAGGCAAGATTAATTCCGTAAGCGCCACTAATTATAATAGATTTATTAACTTTGTCTTATACCGCGTAGCGGTTGAAGTATTGTTGTAAGACGAAACCGCATAAAAGTTATTCTTTGCAGAGGATAGAGAAGAAACTATCCCTTTCCGAATGGTTTTAGTAAGATTATCAAATGACAAAACAATTCTATTTAATGACTTGATAAAACATTTAAATGATTTATCAATTTTATTTACTGGTATAAATAAATTGTCAAATGATTTAGCAAAACATTTTAACTGTCTGATAAAAGGTCCAAACGATTTGGCAATTTTGTTTACCGGTTAAAATAAATTGTCAAATGATTTGGCAATATTATTTTACTGTCCAACAAAAGTTCCAAATGACTTAACAATTTTTATAAATGGTTTGATAAAATTGTCAAATGACTAAAACGTTTTAAAAAATGACTTTTTAAAATGGATTAACGACTTGAAAACTATTTCAAGCCGTTCTGGCTAATCGTCTTATAGTCGGAATGGTTAGTGAATCGACTTCGCCATTTGCCAAATTATAAAATTTGATCCCTTCAGAGTCAATAATTTTTGAATGAAATAATTTCTACAAAACTTGAAGTGCTATGGTCTAGTTGGGAATAGAAGATCGCTAAGTCAGTGCTCACCACATAGTGATAAAGGTATTACAGAGATCATTTAACACAAAAAAGTTATTTCTTGAAAAAATAGAGAACGACTAATTGACAAGCAATTTATCGTCTTACCTTTCTATATTGGATGAATCACCAATTAAATTACAAACAGTCAATTATTTGGTACGATATAAAAAATGAAACAACGGATTACAAGAAATTTATCAAGTTATGAGCATAAGCAACGAATTTTTGATAAAATAAAAAAGCCACTCTTGTGAGCGACTTATCTATGATTTTTATGTGATTTTGAGGTTTCCCTCCCCGAACGTAAAAGAGGGGGATTTTGAGGGATATTACGGCACATCCGGGGAGGGGGAGGGGAAATCTATCTTCTTTTTGACATTATCTTTAGATCAAAAAACTGTGTTTAATTTACAAATTTTATGCCAATATTCAAAGAGCAAATGCAATTCATTAGACAAAATATTTTTTGTCTGGTTACAATAAATTTTCAAATAATCAATGACGTTCTATAAACACCCATTTTTTATTCTTTGTTCCTCTTAAAATTATATTTTTTATTTCTATTTGACTTTTTATATTGATTAAAACAGATTATTTATTGAAATTAAGAAGTAATGAAAAAAATTCTAGTTGTTGATGATGATCCCAATATTTTAGAATTGGTCACATCTTATTTTTCGGCACGTGGTTTTGAAATTTATACAAGTACCGAAGGGGCGCGAGTACTTGATCTCGCTATCAGTAAAGAACCTGATCTAATTATTCTTGACATTAATTTACCGGATGTGGATGGCCTTTCGATATTGAAGATTTTAAAGACCCGCCCGATTACGGCATTCATTCCGGTAATTATGTTGACCGCAAAGACATCGGCTGAATTCCAGGTTGATGGACTGGTAACCGGCGCTGACGATTACGTTACCAAGCCTTTCGATCTTAACGTTCTTTATGCTCGCGTCCTCAATTCATTGCGGCGTTCCCTTCTCCCTACTCGTTTTAAACACGATCAATTTAATCTATTGTCATATTTGCTTAAGACTTATTCAAAAAGGGGGTATAAGGTCTATTCCAAATTAATGGATAATTACAGTCCTCACCCACCATATTGGAGAGGTTATATACCGGATATGATAATTGAAAAACCCGAAAAATTGCGTTGTTTTAATTTTGAAACCAGTCAATCGATTATGGAAGAATCTTTTCCGGATCGCTTGAATTCTCTCGTAGAATGCCATAAAAATACCACCTCTCAATTCGAGGCGACGGTTATTGTTCGGACTATGGATAACTACAAAATTGTGCAAAAATTGATCAATGAGAACTGCTTACCGATAAAAATAAAATATTTTAAAAAACATATCCGTCGGAATCTATCGGCCTAAGGAGCAGATAATTCACTACGAATAACTGCTAACATTTCTTCTAATTTAATTGGTTTAGCAAACCATTTTTTTCTGGATTTGCTTAAACGGTCAGCGACCTTGATATCATCCTCAAAACCGGTCATAAAAACAAATTTAATATTAGGGTCGTTAATTTTAACCTCATCATAAAGATCAAAGCCATTTCGAACCGGCATTACCACATCAGATAGAACTAAATCCGGTCTTTTAGTTTTTATTGACCCTAAAGCCATTTCGATATTCAAGGCTGTCGCAACTTCAAATCCATTCTGTTCTAGATATTCCCCATAGATTTCACAAATTACGGGCTCATCATCAACGATTAATATTTTGGGTTTGGTAGACATTCAAACTTTTTGTTTTTCGAGTCCTTTACCCATCCATTTCTTTGCCAATAATAAGGCAATCGGGCTAATTATCGCAATAAAGCCATAAATTAGCCACATCGTCTCGGTATTAGTCTGTTCCGGAAGAACTCCGGCTGGGCAATATTTAGTCAGGAACCAGCCGGAATAAAGGGAGGTAATGACTTTGGTTAGAAACCAGGGAAACTGTCCAATTCCCATATAAATACCGGTCATATTCTTAGGCGCGATTTCAGCCACCCATTGCAGAAAACGCGGTTGCCAGATAGCCTCACCGATTGTCATAATGATTAGATAGCCAACCACCGAGTAAATATTTGGACCAATTGCCAGTAAAAAAGTCGGCAAAGCCATTACAGTAGTACCAAAAATCATCATTTTATAAGTGTCTTTTTTGGCCGTTAAAGCCGCCACCATCGGAGCCAAAATGAAAATCAGGATAGGGTTGAAATTGACAAAGAATTCAAAATTGTTGGAAACTACCCCTGAAAAAGCCCGCTCGAAATACATCGGCAAAGTCAGCCAATTATGAGCAAATAGAGTCTGAACCGGAATTAAAATGAAAATAAAAAACATAAACCGGCCGTCTTTGATGGGAAAATTTTTCAAGTAATAAACAATCTTCTCCTTGGTTGACTGCGATTCAGTCGTTTCCGATTCGACAACCGGTTCATCCTGCTCTTTCCTGGCATTGGCAATTGCCATCGTGACTGTTTTCTTCGATAAAATGAAGGCAACCACTAAAATTCCAGCCGCCGTTAAAGCAACGTAAACCCAATATACTCCGGTAATTCCATAATTTTTTCTGATTGGTGGCGAAATTAATCCTGGCAAAAAACCGCCTAAATTCATAATGGCATAGAGCATTGCATAGCCCATAGCGGAAGTTTTTTTATTGGTGAATTGCTTGACTGCAGCATAACAGGCGGGCAGATAAATGCCATAACCCAGGATTACACCCAATATTCCCAACATTGCAACGATATGTGCTTTTTGCCAGAGTCCGAGAGCACCGGTCTGCGGCGCTAATGCTAAAAACACCCGTCCGACAAGCATCGCCGAAAGTGAAATCAATAGAGCTTTCCGCACTCCTATCCAATCCACAGTCGCTCCCAGAAATAACATTGCCAATGTTATTCCGGCAGTTTGAATTCCGACCATTTGTCCAGCCTGAATATCGTTCAGTCCAAGATCATTGAAATACATCGCTAAAAGGCTGAGGACGCCAAAATAGGTGATTCCTTCCAGCAAATAGGATAAATTAATCCCCCATAAAGCGCGAGGCGCCTTAATCAGATTAATAAACGGATCAATAATTTCACGCCAAGGTTTTTGAATCGGTTGGTTATCTACCATTTAAGTACCCTTTATTTTCAATGATTCTGTCCAATGATTTAATCTAAAAAATGTTAACTAATCATTCCAATGAAAATTTTCAATTGTATAACTTATAGTACCAATATTGTTATTTATGGGTTAATGGAATATGAACAAATATTTAAAAATCAATTACTATGAATTGCTCGAAGGTTGTTTTAAACTGTTAAAATTTAATCTAGCGTTTGGCTAAATATTTCTCGAAACCAGCCGACTGTACTACTCGTCCATCGGCGCAAATCCAGAGCACTTCGCAATTTGGAAAGTTTTCCAGGGCTTTTTGCCCGGCTGAGGCACCAAGAATAAATAACCCGGTTGCCATAGCATCAGCTTGCTCGGCAGTCGGCGCAATTACAGTCACTGATTGACAGGAGTCGGCCGGTAAACCGGTACGCGGATTCAAGATATGATGAATACGTTTGCCTTCATACATAAAAAATTTCTCATAATCTCCGGAAGTAGCCACTGCCCCACTGTCGAATTCAATTACCAATAGAATATTATCGGCTTGACGCGGATCTTGAATACCAATTCGCCACTTTTGCCCATCCGTACGCCTCAGCGTTCGTAAGTCCCCACCAGCATTGACTAAGGCGCCGGCGACATTATGCTTTGCAATAGCCGTGATTGCTCGATCAACACCGTAGCCTTTGGCTACCGCACCCAGTCCTATTTTGGTCTGACGATTTTTAGCGCTCAATTGACCCTTTGAAAAATCAATGATAAGGTTTTGGTAATTTACAGCCGGCAGAAGTGCTTTAATTATAGCAATATCCGGCGGCCGCAGAGAATCACCTTTGAAATTATAAAGCTGTAAAACCGTACCGACGGTAATATCAAACGCACCATCGAGCTTGGCAGAATAATCTTCACAGCGTGCTATCAATTCCAGAATTTCAAGCGGCAGAGCAACAGCTTCAGTGGTGCGATGGTTGAAAGCATAGATTGGTCCTTCGGGCTTGCCTTCCCAGAATTGGGCTGAGATACGATTAATTTCGGCAAACCCGGCTTCGAGAGCGCTATTGGCTTCGGCTTCGGTCGTATCCAATACTGTTATTTCGATGACCGTTCCCATAGCGAAGCGCGTTGACTGAGCCTTAACCAGTTTGCTTTTAGATTGGCAACCTGTCAACAGAAAGACGCAAAATAAATAATAAGGAATCGGGATTTTAAAATTTGGCATTTTTTTACTGAATCATTTTGGTTTGTCATTCAATATCTGGCGCAAACGAAAGACATTAAAACCACTTTTAGCTTTATGTTTACTCCAAAAATAAATGACGAATCCGGTCAAGATAACAGCTAAAATTCCGCATAACATCTGCGCGATGTCCGCTGGAATTCCTAATGTGCTATCTTTAATGTAGCGGTTAGCGATTAGCACTCCGATCAGAAAGCCGAATAAAGGTAAGCCGTATTGCACTAAGGTCACTTTTAATTGATTAGCACCAATCTGCTCGATTAAAACCTGGTCGCCAACTTTAGCATTGATTGTATTAGGCATTTTAAGAATGCGCTTGCCGGTAGAATTGGGGCGACAGATCATTTTCGCACCACAGGAATGGCAGGCATCTTTTTCTTCCAGTTCGACTGTTACCCAGCGCTGGTCAGCAATAATTACAGTCGCCACTTCATTATCGGTTTTGAAATACTGGTCGTTATTGTTCATCCTTATTTCCAAGGATTACAATAGCTTTCGTTGGGCATTTTTCGGTCGGCAGAACCAATTCCTTGGTATAAAGGGCGTGATCTACTACGGCAAGATTATCTATGACTTTGAAACCTTGACCGTTGACGGCTTTTTCGCACAATAGACAGCCGGTACAGGCACGCTTACAAACGGTGCGGGCGATTCTGCCGACATCGCGATTTTTACAAAGTACAAAAACGTGATGACTGATCGGATGCAATTCGATAACGCCGCGTGGACAGGCAGTGACGCAATTGCCACAACCGGTGCATTTGGCGCGATCCACCACTGGTAAATTATTTTCATCCATATGAATGGCATCGAATAGACAAACCGCTACGCAATCACCAAGCCCGATACACCCGTAACTGCAAGCACGTTCGCCACCACTAACCAGATTAGCCGCGAAACAGGATTTGACACCTCGATACTCGGCTTTTTTAGTAGCAACGTTATCACCACCCTGGCAAAAAACCACCGCCACCTTTCGCTCTCCAATTTTAACATCTACTCCCATAATTCGGGCTATTTCCTCCCGTGCCGATGGACTGCAGACCGGGCAATTTGAGATTTGCGATTTACCACCGGCTAAAGCTTCGGCAAAATTATTACAGCCAGCGTAACCGCAATTGCCGCAATTAGCACCCGGTAAACATTCGGCAATCAAGCTGATTTTCGGGTCTTCTTCAACGTGTAGCTTCTTGTTAGCTAAGGCAATTAATAGGGAAAAGAACAAAGCAATTCCGCCCATACTTAATAAACTATATAGAAAGGAAGTAGAATTCATTTCAGATACCTTTTGAAATTAAATTATTCCGGAAAAGCCCATAAATGCTAGCGCTAAACAACTAGCGACAATCAAAGTAATCGGGGCTCCTTTGAAAGGTTCTGGCACATCTGCCAGCTCCAACTCTTCCCGGATACCGGCCATAATTATCAGCGCCAGCGTAAAACCTACACCGGAGCCAAAACCGAAGAAGATGCTTTCAATAAAATTGTATTGTTTCATTACCAGAAAAAGTGCCAGACCCAAAATCGCACAATTGGTTGTAATCAGTGGCAGGAATATACCAAGCGCTTCATAGAGCGGCTGGCTGACCTTCTTTATGAACATTTCGACCAACTGCACTACCGAAGCAATTACCAGAATAAAAGAGACAATTTGTAAAAACTCAAGGTGCAAACCGACCAGAATATATTTATTCAATAGCCAGGCCAGCGCGGCCGTTATCGTCATCACAAAGGTCGTCGCCATTCCCATACTAACCGCAGAGCCGAGCTTTTTCGACACTCCGATAAAGGGACAAATTCCGAGGAATGACACTAGGACATAGTTATTGATAATCGCGGCTGAAATGAAAATTAATATCAGATTCATTTTTTCTTCCCTTTTGTATTAAGCCAATTAGCAAAACCGATTAAAAGACCCAGCGTCAAAAACGCCCCTGGTTGTAAAGCTATTGCCATCCAGGGTTGAAATGACATCGGCATAATTTGATGCGAAAAAATAGTACCGTTGCCAATTAGTTCGCGAAGTGAACCCATTACCAGCAGTACCAACGTAAAACCGACACTCATACCAAGCGCATCAACCACAGAACGACCGACCGGATTTTTTGAGGCAAAGGCTTCCTGGCGCGCAAATACGATGCAATTAACGACAATTAAAGGAACAAAAGGCCCCAGCGCCTTGCTCATCTCAGGGTAAAAAGCCGCTAAGACTCGGTCAGCCACCGTCACAAAAGTCGCAATTATGATGATAAACGTTGCAATCCGGACTTCATTGGGAATCAATTTTCTTAAGAGCGAGATTATAAAGCTGGACATAACCAGCGTAAATATGACTGCCAATCCCATCGTAACGCCATTAATAGCTGATGTGGTAACGGCTAAAGTCGGGCAGATTCCCAAAACCATGCGCAGGATGGGATTCTCATTCCAGAGCCCCTTGAGAAATTCCTGCGTTACAGAAATCTTTGATTTTGCCATATTATTTCACCTTCTCTAAATAAAGGGCGCGGTTTTTTTCAATAGCGGCATTGACAATATCCACAACTGCCCTCGAGGAAATGGTTGCGCCGGTAATGGCTTGAATTTGCGATTTACTTTTATCGGCGGTCTGACCCTTGACGACGGAAATCGGGCTCACTGCCGACAAATCAACAAATTGCTTCAGAAACCAGAACGCATCTGTTTTATTAGTCGGATCGTTTTCAATTTTGGTACCGAGGCCGGGCGTTTCGGCTTGGGACAATATTTTCATCTGCACAATTTTGGTCATTTCAGGATCCATACCGACCAGAATACGTAAACGGCTCTGGAATCCATCGCCCTCAGCTACAAAAGCCACGCCGATAACTTGCCCTTTATCATCCTTACCAATATAAAAAGTAACATCCTTGATAACTTTAACATCGCAGGTTTTTTGTCCGGGAATTACATATCCGATAGCTTCCGATAGCGTTTTATTCGCATTCAATTCAATCCGCGGAGCAGTGTAAGCATTTAACACAGCCAATATAATTCCCGAAAATAAAGCTGTCACAGTTAAGACAACTACCAGTTTGAGTGACTTATTCACGATTTGACCTCCCCAAAATATTTCGGACGAGTATAACGATTAATTAGCGGAACAAACCCATTCATTAATAAAATTGAATACATAACGCCTTCCGGCAATCCCCCAAATTGACGAATAAGCACTACTAAAAATCCCGCGCCGATTCCAAAAATCCAGGCTCCTAAATTGGTTATCGGCGAAGTTACCATATCCGTTGCCATGAAAAAAGCACCTAACATTAATCCACCGGAAAATAGGTGAAAAATCGGATCGGGATACTGTGCCGGATTAATAAGCCATAGAATCCCACTGAAAACTGCCACTGTGCCAAGATAACTCACCGGAATGCGCCAATTGGATATATGCAGAATTATTAATATCAATCCACCAATTAGAATTGCCAGAGCACTCGTTTCACCAATACAGCCACCGACTTTACCAATGAAAAGGTCGAGATAAGACGTCAATGTTTTTTCAAATTTAAAAGAACCTAGCGGAGTTGCCGTGGTAATCGCATCAATCGTCCGGGGAATAGTCCAGGTAGTCATCGCTATCGGGAAACTGGTTTGTAAAAATGCCCGTCCTAACAAAGCCGGATTGAAAATATTGTGTCCGAGGCCACCGAAAATTTGTTTACCTATTATAATGGAAAAAGCGGCACCGATTATGACCATACTAAGCGGTAATCCCGGCGGTAAACACAATGCCAACAATAAGCCAGTTAAGGCGGCACTGCCATCATAAGTTGTCATTTTACGACGTCTAATCAGATTAAATAATTCCTCGGCTATCATAGCGGTAACCATAGAAACAGCAATAACTGTCAGACAGCGCCATCCAAAATTGTAAATACTGAAAACGACCGTTGGCAATAAAGTAGCCACAACCAGCCACATAATCAAAGTAACATTAGTGGGAGCTTTAACGTGTGGCGAAGATGAAAGAATAAAAAGTCGCTTCTCGACGGTTTTGTCAACGGAATTCGGAGCGGATTTTGCATTCTTTTCTTTTCCGGATTCCCCTGGGATTGAATTCTGCTGCTCTTCCATTATGGTAAATTTCCTTATAAAATACTCGATTCAGAACGATATTTTATACCTTTACGGTTTTTTCTTCGTTTTTCCTTTTACGCTGTAGTTCAGTTACTCGCATTTTTCCGATTCGTATATGATGAACTAAAGGAATAGATGCCGGGCAAATAAAAGCACAAGAACCGCATTCGATGCAATTTACAATACCGTATTGTTCGGCTTCATCCCACTTGGCAAACTGCGATAAGCGCGCCAACCTCGTCGGGATTAAATTCATCGGACAGACATGCAGACAAGCCCCACATTTTATACAGGGGTATTCTTTCCTCTCAATGGCGATTTTATCCGTTAAACAGACAATTCCACAGGTAGCTTTTATAATCGGTACCGATAAAGATGCCTGAGCAACGCCCATCATCGGACCGCCCATTATCACCTTGACTGTATCATTAGTCAAGCCGCCGCAGAAGTCAATTAAATTCTGGAATGGAGTGCCGATTCTGGCCAATACGTTTTTGGGTTCACGCACTCCTTGACCGGTAACCGTAACAACTCTTTCAATCAGCGGTTTGCGCTTGGTAACGGCTTCAGCCACAGCCAGAGCCGTGCCGACGTTATTGACAACAACGCCTACGTCCATCGGTAAGCCACCGGCTGGTACCTGGCGTTTCAAAACGGCATCTATCAACATCTTCTCAGCACCTTGCGGATATTTTACTTTCAAAGGCTGAACAATAATACCCCAAAATTTTTCAGTAGCTTTGGTAAGTGCCGCGATAGCATCCGGTTTATTGGCTTCGATGCCGATTATTGCTCGACTAACTCCGAGCGCTTTCATCATAATCCGGAGTCCCAAAACAACCTCTTCAGAACGTTCGATCATAATACGGTGATCGGTAGTTAAATACGGTTCACATTCACAACCATTCAGAATGAAAGTATCAATCGTTTTATTTTTGGGTGGATTTAATTTCACCTGCGTCGGAAAAGCCGCTCCGCCCAAGCCAACTATCCCGGCATTTAATACAATTTCATTGATTTGTTCGGAAGTTAGATTCTCCCAATCGAGAATCGGGTTCGGCAATTCTATCCATTCGTCGCGACCATCACTGACGATATTTATCATCAGTGAATTGTTACCGAGCGGATGTGGTAATTTTTCAATTGCTTTTACTTTTCCCGAAATGGAGGCATGGATATTACTCGATATGAATCCACCGCTTTTGCCGATCAATTGACCGGTTTTAACTTCCATACCTTTTTCGACTACCGGTACACATGCGGCTCCAACATGTTGTTGAAGCGGAATAAACACTTCCGTCGGTAAAGGCGGTTTTTCTATGCTTTTATAATCACTTAAACTTTTAAACTCTGCTGGATGAACGCCCTTCTTGAACGTCTTCAATTTCATTTTAATTTTGCTCCTACACTAATCAAGCTCTAAAAGTCAAAAAAATCGAGAAAATTTAATCAAATTATTTCAATTATACCTTAAATATTTTGGGTAAATCCTAACGTTTGATAGTTTGTTTATAAGGAGAAAATTGCGTAAATTTTAGCGCTTTTTGACGGGGGCGAATGGATTCGACGGGATTGAAGATCTGCCGAATAGCGTGTCGTGGTTTTCAGGAGGGCCACGTTAATAAACCTGAGAATCGAAAATGCCAATTCTTTTGGCACTGTCGCTTACGCTTAAGTAAGTGACCGTTCTGGGCCGGTCTTGCCTGCAGGCTGGTTCAGAGCGTCGTCAAAGCAGGCTCGTTCCGTTTATCGGTTTGCGTAAACGGAATTAAAAACAGCAAACTGGCTTTTACCAAGTTTGTCCGCTGGCACGGTAAAAGCGAGATTCAGCAACGGACTACACACGTAGCGATTCTGCAGTTCTCTTTTTCGGACGGGGGTTCAATTCCCCCCGCCTCCACTTGTATTTTCATTAAAAATAGATTTCAGTTGACTTTCCCAGAGATTATCCCAATTATTTTTTTGAATAATTGTTTTAAATAATACATCACTCCGCGGTTGGTTATCTTTTAAATATTTTACGATACGGTTAGCATTATATTCGGGACTCTCATCCAGCGGTAAATATAAAGCGCCTTCCTGTGCTACTTCTCTGAATACCGGTATCTGACTGATTGCTAATGGAGTACGAGCAATGCCTGCTTCGAGAATTGGCAAGCCAAAACCCTCGTCTATACTTAAATAAAGCACCAAATTACTGATAAAATAAAGATCACGCACAACGTTTCGATTCTTTTCGGCCGGTATATTCAATTTCTCGAAAAGGTCTCCCAGAAAAAACAAGTTTTCAGATAGATTATTTTCCCGAATCAAATTATATAAACCAGTGGCGTATTCAGTCAGAGAACCATTCTCCTTCTCGGGCACCCCGGTAATGATCCCGACCAAATCAGGCCAGGTATTTCGCAAAGACGCAATGACTTTAATACTGCGTTCAATATTCTTTCTTTGAATTATTCTAGCTGGAATCAAAATTACTGGATAATGCTTGAAAATTTTAAGATTCTCAGTAATTAAATTGGTTGCCGGTTCAAATTTGAAGAAATCCTGGTATTTAATCACATTAGGAACTACAAGAATTTTGCGCCGCGGTATATTTAATAGTTCAGCCATCTGTCGTTTGCGGTATTCAGAGACAGCAATGTAAATGACGTTGGGAATCTCAGTCTTCAGTAGCGACCATGGCCTTCGGTCATATAGATTGGGTTTATATTCATCAATTAGCCACGCCAGGTCATGAGTCCAGATATAATATTTTTTGTCCGGATATTTTAAGATATAATTCCAGAAAGCTTCGGTAGCCATCAGATTAAAAGGCATAGTCATTATATTATGAATAATAACAGTATCTATATTACCGATTTCGGCTTCGATCCGCCGCTGGAGGTTTTGCATCTGATATTCATAAAACTCAGGTAATGAGCCAAATTTCAAAACCCGCTGAATTTCACGAACATGTGGACTATTTGGATTCAAGTCTGGCAATAGACTGGTCTTGATATTTTGGCCTTCGATCGAACCGGCTCCACTTAAAATTGTCACTAAATAGTCATTCCGCGCAAATACTTCAGCAAGTGGCTTTAGGATACTCTCGACACCTCCAATAACCGGCGGTAAAGTATAATGCGCAATCAGAATCTGTTTATTAGTTTTCATAGAAGGTTAAATAAAATTGTCAGTTGATTACATTTCAAAGTGTTATCTACTAAAATCTTGCGATTGCCAATTGTCAATTAGAAGTCCGGCGAAATTTTCTTTAGAATCAATCTCCAAATATTGTGAAATCTCGCTTTCGTTTTGAACTTTAAAGGTCGGAAAAAGCTTATTCATTTTAAATTTAATACGATATTGATCTAAAATATCTTCAATCCAAAATATATTGCTCATTTTACTGGGGTGATATAATGCCGGAGATATCAAGCAACCGCTATCAACATAAGCCAGCGGTAACTGCCCGGTAGCAAACGGCAAATCTATAAGCGCCAGCGGAGGCGTGTTAATAATTATTTTGGTCTTGCGGATTAATACATCACAGGCATCATAAACTAGGTTCGCAATTACACTCAAACGCCATTCTAACCAATCCGGTAGCATCTCGACGATCTGACTGGTAAAAGATACCACTTCACCAACCATTGATGAAAACTCCGTAACGCAGAAGGGACAATAACAAAACGGCGGTACGCGATGCTGTATGTCCAGATTTTCTTCCTGCCAGAAAAAGGGAAATCTCAAGTTTTCTAACATACAGTAATCAATTTGACCAAGACGATAAGTTTTCTGAAGTAATAGATGATAAAAATCATTGCCAATGGGATTATTGGGACAAACCGGATAGTATCCCTTCTGTGGAGTATAAGCTGTTCCGAGATAATTAACCGGCGGAGAAAAAATATCCTTTTGCCATAAAAATGGACTCTGGAAACAATCTAGAATTATTCCGACTTTCAAGCCAGCTTGCTTAGTCAATTCAATCATTCGGGCAACCGGAAAATATTTCATCGTCAAGTTACCCGATTCATAGGGCTTATCTAAACGATAAAACACTCCATCATAACCTTGATCTCGAAAAAGCTTTAAATCTTCAATCAGTTGCTGTCGGTTGTATCTTATGGGGCAATATTTAATATACGCTGGCATTTCTTCCTGAATTTCGTAATAAATTTATTTAAGTCAATAACAAATTGTCGGAGCGAGTGGATTTGAACCACCGACCCCCTGAACCCCATTCAGGTGCGCTAATCCGGACTGCGCTACGCTCCGAATAATAAAAATCTGCTTTAAGTCAATTTTTGAATATTTCAGACGTTTAGGACACCCTAAAAATACCTTAATGGTATTCATTTATATTGTGTCCGTAATAATAACCTGAAAAAACCTTAATTGCTAAATTGCCAAAAAGCTATTAACAATTTAAACAAGAAAGGCATAATCGCAATGAGGAAAATAAAAGATACCCACATAATTAAGTGCGCTAATCCGGACTGCCTGCCCAACTGATATTGGTTAGGTGGGCCTGCCCAACTGACTTGGTCAGGCGGGCGCTAAGCTCTGCTTGTAAAAAAGGTTGGTAATTTGAATGAGCAGGATTTATTAATAAAAAATTGGATTACCAATTATTAAGAATTTCCAGTAGTTCATTGAGGCCTTTCTTAATTTCCGTTAAAACTTCACCAGCATCTTTTTTCACCATTGTCGGTTCATCCAATTCGTTCCAATTTTCGGATTCGATAACCTTTTGCCAATCTTCCGGTTTAATTTCTTTCAATTTCTGTTTGGCGCCTTCTATGGTAAAACGTTTTTCATATAATAGGTGTTTTATGTACTGAATTAACTGAATATCCTTTTCGCGGTAAGTGCGATTACCCGCCCGATTTTTAGCCGGTGCTAATGCCGGAAATTCTTTTTCCCAATAACGCAGAACATACTGTTTCAATCCAGTAATTTCACTGACTTCTCCTATTGAGTAATATAATTTTTTTATTGGTCTATCCATATCACACCTTTTATTACAATTATTTAAACCATTACTTTAATAGTATAATCAGTTTAAAGGGTTATGTCAAGTTATTTTTTATTTAACGCAACTTCTGGACGATAATAGTGCCATTGGCGCAGAAATTTACGACGTTTTGTTTGATAATTTCAAGGCGTAAAGGCCAATTGGTGGCCAGTTTCCCTGACACGGCATTTAAAGTATCAAATGAATATACTGCCAGACGTGTAATGATAAAATCGGGAGGTGTGTGGTTATAGTATTTAAATGGGAAAAATCCACAAATGCCCTGATAACCAGCAGATTCGGCTTCTGAAATAATTTTGCGGTTCAATTTCCCAAAAGGTGCACAAAAGAATCGAACTTCGCTCTTGAACTGTTCTTCAAGTAACTTCTTTGAATCGTGTATTTCGGCTTGCATTTCTGCAGTCGGCATACCAACTAATAAACGATGTGAGAGGCCGTGCGAACCAATCTCCCATCCATTTTGAATCAATTCGGCAATGTTATTATGCGTCAAATGGTTGAATCGGATTCTTCCCAGATTGATGTCCCAGGTATTTGGCCTGTCCAAATATTTGGCAATTAAAAAAAGAGTTGCCGGAATACCTAAATTTTTCAATATTGGATAGGCATACAAATAAATGTCCTGATAACCATCGTCAAAAGTAAGAGCAATTAAGTTAGGTTTATTTTTATTAGCCACAAGGTTACTAAGAGTCGTGAATTCATAACCGCGATTTAGCAAAAACTCGATCTGCTTTTGAAATTTTCTCGGCTTAATGCAACTTGCGCCGATTTCCGAACGCAAGTCAACCTTATGATAGACAAGAACTCGATTTTTTAAAGGAATAAACTCGTCTATGGCTCTACCCTTCTACTACTTCGGTTTGAAATTATATTTGCGATAGAATTTAGCCGTGAATTCACCGATTAGCGTATATGACTGACGCAGAATATTTTCATCCGGTAGAAAAACTACTCGAAAATGTTTAGTACCAGGCTTCTGCCCGAATCCACTGCCGTAAACAACCAACACCCCGGTCTCATTCAGCAATTCGAGAACAAATTGTTCGTCAGTAACCCCTTGTGGCAATTGAATTCGTGGAAATGCGTAAAAAGCCGCTTCCGGTTTAACGCAAGAAACACCGGGAATGTCGTTTAACATTTTATAAGTAATATCACGGCGACCTGTTAATTTTTGAATTACTTGTGGTAAATGAGAATCGTCACCATCCAGGGCCGGAGCAACCATATATTGTTGTGGATGAACCGCACAAAGTCTAGCGCGCAGTAGTTTATTAACGGCTTCGTGGTAATCGGCCATTACGCCAGTAGGATCGGAGAATATTGCCCAACCAACCCGCCATCCAGGCATAATATAATTTTTACTCAATCCACCAAATGTAATGACGGGAACATCTTCGGCCAAGGAGGCAATCGAGGTATGAGTTTGACTATCAAGAAGCAATTTATCGTAAATCTCATCAGCAAAAATTACCAGATTATGGCGACGAGCAAAATTGATGACGTTTAACAAACTCTCACGATTATAATTTGCACCGGTCGGATTGTTGGGATTAATGACGACAATCGCCTTAGTACGCTTGTTGACGCGCTTTTCTAATTCATCGAAATCTATTTGCCAGCCGGTTGATTCATTTAATAAGTATGGGTTTAATTTACCATGATAAACTGGAATTTGGCCACTATAAAGTGGATAGCCTGGCGAAGGTGTCATAATATTGTCGCCGGGATCAATCAAAGCCGCTATAGCCAGCGTAATGGCTTCCGAAGCCCCATTAGCCATAAAGACATCACTTGCGGTTATTCCCTTAATTCCTTTTTTTTCAGTGGCGTAGCGGGCGACGGCTTCTCTGGCTTCGGTGACGCCCATCGAATCGCTATAGACTGAGACATTCAATTTGGCATTGGCGTTCGATTGCAAAATCTTTTCAGCTACGATTTGACGGAGTCCCAAAGGAGTTTCAAAGTCATAAACCGGGGGATCGCCAATATTTAAATAAGTAATTTTCTTGCCCTGATCTTCTAATTGCTTGGCTTTGACCACGATGTCACGAATCGCGTAAGTCACTTTTTCGGTGCGCCTGGCTGGAATTATTTTAGGATTCATATTTTATACTCTTTTATGACTTTTCCATTTAATTTGATCAGGATTCTATCGGTTGAATAATAGTTTCAATGAAAGCATTCGAATCGAATAAATAACACGCCAATTCTTGTAAATCTTCAATGCTAATTTTGTCAACAATTTCCAGTAATTCAGCAATCGTAATGATTTGTTTATCGTAAAGCTCCATCTTAGCCAGATTACTCATTCGAGCGTTCATACTCTCCATAGCCAGGACAAGCCCACCCTTGACTTGCTGTTTGGCTTTTTTAAACTCACGGACGGAAATTGGTTTGCGATAGAGTGCGGTCATTTCATTATAAATTTTATCAATAACAACATCCAGTCGGTCTTTATCAACTCCGGCATATACTCCGAATAATCCTTCTCTTAAAAACAAATCTGAAAAGGAATAAACCTCGTAAACGTAACCATATTTCTCGCGGATGTTATGAAATAAACGCGATGTCATTCCGCCGCTCAAAATCATATTGAGTAAACCGAGCTGAAATCGTCGTGAATCGCCTTGTCCGAAAATCCGACGCCCCAAAATAACATGGCTTTGCATAATCGGTTTGCGATAGATTCTCTTTGTTTCTGGTTGAGTATTACAGGTTTCTTTTCCCTGATAATCGTTACCATTTTCCATTTCCTCGCAATATTTCTCGACCAGTTTTACCAATTTGTCGTGATTGACTCTACCGGCGGCTGATACAGCCAGTCGCCCAGTAGTATAATTACGCTTTAAGAAATGTTTTAAATCGGACACTTGGATAGCGTTAACGCTTTCGATTGTTCCTTGAATTGGGCGACCTATCGCTTGATCAGGGAAAAGTTGCTGAGTGAATAGATCGTGAATTAAGTCATGAGGCGTATCTTCGATTTCCCGAATTTCTTCGCTAATAACTCTTTTTTCCTTCTCTAGTTCGCTGGAATCAAACCGACTATGTAAAATAAGGTCGGCTAATACCTCAACTCCTTTGGCAAGATTTTCATGTAATAACTGCACATTAAAGCAAGTCACATTCCGGCTGGTAAAGGCATTAATGATCCCGCCCAGCGATTCAATTTCATGTGCAATTGCAAAAGCCGTGCGTTTATGCGTTCCCTTAAAAACCATATGTTCAAGCAAATGAGCAATGCCGTTTTCATTATCCTCTTCGTCTTGAGAACCGGCTTGTATCCAGAATCCCAGCGAAACTGAATAGACCGAATCAACATATTCGGACAAAACTCGGATTCCGCTGGGTAGAATTGTACGCTGGATATTTTCGGAGATCATCACTTAATAGCGGGAATGCGGCCGATGGGATGAACGGTGATCACCTCTGGAACGATCGCTGTGGCTTTGCCTTGGTTGATTAGAATTACGTGGTGTTTCTTGATAACCTTCTGGCTTTTCAACCAATTCTTTCATCGAAAGCTCAAAGCGTCCCGGAGCAGCGATTTTTTTCAACAACACATCTATTTTATCACCGACTTTCAACACGCTATTGATGTCTTCAGTTCTACGCCAGGCAACTTCGGAAACATGTAATAAGCCTTCTTTGCCGGGTAAAAATTCAACAAAAGCTCCATAACTCTCTAGTCTTTTTACCGGACAATTATGATATACCTTGCCTTCTTCCGGCTTAGCGATCATATCTATAATCAACTGGCGCGCTTTCTCAGCTGATGCAAAATCGGCGGCTGAAATAAATACCATCCCATTGTCGTCAATTTCAATTTTCGAATTACTTTCAGTTTGCAAAGCCCTAATATTCTTACCGCCGGGACCGATTATTTCACCAATTAAATCGTTATCAACTTTCAAAGTCAACATACGCGGTGCGAAATCGGATATTTTTTCACGCGGTTTGCTAATCGTTTGCTCCATAATATTAATAATATTTAAGAGACCAGCTCGCGCTTGTTCGAGTGCACCACGCATCGTTGAAGCCGCGATTCCCTGAATTTTCAAATCCATTTGAATCGCTGTAATGCCGCTACGGGTACCGGTTATTTTAAAATCCATATCGCCGTAATGGTCTTCCGCTCCAATAATATCCGATAATACGATGATCCTATCCCCTTCCTTGATCAATCCCATCGCAATTCCAGCCACCGTTTCTTTAACGGGAATTCCAGCATCCATCATAGCCAGCGAACCGGCACAAACCGTTGCCATTGAGGACGAGCCGTTCGATTCTAAAATATCGGAAACAATCCGGATTGTGTAGGGAAATTCCTCTTCGCCCGGAATCTGGATTTTTAACGCTCTTTCTGCCAAATTACCATGCCCAATTTCCCGTCTACCGGTTCCTCTCATTGGTTTAACTTCACCGACGCTAAATGGCGGAAAATTGTAATGGAGCATAAACTTCTTGGTGAATTCTTCGCGATCAATATCATCAATAATTTGCTCATCCAATTTCGTTCCGAGGGTCACAGATCCCAGACTTTGAGTTTCACCACGAGTAAAAAGTGCCGAACCGTGAGCTCGCGGTAAAATTCCAATTTCACAGGTTATCGGCCGAATCTGATCCAGAGCGCGGCCGTCGAGTCGTTTTCCGGTCTCGATTATCAGCCGCCGCATATCTTTTTTAACAATTTCATCAACTACCTGTGCAATGTAGCCGCCCTTTTCCGGAAATTGTTCGGCGTATTCTTCGGTTAAAATATTTATGAAGGTTCGAATAGCTTCGTTCCAAGACTTTTTGGAAATCTGAGCTAATTGACGCCATTCGGCTAACATCGTTTCGGTGCGAGCGTTGACCACATTTTTTAGTTCCAATGGTTCTTCAACCGGCTCAATCGGCCGTTTTACCGGTTTTAAGTCGGAAACTATATCTTTCTGAAACTGAATAAGTTCTCGGACTGCAGAATGGCCATATTCAATGGCATCTATTAATAAATCTTCAGAAATATTTTTACATTCACCTTCGACCATTACAACCGAATCTTCGGTACCAGCCACAACGATATCGAGTTCACCTTCTTCCATCTGCTTGATAGTGGGGTTGAGAATAAATTCCCCATTTAGTCGGCCAACTCGTACTCCGGCAATTGGACCGGAAAATGGAATTTCTGAAATCATCAAAGCTGTCGAAGCTCCAATAATACCGAGTACATCAGCGGGATTTTCCTGATCGCTTGAGATAACGTTCGCAATTATCTGAGTATCACAGTGAAAATCTTCCGGAAAGAGAGGTCGAATCGGTCGGTCTATCAACCGTGAACCCAGAATTTCTTTTTCCGATGGACGTCCTTCGCGTTTGAAAAAACCGCCAGGAATTTTACCAGCGGCATAGGCTCGCTCCCGATATTCTACCTGTAGAGGGAAGAAATCTTGTTCGGCAACGGCATCAAAATTGGTTACCGCTGTCACTAAAATCATCGTATCGGCATAACGAACAACCACGGCTCCCGAAGCCTGTTTAGCCATTCGGCCGGTCTCAATACTTAATTCACGACCTCCAAGGGTCATCTTTTTTTGGTACAATTATTTACTCCTAATTATTTATTTTCTTAATTCAAGTTTTTCGATTATTTCTTTGTAAGCCGCATTGTCTTTGCGACGCAAATATTCCAAAAGATGCTTCCGGCGACTTACCATTTTCATCAAGCCGCGCCGTGAACTGTGATCTTTAGGATGGGCGTTAAAATGCTGGCTTAAATCTTTTATCCTCTCGGTCAGCATAGCAATTTGAGCGGTAATTGCGCCGGTATCCTGGCTGTTTTTCCCATATTTGGATACCAATTCACTCTTGATTTCTTTAGTCAATGTCATTTAAAACATACCTCCGTTTCATTTTCTATTTTATTTATTTTTGCTAAACATATTTCCAGATCGGCTTGCATCTGCTTTTTCAGCGCCTCGCTGGTTTCAAATTTTAATTCATCACGCAGTCGTTCTATAAAAATAACCTTAATCTCTCGATTGTATAACTCTTCACCTTGAAAATTTATTATAAATAACTCAATTACACGTTTGGATTCGTTGAAAGTCTTACGAACCCCAATATTCAAAATTCCGAAATACTTTAAATTCAAGAAACAGGCTTGCACAAAATAAACTCCATCCCCCGGAATTAATTTATTCGGTGGATTTATAACAAGATTAGCGGTTGGAAAACCAAGTTTGTGGCCGCGGCCTGTTCCTCTAACGACTTTTCCCCTAAAACTATATTGCCAGCCGAGCAATTGGTTGACGGTATGGATTTTCCCATCGGATAAAATTTGTCGGATCAGCGATGAACGCACTATTACCCCATTCACGGCGAACGGCGGTATAACTACTACCTTAAAACCATACTTTTCCCCCGCCGCAATTAAAGTTTGGGGATTACCCCGACGTTCCCGACCAAAATGATAATCGTACCCAACCACAACAGCACGCACTTTTAACTTTTTAACCAGAATTTCCTGAACAAATACAGATTCTTCAATATTTAGGAAAGTTCGATCGGCTTTAATAAAAAGGACTTCTTCTATCCCAATTTTTTCGAGTAATTCGATTTTTTCATCGGCGGTGGTTAGAACCGGTAAATGATTTGCCGACGGCTGACTAAGAATCTGGCGTGGATGTGGTTCAAACGTAATTAACATAGCTCTGCTATTCTGTTCGGTAGCAAGTTCAATGACCTTCTGTATAATTTGGCGGTGGGCCAAATGCAAACCGTCGAAAACGCCCAGAGTTACACAAGCGCCTACATAATCAGCAGGAATATTTTCAATACCATAATAAATATTCACGCGGCAGCATTCTCCAATAAATATTCATTTAGTTCAGAAAATGGTACAGCTTCTTTCCAGTCATAATTGCCGATTCGCGTCCGTTTCAGGCTGGTCAAATGCCCCACCGTGCCGAGCGCCTGCGCTATGTCTTCACCCAATTTCCGAATGTAAGTGCCACTTGAACAGGAAACTTTAATGAAAATTGTATTGCTATCTAATAGACTCAAATCCAATTCATAAATATTTACTTGTGTCGGTTGCAGTTCAACCTTCTGCCCTTTTCGGGCGTATTTATAAGCCGGACAACCATTGATTTTCTTAGCTGAATAAATTGGTGGAATTTGTTCGATAATGCCGGTAAAATTTTTTGCAATTTCAAGCAATTTATCCGCTGTTAGTAAAGGAACCGGAACCGTTTTAATTATAGGAGCGGTATTATCACCGGTAGCGGTCGCTTCACCGAGACGTAAAATAGCCTCATAAGACTTGGGCAATTTCAATAATTCATTCATTTTTTTAGTTGCGCCACCTATCAGAATTAGAAGCACTCCCTCCCCAAATGGGTCGAGTGTACCGCTATGACCGACTTTTTTAATTTTAAGAATATGTTTGACCCGACGTACGACATCATAGGAAGAGATTCCAACTGGCTTATAAACGTTCAATATTTTATCACTCCAATCCGTTTTGGGTATCATCTTCCTGCTGATTTATTTTTTGAAATAGCTTTTCGATATTCTCCGCATATTCCTGAGTATCGTCATAATAAAAAGTAATGCGCGGTACGAAACGCATTATAATGCGATCACCCAGCAAACCACGTACAAAGGCAGTATGACTTTTGATAATTTTCATCGCTTCGGCAGTCGAATTTTTCTGGTTATTGTAAATACTCATATAAATTTTTGCTTCTCTCAGATCAGAGGAACAAACCACTTTCGTTACAGTAATCAAGCCTACGTGATCGAGACGAATATCCCGGATGAAAATTTCAGCCACGATGCGTTTAATTTCATCCTCCACGCGTTTTATGCGATAGCTGACCATTAGAGCATCTCCATTTTTCGTCCAACAATCTGGATTTCCGCAAAATTCTCAATCAAATGTTCGACGGAGTTTAAAGTTTGATGCACAATCTCTTGATTGTTACTAATTGTCGTTACTCCCAGCAGACAGCGGCCATAGCGATCATTAGGTTCAATTTCTGCGATGGAGACATTGAATTTTGATTTTACCTGGTTTTTAATATGATTGATAATTGAACGTTTATCCTTCAAGGAATGGGTGTTGTTCAGACGCAAATCTATTTGTAATAATCCAATAGTCATAAAGATAAACCACTATTTAAGCCAGCGTCCTTTTAACCGATTTAACTTCAAAAAATTCTATGCGATCGCCCACATTATATTCGGGTGCGCCCTGCAGTGAAATACCACATTCATATCCTTCTGCCACTTCTCTGACGTCATCTTTAAACCGCTTCAACGATTCGACTGCGCCTTCGAAAATAACCTGTCCGTCACGTTTTAAACGGGCCATAGCATTACGGGCAATCTTCCCTTCGATTACATAAGAACCGGCTACGAGTCCAACGCGTGGGATTTTAAATATTTCGCGCACCTCAGCTTCACCGAGATGTTCTTCGATTTTTTCAGGAGTCAATAAGCCTTCCAGTGCGGCTGTGACATCCTCAGTTAATTCATAAATAATCGAATAGTGGCGAATTTCGACATTTTCTTTTTTGGCTAAATCATTGACCTTGGAAGAAGCACTAACGTTAAAGCCAATCACGATTGCCTGGGAAGTTTTGGCAAGAAGTACGTCCGATTCGGTGATATTACCGGCGGCTTTATGGATAATGTTTACTGCCACTTCTTCATTACCGAGCTCCTGCAAAGTTTGACTAATTGCTTCCACAGAACCGTCAAAATCCCCTTTTAGAATCACATTGAGTTGTTTGATTTTACCTTCGGCAATCTGGGCGGAAATAGTATCCAATGACCACTTTTTCGTCTGACGCTTCTGTTGCTCATGTTCAATTTTTTGCCTTTCGGCGGCAATTTTACGAGCTTCGTGTTCATCCTGAACAACCGCAAATATATCGGCCGGTTTAGGTGGAAAGTCAAAACCAGAAATCACGACCGGATCAGAGGGTTCCGCTTTAGTCAATTTCTGACCACGTTCGTCTAAAATCGTTCGGACTTTTCCTAAAGCGACTCCACATACAAATGGATCACCAATTTGTAATGTTCCCTTCTTTATTATTATAGTTGCAATTGGACCACGACGTTTATCAATGCTGGATTCGATTACAACGCCTTTAGCCAAAGTCTCGTAATTGGTTTTAAGTTCTAACATTTCGGCTTCCAGCAGGATTAACTCCAATAAATGGTCAATCCCCTGTCCAGTTTTAGCTGAGATTTCAGCTGTCTGAACTTTTCCGCCCCAACTTTCTACCAAAACACCATAATTGGTCAGTTCGCGTTTGACGCGTTCAACATCCGCTTCCGGTTTATCAACTTTATTGATAGCTACAACGATTGGAACATTAGCGGCTTTAGCATGATTGATCGCCTCGATAGTCTGTGGCATTACGCCGTCATCGGCGGCAACCACCAGAACCACTATATCAGTAACCTGAGCACCGCGGGCGCGCATTGCCGTAAAGGCTTCATGTCCCGGAGTATCGAGAAAGGTAATAAATTTCTTGTTAGGCAATTCAACTTTATACGCACCGATATGTTGAGTGATTCCACCCGATTCACCAGCCACGACGTTCGATCGGCGAATATAATCCAGCAGAGAAGTTTTACCGTGATCAACGTGCCCCATTATTACGACTACTGGCGGACGGGGCGTGGCCTTTTCGAGGTCTTCCTTAGTATCTTCAATCTTTAGTTGATCTTCGCCATAATGTTCCAATTTTTCGACTTCGAAACCGAATTCATCACATATAACTGAAATTGTGTCAAAATCAAGACGCTGGTTTACTGTTACGAATAGTCCCATATCAATACATTTTTGGATTATATCGGCGGCGTCTATCCCCATTAAGGAAGCGAGCGAATCAACTGTGGCAAAATCACTTATCCGAATTTTTTTACTAATCTCAGGTTCTTCAACAGCTGTTTCGGTTTTTTTATATTTTCTTTTTGTTGATTTTTCATCAATTTTTGCCATTGTCTTGCGAATCTGAGCATCCACCTTGCGATCGCTAGTTTCCCAATCAACACCCGGCTTTTTATGACGATGGCTTGTCTCCTTTTCGATTTCGCTCGTTTTGCGTTTGGTATACTTTGGATCCAGACGGTTTTCGAGATCATCTATTTTGATCCGGCGTAGTTTCTTCTTACCTGTTTTCTTATGAGATTCAGATGAGGGGACAGAAGGAGTTTTTTCAACATTTGGCTCTACGGTTTCAATTATTAACGGCTCTTTTGGTAATTCAGGAAGTCTATCGCTACCTGCGGCTGTTTCCCAAACTGATTCAATTAGCTGATGTTGAACATTTAAACTATATTTAAATACATCCTTAACGGCAGTATTAAAAAACAATAGAGCTGATCTATAAACTTCCTCTTCGAGTTTACGCCGTTCGGCATCGGCGATACGACGCGCATCCTCTTCCGCTTTACGTTTATTCTCAGCGTCTATGCGCGCGCGCTCCTTGCGGGCTCTTTCGACAATATCTCTTTCTTTGGCAAATTCATCCAGAATTTTGATGTAACAAGATTCGTCAACCGGTGTCATAATGCTTTTACAGGGAATACCTTCTTTCTCAAGATATTTTATAATATCACTATGAGAAATATTCAATTCCTTAGCGATCTCGAAAATCCGTTTTGGTTTATCTTTTGGGTTAATACTCATTTATTTATTTCTCTTCCTGACCAAAATCGTCAATAATATCTTCGTCGGATAATTCTATCTCTTCTTCAATGATTTGCTCTTCTTTCTCTTTCTGGGCTTCTTGCAGAGCCGCTTCGCGCTCAGCCTTGGCGGCTTCATGAATCGCGGCGATTTCGGCTTTTCGCTTTTCCTGAGCCTCGACGATTAATGGTTCGAGCTTATCGAGGGTCTTATCTCCTAAACCTTTGATACTCAATAATTCTTCACGAGGAGTTGCTAAAAATTCTTCGGCAGTTTCGATGCCATAGCTATAAAGCAATTTCCAGTTATGTTCCGTAATACCTTCGATATCCTCCAGATAGAGCGTCTCAGATTCCGTTAATTCATAGTCGGATTTTTTGATAGCATCTATTGTGTAACCGGTAACTTCGGATGCCAATCGTATATTTTGCCCCATTTTTCCGATAGCGACTGAAATTTCATCATCAGCAAAAATGGCTAAAGCGGTTCTCTTTTCTTCATCAATTTCCAGTTCGAGCGGTTTGGCTGGTGAAAGTGCTCTCGTAATTAAAATTTCAGGTTCACTACTATAATTTATGATATCGATTTTTTCATTATTTAATTCACGCACAATCGCTTGAATGCGACTGCCTTTGATTCCGACGCAAGCTCCTACTGCATCAATCCGCCGGTCATTAGATTCGACGATAACCTTACTGCGATCACCGGCGTGGCGGGCGACTTTCTTGATTTCAATTGTTTTATCGTAAATTTCTGGTACTTCATTTTCAAATAACTTCACCAAAAATGATTTGTCAGCCCGCGAAACAATGATTTCCGGCCCGCTTGGTCCCATAATAGCTTCCTTGATAATGGCTTTGATGCTCTCACCGCGCCGATAACGTTCATTCGGTATTTGTTCTTCACGCGGCATTTTCAGTTCGGCTTTGCCAATTAAGATAAAAATTGCGTCACGTCGGATTTGATGAACATCGCCAATTACAATCTGGCCAATTTTTTTAGCATACTCTTCATAAATCTGGTTTTTCTCTACTCGAACGATCTGCTGATTAAGAATCTGTTTAGCATGGGAAATCAAGCGGCGTCCAAAGCTCATCGGGTCTATTACTTCGATAAATGGGTCACCTACCTGCAAATCCGGTTCAGTTTTACGAGCATTTTCTAAAGTAATTTCATGCGGTGAGCCAGTCGGAGTATCAACGATTGTCATCTGATGATAAATTTCGATTTCACCTTTATCCATATTGACGATAACATCAAAATTTTCGGTTGAGCCATACTTTTTTTCTATTAATGACAGAAATACTTTTTCAATAATGTCACCAAGTTCATTTCGATCTACGTTTTTTTCACGAGCGATCTGAGAAAAAGCTTCGATGATTTCACGATTTACCAATTTGGGAAGTCTCCTATATGTTTTACCATTGAATTATTACTTTGGCGAAATCAATTTCG
>DAOTJS010000018.1:0-52323 GCA_035448825.1 Fidelibacterota bacterium
TAGCGTATCGGCGCACGAATTTATATTTAACCTGATCGAATAATCCGAGCATATCGTAGGACACCAGAACCTGTCCGTCGCAATCTTTACCGGCGCCAATGCCAATCGTGGGAATTCTTAACTGAGCAGTAATTTCCGTAGCTAGTTTTGCTGGAATTTTCTCCAGCACAATGGCAAAAGCCCCGGCGTCTTGCAAGGCGAGCGCCGATTTTTTAATATATTCGGCTTCCTCGGTTTCCTTGCCCCGCACGCCAAATCCGCTGAATTTATGCACACTCTGCGGAGTAAAACCAAGATGCCCCATAACCGGAATTCCGATTTCGACCATTTTTTTTACCGCAGGACAAATCGTTTCGCCGCCTTCGAGTTTTACCGCTTCTGCGCCGCATTCTTTCATAAATCGTCCGGCATTATGAAGAGCCTGTTCGATGCTTTCCTGGTAGGACATAAACGGCATATCGGCTACCAGCAAAGCTCGTGCGACGCCGCGTCGCACACATAGAACGTGATAGATCATTTCATCCATTGTCACCGGTAATGTAGTTTCATATCCGGCGCAGACATTCCCACAGGAATCGCCGACCAGGATAATATCAATACCCGATTCGTCCATCAAACGCGCCATCGTAAAATCATAAGCCGTCAAGCAGGTGATTTTCTCGCCTTTTGGTTTCATCTCGAGAATAGTTGAAATTCGTATTTTATCTTTCATCTCTTCACCATTTCTTGATTAGAATTTAAAGATTTTTCGGAATATGTCTGAAATTGAATCGTAAATCTACTGAATAATTCCGCCCATCAGAAGGCAATCATCCTGATAAATTACAGCTGATTGACCGGGGCAAATTGCTCTCTGCGGTTCGACAAAAGTGATTTCATATTCGTTATCAGCAATCCTTTTTCCGTGACCCATTGCGCCGGGATGATTATAGCGTATTTTAATTATGCCATCGAATTCATCTACAGCTGAAATTCCCACCCAGTTGACATTTTTTATTATTAATGTCGAGGAGAACAGCGATTCGTCAGGCGCAATAACAACTTGATTTTTCTCTGCATTAATGGCTTTTACATAGCGTCGTTCCTTGAAACCAACGCGGAAGCCTTTGCGCTGACCGATTGTAAAATTGTAAAAGCCGTTATGCCAGCCTAAAACTCGGCCGCTTTCGTCCACCAATTCACCCCGTCCTATGGCTTGCACTGTCTGGGACGAATATTCCTTCAAAAAGTTACGATAATCGCCCTCCGGGATAAAACAAATATTCTGGCTTTCAGTAATTTTACCAGTTATGAGACCATAATCCATGGCAACTTTTTTCACGTCATTTTTAGTCATTTCGCCCAGCGGAAAAAGGGTGCGCTTCAATGCCGTTTGTGAAATTTGCCAGAGCGTATACGATTGATCCTTAGTTGAATCCAGACCTTTCAAGATCTGGTAACGTTTGTTCGCTGAATTATATTTAAGACGAGCGTAATGACCGGTAGCGATTTTTTCGATTCCATATCGGTCGGCAATTTTCAGCAGGTTTTGCCACTTAACAACGCGATTACAATTCACACAGGGATTGGGGGTCAAGCCCTGAAAATATTCGTTGACGAAAGGTTTGACCACTTGTTCTTCGAATTCTTCATTTATATCGAAAATTATATGGGGAATTTTCAATATGTCACAAACTTGCCGGGCACGCTCAATGGCATTTTCCTGGACAATATCTTTTTCCATTCGCCACATCCTAAATGTAATCCCCGTCGGTTGATAGCCCTCTTGAGATAAAACCAAAGCCGCCACTGCGCTGTCAACGCCGCCACTTAAAGCTACCAATACTTTTTGTTTGTTCGTAACCATATTTATTTCGTCATTTGCCACCTGGTAATTAATTCTTCATGAAAAGGGAAAACCAGAGGTGGATGATTGTCTATTCTAAACCAGGCGGCTTCCGCCGCGTCACTGCCGTGTCGAATTATTTCACCTTTAGCCGGCGGTGTGGCATAACCGATCATCAGAATGTCGCCATAAAAGCCATTTAGGTGAGCGCCAACATCAATTAATTTTAGTTTCGTACCTGTCAAACCGGTTTCCTCGATAAGTTCGCGGATAGCGGCTTGTGCCGCGGTTTCTCCTATTTCAATAAATCCGCCCGGCAGACTCCAGCCGCCGCGTCCCGGTTCGACTGCCCGACGAATTAAAACAATTTCATTTTGTTCGTTATAGGCGATTACCACGACAGTCGGTAAGGGATTTTCATACAGGATGAGGCGACATTGGGTACAAAAAGCCCGCCGGTAGCCTTCCGTTTCGAGAGTAGTGGTCGGGGCGCCGCAATGATAACAATAATGATACTTCACAAGTCCAAAAATAGACAGTTTTTAGACGAATAACAACCAATTTTATCGCTTAATTTTTCTCTTTGGAGTAATTCCAAAAAAACAAGCCAAAGGCTGGGATGTGTCCAATCCCGTTTACTTTAATCTAAAATGCAGAATGTTTAACCAAAATTATTTAATGTGAAATTAAGCCAAAATTGAAGACCATTTTTATCAGCATTTTCCTAATTTTGATCAGCCAAAGTAGTGGAGAAGAAAAAATGATATACCATAAACTCACACCCGACGAAGAAAAAGTCATCGTTCATAAAGGTACCGAACGACCATTCACCGGTAAATATTACGACTTTTACGAAGAAGGCATTTATACCTGTAAACGCTGTGATGCGCCACTTTATCGTTCGACTGATAAATTCGATGCCGGTTGCGGCTGGCCAAGTTTTGACGATGAAATTTCCGGCGCCGTTAAGCGGATACCCGATAAAGACGGTCGGCGTACTGAAATCGTCTGCGTCAATTGCGGTTCTCATCTCGGACATATTTTCAGCGGCGAAAATTTTACAGCTAAGAATAATCGTCATTGCGTCAATTCGATTTCCCTGAATTTTATCCCGGCAAAAGATGCCTCGCAGACCGCATCGGCGATTTATGCCGCGGGATGTTTCTGGGGCGTCGAATATTATTTCAAGCAAGCACCGGGCGTACTGGCAACCCGTGTCGGCTATACCGGCGGACATACCGTTAACCCGACCTATAAGCAGGTTTGTTCCGGCAAGACCGGTCATAAAGAAGCCATTGAAGTCACTTACAATCCAGCGGTCACGAATTATGAAGAGTTGACCAAACTCTATTTTGAAATTCACGATTTTACTCAAACCGATGGACAAGGACCCGATCGGGGCGAACAGTATCTTTCCTATATTTTCTATCTCGACGAATTCCAAAAGCAAGTCGCTGAAGAGCTCGTTACATTGTTAAGTCAAAAGGGTTTCAAAGTTGCCACAAAAATAGAAAAAGCTGGAACATTTTACCCGGCCGAAAACTATCACCAGGATTATTACACCAAAACCGGGAAAAAGCCCTACTGTCACTTCCGGAAGAAAATATTTTAAACGGCGCTGAAGCCTATAGACATTAATCTATTATCCTATAATCAATCCGTCGGTCATAGATTAAGATGAAACTTATCATTTACCTAAATCTAAGCGATCATTACATTCTACCTCAGACGACCACCGAGGATAATCATAAGGCAATTGGAATAATTCCATCAAAAATAATCAAATGATTATTTAGTTCTTGCCTTTTTGGTAAAAAAAGAATATTATTGATATAAAGAAATTCGGTTAATATGAATGCAATAATTTTCAACAGCGAAATGATTATCGGCAAAGAGTTATTTCTTAAATGAAAATTTTAACCACAAAGGTTTGAACAATGCGATTCGCAATCATAGCCGATATTCACGGCAATTTAGCGGCTCTGGAAGCCGTCCTGACGGATATTGACCAGCAACAAATTGATTGCATTCTGGATCTGGGCGATTTCGTCGGCTATGGCCCACAACCGGAAGATGTCACTCAGCTTTTGCGCGAACTACAAATTGCGGGGATCGTCGGCAATCATGAGATTGCTTTAACAGATGAAAAACTGCTTAGTTACTTCTCCATAGATGCTTTTGAATCTATAATAATTACCCGCCAGCTAATCACACCCGAGACATTGGAATACATTCAAACTTTGCCCACTTTTTTAACAATTGGCAACCTACGCTTCGTCCACGGCACACCGCCGGAATCATATAGCGATTATATCAACTATTATGGCGAACACGAATTACGTAAAGCCTTTGCGTCAACGCCTGAATGGATTACTTTCGTCGGCCATACTCATCAACTCGGCTTATATGAATCAGATACCGAGAATAAAAATATTCATACTTCCATATTGAAAATAGGGTGCCGTCAACTCAGTCACCAGTCGAAATATATCGTCAATGTCGGCAGTGTCGGCCAGCCGCGCGACGAAAATAATTCCGCCAAGTACGTCATTTTCGATGACGAAACGGATGCAGTGGAAGTTAGAGCCGTTCCTTACGACGTCGAGCATACGATCCGGTTGATCCAGGATATTGGACTACCGGAATCAAATGCCTATCGTTTATTATAAACCAGCCCGCCCATATTGCAAAAGCGCTAAAGTATTTTTAGCTTTGCCAGTTAATTGATAATAAAATAAGGAAATAGTTTTGAATAAATCAATTCTGGTAGTTGGCTCCGTTGCATTCGATGATATCGAAACTCCGGTCGGTAAGCGTTTCAATGCTCTGGGCGGCTCGGCGGTTTATTTTAGTTTAGCTGCTTCTCGATTCTCTCAAGTCAACTTAGTCGGCGTCGCCGGTGAAGATTACCCGCAAGCCGCCATTAACCTGCTCAACCGTCAGGGAATTGATACTACCGGTTTAGAAATTGCCAGGGGCGCGACCTTTCGCTGGGGCGGGCGTTATCATCAAGACCTCAATAACCGCGATACTCTCTATACCCATCTTAACGTTTTTGCCAATTTCAGTCCGAAAATTCCTGCTGTTTATCAAAAAACGTCGGTCGTTTTCCTCGGCAACATTCAGCCGACTCTACAGATGGAAGTGCTCAACCAATTACCTCAGCCGGAATTCATTGGACTCGACACAATGAATTTATGGATCAATACCACGCGCGCCGAACTGATGGAAATCATACCCAGAGTCAACCTTCTGGTCATCAACGATAGTGAGCTGGCGGAATTGACCGGCTCGGTTAATCTGTTCAAAGGTTTAAAATACTTGCATAAGCTCGGCGTGCGGTATATCGTCATCAAGCGGGGAGAATACGGCTCAATTCTCAGCGCGGCTGAAGGTTTATTTTTCACACCGGCTTATCCAGTCGAAGAGGTTGTAGATCCAACCGGAGCCGGTGATAGTTTTGCCGGTGGACTGTTTGGTTATCTCGGCACCTGCGAAAAAATTGACTTTATCACACTAAAAAAGGCTGTAGTTTACGGCAGTGTTATGGGTTCATTCTGTGTCGAAAATTTCAGTATAGATGGCTTATTGAATCTTAACCCTTCCAGAATCGCAAAGCGGTATCGCGAACTGCGTCGGTTAGTCAAAGCCTGAACTCATTCGGACTAATTACTTATGATTCAACCCTTGTTTTGGGAAAATGAACGTCTACTGATTGTGGATCAGACGCGCCTGCCGTTTGAATATAAATTGATCGAAATTAATGACGACTACGAAATGGCGGATGCGATTCGCCGTATGGTTATTCGCGGCGCTCCGGCTATCGGAATTGCCGCCGCCTATGGTTTAGCGCTGGGTCTTAAAAAGTTTACCTTAGGGAATCATAAAGAATTTTTCCATCAGTTAGAGATAATTTCTGCCCGACTTTATGCAACCCGCCCGACTGCCGTCAACCTGGGTTGGGCTTTAAATCGCCTGAAACGACTGGCTGAACTCAATCGTCACCGCGAATTAACTGAAATTCACACCATTTTACTTAACGAAGCCCATAAAATCCACGCTGAAGATATTCTGATGTGTCGTCAAATTGCGGCGCGAGGTTTGTCGCTTTTACCTGATGATGTTCGAGTTATCACGCATTGCAATGCCGGAGGGCTGGCAACTGGCGGACTGGGAACTGCTCTGGGAATAATTATTAATGCCCACCAGAGCGGCAAGAAAATTCACGTTTATGTGGATGAAACCCGCCCAATGTTCCAGGGCGCACGGCTAACAGCCTGGGAGCTCACCCGGGAAAAAGTACCCTTTACCTTGATCAGCGATAATATGGCCGCCTTTGTTATGGCAAGCAACCGAATAGATGCGGTTATCGTCGGCGCCGATCGCATCGCGGCTAATGGCGATACGGCTAACAAAATCGGGACGGCTCTGCTGGCTATCGCAGCTAAACATTACCAGGTTCCTTTTTATATAGCCGCGCCTAGTTCGAGCATTGATTCGCTGACTCCGACAGGCGCGGAGATTAAGATTGAAGAACGTGATGGGGCTGAAGTCAAGGAAATAAACGGTCAAGCAATCGTCCCGATCAGTTATTCGGCAATTTCACCGGCTTTCGATATAACCCCAGCGCGGCTAATCACAGCTATAATTACCGAAAAAGACATTTACCGACCGCCTTTTGTATTTAAATGAATAGTTTATTGAATTTTCTAAGCGTTTTTGTAAATTTTAATGTTATTTAGATGATAGATAAAGGAGTAAAAATAATGAAACCGAAAAAAATTCCTTTCGTTTTGGTCTTATTGCTAGCCTGTTTGTTTATTTTGGACGCTTGTGATCCACCGGAAATTACTTCGGCAAAAGTTTATCTCCAGCAGAATAATTCGCAAGCCGCCGAGGAACAATTACTCCAGGCCATTCAGAAATATCCGGATAATGCTCAGGCTTATCTCTTACTGGGTAGTGCTATTTATCGCCCGGCTAAACGCTATGATGAAGCCAAACAGATGTTCGAAAAAGCCAAACAAATTGATCCCACCAAGGCCAAAGAGGCCGACGACAATATCAGAGGAATATGGGCTGAATTACATACCGAAGGCGCCAACCTGTTCAACAGCGCCTTAAAAGCCTTTCTACCGGCTGAAAAAGATTCACTCTTGAATCTTGCCGCTCAGCAATTCATCCGTGCGCTGGAATTTAAGTCCGATGAAATTCCGACCTACAATGGCTTGATAAAATGTTTTTATATTATGAATGACTCCGCCAATGTTGAAAAATACGGCAAAATGATGCTGGATCATAATCTTTTCGATGAAGATGTGGTCAATTATTATTTTCAAGTTGCCTGGGATAGTACCCGTCAGGACGAAATTTTCGCGCAGCTGGATAAGATTATTACCGAACATCCGAATAATATCGAATTACCAATTTTAAAAATCCAGTTCTTATCCGAAGTGGGACGCAATGAAGAAGCTCTCAGCAGTATCAATAAATTAATCGAAAAGGATCCCACCAATCTCGACTTAGTCTATGTCGCCGCTCAATTACTAACCAAACTCGGCCGATTCGACGAGGCTAAGTATCAATTTCAAAAGGTGATCGCTGACGACCCCAATAACTTAGAATTGCTAATCCGCGTCACTGAGGCAGTTTTCAGAAATAAGGACTGGTTGGAAGCCGAAGATTATGCCCGCAAAATTATCGAGCTGGATCCAAATAATGTATTCGGGTATGAAGTACTCTGGAAATCGCTATATAATCAGGGTAATCTGGAAGAGGCTGAAAAGTATCGTCTGATACAAAAATCTCTGGAATAAACAATCTGGTCAATTTCTTAAAAGCCGGACTAAGTATCCGGCTTTTTTATTTTCTATCCAACTCGGGCGCGTTTATTCAAATACTCGGTCAAGGCTAAATCCAGAGGGCGATCAGTAGTCAACAGCACGTGGTCAATATTATTCGCTCGGCATTGGATTTTGTAATCTTCGATAAAATTATTGATCGCCTGCCGATATGCTAATTTCACCTGGCCGGGTTCGGTCAATAGTGTATCGCGATTTTCCAGGTCAACGAATTTAGTCTGGCGATTGAAACCAAACTCGAGTTCTTGAGGGTCTAAAACTTGAAATACGATTACCTCGTGGCGTCTATGTCGGAAATGTTTCAGGGCATTGATTACGCTTGCGGGATCGTCGAGCAAATCTGAAATAAGAATAATCAGCCCGCGTTTCTTGATTTTTTCAGCGGCGGAATGGAGAAGCGGGGCTATGGAAGTCTCCGAACCGGCTGTGACCTTCTCCAACGCTCCGAGTACTAAATTCAAGTGACTCTTTTTAGCAATGGGTGGTAAGTAGGTAGTAATTTCGGTGTCAAAAAGAGTCAGGCTTACCGCATCTTGTTGCTTAAGTAATAAATACCCCAGTGCGGCGGCTAAATAGCTACCATAAACCAGTTTGGAGACTGCCCCTGATTGGTAACCCATCGAACCGCTTTTATCAAGAATAATGTAAGACTTGAGATTGGTTTCTTCTTCGAATTCTTTGATATAAAAGCGGTCAGTTTTACCGTAAAGCTTCCAGTCAATATATTTTATTTCATCGCCCGGCATATAGGGTCGGTGTTCGGCAAATTCGATCGAAAAACCATGATAGGGACTGCGATGAAGGCCGATTATGAATCCCTCCACTACCAGCCTGGCGCGCAAAGCCATATTATCCAACCGGGCGATGACTGCCGGTTCAAGATAACGCCGCTTATCCAGTCTTTCTTCTGCCATTTATAAAAATTCCCAAATTAAACGATAGTCTCAAGCAACTTTTGGGTAATGTGATCGGTATTAATTCCCTCTGC
Organism: Fidelibacterota bacterium; assembly: GCA_035448825.1. Taxonomy (GTDB): domain Bacteria; phylum Fidelibacterota; class UBA2242; order UBA2242; family UBA2242; genus JAGNGI01. The sequence continues at coordinate 8,675 of DAOTJS010000018.1, forward strand.
TTCGGCATTAAAGTTCGGAATTATACGATGCCTCAGCACCGGCTTAGCCATTTTAATTACGTCATCAATTGACGGAGTCGGACGACCTCCCAGAACGGCATTGGCTTTAGCGCCGAGAATCAAATACTGACTGGCGCGCGGACCAGCACCCCATTCTACCCATTTATGAATAAAATCAGGCGCGTTAGAATTGGTAGGCCGTGTAGCAGTTACCAGCTTCACCGCAAATTCAACTACGTTTGGAGCTACCGGCACCCGCCTGACGAGATGCTGGAATTGCAGAATCTCGGCGCGATGAATTACAATTTCCGGCGTGGATTCGGCATCAACCGTGGTTGACTTGACAATCTCCAGTTCTTCTTGAAAGGTCGGGTATTCGACTTTTAAACTAAACATAAAACGATCTAGCTGCGCTTCTGGCAATGGGTAAGTGCCCTCCTGCTCGATTGGATTCTGTGTCGCCAACACAAAAAATGGTTCTTCCAATTGGTGCGTTTCACCGGCGGCTGTGACGCGATGCTCCTGCATAGCCTCCAGTAAAGCGGACTGGGTTTTAGGCGGAGTACGGTTGATTTCGTCAGCGAGAATAATATTGCCAAAAATCGGCCCTTTGAAAAACCGAAAAGCGCGGGTGCCAGTTAGTTTATCTTCTTCGATAACTTCGGTGCCGGTAATGTCCGACGGCATTAGATCAGGCGTAAATTGAATACGACTGAATTGCAAATCGAGCGCCTGCGCTAAAGTTTTAATCATCAGCGTCTTGGCTAATCCCGGTACGCCTATCAAAAGGCAATGCCCTTGCGCAAGGAGAGAAATCTCAATTTGGTGAATAATTTCCTGTTGGCCGATTATCACTCGCCCAATTTCTTTATTTAGCCGCTGGTGAGCTTCGGTCAAAGTCGTCAGCAATTCGACATCATTAAGCTGTTTCATATAATTCCATTCAGATTATTAAATTGAAAGCGTCGAGAATCTAAGACTTTCCACTCAATTTGCCAATAATTGACGTCATGGGAATTCAATCCAAAATAAATTTATATTAACCTACGAAAGTTCCGTCATAATAATTTCTAACCAACCATTTAACCGAGAGAATGTCCTACTAGGCCAGTACAACCTCGATTTCCGCTAACAAATAGGATTTGCATTAAAAACGACTGTTTTTTAGATTTTAGTAAAATAATGACATTTTATAATAATTTATACTACATAAAATCAAGGAGAAATAAACGATGCCTACAACTTATATAACCAAGCCACGCGATTTTCATTCAATTTCACTCTGGCAACAGGTTACTGAAAAACAATGGTATGATCCCATCTGGCAGAAGAAAAACGCCATCTGTAAAGTTGACGAATTATGTCAGGTGATCCGACTAAACGATTATCAGAAAAGTGAAATTGCCCGTACAATCGCCAAATTGCGTGCGGAAGGCAAAGAACCGATGCGCATTACACCTTATTATGCATCCCTAATTGCCGAAGATCCGTTTCATCCCAATCTATTACCCAGCGAAGAAGCCAAAAATCGGCTTGACCCTATTTTCTGGGAAGCAGTTCCTACTCCAGCTCATCTGTTATTTCCCGACACCGGAAGTGAAGGTGCAATGGCTGAAGAAAATCGCAGTTATGGAGCAGCCTATCAACGTTATCCTAATAGAGTAGCCCTCTTCGTTGCCGAAAATACCAGTTGCGCTTCTTACTGCACCCATTGTCAGAGACTAAAATCACTCGACTGCACTACTACCGTCAGTCGGCAAGATATCGACAAGGGGCTATTTTATATAGACTGGAATTCCAATATTGATGAAGTTCTGGTGACTGGCGGCGATGCCTTGATGATTAGTCCCGAACGTCTCGAATATGTCTTAACCCGTTTGTCCAAAATTGATCATTTACGGGTTATAAGAATTGCTACTCGCGTTCCAGTAACTTTGCCGATGGCTATTACCGAGGATATCTTATCACTTATAGATCAAGCAACTAGTAATTCCGAAAAATATATTTACTTCATGACTCACGTTAATCACTATCATGAAATTACTTCGGAATTTAAATCAGCGATTGACCGTATTCACCATCATGGCTACTCGGTCCGCAATCAGACTGTTTTATTAAAACACGTCAATGATAACCTCGGCTCAATCGCCGAAACCTGTCGTCGAATGCTCTGGGCAGGAGTAGAACCCTATTATCTACTTCAATGTCATCGAGAACGAAGTTTAGCACACTTTATTACTCCAATTCAAATTGGCAAAATTTTGATAAAACATCTCCAGGGTTGGCTAAGTGGAATGGCTCGGCCTGTTTATGCCGCTAATATCGAGGGTGGTGGAGGAAAAATAATTCTGATGCCATCCGGACACGATACCATGCAAAACGGCTTCAACCTTGAGGAATACATCTCGGAAAGTTATGCCACGATACATACCTGGGATAATAAGATCATCGACGATTACGAATCGCTCGGACGTGCTACTCAGTCTGAATATGATGCAGCAGTCAAATTAATGGACAAATTTATTGGGCGGAAAGGAGTTTTCCGACCATCTTTGATCATTGTTGATAAAAATGGTAACCACATTACGACAACTAACAAAAGTCCTCTACCCAGATTTAGCAATCGCGATAAGGTAAAAATATTTAATTATTGGGTTGATTCTGACGATATGCCTTTGACTAATCCGGCTTTGATCAGCGATAAACTCGATCAGTTATATACCCAATCAACATCGAAGTGATTAAAATCTCCTATGGTTAATTTGCTTTGGAAAATATTTATATTCATTTGAAAAACATTTACTTTAAATTTGAATGTGGTTTAGTCTTTTATGAGAGGAACAACGAAGAACAAAATTTCAAAAGGAGAAGAAGTCATGTTAAAGATTTATCGCCATAGGCGAATTAATTCGACTTTTGTGGTTGTCTTCAATCTCAGTTTAATTGTACTGTTTCTTGGTAGTTGCACCACTCGCCCGCAAACCAGCGTGGCTCAGTATCAATTCACTTACGATAATGAGGTATATCGTATTCGTTCGATTTATGCAGTCGAAAAAAATGAACGTTACAACGAGCTAATCGGTAAAAATTTCTTAGCCGTTGATTTTGATCAGGATCGGATTATCGACAAAATTAGCGTCGGGAACACAACTTTAGCGGAAGCTCAAAAGATTTACGATTATGGCCTTGAAATGCTAACCAAGGAAAATCGCCTCAAGGAAATAACCCCGGAAAATCATAAGTATATTGAAGAATTCGAAGATTTCCACCTCGAACTGAAAAGCTTCTATCCGGTCAATGCCAAGCCGTTCAACCAGTTCAAAATCACCAGTAAAAAGCAATTGGTAAATCCGGAAACCGCCGTCGCCATTGATCACGACGCCGATGGCATTCTGGATGAAATTTCAAAAGGAACGATTTCTATCCAACAAGCGCAAATCCAATACGACAACTTGATCAACCTCGGTTTACAAAAAAACAAATTGGTTAAAGTTGACAATGCCATTCTGGTAAAAAAGTAAAATTCGTCGTAATCGTCTATTTATTTCATTAAAATTGGAAGGTTTAAAGATGATTAAATCACCTTTTATTATTAGCATTCTCTTTTTGTCTTCAATGTGTTTTGCTCAGGAAAAAACATCGGACATTCAAATTTTCACATCTGAATTCGAAAGAATTGAAATAGTTCGTATGCGCTCCGGAACAGACTTATTAGAAGGATTAAATGAAGCTGTAAACAGTCGCAAAATCAAAAACGGCGTGATCTTAGCCGGAATCGGCGCCGTAACCGATTATCACTACCACGTGGTCAGCAGTAAAAACCTACCGCCGGACGAAGAATATCCCAAAGCCTCGGTACCGATGGATTTGATTTCCGTGCAGGGCTATATTTTGAATGGACGGGTTCACGCTCACATCGCCCTGTCGGATGAAAACAGTGTCGTCGGTGGTCACCTGGAACCAGGCACCAAAGCCCTGACTTTTTTCATTATTACTATCGGGGTATTGCCTGATAGTTTGAAGATCGAAAATCTTGATAATTATAAATTTTAATCCGAACAAAGATTAATCTTCGTTCGGAAAATTCAAATAACTTTTTATCAGACTCCGAGAAGTTTTTCTAACAAACAATAAACCTCTTATTTCTTTGGCTTATCAGCTGGTTTACTTGCCAGTGCGACCATTACGACCGACTTTGCCGGTAGATTAACTGAAAGCGTATTTTTAGCTATTTTGCAATCAGCAAATTTTTGCAGATTGACTTCCTCCGGTTTACCAAAATCATTATAAGCGTTCATCTTACCGGCTGTGATAATTTCACTACCGCTTACCGAAAATTGGTTCTTGCCCTTTAATTCACAAGTCAGATTCAGGTTTTTATTCGGATCGAGATTACATAGCGTAATATGAACGACGCCCTGTTTATCTACGGATGCCGAAGCATTCACCGCCGGAATTGAACCGCCGTCCAGTTCATAATTCTGACAGGTCAATTCGATTGGCAATAAAGTCGCATCCTGATGCACTTTGTACATTTTATAAACATAATAGGTCGGCGTCCGGACAATCTGGTCTTCGTTCGTCAGAATAATTGCCTGCAGAACATTGACCATTTGCGCAATGTTAGCCATTTTCACCCGTTCACAGTGATTATTAAAAATGTTCAGGTTGGTGGCGGCAACCAGAGCATCTCTGAGTGTATTTTGTTGATATAGAAAAGCCGGATTAGTGCCGGGTTCGACATCGTGCCAATTACCCCATTCATCAACGATGAGTCCGATTTTCTTTTCCGGATCATATTTATCCATAATGGCAGAGTGTTTGGTGACAAACTCATCCATTCGGAGCGTTTTCGACATCGTCAGAAACCAGTCTTTTTCGTTAAAATTGGTAGCAGAACCTTTATTAGTCCAGTTATGACAAACCGTATAATAATGCAAAGAAATTCCCTGAAAGCAATTCCGATTGATCGGTTCTTTCATTAGGGTTTCCATCCATTCGTAGTTTTCGTCAGATGGGCCACAGGCTACTCGATATAACTCATTGCCGCTGTAATTTTTACAATAAGTTGAAAAACGCCGCATCTCATCGGCGTAGAAATCCGCCGTCATATTGCCACCACAGCCCCAGTTTTCATTTCCCAATCCCCAAAATCTAACGCGCCAGGGTTTTTCGCGACCGTTCTTCTTTCGTAGTTCAGTCATCGGACTAACGTTATCAGAAGTGAGATACTCGACCCATTGAGCCATTTCACGCACGGTGCCACTGCCTACATTGCCGGTAATTACCGGTTCACAGCCGATCTGCTCGCAGAAGTCCATAAATTCATGCGTGCCGAAGCTATTATCTTCGGTAACGCCACCCCAGTGGGTATTGATCATTTTCGGTCTTTGGTCGCGGGGACCAATGCCATCCATCCAATGATATTCATCAGCGAAACAACCACCTGGCCAGCGAACATTCGGCACAGCAATGTCTTTCAGCGCGGCGACTACGTCATTCCGAATGCCCCGGGTATTGGGAATTGGTGAATCTTCCCCAACCCAAATCCCGCCGTAAATACACCGACCAAGATGTTCAGCGAAATGGCCATAGATGTGCCGACTGATCATATGTTGGCCGGCCTCGACATCAATGACAATCTTATTTTCGACGTTCTGGGCGTACAAATTCTGCATAAGAAATATACCCAAAATGCCGATGACTAACTTTTTCATAACGATACTCCTTTACATTTGGTTATAAATTTATTTATTCTTTTCTTCTCTGCAAATTTTAGCCGCCCAGTCCCTGGTAGAAGGATTATTCCCGTCAGGAAACGGTGGCACTTTTATATTTCCCTTTTTGTCCGTTTGGATTGCCTGAGTCTCTTTCCATTCACCATTGCGCGGATCAAACCACTTAAAATGGTACATTGTATTCGGTTTAAAGCCGGACAAAGTGGGTAAAACCGACTGATTTTCGAAGTAAAGCATAGCCAGGTTTTTATCCGGGGTTCGCATCATATAAGCCCAGCCATCTAAACCTGTTGGCGGACTGTTAGGCGCTTTATTAGGGTGAATATCCTCACGGGCAAGCCGTAAATCCTGGTATTTATTTCCCTCCGATAAAATAAACGAACTCAAGTATTTCATATAATTTGCCGATTCAAACTTCAAAGCCTCCCAGATATGATGACGTTTTCCAGCCGGTTCGCCGGTTGTGGTTAGGTCATAAGCCGAAGTCCCGTGGACGTGACCGGACAAACCACCCGAAAGCACCGAGCCATACATTTGTGCTCGCGCAAAGTAATTATCGCGCTCGGAATTGGCCGGAGGACGTTCGCCGTTCGGCATATTAATCTCGTGATCCCAGCCGGTGTAATAAGGCTCGAAATTAATCGCCGGGTAAGGCGGCTCGAGTCGAAAAATTATTTCCAACGAATCGGCTATGCGGTGGTCCCGCGGTTTATTACCGACGCTGTGCATCGTCAACCACGGACAATCCTGATAATGACCAAACACCGAATAGGTCGAACTGCTGATAAGGGTTGTAACCGGCTGCTCAAAAGGCATTGGGCCATATTTTTCCAGATGATAAGTCAAAGCCTCATTAAATTGCTCCGCCGTCAGACTAAATTCTTTTGGAATCCAGTCGAGGTGAATACCGCTGAAAATAATATTGTAGGCGCCGTAACGCGCTATCAAGTATTGCATAAAACGCGCAAAAGTCTCATTGAAATCAAAATAGGCATACCAGGAAGGACCGACATCCCGTCGCACAGTTTCTAATAATGGGACAAAACCTTCCTGCGATAAAAATCGCATTTTTCTATCAAGGCTCTGAAAATATTGCGGATTGATATGATTGAAATCAGATACACCTTTATGAGTTTGCGACATTGCAAAAGGCAAATTACCATATTCATCGCGCATCTCTTTGGCAGTCAGTGTGCCCCAATAGCTCAAACCACCGGAAGCGTCAATTCCGGTCGCATCAGCAACATCATAACCGAACTTTTCCCAGGCATTTCTGACGAAAATTCTATTCTCATCAGCATAAGTACTCGGCTTACAATCAGCATCCCAGTTTGGGAAACACGAAATGATACTTACGGAATTGAAGCCCTGTCTCTTGCGATATTTCACGGCATCTTCAAAACCGATTCCCGGCGCAGGCTCGTAATTTTCCGGTGAATCGGCGTTGCGGAAAGGAAGTCGCCAGGTTGATCCCGCCAGCCAGGTATCACCTATCATAAAAAAGGGCGTTCCGTCAGCGTACTGGAGAGCGTGACCATTAGAGGTGGAGCGTACAAAACCGCGTCGGTTGGGATTCTGCAATTTTTCGGTTTCCGTCCATTCGACCGCCATAAACTCGCCGCTGAGGTTGTTTAGTCCATTGTCATTCGGCTGGTTTGAACCACTACGCCAGTACCATTTTCCCGGCTTAGTAGCGACGAAACGCACTTTGAAAATATTAGCGCCGTCCCAGAAACCGTAAATCCGCTTGGAAAATTCCGGTCCAGTCAGATCGATCCAGCAAGTTACATCGGTATAGAAATTTTCATATTTTCCTTCAGCCTGCAAGACAATTTCTTGCATTTCCCATGTGTGAATATCCGGCGCATTAGCTGAATTCAGATTGGCAATGAAAACACTTACTAAAAGCAGAAAGGCAATCCAAATCGGCATCACACTTTTGTAATTCATCTAAACTTAGTATCCTTTCATAACGAAATGAAAAATTTGAATAATCGCACGACTAATTTCGATAAAATTCATTGTTTAAAACTTTATGATTTCCTTTTCTACGTCGGGATAGATTGCGTCTATTTGCTTCTGGATTTCAATGGTTTTACTCAAGGCGGTTACTATGCGACAGTAATGGGGCGCATCGTCCATAGTTCTTCCCTTACGGTCTTTTAAATATTTATGTAATACCTGATAACCGCCGATGTAATAATTCCAGACTTCCGGTGCAATGCCTTCAAAATATTTGTCATTATTAATGTAAATGCGCTGTTCATCTTTCTGGTAAATAACCTTCTCGATTCGGTCGTTTGGGCTACTGCCCTGGTATCGGGCAATCGGCGGATCGAGCGCCGGGCTTCTAAGCAAATGCAGGTCAGCCAGTTGTTTCCCCGATTTGCCTAGATTTTTAAACACTTCATAATCAGCGGTAAAAGGCACGCGCGGGAAGTCAATTTTCAAGAACTCGGCGTAGGTTTCGCGGTAGATATTGCTGTATAAGATTGCGTAAACGTAGTAGAAAATCTCCTCCGGCGACGGTCTTTTGGGATAATGCTCCGCCAATCGTGAAAAAATTATGGGCGCAATATTAGGTTTCCGGCCATATTTTTCGCCCGGCTCAAAAATCATCATCGTAGTCAGATGACGACCGGGATTGTCTTTTTTCGATTGCTCCGGATAAAGATATAAAGGGAAAAGGTAGGCAATGCCCTTATTACTCAATGTAATTCTGCTTTCAACGATTTTATCCGTAATAAAACAGTGATTAAAAACACCTTCGGCAACCTGTCGCACTGATATCAACCCAATATTCTCTTCCAGCATATGGCGCATAACCTCTCGGCGAGTTCGGAAAACAATATTATCTTGATAATAAATGTGCCTGATGTCAAACGGGCGATAAAGTAATTCAGTAAAGTATTGTTCCCAATTATCTACTTTTTGGAATTTTTTTCTTTGTTCAGATAATTTCCATTGATAATTATCTTTTAATTTTAGCCCTTCTCTAATTATTTCATCTGGTAAATTTTCATTACGAAACATCATTATTTTATTCTTCAAAGAATTTTTCTCGAAATCAATGGCTAAATTATTATTTGCCGTTATTATTCCTGTGACATTTACCGGGAAGATTTCATTAATTCTTTTCCATCCCAAATATCGTTGAATGTGCGCTATGTCTCGAGGAATAAAGAAATACCAAGGTGAAACTGGTTTAATTTTCTGATAATTCTTTATAGTAAAATTATTTGCATCCAGCCAATCATATTTTTCTTCACGCAGTCCATATAAATCTGTATGAAATACCCTGGATTCTTTCGGTTCTTTATTTTTCACAAATAACGCAATTGCCACGCCCTGACGAATATCAAACACATTTTCGTCTTTGCCACCGGCGGGAGTTGTTTCTTTTTTCAGGCTATTGCCGTGCAAATCAAGAATGTAAATTTCATCGAAGGTTTTCATTAGACTTTGACGCATTCCGCGAAAAGTAGGATTGTCCAGATAACTGTGATTGGTAATCATCCCCACGATGCCGTAACCGGATTGCTGGATTTTCCATTGCGCGAAGCGTAGAAATTTGACATAATCGTCCTGCAACCATTTAGGATTCCTTTCTCCCAGCGGCTGACCATCTACTTTGTAATAACTCTCTGCGCCATCAATGTCTTCTTTAAGTAAACGTTCCGTCCATTTATTGATATTGGCGGAAATGCCGCTATAAGGCGGATTGCCAAGAATTACCAGGATCGGTTGTTCTTTCTTCACTTTTTCCGCAAAATGACTTTCTTCACTCAGCGAAGAAAGTAAGGGAATCGTAATTTCCTTTATTTCTTCCATTTCCAGCGTGTTGGTCAGATAGAGTTTGAAGCGTTCATCCTCAGCCATTTTATAGCCGAGTTCGTCAAGGATAAAACCAATTTTCAAGTGACCAATGGCATAAGGCGCCATCATCAGCTCAAAAGCGTGAAAATTAGCGAGGATGTGTTTCTTTATCCATAAATGTAAACCGCCTGCGCCGTATTTACTTTTGAATTCATCAGCCGCTAGCCGGATGGCTTCGGCGGGAAAGGTGAGCGTTCCACCGGCTGGGTCGAGCAGTTTTACTTCTTCGCTAGCGAGACCGTCCGCCAGATTAAAATGCGATTTTAAAATGGAATGAATCGAACGGACGATATATCCGACCACAGGCTCCGGCGTATAATAAACTCCGCGCCGTTCGCGGATTTCAGGATCGTAGGTAGCCAGAAAAGTTTCGTAAAAATGGATAATTGGATCACGGCCTTTTCCGGCGCTCTGGTATTCATGCAAAATCTTATTGACGTCGGCAACATTTAGAATTTCGACGATATCGTCCACGATGATTTGCAGTGATTTCGGCGGGTCTCCGAGCGAAATAAAGTGGAATATATCCCGCAAAATTCCGATAGTGTGAGGAATATAATCGAACGCGATTTTACGATTAAATTCAACCCGCTCGGTTGTAACTCTTGTCCGGGCGGCGAACAGACCGTAAGTAATAGTTTGAGCATAAAGATCAGCAAATTGTTCTGCGGTTAAATTCGGTATCAGGTAAGTTTTAAAGGCTTCATAAAAGCCCGCAATTTGCTTCTGTCCTTTGCTCCCGTTTTCCGCCATTTCGACTGTGATTACTTCATCGCGCAGGAATCGGGTGCGATCGGCTAATTCGATTGCCAGCGAACGCGCATTTTGAACTTTTGGTAAAGAAAAGGAGAAGAATAAATCGAAGAGTTCAATGAATTTTTCAACATTTTCCAGGGGCGGTTTGATTTGTAGCTTTTGAGCGATTACCGGTCGTCCAATCATAACTCTCCGGATTTGCTGTCCATCTCGATAAAGCCGGAATTCATAAAAATTGGTCAAGATAACATTGGGAAATGTTGAAACATAGCGTTTTAATTGTTGGGAATCTTCGACATAATCCAGATCAGTAATTGATGGGTCTTTGGCTTCGATATAACCGGTGATGTGGTTTTGTCCGTCCCATACGCGGAAGTCAGGATTTCCGGCATCAGTCTTTTTCGGAAGAATCGTTACTTCAATATTTTTAATGTTTCGATTTTCTGCATACTGCTTAATAAGTTCGTCGAGATGTTTGTAATAACTTTCCTCGCGAGCGTCACCCCGATTTGAAGTTTCGGTTAAACTTTTAAGATATTGTTCCAGTAACTTCTTCACGAATCAGATTTTTTGATCATAAATTTAAATATGTACTTTTCAAAATTCCTCTGAGCCAGGGGTGCGCGCAACAATTTTAAAATCCCTCAAAATCATCGCAAAAATCACAAAATAGCCCGCAAAAAATACAGCCATTATTTTTAACTAATGATTACCAATAAAAGGAACACCCGAATTTAATCGAGTTACCTCTAAATAAAAATCCGGAAGAACTGCTTTCGATGACTTTATAGGGACGTACATCTTTTGAATGTTGATGATGATAGGTAACTTCCTGATTATATTCTCCATGCAGGCTGATAGTTTTTGTAATAAATAACTCATAACCGAAAACAAAAGACAATCCAATATAATAATTTATAGATTTTTGCTCTCTTGTCTCATAAACATCCCAGGTTCCGGTTAATTTATTCTGGATTTCATCGTAACGATCCGAAAAAGAGTACCTAAATAAAGGCCCAACGCCATAAAATAAATAAGAATATTTGTTGGGATGATATAGTAAATATTGTGTATTAATTTCGACTGAATAATAATCATTATCAGTGAAGTCTTTGCTATTTAACGAATCGTTTTCAAGTATTTTGTTATCCGCATCGTATTCTTCACTTTTGCCGATTAATGATATTCCACAACGAATTGATTGCTTTGGAGATAAATGGTACTTTAGCGATAAAGTGGAACCCTGGAAATTTATTATCTGGACATTTGGCCCGATAAGAAACTGGAGAGCCTTGGAACCATTTTGAATATTTTGAGGTGACTTAGCAATGGTACTATCTTTCACCTCAGAAAATGAATTTGAAATTAGAATTAATGAAAAAAATAATAACTCCAGTCTTTTTAACATAATGGCCTCCTTCAATTGATTTTTTTTTGGTTTTAACCAATTCTCCAGTTTCAAAATGGATTTCCTTATAAACAAACTCTTTGTCCAATTTTGTAGATTTGCATTCATTGATGAGTATATTAATCATTGAAGATACTATTTTCAAGATATTTAATTTGACAGGATTTTCTCCCAATTTTTTAGCATGTTTAACTTTAAAGAGGTAAAGATTTTTTGGAGGAGATAATTTTTACGATACTCAAGTACCCACGGTTTAATTTGAAATCTATTGTTATTCGATAAACAAACACCGCCTAGCGATCAAAGTATTGTAGGTCAATAGAATTAGAGATTATTCCCTGAATAGGATAAAGAAGAACATTTTCTCTTATATTTGAATAATTTTCTTTTACAATTTTCTAAATAATGAACCTCCTCGAGGCAAATCTAGAGGAATATTTTGATTTACAATAAATGTTTTTGGATTGATGACAATAATGAATATATTTTACAATAAATGAATGTAATTGAATACTTAAATGAATTTAAGTCCGAAGGTATTAAGCTTACTAAGGTAAACCAAAATACCAATATTCCTTCCCATACTCTTAACCGAATAAAAAAAGGAATGACCATAAACCCAAGAGTCTCCAACTTCATATCATTATCTAACGCTTTTGGTTACAATCTAAAATATGAACATAGTGAGCCACAATTCTATAAAAGTGAAGAATTGCTCAATATAAGGATTGATCCTGAAGAACTATCTGAGGTGCTGAAGATCAAGGAATATCTGGGCAACCTTGGTATCAATAACCTGGAGGAGTTACAACAATGTTTTTATGATGCGGGAGCGGTGTTTGGAAGAAAGGAGGACGAAATTACAGAGCTCTTTAGAAGTCTCCGCGCTCTTGACACTATTAGAAATCTAGTAAAAAGCCAAAAATGTAAAGTAACTTCGATTTTAGGAAGAAATCTTCCGATACTTAAAATTCCTCTTGTTTTTTGTTTACCTATAGGTTAACATATATGAGTGTTAGAAAACGTAATATATTATTTAGACAACTTAGATTTAATATCAATAGCCATAATATTCCAGAACTCAGGATTTTTTATCCCATAGAAAATGGGCGCTCTGAAGTAATTGAGGCTTTTAATCAATTATCGAACGATGATAAAAAAAATATCAAAAGATTAATTATTAGAATGGCAACTAATGGACAACAATATAGATCTCCTCATATTAAATGGAACTTGACTGGAAGGAATTTTACTTATGGCGAGATTTCTCATCACCCTCATAGATTTTTCTTTTTTAGATATAGAGATTCTCTTGTTTTTTTTGGATACATATCTAAAAAAGTAAATAAACTATCAAATTCAATTTATCAATCATTCCAATATAAAAAGGATTATTATGAGCAAGATTTTTCAAAAGTCATTGATGGAATTTGAAAAGTTTTTTCTAGAGCCCCCAGATGCAGAAGAAAAAGCTTGGGACATTATTCACGATTTTTATAATTATTTACTAACCTGGATGGAGAAAAATAACATTTCAAAAGCCGATTTAGCAAGGATATTAGGCAAATCAAGAGCCTCAATTACCAAAATGTTCAATTATACCCCGAATGTCTCAATTAAAAAAATTGTTGAAATTACTCATAAACTCGGATTAGATGTTAATCTCGAAATTAAACCGGTTAATGCAAGAGAATCTGAGAGCAAATGTATTGCGGAAAATAAATTAGTAATAATTCAAGGTCAGGATTGGATTGAGCAAAAATATGATGATTTAATCCACCCACCTGAACCTTCACCAATTGATTTCCCATTTGAGCAATCGCTAATTAATTTTAATAATACAATAGGACAAGGATATGCCTGAGAAGCAAATTTTTTTCCAAATTAACTCCATTAAACTTATTAGCTATTACATAAAACCTAATAAGGATTTCAAACCGGATTCCACTATCCAGATTCAGGTAACATCAAATTTTAATATAATTAAAGAAAATGCAATTATATCCGTTGTTATTAAATTCAATTTCAGCCAAAATAATAAAGACTTAATGGGAATTGAAGCTGCCCATAATTTCAAGTTCAAAGACCCATCTGATTTGAGTGATTGCACTCGAGATAATCTGAAACTTCCTAGAAAATTAATAAAATCCCTTCTTGCCATATCAATTTCTGGGACTCGCGGTTTGCACGCTATGATTAACGCAAATTCTCCCTATAGCAAAATCTATATTCCTTTAATTGATCCTTCCAAACTAATTAAAAGATCCCAAAAATAAATCAAGAATTGTAATGCTAATAGCCGACAATTTTCGATGTCAAAATGGGTTAAAATCATATACCCTGCTTGATACGAAATTCTAATAACCGACATTGAAAAAAATCTTTTACTGTTGGGAACATTAGTATTTTAAGGTGTACCCCAACAAGGACTCGAACCTTGAACCAACGGATTAAGAGTCCGCTGCTCTACCATTTGAGCTATTGGGGCTGAAAAAAGCGGGTTAATTTAAGATTTTCCGGAGAATCAAACAAAATAGCAGGCATCGTTCGATTCGCTAAGCTTGATTGTATCCTGACTTAATTTTAAGTTAAGTTCCTAATGAAATGTATTTCTTTTATATTGAATAAATTGACCGCTAACTTAAAAAATCATATTACCTTAAGAATTTCTCTATGGTTGGCATTTTCATTTATATTTACCAGCTTTGCCTTTGCCCGGCAAAATGGATTGAAGTATGATCTCGATTTAGAATTCAATCCCAGTGAAAACACTTTATCGGGACACGAGAAGATTGCTTTCACTAATCACGCTCCAATTGCGCTGGATACAATTTATTTGTTTGTTCGCGCCAATGCCTTTCGCAGTCGCGATTTACGCAGTTTTCAGAAATATGAGACTCAATTCGAAGCACCGGCATCTATCAACATTGAATCAATTACGATAAATGCCAAACCGGTTTCGGTAATGCAACCGGAATCGGTCAATCCGGCTGTAATTTTAGCTGAATCTCTTCAACCCGGCGACTCGGTCGAATTAATCATTCAGTTCACGACTATAATACCACCCGGGAAAAGCAAACTCTGTTCAACTTATTCGGAAAAATCGTATTGCCTGATTTACTTTTACCCCCGAATTGCAGAATATCGTCGAGGTAGATGGCAGATTACTGGACTTAATGAGCTGGAGCGCGCACCCCTCGAATTTGCCAATTATTCTGTTAGATTCACCCTGCCGGATTATTTCCAGCCGGCTGGTTCACTTCAAATTGATTCGGTTGTTAGTCATAACGATAAAAATACTTTTATATTTCATTCCGAGTATCTTCAGGACATTGGATTCATTCTCAATGATAGGCTGAAGGTTTCGACTATTCGCTCTCGACCACATAACGAAGTAAAATTTATTAGCCGGTTTTCAGCCAACGATAAATCCAAGGATAAGATCGCTACTGAGATAATAAATGACATAGTAGACTATTACGCCAAATATTTGCCCGAAATGAATCAGCAATTAACGATTTATCCGACGGTCATCCCTGGCGGTTTCACAACTTCTCGTCTGATATTAATTGATAAAACAATATTGACAGAGGCAACTAAACTTGATTATTTAAGTTTGTATATATTAGCTCGAGAAATTGCTCACCAATACCTGGGTTTTAATGTGGAATCCGAAAATGATCTTAGTGTCTCGATTAGTGATGGTCTAGCTGGATTTCTGGCGAACGATTACCTAAAAAATCGCTACGAATTTCTGCATCAGAAATATAAACTGTCTGATAACCAATTAATTTCATTTAATACCAAAGTCTTTAATGTTTTTACATCTGGGTTGGAAAAAGAAAATATTCTCCAACCGGCGCGGGCTTCCAACGAAAGGGCAAATACTATATTTATCAACACTCAAACCCGTTTTTTAAAAAGTCAAAAATTAGTTGAAATGAGCCATTATGTGCTCGGTGACAGCCTTTTCAGCCAGGTTCTGGCTCAATATCAGGCTTTTATTCAATCTGATAGTATTGATCCACAAGTATTTTTTAAAATAGCTGAGGAAAAATCCGGTTATGAGTTCGTAGCCCTTTACCAAAATTTTCTGCACTTAGAACAACCGACGGATGTAAAAATTCAAAAAGTTATTCGATCACAAACAAACAATTCCGAATATATCACCGATGTAATTATCAAACAATCTTCGTTGAATTATCTCCCGCTCGAGGTCAAAGCTTTCGACCGAAGCGGCAATATTTACAATCACAAAATACAGCCGGGAACCGGAAAATTCGACACTCTAACTTTGATTACAAATAAACCGATTACCAGGATTATGCTCGATCCCGATCGGCAAATCTGGGACTCCAATCGTCTTAACAATCAATATCCCCGCTCAGTAGTTTTTAAATTTCTGGCCGGTTTGCCAAGCATTGACTCATATCAAATCTTCTATTATCCGACCTTCGATTTCAATAATAGGGATTTAACTCGCTTTGGGGTTAAACTACGTGGTCGTTACTGGATCAATATGCGGCCGTTGTTTCCGGCTCAAAGTTTGGACGAATGGTCATTCGGTTTGAATTATGGTTATAAAAGCCAAACCTTAGGATACGATTTAAGTTACAGTACCTCCTTGCTGGAATTTTTATTCAAGCCACGCATTTATCTGCGTTGGCGCGACTATTTCGACCTGATGGAGGGCCAACTTTCTACTGAAATCTATCTGGGAGATGTCAAATACTGGGGATTCAATCGAGTTCAAGGATACCAGAAGCTGAACCTCGGATTAGATTATCAAAAAGTACGTAGCCTGGAGTTCTTAAACGCCAATAAGTGGGAAACCGGACAAAGTTTAAAGCCCTATTTGGATTATGTCAATTTCCATAACTGGGGCAATATCCGACACATAGTTCATGCCAAATTCGTATATGGCCTACCGGTTGATGAGAACCATTTTAGTTTTGATAAACTTACCCTCGACGGCCAGATCAAGATGCGCTTAAATCATCGAGTCTGGCTTTATCAGCGGCTTTTCTACGGGAATGCTCATGGAAATGTACCTAAACAGGAATATTTTTATTTCTTCGGTAAAAACGTTCTGGAAAACCAGAGTTTTGAGTCTTATCGGTTAGCTCTGGGTGAAGGCGATATGCGCGGTTATGGCGATCAGTCTCTAAAGAGCTATAAAATGCTTACCAGCAATACCGAATTGCGTCATAACCTGGCCCGAGCCGGTGCCGCGATGTTTGATTGCTTGATTTTTCTCGATAGCGGTATATTACCGGAATCATTTACTGCCATTGATTGGAAACAGACCCACTTCGACGCTGGACTAGGGATCGAATTGGAGCTGTTGGAAATACTTAAAGTTGGTATGCACTTTCCGTTATGGGTATCGCATCCGCCAGGATCAGAGCCTCGTTTCGATTTACGCTGGGTGATTACAACCGATCTACGATTATAATTTCCCCTGATTGTTACAATATTTAGAAAAATGGGCTTTATCACTCGTTTGAAGCTATACTACTCGGATAATCAATAGCTTAACCGATAATCATAAGAAATATTGGAAATGTCTTGCTTCTCCTCTTCCTACCCAGTTCAATAACTTTGTCACTTTTGCTCAGCATTTTCTGCTGGTAATCAACCACCCAATTTATTCAGGCGACTAAACGCCCACTTCTATAAGCAGAGAATCCTTTGTGAATTTTAAAATGCGGTGTGACTTTTCGGCGATGGTCTGATTATGGGTAGCAATGATAAAAGTCCGCCGATATTTCCGATTCAATTCCAACATTAAATCAATCAATAATTCGCTATTTACGGAATCTAGATTGCCGGTCGGTTCATCCGCTAAAACAATCAAAGGGTTATTGATCAGCGCCCGAGCAACAGCTACTCGCTGACGCTCACCTCCTGACAGCGCCGCCGGCCGGTGGGTAGCCCGTTCGGCGAGTCCAACCCGCGCAAGCATTTCACGGGCCATTTCTTCCGCCTTTTGGACATCACGGTTATAAATCATAGCTGGAATCATAACATTCTCGAGAGCAGTAAATTCCGGTAGGAGGTGATGAAATTGAAAAACGAATCCGATGTGAGTATTGCGGAAGCGCGCAATTTCCGCATCGGATAAATCAAACGGATTGAGTCCTTCATATTCTACGGCACCGGAATCCGGCCAGTCGAGAGTTCCTAATAGATTCAACAGAGTTGATTTCCCGATACCTGACGGTCCGACAATTGCCACTACTTCACCTTCCTTGACCGCTAAATTGACATCGCGGAGAACGGCAATTTCTACACCATCATTCCAGTACGATTTCGATAAATTCTTTACACTCAATAAGGTTTTGTCATTTTCATTTTTCATATTGAATAGCCTCCAAAGGCATAAGTTTGCCGACCCGCCAGCTGGGATAAAGCGTTCCGCAATAGATAAATATTAAGCCAGCACCTATGATCATTAAAACGTCGCTCCATTGCACCTGCACCGGCAGATAAGGTATGTAATATACCGACGGAAGTGGGATAAATTGGAAATGCTGTTGTGCCAGGCAGAGGATTAATGCCAGCCCTATTCCAACCGCTAGACCGATACTACCGATTAAAAATCCAAGTCGCAGAAAAATCTGGCGAATCTGAGTCTGGTTCATACCCAATGCTTGGAGCATACCGATTTCCCGGATTTTTTCCATAATCAGCAGCACCAATGAACTGGTCAGGTTCAGGATCGCCACCAGAATAATGAAACTAAGTGCCAGGAAACTACCGTATTTTTCTAATTTCATCGCTCCAAACAAGGTTCGATGCAAATCTTCCCAGGAAGCCACATCATATTCCTCACCAAGTGTGGCAACCAATTGTTGCTTGGCTTTCCTAACATATTGATAATTTTCCAGACGAATGTCAATTCCGCTGTAATTATCTCCCATTTCGAAAATTTTCTGGCCGACTTCTAATTCTATAAAAGCAATATTCTCATCGTAATCGAACAAGTCCAGTTGAAAAACTCCCGTCACGGCGAACTGACCTATAATTGGAATATTCAAACCGCTCCCCAGGCTGGCTGGATTGATCACATTTAACGTATCACCCGGATAGACACCGAGTTTATCGGCTAATTGATAACCAATCACAATACCGGGCAGATTCGAAGTTGCCGATAAGAAATTCGCCCCACCACGCATCATAGTCCTCGGACCGGAAAGTTGTTGTTCCAGTGTGGCAGACTCGATGGCTTTAATCCGCACCACGGCTTCCATTTGTTCCGAAGACAATATGCTCTTTTTCAACACAAACGGATAAATTTCGCGCACCGGTACAGCGGTTAGTGCTTCTCTAACCTGTTCGACTTGATCTGATTGGAGATTGCGTCCGCTAACGCGCAAATGCGATTCGATGTCAATGACTCGATTGGTAATTTCAGCCTCGAAGCCATTTAACACACTCAAAGCCACCAGCATCGCAAACGCCCCGAGCGCAATACCCATAATCGAGATATAAGACGTAAAGGAAATCAAACCAGTTTTCTTTTTAGACCGAAAATAACGAAAAGCGATCCAGTTCAGAAAATTCCTACTCATAACGGGTCGCCTCACTGGGAGTCAACTTAACGGCTTTATACGACGGATAAAGCGTGGCTAACAGCGCCGAAGCTATCGCAATTAATCCGATTATTAGAAAATTCCGGAAGTCAAACAACACCGGCAGAGAACTCATAAAATAAACGTCCGCCGGAATGGAAATTAAATTAAACCGGTTCTGGAGGTATCCTAATAATATACTTAGCCCGAATCCCGTCAGAGTTCCTACGACTCCGATAAAAAGTCCCTCAAATAAAAATATGTAAGTTACTTGACGGTTATTCAATCCCATACTCTTGAGAATACCGATGTCGCGAGTTTTTTCAATTACAATCATCATTAACGAACTGACGATATTGAAAACGGCGACGACCGCAATCAGACCAAAAATCAGCAATATCGGGATACGTTGAATCCTCAACCATTCGAATAGATTGGAGTGCAGATCATTCCAGCTAAGGGCATTATAGGGATAGCCGAGTGTTTTGTTAATATATTCGGTCACAGCTGCGACTTTGGAGTTGTCTTTTAGTCGAATCTGATAACCTGTAAATTTCTCCCCCAGGTCATAGAGTTTCTGCGCCGCCCGCAAACTTGTATAAATGAAAACGTCATCGTAATCGGCAATTCCGGAATCATACAGACCGGTTACCGTAAAAGTCATAATGCGCGGTCGTTTGATATAATCCGCTTCCGGTTGAAATATGAAGAGGTAAACTTTATCGCCAATATCCACGCCGAGTTGTCTGGCTAATTTCGCGCCTATTAAGATACCATCGCGACCATCTGGCAAGTTAAAACGCAATTCGCCCTTTTTTATAAAGCGGTCAACCGCCAGAGTTTGTCGAATATGAACTTCGTCAATTCCCTCGACGATTATTCCTTCGGTTTCCGGCCCTTTGCGGATCATCGCGGCTCCGTGAATATAAGGCACGAAACTCTCGATCTCCGGCATTTTCTCCAGTTCCGACCGAATCGCCAGAGTCGAATCCATCGAATCCTGATATAATAAATGCAGACGAATATGAGAGTCGAACCCGAGTAATTTAGTCTTGATTTCCTGTTCAAAACCGTTCAGGATCGAGATCGTCAAAATCAAAGCCGCTACTCCGACCGCCAGGCTGATAGTAGCGATAATGCCTATGAAAGATATATAGCCGATTTTATGGCGGCTGAACAAATGGCGTTTAGCGATGAAAAAGGGTACGCTCATCGCTCTACTTTCTCAGGTGCGCATCTGAGGAAAAAGAATAACGTCTTTGATCGAAACCTGATTGGTAAATAGCATTACTACCCGATCAATGCCGATCCCGACTCCTCCAGTTGGCGGCATTCCATATTCCATTGCCGTAATGAAATCCTCATCCATCGTCTGGGCTTCTTCATCACCTGATTCTCTCAACCGATTCTGCTGTTCCAGACGTTCCCGCTGATCAATAGGATCGTTCAATTCGCTAAAAGCATTAACAAATTCATTACCGGCAATATAAAGTTCAAAACGCTCGACGAGATTTGGTGAGCCGTCGCGTTTGTTTTTCGCCAGGGGCGAAATGGCTTTCGGATAATCAATAACAAAAGTCGGCTGGATCAAATGCGGTTCGACGAAATTAGCGAACAGTAATTCAATATATTTACCATAATTGTCACCCGGTTTCAGTTCGATGTTTTTCTTCAAACATAGGCTTTTTAATTCAGCTTCCGAATATCGAGCAATGTCTTCACCGACATATTCTTGAATTAAATCGAACATTTTTCGGTGGCTAAATGGATGTCCGAAGTCAATTTCGTATTCACCGAAAGGGAATTTAAATTTTCCCAACTTCGAACAAAGATAATGGAAATACTGCTCGACAAAATCCATCATATAATTGTAATCAACATAGGTTTGATAAAATTCAAGCAAGGTAAATTCGGGATTGTGACTGCGGTCAAGACCTTCGTTCCGAAAATTCTTGCCGATTTCATAGACTTTTTCAAAGCCACCGATGATCAAGCGCTTAAGATAAAGTTCAACCGCTATCCGTAGGTAAAATTCGCGCTCGAGAGCATTATAATAAGTCTTGAATGGGCGGGCGTTCGCGCCGCCATAAATCGGCTGCAGGATCGGCGTATCAACTTCCAGAAAACCGCGTTCGTTAAGAAAATCGCGTGTCCATTGGATAATTTTGGAACGAGTTTTAAAAACTTCTCGCACTTCTGGATTGACCATCAAATCGAGGTAACGCTGACGATAGCGTTGTTCCTTGTCGCTAAAAGCATCGAAGACTTGCCCATCCTTTTCCTTGACAATTGGAATTGGGCGGAGATTTTTAGCTAGCAATTGCAACTCTTCCACCAGAATCGTAATCTCGCCGGTGCGGGTGCGAAAAACTTTACCAGCGACGCCGACAATATCGCCGATGTCGAGCAGATTGAATAACTTATAGCCTTGCTGACCGACACTGTTTTCCTGAACATAAATCTGGATTCGTCCGCTTTCATCCTGAATATGACCAAAACTGGCGCGTCCCATTTTGCGGATTGCCATTAGTCGTCCGGCAATTTTTACTACTACTTTCTCGGTTAGCTCGTCAAATTTTTGAGCTACCTCAGCCGCCGAATGCGTTTTTTGAAATTCATATTCGTACGCCCGAAAATTCATTTCCCGAATTGCCTGCAGTTTATCGCGGCGAATGGTGAGTATTTCGTTTAATGACCTTCCGGGGGTTTGTTCTTCTTTACTCACTTATTGGCTCTTTCATTTTTGGCATTGAATAATAAATACTGACGCAGAAATTCGTCTATCTCGCCGTCCATCACGGCTTGAATATTGCCGGTTTCGTATTTCGTGCGATGATCTTTGACTAAAGTGTAGGGCTGAAAGACGTAGGAGCGAATCTGATTGCCCCAGGAAATATCCTTTTTATTCTTCTCGATCTCCTGTTTTTCTTTATCTTTTTCTTCTTTCTTTAATTGATAAAGGCGCGCTCGTAAAATTTTCATTGCACTATCTTTGTTTTTGAACTGGGAGCGCTCATTTTGACACTGGACAACGATACCGGTCGGAATATGAGTAATTCGAACCGCGGAACTGGTCTTATTGACATGCTGACCACCGGCACCGCTGGCGCGGAAGGTATCTATACGTAGGTCTTCCTGATTGATTTCGACAGTTATATCGTCTTCGATTGCCGGATAGACAAAGACCGAAGCGAAGGAAGTGTGGCGGCGATGATTGGCGTCGAATGGTGAAATGCGTACTAAGCGATGAATTCCGGCTTCGGCTTTGAGATAACCGTAGGCGTATCGGCCTTTGACTTCGATGGTGACTTCCTTGATTCCGGCTTCTTCACCATCGAGGATACTGATGACCTCAGCCTGCATACCACTACGTTCGATCCAGCGTAAATACATTCGCATCAACATATGCGCCCAATCCTGCGACTCGGTGCCGCCGGCTCCCGGATGAATCGTCAAAATAGCATTTTTTTCATCATCCGGTTCATCGAGCATTGTTTCCAATTCCAATTGCTCAATTTTGCTAATAAGTTCGGCTAACATCTTTTCCAGTTCAGACAAGACCGAGTCATCTTGTTCCTCAGTGGCTAAATCCACAAAGTCTGTGACTTCTTTTTGATATTTCACAAGATTTTCAAAATTATTGATTTCGCTTTCCAGCCCGTTAATTTTTTGGAGAATTGATTGAGCTCGCGTGGGGTCAGACCAGAAATCCGAAACGGTTGTTTTTTGACGCTCGGCATTCAATTCATTTTTCTTCGACTCGATGTCAAAGAAACCTCCGCAATTCATCAATGCGGGGTACAATATTATCTAACTCGACTTGTATATCATTCAACATTTTAATATCCGATCTTCATTAAGTAACATAAACATTAATAGTAGAAAAATATGAGACTTCGTGTGAAAAATTTACTTCTTCACCATTGAGTTCGCCGGCTTCAGTGCCGAAAAGTCCTTGTAACTGGAAAGAACAATATAAGTCCGAGTTTGCAATACACCTGGCCAGGATTGAATCTTAGAAAGCAATTTTTCGAGGGTCGAGGTATTATCAGTCTGCACTTTCAAAAGATGTGAACCTTCACCGGTGATACTATGACATTCTATTATATCACTTTCCTCACGACCCCGGCGCACAAATTCGTCATAATTCTTCGAAGGTGAGGTCATCACGAAAACGAAAGCCGTCACATCCTTTCCGATTGCCGAACTGTTTACTTTGGCGTGATAACCTTCGATAATACCCTTTTTCTCTAATTTCCGCATTCTTTCGCTGACAGCGGGAATAGTAAGGCTGACTTGCTCCGCAATTTTGTTGCGCTGGATGCGGCCTTCCTTCTGCAAAATGTCTAAAATTTGAACGTCAATGCTGTCAATCATACATCACTCCTATATTTTTTTATCTATTTTGCTACACTTGTGTAATAAAGTATCATACTATAAATCGAAAACAAACTTAATAATTGTTGGGTCCAGGATAATGACGTTAGAAAATATTGACTGACTTTGACCGGTACAACAATCGTATCGGACGGCTTGATTTCAGGAATCATATCCAAATCGCCAGTTTCCAGAAATTTTTTGACATTTATTGTATTTACGTAATTATCCACTTCCTCAGGTGAACCGTGAATTAATTTGACTTTGGATAAATTAGCACGAGTCGTTGGACCGCCAGCAGCTGAAATTAACTCAATCAAATCCGTACCGATCGGTACATCATATAATCCCGGTCTAGTTACTTCGCCCCAAATTTTGACGGTCATTAACATAGCGTCCGAGCCAGTTGATAGAATATACTTAGACGCAGATAGCCGATCTGCCGTCCGACCAGATCGAGTGGTGATCGTCTGACTTTCCTGAGCAAAAAGCTGGACGCTTAATAATGCTAAAATCATAAATAAAGAAACTCTTTTCACAATTACTCCTTAATTATTATTGAATTCTAAAATATCCCCAATTGGATTCCGAGCCAGCGACCTCATCGCCTTCCCGATTAAAAGTCGCCACTGCATCAATACGCCAGCGATAATTTACGCCCCGACTTAGCTCTTCTTGAGTTAAATAAAAGGTATTCTCGGTTCCATATTTTATACTTTGAATCTCATCGGTATATCCTCGTCGAGAGAGAGCCGATAGCCATATCACCTGAATCGGATTTAATTGCTCTACCCGGATGACATATTCGGAAGCCGCCGTCCCGACATCGGACCATTTGAAAGTTGGTTTTACATCGGTAATGGTAACATTCACCGGCTCACGTAAGTTGACTTTAGTAACTAACTTATACTCGATCGTATCGGAACGCGGACTGAGATTTCCGGCCTGATCCACAGCTCGCAGAAAATAAAAATATGAGGTGCCAATAGAGACACTTTCATCGAGATAGGTATTAATGCTTCCGGCCATCAAGTCCGACGGGACTTCCTCTAATAGATCATACTTATTCTCAATTTTTCTGCTAGTTCGATAAATCCGATAAGTATTGAGGTCATCTTCATTTCCTGTGTACCATTCTAAGACTATATAATCACTCTCCGGAATGGCATCAATACCAGTCTCGGTCGTATCATACGGTAAAGATTTCGGCATCCATTCTGGTCGCGCTGGCGGATCTGGATCTTCCAGATTTTTCCCACAAGCATTAAAAAATAAAATAATAACTACCAATAAATAAATTGGATACCACATTTCCATCATCACTAAATACCAATTCCAAGGCCGACGCGATGACTCGCTCCAAGATCATGATTATAAAATGAATAATCTAAATTAATTAATCTTTTCATTACTTTAAAATTTAAACCTAATCCGAGACTTATGCCAGAATTTTTTAAGCCAGCTCGTAACGCCAAGCTATTAGCGTAAATAATTTCAACCCCGTAATTGGTTTTATCATGGTAACGATATTGTTTCTCAGATACTAGGTTTACCACCAATTTTAATGGCTTAATCGGCTGTTCCAGTGCAAATGACAGCGCCGGTGTCAATCGAATGCGATCCTGACTCTTGGTATTCCAGTAAATGGTTGTGCCGGTGACGTCTTTCAAAGCCATACCAACACTCAACATTCCGAGATTACTTACATCCAGCAATTCTTCACCATCAACCCGCAAACGTCCCCCGAGGTCAATCCCCAGTCCGTAACCTTCGAGATCGTAATATTTTTTATGGATGAATTTTAAATTTATCCCAATTGGAAATTCCAACTTGAATTTCGAGTAGCGCCAACCTAGATCAATTATAGTCGAATTAAATCGTCCGAGCGATAAAAATACAGCATTTTCAACATCATTAAAAGTAGCCAATTGGCCATTATAAATATTAATGATCGAATCACGGCGTTCGGCTTTATCAGTAATCGTACTAAAAATATCAGGCCGGATTGGAATATCGTCCACACCGTAGCGAATCCAGCTCAGAGCCAGCGAATAATGGGAACTTGCGGGCACTGCTAAACCGATATAATTGTGATCAGCCAAACCAAACTGGGAAGTGTACATCAATCCCAGCCGCGCCTGCCGAACGTAACCAATTCCCGCCGGATTAGTCATAAAAGCCGTCTCCGAAAAATCCAGCGCTCCGACGGCATTAGCCATAGCGGAAGCCCGCGCGCTAACTCCCAATTCAAGGAAAGCATCGGCATATTCGCCAGCAACCAGTCCGTTACCCAGGCCGATCAATATTACGCCAATTATTAGAATTCGTTTCATCGTGCTTTGGCCAGCTTCCCGGTTTTAGTTACGGTTTTGTTACCAGATTTGGCGGAAATTTTATAGAAGTAAATCCCATTAGCGACGAAATTCCCATCGGCATCGAGTCCGTCCCATACGACTTCATGGTAACCGCCTTCGTTCAAATCCAGACCCGATTCAAATACATTATCCGAATCCAGTACCCGCACCAGGCGACCGGAAGTGGTATAGATTTTTATCTTCAAGGAATTTACTCTCTGGGTCAATTCGTAAACGAAAGTCGTGCGATTCTTAAACGGATTGGGATAATTCCCATAATCAATCAATTTTAATTCCTCAGTGACGATGAAATCCACCGATTCGGTCGTGCCATTACCGGCCGCGTCTTTCAAAGTCACCACCATCGAGTGATTGCCTGGAGCTAATGTCGGTCGAAATTGCACCGAAAAATAATGTCCGCTCGAAACTGTATCTGGGGCACTCAGATTCTCGAAGGCAATTTTATTATTATCAATCATCACTTTTATACCTTCGGCGTCAAAGCGCACGCCATTATCATCCTCTCCGATAATCGAAATACTCGGCTGGTCGGAAACATACGAATTCTGGAAAAATTGCTGGCCTTCCAGATTTAACTCCAGATTGGGCGGCTGAATGTCGGTATTGGTAATTAAACTAAAAGTACCCGGCATAGTCGAGGTTGACTTGATCTTCATTCCTTCCTTTTGTCCTTCTTCGCTATACCAGATCCGCAGAGAAGGATTCCATTTACCGATATCTATATCTGAAGTTTGATTCGCCGGGCAACGACTTAAATCAATAACTAGATTAACGGCTAATAAGTTCGCGTTCGTTTCGTCTCCACAAATAGCTTTCAATCCTAAAGTTTTAAATTCTGAAGAAGGTGAAATCAAACTGAATTGCGGTTGACTTGCGATGGTTAAGTTGGTATCTAATTGTAAGACCAGTACCGCCGAATCGGCAACGCTATGAGGCGCAATCGCCACTTTGAAAACGCCTCCCACTAGAATTGTATCCGATTGACTTCCGTCATAAGTCGTTCCCAATCCAGGCAGAACTGCAAAAGTGTTAATGACCATAGATTGTAACAGACTATTATTCACTTCATTGGATTCGGCAATTTTATTCTCCGGGTCAACTGTAATTTTGAAAATGACCGTATCTTTACCCAATAAACCTGGAAATTTTACCGAAGTTGTCCGGTTCGGTAAAAATACCACTTCCTTCGAACCAAACAATTTAAAATTCTCACCGACTTTGCGCTCAGCCTTGACAACAGCACTAAGTGTATCGTCGCCGCTATATGAAACCTCAGTGATTAATTCTGGATAGCGTGCGCCGCCTTGGGCAATTCCCATCGGACGTAAATCCGGCGCTCTTTTGATCCGGATTGAATAAGCCGCGCTGACCGTCCGATTACCGTCGGAGTCAATTGCGACAAAGCGGACTGCCACTAATTTACCGGGAGTCCCCACCGCAAAAGTTTGAGCGGTTTGCCACTTATTGGCAATACCGGCAACGTTCATCAGCGGAACTGTAACCAGCGCAGTATCGTTCTGAAAACTAATAACATGTTCAATGCCATCTCCGTCCAAATATTCATAGGCGCTGACCGTATCAATCTCGCAAAAAAATGACTGGACATCTGATAGTTCGGTATAAATAGACAAATTTATAGGCGTATTTTTCCCCGGTAAAGATGGAGCATAATCAAAACCATAAAAGGTCAAGCCTTTAATATCAAACAGCGTTGCTCCGTGAGCATCTTGTTTGGCAGTCTTGCTTTCGATATAATAATTAACATAGGTATTACCGGGATTAATATTAGCGGGCAAAATTATTTCATGGTGTAAATTACTGCTACTAAACGGCACCTCAGCCGGTTTCTCATATACCGCATATTTGCTGGAATCGAAAAGTTGAATATACATTTTTCCCGCTTCAAAAGGCATGGCGCCATTCAGAAAAACCGTATCGCCCGGTGCCGGATTGGTCTGGCTAAGGTTAAGCAGGGTAGATTGTTCCGGAAAAGGCAGACTAACCGTCGGATCACCGATCAAATTATAAGAATATATCAATGAAAGTCTTAAATAATCAAAAGCCTCAGCCTGATAGCGAATTTTCGCAGTCTGGATCGCTTTGCCTACCGTCATTCCGGGTTCAAAGATGACATCGTAGAAAGGTTTCGCCAATAGATAATCATTTTTAATCCAGCCGACACTGGATGCTCCCCACAAACCGATTGCTCCGCCATTTTCAGCCAAAAGGAGCATTTCACCTAATCCAGTCACATTGGTAAAATCACCGGTAAAACAGGTCATACTGGTCAGAAACGGCAGACGATCCAGATTCTCGAGTTCCGGAATATGAGGTGAAGTGAAAAGCGAGCGGTCAGCCCATACGGCACCGCCGCCGTGTCCCATAAAATTACCTAAAGTAATACCGTTATTGAATAAATATAAGAGCGTATCCGAGCCGCCGTAGAAACGCGAACCGACGGAAGCCGGATTAATATAAATGCGATTGATATTGAATTCCTTGCTAATCTGACGCTGGATCATATTTTCCGATTGATTTTTGAAAACGTCTTCTTGACCGGCAATAAATAGCAGTTCGTTGTTCCACGGACCAATAAGATTTTGTTTAGTATAATTTACCCGCTTATCAATTAATGCTTCCAGCTCTTCAATTGTCGAACATGGCCAGCGGCCAATAGCATAATCGGGCACGTCATCGTTATCAATCAAGGCATACCAGAAATCACTCGCACAGGCTCCAAAACTGTAAGATTGAAAGAAATAAGAAGGAATGGAACGTTCCTCCTTCAAATTGGCATCACCGACCAGCAACACGTATTCCGGAACGGGATTCCAGTTGTTATTAACATACTGCAAGAATTTTTTGATCGCAAAGGGGCTGACGATTCCAGCGTTGAACTCGTTATATAGGTCTTCAATTCCAACAACCTGCGATGATAAGCCGATACCGGTATAAAACTCCGTCAATTTGGAAAGATTATTGATCCAGTCCTGGCGGGTAATGATGACTACCTCAGCGCCGGAAGGGATCGAACTTAAACCGGTTATCGTATCTAATTTTACCGAAAGCGGAAATTTCAGCGCCTTTCCGCAAGCCGCCCAGTAGAGAGTTGTATCATCACGAACATAGTCCTGAAGCATTACCCGGTAGGAATTGGTGCTTTTAACATACTCCGTCGTAAAATCGCGGAGTTTACTTTTACCTACTTTATAAATCGCAATATCTGAAGAGCTAAAGTTTGAAAGAGTAAAAGTATAAAGTCCGTCAATTGAGCCTTCCGGTCGCGTAAAATCGAGTTTATCCTCGTCGGCTTTGTACAGCCGGAAGTATTTCACCTTCAAATAATCTACGGCTACTTTACTATATTTATCGGTCGGATCAGTACCAGGAACTTGAACCCGCAGAACATTTTCTCCATGTTTAAGAAAATTATTATGTAAAACCTGGCTGGCACTGTTTTCGATGGTATAGCTTTCCTGACCACTCCATTCTCCACTGGCAACTTGATAGTTATTGATGAAATAAGTCACTTTATGATCACCGGCTTCATCATAAGTAAGCCCCTGCATTCTTAATTGGGCATTGAAGTTATTAATTTGATTCGGATTCGGATAAGATAGATGAAATTTATATTCCTTACTTGTACCACCAAATATCCCCGAATCGAAAAACCAGTGGTCACGAATATGGGTCGGTTGATCAACATCCACTTGTCCAAGGTGCTCGAAAGCCGCATTGGCTTCAATATGGGCGGTATAGGTATATTCATTCGGCGTAATTGTCAAATTGGCTGCGGTCTTTACCTGAACCGATTCCTCGGCATATCGCAGTCCGTAATTTCCACCCCAGGTCAACCAATAAACGTTTTTATCGGTGAACGGGTCATATTCATAATCAGCCACACTATTGCGATTGCGCTGGCCAAAAAATTCGATGTAATCATTATTATTAAATACGCCATCTGATTCGCCATAAACATAAATCGGCACTTCATATTGCTGATTGAAAAGGCGCAAAGTACGCGGATCAACTTTCTTCAAAGCAATGCCGCTGTCGCTTAGCGCCTGACAAGAAACCCGGTAAATGCCATCCTCATCAACGGTCAACTTGGCTAAAACTTTACCAGCTGGAAAAGTCACCGCTGGTTTCGTTAAAGCTGACGGTGTTTTAGTAACCCTTCTGATTGAACCGGGCGCAATGTCGAGCGCCTTTAGAAGTAATTGTTCATCTCTTGAAACACTTTTTTGAAGCCGGTTCCCCGGTTTGACTTGCACCTGAACCGTCATTAAACCAAAATACTTTAAGCTCTTCCCCTGCTCGATCAATTGACAGGGATAAATTCTAACACTGCTCAATGGTATGCCCTTCAAATAGCCGAGAAATTCAACTTCTACTGAACGCATCGGATAAGTGGTAAAATCTTTAGGCTTAAGTGGAATTATATTCTCCAAATTCAATCCTTGGCCAGCAACGGGAATATCCTGCGATATATTTAACATAAGTGGCAATTGCACAATTTTTTCCGAAGCAGTTTGAACGGAAAACGAAATCTCATCCGGCAAGGCATTGATAATTTTTTGATAGACCGGAATTGGCGGATAGCCGTCACGAGCTAAATTTTCCAGACCAGAAATTTCAATGGCACAGGTTTGATTTTTATCATCTCCTGTAATTTTCGGTATTGGAAGTTCAGCTTGCCACTGCCAGGTCGTTGCATTCAGCCATTTTTCGGTTATTTCGATATCAGAAACTGCCGACCACAATAAATTTTGGCTGATTAGTAGAACAAACCCAAAAATCAAACTCCGAAAATGGTGTTTAATATTAAGAGCCGGTAGGAGTGGGATAGATTTTATTGGCATAAATCCCTGTCTATAATCCGCCTAGATTTTATTACTACCCCTGAAAAATAACCGGCTTAATAACGCTCTTAAGGAATCCTCATCAACATTACGATATAACATCCCCTGATAGGCAACGGCGATTTTTTGAGTTTCTTCCGATACAACTACCACCACGGCGTCTGATTCTTCGCTAACGCCCAACGCCGCACGATGGCGAGTGCCCATTTGTGGATCGAGATCAGGGCTCTCCGAAAGCGGCAGAATACAACCAGCCGCTTCAATAATGTCATTCTGAATTAAAACCGCTCCATCATGTAAAGGCGAACCGGGATTGAAGATCGAAACCAGGAGGCTGGCTGAGACTTCCGCATTGATGGGAGTTGCCCGCTCTTTTATCGGCTTCAAACCCACTTCCCGCACCAACACAAATAGACCACCCCATTTACGCCGCACCAGTTCGCGGGATGCTTCGATTACGGCCTCAATCGTCTTGGACTTCGATTCACTTAAAAATCGTCTGACAAAACGACTCTGACCCAAATAAATCAATATTCGGCGCAATTCAGGCTGGAAAATAATCACGAAGGCGATCGCCCAGATAGTTTGCAATTGACCCATTATCCAGGACAGACTTTGCAAATTTAACGCTCTGGCAATAAAAGATGTCAGCAAAATAATCGCCAAACCGATCAGCATTTGCGAGGCGCGCGAGCCTTTAAAAAATTGATAGAGTTTTAGAATTATAACATAAACAACGATGATATCAATTATATCCCAGATGGTAACGCTTAGAAATTTGATCGTAAATAGTGTCATTTAGCGTTTCCCCTTAATGGCATCGGCAATTTTTACCGCACGCACGGCGGCTTTGACATCATGAACGCGAACTAAATCGGCGCCATTTAGAACTGCGGCGGTTACCGCCGCCAGAGTGCCTTCCAGCCGTTCCTCAGGCGGTAAATTGAGTACGTGCCCGATAAAGGCTTTCCGCGATGGTCCGATCAGAATCGGAAATCCCAGCGACCGGAATTCTTCCAAATAACGCATTATCCGGTAATTATCTTCGGCGGTTTTCCCGAAACCAATTCCCGGATCAATAAAAATTTTCGAATCCTCAATACCGGCGGTGCGGGCTTTCTGAACCGAATCCGCTAAATATTGCAATATTTCGTCAATCAAATTAGTATAATGCGGATCGGTTTGCATATTTTTGGGAGTGCCTTTGATGTGCATCAAGACAACTCCGGCGTCGTGATTGGCAATCGTATCCGCCATTTGGGAATCAAAATTAAGCCCGCTGATGTCATTGATTAGCACCGCGCCATTTTTCAAAGCCCACTCAGCTACGGTCGATTTATAGGTATCAACCGAAATCGGAATTTTTAGGCGCGTCAGCAATTGCACTAAAACCGGCTTCAGTCGGGCAATCTCAACTTCGGCTGAAATCGGGTCGGAACCCGGTCGGGTAGATTCGCCTCCAAGATCAATCAAATCGGCGCCATCGGCTTCCATCTGCAGAGCAATTTCTACAGCGGAAGATACCTCCATGTGCTGACCGCCATCATAAAATGAATCCGGCGTTACATTTAAAATTCCCATAATTAGGGTTTTCTGGTCAGTTTGGTATTCTTGCTGACCGATACAAAAATTTTTCGGCGCGGAAAATTGGGCCAGAAACTCTTCAATTTCGGCGCTGAGTTTATCAAGCCCGAAGCATTGCTGTTTGAGACCAATTATCAGGCGTTCGTATTGACGACGGGTAGCCATTAGGATCACCGGTGTAGGCGGCGCTTGTCCGGTTGGGACGTCACGCGAAGTGGCACAATCTCCGCCGACAGACAAAATTTGTTGTTTCAAAATATTGGCGGCTGGAGCGACGATTGGGTCGGTTTTAAGGATATAAAATTCCCCTTTTTTAGCCATAATGGCAATTCCGGCCGGATCGGCCCCCAGCGATTCCATTTCACTAGCGAGGTGGTTTAGTTCGTCGTTTTTAAGCCGTCTGATCAGAGTCGGCTCCTTTTACTTTTTCGGTTTTTCTACGTCGTGAGCCAGTCTTCGCATTTTTAGCCGGATTGGTCATATTTTCATTACTTTTATCGGTTGTAATATTGACAGATTTATTATTTGAATTACCAAGGAGTTTAGCA
Source organism: Fidelibacterota bacterium (assembly GCA_035448825.1). Classification (GTDB taxonomy): domain Bacteria; phylum Fidelibacterota; class UBA2242; order UBA2242; family UBA2242; genus JAGNGI01. The sequence goes on from DAOTJS010000018.1 coordinate 41,773, forward strand.
ATTTCAGCCCCATCTAAAACTTCTTTCTCAAGCAAGGCTTCAGCCAATTTGTGCAATAAATCAACATTCTGTTTAAGGATTTCGCAGGCCTGTTTCTCAGCGTTTTCGACTATTTCACGGACTTCTTGATCAATCATTCGAGCGGTTTCTTCACTGAAATCGCGATGAGTGGCAATCTCCCGACCGAGGAAAATTTCTTCGTTTTTCTTGCCGAAGGTTAGTGGGCCAAGTTTATCACTCATTCCCCATTCACAAACCATTTTGCGAGCCAATTCGGTCGCGGTTTCAATGTCATTTCCGGCTCCGGTTGTCAGCTCGTTGAAAATGATTTTCTCCGCGGCACGACCGCCAAGCAGAATACTGAGTCGGCCATTGATATAGGAGCGCGAATAATTATGCCGCTCGTCCATTGGCAATTGATGAGTGATTCCCAGCGCCCGACCCCGCGGCACGATCGTTACTTTGTGAATCGGATCGGCTTCCGGAATATTGACGGCAACTAAAACATGCCCGGATTCATGATAGGCAGTCAATCGGCGTTCCCGCTCGGAAATATGCAGACTTTTACGTTCGACGCCCATCATAACTTTGTCTTTAGCTTCCTCGAAGTCAATCATCTCGACGGCTTTTTTATTTTTGCGGGCGGCTAAAAGCGCAGCTTCATTGACGAGATTAGCTAGATCGGCGCCTACCAGACCGGGCGTTCCCCTCGCTAGAACCGATAAATCCACATCGTCAGCTAACGGGATTTTCTTAGTATGCACTTTCAAAATACCTTCGCGTCCGACCAAATCGGGCATATCCACGACAATCTGACGGTCAAAGCGTCCCGGCCGCAACAAGGCGGTATCCAATACATCAGGACGGTTAGTTGCCGCAAGAATAATGACATTAGTATTCTCGTCGAAACCATCCATCTCAACGAGCAACTGGTTCAATGTCTGTTCGCGCTCGTCGTGACCACCACCCAAACCTGCCCCGCGCTGACGCCCAACTGCATCAATTTCATCAATAAAAATTATGCAGGGCGCGCTGTGTTTGCCCTGCTCGAAAAGGTCGCGCACTCGGGAAGCACCGACACCAACAAACATTTCCACAAAATCAGCTCCACTAATGCTGAAAAACGGAACACCGGCTTCACCGGCTACCGCCTTAGCCAGGAGCGTTTTACCCGTTCCGGGAGGACCAAGCAATAAAGCACCTTTGGGAATTTTGCCACCCAGACGCGAAAATTTCGATGGCGATTTCAGGAATTCGATAATTTCTTGCAATTCCTCTTTGGCTTCGGCGCATCCCGCTACATCATTGAAACTGACTTTAGGCCGGTCGCTGGTCCAGAGACGAGCCTTACTTTTCCCAAAACCGAAAATGCCCTTGTTGTTCTGCCCTTGCATTCGACGTAGAAAAAACAAAGTTATCAGAATAATGAAGATGAACGGGAAAATGTTGATAAAAAAATTCGTCCACTTGGTATTCTTGACCTTAAAATCGTATTCGATCCCGGCTTCATCCCAACTTTTCAGCATCTCACTATCCACAAAACGCAAATTGACTAAAATCTTTTCGGTTTCAAGCGTTCTGCCGCCAACTACTAAGGGGACTTTTTTGGTCAATGTCCCATGAAATTCATTTTCGATAATCACCGCCGACTTGATCAATTTTTGATCCAGCAAGTCCTTGTATTGCGAATAGGTAATAACCACTTCTTCCTGCGCGCCTCGCCCGAGAATTTGTAGCAGGACGATCGAACTGAGGATAATGATAATCCACATCAGGGAAGTGCGTGAAGCCTTTTTCCAGCGGAAATCGTCTTTATTTGGTTTAGGCGGTTCTGGAGGTCTTCCTCTTGGCTGACGGGGCTTCCCAGGTTCATTTAAATTTTTTGAACTTTGGTTTTTGGGGTAGTTATTTTCTGACATATAGTTAAAATTCCTTTTTTTCTTACTTAAAAGCATAAACTGACGCTAAGTTGCGTAGTCTCTGGGCAACGTCCAGACCATATCCGACAACAAATTTATTTGGTATCTTAAATCCTACAAAATCAATCGGGAAATCCACCCGCGCGTCTTCTTTCATCAACAACGCCGCGAAGCGAACCGAGCACGGATTACTTTCTTCCATACGACGTTTTAGAAATTTGATTGATAATCCGGAATCAATTATATCCTCGACAATTATTACATCTCGACCGGTTATATCACAGCTAATATCCTTCCGCAGTAAAATCGTTCCGGAAGATCGAGTCTGATCGGCATAGGAAGAAATTTTGATAAAATCTACTTCACCGTCAATTGTTAATTTCCGGAATAGATCGGCAAAAAAGATGAAACTGCCGTTTAATACCCCGATAAAAATTGGTACGGTTCCTTGGTACATCGCAGAGATTTCAGCAGCTAATTCCGTAACTCGCCGATTGATTTGGGCGACGGTCAGAAGTTCTTCGATTACCTGGCCGGCATACGGGCCATAACTGGCATCCAGAGTTATAGTCTTTTTCATATCTTTTTTCCCTTGTAGATCAATTTCAGAACGGTTTTAGTTTTCGAGGTAACTTTAAATTCATCCGACAGTGTTAAGCCGCAGAGCCAGATGATTTTATATTCACTATAAAAGACTGGAATGCTGTTTTTATCAGTGAGGGGAACTTTCAAATCCACCAAAATATCGCTGATTTTCTTGGATTGGTTCATCCCGAGTGGTATCATGCGATCGCCTTTCTGCCAATGCCGCAAACCAAGGTTATTTCCAACCAGATCAAAGTCAATAAACTCCACTCCCGAGCGCCGTTTCCCCGGCCTAAAATTACTTACATCCATCAGTTCACTGGAAAAAGTGAAAAACTCATTCTCAATTTTCTCACCGGGGAAAATAGTCAAATCCGACCAATCTGACGCTAAATCGCGCTGTAAAATCAGCCGTTCTCGATCTACTAGTACTGTAATTTCACCGGCAATTTTCATACGCCGTCCGGTTTCACCCGCATTTACTAATTTAATCAATTGGTTCATCTGCTTAAAATTTAAGGGCTTGATCACGCCATCTAACCTTTGTAAACATTGCCAGATTATCTCTTTTTCAACTGCGATAAAATAGTTTTTAAGACCAGATTTATCAAGCACTATTTGTTCGGAATCCGCCTTAATTATTAAACTTTCCAGCGCCTTTCCGGCAAATGCGACCATAAATTGATGTGCCTCGTCTAAATTTTGGGCTAAATTGGCTAAAGTCGCTCTAATATTAGGATTCAGGGTATCTTCTACTGCTGGTAAAATTTGATTGCGAATAAAATTACGTTCGTAGTCATTACATAAATTGGTACGATCTTCGGCAAATGGCAATTCTCGTGTGCGGGCATAACCATATAATTCCGCCTTGGTAGCAAACAATAATGGTCGAATAATATTCTCGCGCCGCATTGCAATTCCAGATAAGCCTTGCAAACCGGTGCCTTTCAGCATTCTTAGCAGAATCGTCTCAGCCTGATCGTCGAGAGTATGCGCCGTAGCAATTACTGAATTGGGATAACCGGCCGCAATTTTCTGAAAAAAAGCATAACGCAGTTCTCGCCCAGCCATTTCGAGAGAAATTCGTTTGGCACGAGCGATTTTGGGCACATTTTCCATTGCAGAAAAGAATGGCAATGAGTGATTATCACAAAATCGCCGGACAAGTTCCTCGTCGGAATCCGCCTCAGTTCCACGAATCTGATGATTAAAATGGGTAACGACTATTTCGATTTTCCAGCGCTTTTTCTCCGATATTAACAAATCCAGCAGGCACATAGAATCCACTCCACCCGAAATGCCCGCGATTACGGTTTGCCCACCATTTAAAAGACGGTTTTGCTCGACGTATTCTACGAACTTCCGCCGAAGAGTGGTAGGTTTCATCGCCATTCTCCATTTTTCAAAAACGGATTATGCGACAATTCATTGGCAATAGTAGTGTTCGAACCGTGACCTGGATAGACTTCAGTTTCCGGCGGCAATTTTTTCAACTTCGCCAGACTGCGATTCAATTCCTGCCGGGAACTGCCCGGAAAATCAATGCGACCGACCGAATTCCGAAACAGCGTATCACCGGAAAATAACCGACCGGCGATTAGATAACAAACACTGCCGGAAGTGTGACCGGGCGTTGCAATTACTTTAATCTCAAACGGTTCGATAGTAAGGGTTTCTTCATCTTGCAGGTAAATCACCGGACTGGGAGTTCGCGTAATTCTTATTCCCAGCATCAATCCAAAAGGAATAGCGGTTTTTAAAACGGCCTTTTCTTTAGCGTGAAGGTAAAACGGTATGTCGTAATGTTTTTGCACCTCAGCCGCGGCCGCTAAATGATCGGGATGAGCATGCGTATTCAAAATTGCCAGCGGTCGAATATTCATTTCGGCGATTTTAGCGATAATTTCATCGGCATGGTCGCCGGGGTCAATAATTAAACCTTTCCGCGTTTGCGAGTCGCCTACCAGCCAGACATTTTCCGAATATTGCTGAGTAATAATTTGTTCTATTAACATATTTAATCTATTTGACACATTAACGACAAAATTCTATATAGACTTGAAATATATTTATTCTTCACCCAAAATAATTCTTCGTATTTAATCAATAATTACCCCGCGTTCTTAGCGTTCTCTGCGGTTAATAAATTCAGACTTCGGCAAAGATCAAATCATTCAGGTTTTGTAACTTCTCCCGGTAAGAATGCGGATAGAAATACCAGACGGTAGCCGCAATTGAACTGAGAATAGAATTACCGTCCTGTGGCGAAAAACAGAATCCTATTATCTCCCGGTCTCCTTTAACGGTAAGACTCGGCACGGAAACTACTGATTGATTGATAATCCGACCGAGGAATCCCATATCGCGAGCGAAAGCAAATACCAGACTGGATTGGGTCTTATTGGTCAGAGCGATGAGCGGGTTGCTCTCAAGTTTATTGATAACTGAAGGCAAAGTAACCGGTCGCTTTAGCTTTATATCGAAATTTACTATGTGCAGGTATTGAGAATTGACTTTCAAAGCTGATGAAAAAAGGTCGAGATCAATTCCTAATGTGTGAAACAACGAAGCCGCATCCAATGCCTGATAAGTTCCATAGTTGTCGTCTTTGGGAAGGCTAATCTGCGGCGCTGGAATAAAGGGTTTATCTTCACTAATGTCACTCGCCCGCCGAATACACACAAAGCGTCCCCAATCCAGATAGTTTTCGCCTTTTTCATCGAAAGCTAGAGTTTTAACTATAGCGGCAATATTATGCGCATTGCAGGAAACGATCCGGACAAATTGGACTTCGCTCGAAATTAATGCTTCATCGTTAATGTCGTAGGCATAATCCAGACCAAAACCGGCCGCTTGTGATTGAGCAATGAAAAATTTTGGTTCGCCATCGAGATGCGAATAAATTTCGGCTTTATTTTTCAACGGCTCATCGCCAGGCGAACAATCAATAATCACCCCCGCTCGTTCGATGGCTTCCCTGGAGGTATAATCAATTTTGCATCCGACGCTGATAAATTCATCGGCAATTTCTTCACGAACGCATAATTTCGCGCCGCGGGCCACTAATCCATTCAGAAATGCTTTATTTTCTATAGCTTTTAAATTCGATTCAAAGGAAACTTCTTCGATTCCCAATTCTTCACGGCGACCGAGTAACACCCCGATTAGGGGAGCACCGACTGTACCCGTACCAATTATATGTACGATTTTGCGCGCCATTTATTTTTATTCTCCTGTCAAACTATCATCATTTTTAAATCAAAATAGCTATATAAATTAACACAAAATTTGGCTATAAAAAATTGTTAAAAGTAAAATTATAGCAATCGTAGGACAGGCATTCTTGCCTGTCAATTACTCGTAGGTCGAGTTGGTAATTCGACTGAGCGATTTAGCAAATCGCCCTACAATAAAAAGACATTCCTGCTTGTCGGTTTGAAGGCCACGACGACAGCCTGGAAAGGCTGTCCTACGGATTATGTAATGTTATTAATCGTAGGACAGGCATTCCTGCCTGTCTATTACTCGTAGGTCGAGTTGGTAACTCGACTGGGCGATTTGACAAATCGCCCTACAATGTTAAGGCATTCCTGCTTGTCGGTTTGAAGGCCACGACGACAGCCTGGAAAGGCTGTCCTACGGATTATGTATTGTTATCAATCGTAGGGCAGGCATTCCTGCCTGTCAATTCTAATGACGGATAATACATAGCTGACAGCCTAAAAGGCTGTCCTACAAAATATTTTACTTGATATACTAAATTACGATTATTAAAATCAAACCGTTCTTTCTAATTGGGCTTGGAAGAGTCGGTAAGCTCTCCGTTTGCCGATTCTTTGCTGAGGGTAGTTTTTACCATTTGCTAGGGCAGTCGCTTTTTGTCAGTAAGATTAACAATTGCGTGATAAAATTATCTGCTCAGGGTTACGAAATTTATCGGCAACCAAACACAACTCTGTAAAGTCCAGAAAATTAGGATGAAGCCAAAAAATATTCTTACACTTATTAATTGCGATCATTTAACAAACTATGTATGCGAAAATTTTTATAGAAGGGAATTAACATTGATAATTGACTATGGAGGATTAAAATGACAACCAAAAGAACTGTGCCGGTATTGATGACATTTTTCATCATTACTTTTTTGCCTTACCTAATTACTGCCCAGGAAAAAGGGCAATTAGGTGTAAATGTGAAAGCCCAGCTATTTCCGCAGGTTGGAGTAACTTATGGTATAACTGATAAAATCCAAACCCGGCTTTCAACTTATCTGGAATTCAGCGGAGGTGAGTTTATTTACTCTACTATTTCAAGTCTGAGTTTTCAAGTCAAATTTCCTTCAGATGAGTCTTTATCAACGTATATTGGTCCTGATATTACTTATCATGGTTTTATTGATCAGTTATATCTGGGGATAATCCTTGGCGTTGAAAATAAAGTTCATAAGAAATTGAGCCTTTTTGCTGAATTTGAACCAAGTTTGGGAGTTGGTGATGGCATTGAATCCATATGTTTTTTCAATACTGGCGTCGGAGTCAAGTATTTTTTCAAATAATGACACTGTAGGTCGAGTTGTCAACTCGACCGGGCGATTTAGCAAATCGCCCTACAGTAAATATACTCGTTCGACCTTGATTTTCTTATTACTGAGGATTTTCTGTTCGGCACATCTATTTGCCGCCAGCATTTCAGGTTTTGTCAAAGCCACCGAATCTCTGGAGCCATTGGCTTATGTCAATGTCTTTCTGGCAAATACCGAACAGGGCAATTGCTCTGATTTGAATGGTTATTTTTCAATTGGTGGGGTTGCACCCGGCCGGTATCAATTGATTGCGAGTCACATCGGTTATAAAACTCATCAGGAATGGATCGAAATTAACGAAGGCGATAGACGCTTCATCGAAATTCATTTGGCATCTCTACCGGTGTTGATTGACACAGTTTCGGTCTTCGGTGAACGGCGCTTCAGGCGGGAACTCGAAAGCGATCTGCTGAATATCAGTTCTATCGAGTTGAATCTGGCGCCGAAACTCGGCGAACCCGATCTGTTCCGGGTCATCGAGACTTATCCTGGTGTTACTACTGTGAATGACTACAATATGGGTTTACATATTCGCGGTGGCAATGCCGACCAGAATTTGATTCTGCTGGATGGAATGCCAATTTATAATCCTTTCCATCTAACTGGATTTTTCTCCACTTTCGATGAATCTGCCATTCAATCTACCAATGTTTCCAAAAGCGGCATTGATCCGATTTACGGCAATCGGCTCAGTTCGGTTATCGATGTAAATGTCCGAGACGGAACTTCTGCCGAACATGCCGGTTATGTCAATCTCAGTTTTCTGAGTTCCAAAATCCGGGCGGAAGGTCCTCTGCCGTTTGGGAGTTATCTTTTAACAGTACGAAGAACTTATGCCGATTTATTCGTAAATACTGTATCCAATCTTACCAATTCTGATATGAAACTGCCTTATTATTTCATAGATGGAATGGGAAAAATCGTCATTAAACCGGGGCAACGCAACCGTCTGGAGATTACTTCTTTCCTGGGCAAAGATGTTTATGATATGCGCGTGATTGATGAGGATTCCAGTGCGGGGGTCTATAGCTGGCAGAATAAGGCGCTCGGTTTTAATTATTCCAATGTCATCAATCCGCAATTAGTTTTTTATCTGCGCGGTAGTGTCAGCCAGTTCGGGGCTGAATGGGTTCCCGCAGATACAGCGAGATCTGAAATGATTGACAATGTCTTTACCGGCAAGACGATTAACGCTCACTTCCGGTATGAAAATGCCATTATTGGACAGATCAAGGCCGGGGCCGAATTTTGTGCCAATGATTACCACCTGAAGACCAAGGGATTCAGCTATCAGCCGATCTATTTCGAGAAAAACCAATCCCTCGAAAATTCAACCTTTATCAGTATTGATCGCCAATTTGGGGCATTGTTTAGTCTTAATGGCGGTTTGCGCATGACGCATTTTTCCATTCAAGATACGCTTACACTTTCACCGCAGTTATCTCTGGGCTGGAAAATCACTCCATCTCACGAAATTCAACTGCATTGGGGAAAATATCACCAGGATCTGATGACTATCGGCACGGAAGAAATTATCCTTTCGATGTTTGACGCTTGGGTAACAGTCCCGGAGAACCTGCCAGTTATGGCGGCAAATCAATACTCAATTAGTTATCGGTGGGATATTCAGCGTAATCTGGCCTTGGATTTAGCCTTATTTCACAAACGCTTTGATCATATAGTTGAGTATAATACCACCAAGTATTCGCCAATTGACCCGGATTTCGTGGACGGCACTGGCATAGCCAATGGCGTGGAGATTCTGCTGAAAGGAAATGTCGGAAAAATGCAAGGCTGGTTGTCGTATTCGTATTCGCAGGTTGAAAAAACGGTCAATGGTGTTACTTATCCGCCGAAATACGATCGTCCACATGATCTGGATTTGGTGCTGAGTTATCAATTAACCAAAAAGTGGTCAATTGGCAGCCGTTTTGTCTATCATTCCGGGACGCCGTTCACCAAAATTATTGGATATATCCGGCAACCCCTTTATGATGACTTTAAGTCTAGATGCTTTCCAAAAGAAGTTGAAGTCTATGGAGAGCGGAACGCCTGGCGTTATCCGGCTTATCATCGCCTGGATATTAATTTTGTTAAAAAGTATGAGTGGAAGTCGCGCCCGATGGAATTCTATATTGACTTAGCCAATGTCTATGCTCGCCTGAATGTTCTGGCTTATTCTGAAGATGGCGACACCTGGATTCAAATGCCGCCGCTGGCAACGATTGGAATAAGGGGGAAAATATGGTAAAACGCGGACTGATTTTCATAATTCTCTTGTTGCCTTTTTTATATCGCTGTCCGGCCGGGCCACCGACCGGGCCCAGTACCGATATCAGCCGGGAATTATGTGCAAATTGTTTAGTTAGTCCTCTTGAGGATACTACTTATATTTTTGTCTCAAAGTGGAGTGAAATTAGTGAATCTGAGTTTATGGATTTGCTCACTCCTGAAACAGACCTAAATATATTTGATGATTATTGGAGTGTTTCTGGAGCAACCGTAAAAATTGCAGTAGATGGAAATTACTTACCTGTAGAAGAAGATTCAGCTGTTACATATCAAGAATTTCATAAAATTTATCATTATTACTACTACAAATTTCCAAATGTTACTGTGCATCCGGGACAGCATTGGGAGTTATTTGTCAATCACCCGGATTATAATAGTCTCTATGCTGAAACAGTCATACCTGACTCGGTGAAGTTAATAGAACAACCAAATGATACAATTAGAGAATCTTCCGGCGAATTGAAATTCGCCTGGACTCAGGCTAGCGGTGCTGACGGATATTTACCACTATTGTTATTTGTTGCTGAAAAGAATTATGGCGAGTTTTGGCAGCAGGAAATTTATTTGGATTGGGAAATTTATTATACAAATGGCGAACCAGGAGGATCTGGCACATCCACATATCCTCAAAAAGGCCATTCAATTCAGTATTCTGTTTCGTCTATGACTAAAGAAATAAGATTTTTTATACCTGAAATGGACGATTTAAATCAATTCGATGTATTTTATCTTCAGTTTTATGTCTATTCACTGGATGAAGCACTATATAATATTCGGCGCTTGGAAATCCATCCAGATGAATTGAGCGGTTTCAATGCCCCGGTTCGGGCTTTTTCCAATGTCCAGGGCGGGAGTGGTATTCTCGGATCGTTCTGGCAAACAGTTAGCCCGAAAATCATCATTGATAAGGAGTTTATACTTAGTCAATGTCAATGAAATTTGTAGGTCGAGTTGTTAGCTCGACCAGGCGATTTGACAAATCGCCCTACAATAAAAAGGCATTCCTGCCTGTCGGTTTGAAGGCCACGACTAGATGCTTTCCAAAAGAAGTTGAAGTCTATGGAGAGCGCAATGCCTGGCGTTATCCGGCTTATCATCGCCTGGATCTTAATGTTGTCAAAAAGTATGAGTGGAAGTCGCGCCCGATGGAATTCTATATTGACTTAGCCAATG
>DAOTJS010000019.1:0-42061 GCA_035448825.1 Fidelibacterota bacterium
GGTTTTACTTTCCCGAGTCGAGTTTCAATTAACTCATAGCTATAGGAAGTAATGTTTTTCTGATTCTCATTTACATTTGCTTTCAAATAACCCAGAAATTGACCATTTGCACCAGCTTGACAGATCAAAATATTGTTGACTTTTTTAGGCTGGCGCAAATAGGAATGGGAATGTCCGCCGATAATAACATCTACCTCGTTGAGTTGCATTGCCAGGAGCGAGTCCTCTTCAAAACCGCAATGGCTCAGCAGGACAATTAAATCCGTTTGGGGTTTGACTACGCTCACATATTGGCGGATTTGGGTTAATGGGTCAAGGATGCCAATGCCCATGAGATTTTGCGGCAAAGCCAGAGTGGACATATCACCGGTTAGAACACCAATAATGGCAACATTTAGATTTCCAGATTGAATGATTACGTAGGGTTGAGCCAGCAAATCGTTTTTCGTGGAGTCATGCAAATTAGAATTTAGTATTGGAAAATTAGCATAAGCCATAACATTTCGAAGATTATCAATGCCATAATCGAATTCATGATTACCAAGCGTGAAAGCCGTCGGTTGGATTTTATTCAAGATCAAAATTTGCGATAAACCGCGGGTTAAATTCGAAATCGGTGAACCCTGGAAATCATCGCCAGCATTCAGAATGATTGCTTGGGGATAAAGGTGACACAGTGAGTCGAGGTATCCGGCTAAATTGGCATAGCCGCCTACCCAATAGTCGATCCGACCGGGTTTGTAGGGAAGGTTAGTGCTGTGCATATCATTCCAATGGAGAATCACAACTTGAGGAAAATTAGCGCTCGGCTCTGCCCCTAAATTGACTACAATAATTAGAGCCGATAGAAAAACACCAATTGTTTGATTTTTAGTTAGCCGGTTCTTGTGAATGAAGTATACCTTTTTCATAAGCGAGAATTTCATTATATTGACAGGCAAAATCAAGTTTTTTAAAATTTGTTTGATGCAGATAAACTCAGGAGAATGACTTTTTATTATGCTTAAAATCGGAGTAGTAGGTGCTGGCAACTTCGGACGCTGGCATATTAAAAATTTAAAAAATTTGCCGACTGCCGAATTAGTCGGCTTCTTTGATATAGATCCCGAGCGGGCATCCTCCATTTCAACAGAATTTCAGGTTCGGGCTTATCCCTCATTGGAACAATTGCTGGATGATTGCGAGGCGGTTTCGATCGTAGTCCCGACTCATTCTCATTATAGTGTGGCGAAAGCAGCTTTAGACCATGGACGGCATCTGCTCTGCGAAAAACCTTTTATGGAGACCATTGCTGAAGCTGAAGAAATAACCCGGCTGGCTCGTGCGAAAAATCTTGTCCTGCAGGTTGGGCACGTTGAGCGCTTCAATCCGGCTCTGGGTGCTTTGAAACAATACCAAATAGATCCACTATTTATCGAATCCCACCGGATTGCACCTTTTCGTGGACGCGGTACGGACGTCGCCGTTGTTCTGGAACTTATGATTCACGATATTGACTTAGTGCTGGATTTAGTCACGGCACCGATAGTGCAGGTGGAAGCCTCCGGCGCACCGGTTCTGACCGATAATATTGATATTGCCAATGCTCGTTTGGGTTTTGCCAACGGTTGTGTAGCCAATGTTACCGCCAGCCGCATTTCGAATAAGCAAATGCGCAAGTTGCGTATTTTCCAGCGGGATGCGTATTTTTCGATTGATATGTTGACTGGCACCACCGAAATCTATTCTTTGTCTCAGAATACCAGCCCGGTGCCAAATAATACCACCCAAATTATGGAAATGCCGGATGCAAATGGCACTTCCAGGCGGATTCTCTATTGTATTCATAAAACCGAACAGGGCAACGCGCTCTATAATGAATTGGAGTCTTTCGTCAATTCAATTCAAACCGGTCAGCCGCCGCGCGTCAGCGGCGAAGATGGGATACGCGCTCTGGAAGTTGCCACGCGAATTATAAACTCTATTCAAGATAATTTGAGGAAAGTCAATTAATGGATATTCGTCGTCAATTTTTCAAAATGCGCGGCTATACTCCTCTTCCGCTTGTACTAGTTCTGATTTATCAGTCCGATATGAATTTTAAATTAGCTATAATCGGAGCTGTTCTAGCTCTGATTGGCGAAGGTATCCGATTAAATGGTGTGCGAGCGGCTGGTGGTCGAACCCGCACTCGTAATGTCGGTGCCAAAGAGCTGTGCACCTGGGGAATTTTTGCCCATATGCGTAACCCGCTTTATATCGGCAATGCCTTGATTTACTTCGGAATGGTACTTTTTGCCGGTGGGCGCTGGCTTCTGCCATTAATGCTGATATTATTCGTTTATGTATTAATCCAGTATGGTCTGATTATCTCTCTCGAAGAGGAAACGCTGATGAATATTTTCGGGTCGGAATATGAAAAATATAAAGCCAATGTTCCGCGCTTATGGCCACATCTGAAGCCTTGGAATAGCGGAGCAGAGCCAAAATTTTTGAGCAATCGGAAATTATTACGCACCGAGAGATCAACTCTGTTAGTTTTCGTTATTTTCGCCTTAGCTGTAATTCTCAAAGAGTGGCTAAATGTCCACTGGTAAAATTTTTATCTCAGCTGGAGAATTGTCCGGCGATATTCATGCTGGTAAATTAATTTCTGCCCTGAAAGAATTAAATCCGGCGATCGAAATCAGTGCCATCGGCGGCGATAATATGACTGCGGCCGGGGCTCGGCTGCTTTTCCACATTCGCGAAACGTCTTTTATGGGTTTTGTTGAGGTTATCAAACATTTACCGTTTATTTTTAGTATGTATCGCAAGACGTTGCAGTTTATTGACCAATTTAAACCCGACGCCGTGGTTTTGATTGACTATCCCGGTTTTAATTTGCGCTTAGCCAAAGCGCTCGACCGGCGTGATATTCCGGTGATTTATTACATCACGCCTCAGGTTTGGGCCTGGCATCAATCGCGGGTTAAAAAGATTCGCCGTTATGTGCGAGAAGTTCTCTGTATTTTGCCATTTGAAGCCACCTGGTTCAACGAACGAGGGGTGCGAGCCACTTTTGTCGGGCATCCTTTGCTGGACAGGAATGAAATTTCTACATCGGAACCAGTCTGTAAAATTTTTAAAGATGGTGAGCCACTGATCGGTTTATTTCCAGGCAGTCGTCAACAAGAGGTGGACAAGCACTTACCGCTAATGATTGAATCAGTCAAGGCTCTGCGCCAGGAATTTCCGAATTTACAGGCGGCTGTGGCGGTTGCCTCCGGTGTCAATCTGGAAAAATACCAAAAATGCTATCAGTTCGATTGGCTGAGCTGGCATTTCAATAGCACTCGAGCCGTGATTCAGTCTGCCGACGTGTTAATTGTAGCTTCTGGAACGGTTACCCTCGAAGCCACACTTTGCCACAAGCCTTTCGTCGTAATTTATCGCGTCGCGCCATTGTCATATTGGTTGGGGAAAAAACTGATCAAAGTGCCCTTTATTTCGATTGCCAATTTAATAGCGGAGAAAAAGGGAGTAACGGAATTGATTCAGCACGATGCCAATGTGGAAAATATCAAGCGTGAAGTGACGAGGATTCTGCGCGACCAATCTTATGCGAACCAAATCCGCGATTTCTTGCAATATGTCTGTCGCCAGCTAGGTGAACCGGGAGCTTCGCGGCGCGCGGCTCAAGTTATCCTGAATTACTTAAAGTCCTAAATTCATTATTATAAATGCAATCAAGCGCCTTAAGATGGCTTTTATATCCAGCGGCTCTGCTTTATGGTCTAATTACAAAATTGAGGAATCTATTTTACGATTGGCATATTTTCAAAACTGCCCCAATGCCCGTTCCGGTTATCGCCGTGGGCAACATTACTGCTGGCGGAACTGGCAAAACGCCGTTTGTAATTGCGCTGTCAAAATTTCTAAGTGGAGAAGGTTACCGAATTGCTATCGTTACTCGGGGATACCGCCGTCAATCTAAAGGATCAGTGGTGGTGTCCGATGGCAGGCAAATTTTAGCCACTCCCCAGCAGGCTGGCGATGAACCTTTTCTAATGGCTGGTAAATTGCCAGGAGTCGTCATAATTGCCGATGCCGATCGGGTAGCCGCCGCCCGTATCGCGATCGAAAAATTCGCCTGCAATCTGATTATTGCTGACGACGCTTTTCAGCATCGGCGTCTCGCGCGAGACATTAATATTGTGCTTTGGGATCCGACAACACACTCATGGCAAGGACATCTCTTGCCGGTCGGGCGGCTAAGAGAAGCCTGGCGTGGCTTGAAGCGCGCCGATTATTTAGTTTTTTCCAAGACGGATAAAATTAGTCCCGAACAACAAACATTCTTTGAAAAATATAATCCAGGTATGATGTTTTTTACGGCGCCTTTAAAAATCGTCGGTCTGCGCACCCTTTCCGCAGAAAACGTCTCGATAAGTACAGTCACCGGTAAAAATTTGCTGGCGTTTTGCGGGCTCGGGAATCACGCTCAGTTCGAGGCGACTGTCCAGCAGTTGAACTGTAATCAGGTGATTTTTCAGCATTTTCCTGATCATCATCATTATACCGCAGACGACTTGCAGAGGCTAATTATCAAAGCCAAGCAGATGAACTGTGACTATCTGGTTACAACTGAAAAAGACGCCGTCAATTTACCACCGAATGCTAGAACAATTACTATTCCGCTTTTGATTATCGAAATTGAATTAGAATTATCTAATGAAATAAAGGCGGCAATTTTGCAAAAACTACCGCCTTTATCTAATTCCGTTGCAGGCTCACAAGTAAATGATAACTAAGTAGATCACTCCCGCGATTGCCACAAGTGATGCTGTAAATTTTAGAAATGAATGTCGTTGCGCTGGATTAGCAAAGACATGGACTTGAAATTTTTGAAGTGTACTTCCGCCGTGGGAGTCCGTGACTTTCAATACGATGTCATTAGCCCCTATTTGGTCTTTGCGAGGTGTCCAGACAATCATACCGGTGGCGGGATCGAAACCGGCATTTTTAGGCAATTGAACTGCCTTATAAGTCAGTTTATCATTATTGGCATCCTCAGCCTTGAGCTGGTACTCGTATTTTAAATTGGTTAGTGCTACAGGTTCCGGTACCGAGGTGATTTTCGGTTTAGCATTGACGAATAGACGTACTTTTTGAATGTCCTGAGCAAATCCGTCGCTGACTTTGACCGTGAAATTTTGGGCATTGATTTGTAAATCAGTAGGCTGCCACGAAATTACACCTTGAGGAGAGATTACCATACCTTCGGGGGCGTTCAATAATTCATAAGTCAACTTACAGTCGGTGTTTAGGTCTGTGACTTTAACTTCATATTGCCATAGGGCATTGGCGTGAGCGATGGTAGGAGGTTTGGATGTAATTTTCGGCGGATAGTTTACATAGACCTGAGCATGCTCTTCTGCCGAGAAAAAGCCGTCGCTTACCGTATAAGAAATTGACTGATAATCAAATTGGTTATCTGCGGGGGTCCAGGTGATTAATCCCTCACCCGTCATCGTAAGCCCGGCGATCGGCTCATTAAGATTAAAAATATAAAGATAGCGTCGAACCGGTGTGGAATATTTTGGAACACTCATATTCAGATTGCTGAAAAAGGTCTCGATTATTTGATTTGGTTCCATACCTGTGGCAGTCTGAAGATTATAAACAAACACAACTTTGTCACTATCTACAAAGACATCCTGGAAAAGACTTTTGGGAACGTCACTTATTTTGGCCGGCGTTATTGATAATGGAAAAGATTTTCGGTAACGTTCAATATATTTAGTGAGATTATTACGAATATTTTGGTCCAGGATTCGGGTTTCGAGTACACCAGTGTGACTCCAGTTTTCTATCCGCGGTGAAAGCGAGTAACCGGTCAAATAGGCTCCTTTGTTATTATCGCAAATAATCGGTTGATAGGTAAATTCCTTGCCGATAGTCGTTATCTTAGGCGCTGTGGACTGGATACTAACCGGATGATTGACAAATAAGGCAAAAGTTTTTTGTTCGGAATCGTAACCGTCGCTAATTTCAACTATAAAATCATACCAGTCAGCTTGATCGAAAGAGGGTTTCCACAATAACTCTCCATTTTGATTGATAGTGGCCCCAGCCGGACTTTCAAGCAATTTATAGAGAATGATAGCATCCTGGTTTTCATCAATTACGTCAATTTGCATACCAAAAGTTTCTCCAATCTGGACAATGTCACGAGCCGGAATTTCGGTAACGATTTTAGGAAGACTGTTGACGTACACCGTAAAGGAGCGCAGTTCTTTTTTGCCACTCCATGAAATCGTAGCGGTGACCTTATGAAGTCCTAATTGGGAATCAGCCGGTACCCAGGTAAACAATTTATTGGTGAGGTCAAATTTCATCCCTGGTGGCGTCTCGATGTTTACACTTAAATTTTTAGTGTCATCCAGATTCAAGTCCGGAATATTTAGATTGTAACGCATTGATTCACCTGGATGCAATAGAATATCCGGGTGATAAATTTTCCGACTAGCTGAAGCAATGGCTGATTCTCCTTTACCTTTCGGCAATGGAGACAGTCCAATTTCTTCACCAGTAAGTTTGCCTAATTGTTTTTTCAACAAATCCATTTCTGACAATAAAGATTCATCATATAATTTCTCTTGTTGCCCTGCTCCTTTATTAGCCAGCACCGAATCAACCGATTCTAGAACTGTTTTCACTAAGCTTTCTTCAAATAGCGGACTTATCTCTTCCAGAGGCCAATAGCACAATCCATGCTGTTCAAAGTTTTGATGCAGGAAAGGCACAATTATCGCTCCCGTGTTTTTACCTCCGTAGGAAACCACCGGAGCAATGGATAAAAATTGGACATTAGCTAAAACCGGATTAGAGTATTGGTATGAAATATAGGTACTGAGATCAAATATGTTCTTACTCGGGCTGTACTCGTAGCGATAAATATCGGCGCTATTGGTGCAGGCGTAGAGTATTTCGTCAAGACCATTATCGTTAATATCAATCAAATTTAGGGCCGACAACTTGTTCTTTTTGGGTATTAAAAGCCCTGACTTGAAGCTTTTCCCTTCTTTTATTAAAAGTTGGGCACCGCCATTGCGCAGAGGCAGGACAAACTCAGCCAAACCATCACCGTCAAGATCTCCAGCCATAATCCGGTCGAGATCAAAATCATTACGATTCATTCCGGTAAAGGTATAGGTATATGTGGGACTTTTCAAATCCGAAAAATAAACCTCGACTTCTAATTTCTGCTGGCCACCGAAAATAACAATTTCGTCACCCGGTTTACCATCAACATTCGCCGCCAATGCCCTAAAAGGTTGAAGCCCGAGTAAAACATGTAAGTCACTAGAATAATTTTTTAACTTGAGAGTGGAAAAACCACTATCTGCAGCTTGAGTAACAATGCTGACACTTCGATCAGGGCTGGACGATGAAATTACCAGATCAGGTCGGTTGTCATCATCGAGATCGCCGACACTCAGGTAGCTGGGACGTGGCCTAACAGGAAAAACGGCATTAGTGGTCATCCGAATTGTAGGTTCCTTGCTGAATCCATCGGAATACTCAAAGAGCATCAACCAGGCTGGATCGGGATCCGCGCCGGCTTCGGTAATACTCAGCGCCGCAATGATAGCCGGCACACCATTCCAATTAATCACGGCTATATCACTAAAATCACCTTTAATACCGTCAGGCAGATTAAACCGCCACTGAACCGTAAAATCACTATTCGCCGATTCCTCCAGATGAACTAGATAGGTACTGCGCGGCACTAATTGGCCGCGACCATCTACCAGACCCGCAATTCCAATCACGTCGAGGTTTTCATCATTATCACAATTCAAGCCGCCAACCGTTTTAAGCAAAACTGTATGACTCTGATTAAAAGGAAAAATTACCGGTTGACCAGGTTGCCCCAAACCGGAATTGGTTATTCCCACAATCATCAAACCTATCACGAAAATGAAAGTAATTTTAGATTTCATCTTTCCTTCCCATATACTTCATTAAATAAAATATTTAATCACCATTGGAATATATTTGTCAATAGAGAAAAAATCAAGCTAAAAAGCACCTCAGAAATAACTACCTAAAATATCTCTCAAGAAAAATTATACAATCAATCTATCCAATTCTTTTAACCTAAATCTCTAAATTCCAGATGTCCTTTCGAAATTTGGATTTGCGTTAGATCATATATCATGTTTCATTCTCTAAAAATAGTTTGAAAATAGAAGAAGAATTACTAATATTTACCATAAATTGCGAAGTTGATGTGGCACTACTAAGAACTTTATCCTCTATCCACGGACAATCTTTAACTCAACCTAATGGAAAAATATAAAATATGAAAGTTTTGACGCTGAATTCGGGCAGTTCGTCTGTCAAGTACCAGTTTATTGATACCACCGCTCGAACCGCACTCTGTAAAGGATTAGTTGACCGCATCGGCATAAGCGGCACCAGCCTTACCCATAAGCGCCAGGATGGTCACCAGGTCGTCATCACCGATAATATCGTTGATCATCAAACTGCTATCAATTGCATTATGGACATTTTGATAGATCCCACGCATGGTGTTGCCCAGAGTCTTAAAGAAATTGAAGCGGTTGGTCATCGTTTGGTACACGCCGGTGCCAGCTTTAAACAATCAGTTTTGATTAATGAGGATGTCCGCGCCAAGCTATATGAATGTATCGAATTTGCCCCTCTGCATAATCCGCATAATATTAAAGGTATCGAAGCCAGTTTGAAAAAATTACCAGATACTCCCAATGTAGGAGTCTTTGACACCACCTTCCACGTCAATATGCCGGATTATGCTTATATGTATGCCATTCCTTATAGTTATTACGAAAAATATGGTATGCGGCGCTATGGCTTCCATGGGACATCCCATTACTACGTTGCTAACCGAGCGGCTGAAATCGTCGGCAAACCTATTGGAAAATTAAACATTATCACCTGCCATCTGGGCAACGGCTGCAGTATTGCAGCAGTCAGAGGCGGGATTTCAGTTGACACCTCGATGGGCTTTACTCCGTTGGAAGGTCTAGTAATGGGCACACGTTGTGGTGACATTGATCCCGGTTTGATTTTAACCATTACCGATCGTGAAAATTTCTCTTTAGACGAAGCCAATACTTTTTTCAATAAACAGTGTGGTATGAAAGGACTTTCTGAGCTTTCCAGCGATATGCGGGAAATAGAAAACGCCGCGGCCGCCGGGCATCAACGCGCTCGCCTGGCACTGGATGTTTTTTGCTACCGTGTCAAAAAATATATTGCATCCTACATCGGCGTTTTAAATGGGGCCGATCTGATAGTCTTTACTGGCGGAATAGGCGAAAATTCCGCCCTTGTGCGAGAAAAATCTCTATCTAATCTGGAAAATCTTGGCATCCAGATCGATCCGGAACGAAATAAGAAAGCCCGTGGCGTAGAAGACATTATCAGTTGCGCGAATTCAGAAATAAAAGTTCTGGCAATCCCTACCAATGAGGAGCTGGTGATTGCCCTTGAGACTGAAAAAGTCATTACTAATAGCCGTTGAAGCCGATTTTTTCACATTTTTTTGTAATAAATAGCGAAAAAAATGCTTTTAGACGGAAGATTTCCTTGACATTTTAGTTTTTGTCTCTTAACATTTACCTACAAATGTCGTAAACAAACTTTAGGAGGAAATTACTATGGCAGAAAAAGTCATGAAATGTGGTGTGAAGAAGGAAAAGGGGTATCTGTATTACCTCGATAAGAACGGCAATATTGCTCGTTCCAAGATGGCCCGCGGCGGAAATAAAGGCGGCGGCGCCCAGGTTCTTCAGAAATGCGGTATCAAAAGGCAAGAAGGCTATCTCTATTTCATTGATAAAGATGGAGATGTCTCACGCGCCAAAATGGCTCGGGGTAGAAAGTAAACCAGCCGCAATTCTGCTGTTATTGACAATCAAAGACTCCGTTTAACCACGGAGTCTTTTGTTTTATATAAAAATGGGATTATTTTAAAGCCAGTTTTTTGGATCATTATGAACGAAAATAAACTGACGCGTAGAAATTGGAACTTGTTGGCGATTTGTGGGATATTGCTATTGATTTCAATTATTTATCTCAGCCGCAATTATCGCAAAGCTTTCCCGGCTTATGACCTTAAATTCGATATAACGCGGGCCGAGTCGCGCGATTTAGCTGAAAAATTCCTTAGTTGCCAACATATTGAACTGAATGGTTATCGCCATGCTGTGGTTTTCGATTATGATGAATTGCCCAAAACTTTTATCGAAAAAGAAGTTGGTTTTGAAAAAGCCACGCGCCTGTTATGTCAGGACTTCCCCATCTGGCACTGGTCAAATCGCTGGTTTAAGCCCCTTTCGCAGGAAGAAATCAAGGTCAGCTTAGCACTGAACGGTAGGGTAACTTACTTTGAGCATTTTTTACCGGAAGAAGCGGCGGCTGAGCGCATTTCGGTTGAAGGGGCACGCCAGATTTGCCATGATTTTCTGGTAAAAACAATGCAATTGAACCTGGACGATTGGGAATTCGTCGAAGATAAAACCGACATCAAACCCAATCGCGTGGATCATTTTTTCACTTACCAAAAGAAGGGATTTGAAATTTCCAATGCGACTTACCGGCTGGAGATCGGCGTGCTGGGTGATCAGGTCGGCAAGTATCACGAATACTGGAAGTTACCCGAACAATGGTTGAGAGATTATAAGCACCTGCGCTCGCTGAACTCGACTACGGCTTTGGCCGCCGATGTTTTATTCTTATTGATTCTGATAGCGGCATTGATTGTTTTTATAGTTCAACTTAACCGAAAAAACGTACATCTCAAAACAGCACTCTGGTTTGGTCTGATTACTTTTATTCTGCAATTTGCCGGTCAAATCAATGAACTGCCGATCACAATTTATGCTTTCGATACCAACCAGTCATTTGGGAATTATTACGGGAATTACTTCATCCAGACTTTTGTAATTGCCCTACTTTATGCCTTGCTGGTGATAGTGATCACCGGGGCCGGTGAGGCGCTTTATCGTCGCGCTTATCCTCATCATCTCTCGATGAGTAAGATATTTAGCCCAGCCGGTTTGCGCACCAAATCATTTTTAATCAATTCTATTCTGGGAATGACCCTAGCGGTAGTTTTCATTGGTTTTCAAACCGGATTCTATATTATTGCCAATCACTTCGGGGCTTGGGCGCCAGTCGAGGTGAATTATTCCGATGCTATTAATACCTATTTTCCATGGATTTTCGTACTGCTGATGGGATTTATTCCTGCGGTAACGGAAGAATTTTCCTTCCGTCTTTTTGCTATTCCTTTTTTTAGTAAAATTTTTCGCTCTAAGCCGCTGGCGATTCTGATTCCCGCGCTTATCTGGGGATTTGCGCATGCCAATTATCCCAACCAGCCATTCTGGATTCGAGGTGCTGAGGTTAGCCTGTTCGGTATTTTCGTCGGGGTTTTATTTTTGCGATATGGAATTTTGACCGTTTTGGTCTGGCACTATACGGTTGATGCCATTTACACCGCCGTATTTTTAGTTAAAACCGGCCAGCCGTACCTGATCGTGACCGCTATTTTGGCAGCTGGTGTGATAGTTCTACCTATTCTTTATAACATTTTTTGCTACCGGCGTAATCGAAGTTTCGCTGATTCGTCCGGCTTGCTTAACAGCGAAATGGCTTTTACGACTAAGCCGAAAACGGCCACTAGTGACGAAATACCCAAATTTTCGGAAATAGTAGAATACAGAAGTTACTCGCCGCATAAAATCCTCACTGGTTTAATACTGAGCGCTATTTTTCTAGTTATTCTGTTAATACCCGACCATCAAGTGGGTGATTTTTATCGCTACCCGATATCGAAAAATGAAATTAAACATGCCGCTCAAGAATTTCTGGCTGAAAAAGAAATAGATTCGGGCAATTTTAGAATCGCTATGGGGCTGAATAATAACTATGATCCGCTGATGGGTCAATATGTAATCCAGCATTCTTCGCTGAATCAGCTTGATTCTATAATGACCCAATATTTACCTGATCTAATTGCCTGGCAGGTGCGTTTTTTCCAGCCCGGCCAACGAGAGGAATATCGCGTTTACATTGATCCGATGAAGAATACGGTGGTGGCATTCAGTCATATCTTGGATGAGACCGCCTCCGGAGCGCGATTGTCAAAAGCAAGTGCTCAGCGCAAAACCGAAGAATTTTTATCCCTCAAAAAATACGACCTGAGTAATTTTTCACTAATTGAATCGAATGCGGATGTTTTGCCCAACCGCACCGATTACCATTTTATCTGGGAGAGTCGGGGTGAACATCCGGCGAGTGTCGCTGACGCCCGTTTACGCCTGATAGTTACCATTAAAGGTGACGAAATTGCGGCTTTTGCAACTGATTATAAAATTCCCGAGGACTGGCTTTTGGCTCAAACGCGCCGGACGACTTTGCAATCCATAATGACCGGCGTGCAAATTGCTCTGATTATCCTGATACTTTATCGAATGATCAAATTCCTATTGAAAAGACCTAAAAAGGTTTTCAGCGGCTGGCGGACTACCATTCGGTTTGCACTTTGCCTCGCCGGATTAGCAATTATTGTCAGCGGATTAAACCATTCGGCAGCTTTATTAAATTACGATACTAGCTGGACGTTGACCAATTGGACTTTTCTGTGGATTTTATCAATTTTTCTAAAAGCGGTAGGAATTGGCTTATTGACCGTCCTCATTTTTGCAACCGTCGGGCTTTTATATCCAGACGCCATTCAGACTTTACAGAAACCACATCGGCCGCAATATACGCGCGATGCTCTGATTGCTTCTATTTTGATCATTTGTGGACTTTTGGCCTGTAATCGCCTCTCAAACTACATTGTATTAATGATAAAGCCTGAACTTCTCGCCAGTCATCAAATTACATCCGGCTTAGAAGAATCGCTCTTCCCATTTTTTGATGCTTTACAGAGAATAATAATCATGTCGCTCCTGTCAGCCGCCATCATTGCCTTTATCGGTTTCATATTACAAAACCTGATCGGCAGGAACTTTCGGCAAGTTATAACTCTCATTATTCTGACGGCTGTCTTCCTACCGGATAATTACCTTACTTTTTCCGGTTATTTTGCAGTTTATGTACAATTCCTTTTGCCGATCCTCTGGCTTTATTTCTGTCTGAAGTATTTCGTTGGCGCGAATCCACCGGCTTACCTCTATTCGGCGGTAGGTTATTTTATGGTTGATCAAATTTCCAGCTTATTGAGGACAGGTTCGCCCCAGAGTCGCATGGCGGCAATTTTGTTAATCTTGCTGGGATTGGTTTTGATTTTGTGGCTAATTATTGAAAAACGAGTCGTAAATTCTAACTCGAAAATAATTAATTGAATATCACGTGCATTAAAAATATTAAAAGGATAAAAAATGGATACTAAATCCGCTGATTCTACATTTTCCGGCAATTTTACCGATGACCAGGCTCTGGCAGATGAGATCAGCATCGCCTCACCGGCAATCCAACATTTTATCGCCGATTTGTGTGATAAAATTGATAATTTGTCAAAAATCGGCGCGGCGCTATCTGCTGAACATAATCTTCCGGTTCTGCTCCAGATGATTCTGGAAGAGGCACGCCATTTTACCAATGCCGACGGCGGCACGCTTTATTTAATGAGTGATGACGGTAAATGGCTAAATTTTGCGATTGTGCAGACCGGTTCGCTTAACATCAGAATGGGCGGTACTTCCGGCAATCCGATCAATTGGGAGCCGGTGCCTCTTTATCTGCCGAATGGTTTACCCAACCACGCTATGGTTTCGGCGTACGTTGCACTGACCGGAGAAATTATCAATATCCCGGACGTTTACGACGTTAAAGGTTTTGACTTTACCGGGACGCGCGCTTTTGACAAAAATACCGGTTACCGCTCAAAATCAATGCTGGTCGTACCCTTGCGCAATTACGAAGATGAAATCATCGGCGTTCTGCAAATTCTCAACGCTCAGGATCGGCATACCGGCGAAGTTGGTCCTTTCTCATCTACTGATCAGAAGCTGATAGTTTCGCTGGCTTCCCAAGCCGCCGTTGCCATTACAAACGCCCGCCTAATCCATGACCTCGAGAACTTATTCGAATCTTTCATCCAGGTCATTGCCTCAGCAATTGATGAAAAATCGCCCTACACCGGCGGTCATATCGAGCGCGTCGCCGAACTGACCATGCTCATTGCCCATAAAGTCAACGACATTAATTATGGTAAATATGCCGATTTCTTTATGGACGAAGATAATTTGAAGGAATTGCGCATCGCGGCCTGGATGCACGATATTGGCAAAATTACCACTCCTGAATACGTCGTTGATAAAGCAACCAAATTGGAGACTATTTACGATCGTATAAACACCATTCAAGCCCGCTTTGAAATCCTGAAACGTGATATCAAAATCGAACTGCTCGAAAAATATCACTCATTTAAAAGCGAAGCGACTGAGCACAAAGATAGCTTCCTCGCAGAATATGCTAAAAATATCCAGAACCTAAATGAGCAGTTCGACTTCCTTCGTACCGCAAATATTGGCAGTGAATATATGGCTCCCGAAAAACAAGAACGCATTCGTCAACTTGGCAAATACGAAATAGAAATAAACGGCGCGAAACAGCCAATTTTGACTGCCGATGAAGTTGCCAATCTATGTATTCCGCGCGGTACTCTTACTGACGACGAACGCCAAATTATCAATAACCATGTCAACGTTACGATCAAAATGCTGGAAAAGTTGCCCTACCCGAAAAAATTGCGCCGCGTGCCGGAATTTGCCGGCGGTCATCATGAAAGACTGGACGGTTCCGGCTATCCTAAACATATCAAAGATGAAAATCTTTCCGTTCAAGCCAAGATTATGGCGCTGGCTGATATTTTCGAAGCGTTAACCGCCCGCGACCGACCCTATAAAAAAGGCAAAACTCTATCCGAGGCGATGCAAATAATGAACTTTATGGCCCGCGATCGTCACATTGACCCGGAACTTTTTCAAATATTCGTCAAGGAAAAAATATATCTCGAGTATGCCAAAAAATTTATGGATCCTTCGCAAATTGATGAGGTAAACCTCGACTTTTCAGTAATGAAATAAAAACAGGATTTTCACTTTTGAGTGCTCCATTTAAACGCAATCAGGTGCTGGAATTGACAGTCGAAGACCTGGCTTTCGGCGGTCAGGGGATTGCCAGACTAAACGATTTCGTCATTTTTTTCCCGCGTAGTGGCACGCCGGGGCAACGCGTGAAGGTTCGCATCAAACGAGTCAAGGAAAATTATGCCGAAGCCCAAATCGAATCGGTTCTGGAAAAAAGTCCTCTCGAAATCACAGCGCCCTGTCCCTATTTTAATTACTGCGGCGGGTGTCGTTTTCAAAACTTGCCTTATGAACAGCAGATAAAATTTCTGGAACGCCAGGTCGTCGAACTTTATCGTCATCTCGGCGGCTATCGGGACGTCCGGATCGAACCGATTATTCCGGCTGACGAAATTTTTCGCTATCGCAATAAAATGGAATTTGCCTTTTCTGATAAACGCTGGTTAGTTGAAAACGATGACTTGAGTCGTCCGATTGATTTTGCTCTTGGCCTTCGCACTCCAGATAATTATTACAAAGCCATTGACATTGACGATTGCCTCATTGCACCGCCCGAAACCGCCGAGATCATTCGAATAGTTCGCGAGTATGCCCGCTATAATAATTTAACGCCCTATAATCACCGGAATCACTCCGGCTACTTACGACATTTAGTATTACGTAAAGGCATTTTCACCGATCAGATTATGGTAAATTTGGTAACTTCTGCCGATACGCCGGAAGTTCTTGAACCACTCGCACACAATCTAACCCAAAATCTTCAAAATATTACCTCGGTCGTCAATACTGTTACCGATAATGTTTGTGGTACCACCACCGGTAAAGTCATCCGCTTATTGGCCGGTCAGGCCTTCATAACCGATCGAATCGGTGACCTCACTATGAAAATTTCGCCGGCTTCCTTCTTTCAGACTAATACCCGAATGGCAATAAAACTTTATAGCGTTATTAAGCAATTTGCTCGACCAGAACCTCACCATATAATCTGGGATTTATTTTGTGGTACGGGTAGTATAGCTCTTTTTTTGGCAAACGATTGCCGCCAGGTGGTTGGTTTTGAGGTCGTTGCGGACGCAGTTGCTGATGCTCAAGAAAATGCCCAGCTCAATGCGATTGAAAACGCCTCGTTTATTGGCGCAAACCTCGAAAGAGACTTTTTTGCTATGCCAAATTCAGAACTAAATTCGCTGATGCCGGACATTATCATTGTCGATCCGCCTAGAACTGGATTGACACCGCAACTTATTACAACGATGCTTCAAATCTTGCCGAGTAGAATAATATATGTGTCCTGTAACCCAGCAACGCAGGTGCGTGACTTACAAAAATTTACAGCTGACAATTTGTATCAAATTATTAAAGTTCAACCGATAGATTTATTTCCACACACCCCGCATATCGAAACTGTGGCTTTGTTAGAGCGAAATAGCACCTTTAATTGTACCTAAATTTTTGGAAATAATCCGTAACGTTGGACAACTACTTTTCCACCTTAATCTAAGCCTTTACCTTAACCTTAAATTTCTCTGTGGGATTCCCTGCCTGACCAACCTAAGTTGGGCAGGCCCGCCTGACCGACCTAAGTTGGGCAGGCCCGCCTCTGAAATAGTCGGGCAGGGAACCTACGACCCCCGTCCCGCCCAGGCGGGAGCGATGCTCTAACCAGCTGAGCTAAGCATTCAGCCCTATTAATCTTTCCATTGGATTTGTGGACGCTGTGGGATTCCCCGCCTGACCGATTGACATCAGTCAGTCGGGCAGGGAACCTACGACCCCCGTCCCGCCCAGGCGGGAGCGATGCTCTAACCAGCTGAGCTAAGCATTCAGCCCTATTAATCTTTCCATTGGATTTGTGGACGCTGTGGGATTCGAACCTACGACCCCCGCCTTGTAAGGGCGATGCTCTGACCAGCTGAGCTAAGCGTCCGTTTTACTTAAGAGCGGGCAAATTTACGCAATAAAATTTAAACCGACATTTATTTTCTAATGGCAAGGTTGAGAACTTCTGACATTTCCTTTACAAAATCAAATCGCATCTCATTTTTTATCTGCTTTGGGATTTCGATTAAGTCCTTGCGATTCTGGGCTGGTAAAATTACTCGGCGCAATCCCGCCCGGTGAGCGGCAAGAACTTTCTCTTTCACGCCGCCAATTGGCAGAACCGCCCCGCGTAAAGTAATTTCGCCGGTCATAGCGAGATTGTCTTTGACCTTACGCTTTTTTAACAGTGAGTAAACTGCTGTCAAAATCGTTACCCCGGCCGACGGGCCATCTTTCGGAATTGCACCAGCTGGTACGTGAATATGGATGTCAATTTTTGAAAAAGCCTCCTCATCGAGTCCCAATAAAGTCGCATTGGAACGTATATAACTGAGTGCGGCTTCAGCGGATTCCTTCATTACGTCACCGAGTTGCCCGGTGAGGTTCAACTTACCGGTACCTCGCATGCTGGTTGCTTCTACAAAAAGAATATCGCCACCAACCGAGGTCCAGGCTAATCCGATTGCAACGCCTGGCTTTGAAAGTCTCTCGGCTATATCCACAAAATAGCGTTGTGGCCCAAGAATATTTCCAACGGCTTTTTCATCAATTAAAAATCTTTTTTTACGTTTATTGGTAGCAACTTCGTAGGCTACCTTACGACAAACGTTGGCAATTTCCCGTTCGAGATTGCGTACTCCCGCTTCGCGCGTATAGCTATTGATGATAAAGCGAATAGCATTATCAGTAAACTCAACCTTGATATTATTTAAACCATGTTCCTTAATTTGCTTCGGAATCAGGAAAGTCTTGGCAATGTTCAGTTTTTCTTCTTCAATATAGCCGCTGAATTCCAGAATTTCCATCCGATCCCGCAAAGCCGGTAAAATGGTGTCCACCATATTGGCCGTTGCAATGAACATAGTCTTGGAGAGATCGTAATTAACTTCGAGATAATGGTCACTGAAGGACGAATTTTGCTCGGGGTCAAGAACTTCCAGCAAAGCGGAACTCGGATCGCCGCGGAAATCTGTACCGATCTTATCAATTTCATCTAGCATAAAGATCGGATTGCTCGATTCCGCTTTGCGAATACTTTGCAAAATGCGGCCGGGCAAAGCGCCGATATAAGTGCGCCGATGGCCGCGAATTTCGGCTTCATCGCGCACACCTCCGAGCGAAATGCGGACAAATTTGCGGCCCATAGCACGGGCAATTGATTTGCCCATCGAAGTTTTACCGACGCCAGGGGGACCAACAAAGCAAAGGATTGGACCTTTGATACTGGCATCGGGATTCTGCTCCTGCTTCAGTTTGCGGACAGCCAGATATTCTACAATTCGGTCTTTGACTTTTTCCAGGCCATAGTGATCTTCATCGAGTATTTTCTGGGCATTTTTGATATCAACATTATCAGTCGTGTAAACGCCCCAGGGCATATCTACTAGCCAGTCCAAATAGGTGCGTGAAACTGTATATTCTGGCGAAGCCGGTGGAATTTTCCTGAGCCGATCAAGCTCTTTCTCAGCAACCTGGCGAGCTTCATCACTCATCTTGGACAGTGTAATTTTCTCTTCTAGTTCTTTTAATTCTAAAGTGCCTTCATCTTCACCCAGTTCCTTGCGAATGGCTTTCAGTTGCTCCCGCAAGAAATATTCGCGCTGGGTCTTGGAAATTTCATCTTGAACCTCGGACTGAATTTGGTCGCCAAGCTGAATGCGCTGGATTTCACGATTGAGGATTACCGTAGCTTTTTCCAGGCGTTTACGGACATCCAATTCTTCCAGAACCTCCTGCTTTTCACTCACCGGGACATTGAGCAAGTGAATGACGCGATCAATCAGACGGCCGGGATGCTGAACCGAGGAAAAGACCGAAGCCTGTTCTTCACTTAAATAGGGGGCAATTTTGATCAATTTTTGATACAACTGCCGGAGGTTAGCCAGCATTGCGTCTATTTCAATTCCCGGCTGATAAATTTCTTGTGCTTTGAGTATGGCTCCTTTGAAATAAGGATCTACCTGAATAAATGATTGAATTTTAGCGCGTTCCAGTCCCTGGACAATTGCACTCTTACTACCATCTGGCATATTGAAGATTTTTAAAACTTGGGCAATTGTTCCCCATTCATACAGATCATCTTTCTCGGGATTTTCTAAAGAACCTTCTTTTTGAGCCACCACGACGATCCGCTTCTTGGTTTCGGGCAATTCCTCTATTAACCGCAGTGATCGTTCGCGTCCGATATAAATCGGAATAACTTGTTGGGGGAAAAGCACGGTATTACGCAGAGCCATTATCGGCAATATTTCCGGTACACCATGCCCTATGTCCATTTTTTCATTATCATTTTTTACTGTTTCAGCCATATTTAATACCTTTCAAATAAACACCTTAGGTCATTACATTAGTCGGTCTATTTCACTTAGAACCATCATAACTCTAAAAGTTACAGCATAATCGCCCTCCTTGGAGCGACCGGCAATCGCTGGCCAGAGACCAGAAGGTAGTTGCTGACCAATAAGCCAGTCCAAAGCCTTTTTAAAATTAGGATGGATATAACAATCAGGCAAAGGGGCTAGAGTTTCCAGAAATCGCAGAGTGCCACCGCGGAATAAACCATTTTCAGAGTAATCAATATATAAATGGTCCCAGGCATCCGGTTCGGGAAAGAGACTAGTATGATTTGGCTTAAGATACACATTCAACAGAAAATTTGCGGCCCGTTGGCAGGTCTCAGTGTTACGTAAGCGGGAATGAGCGCTGAAAGCCTGAGTAATTATCAAAGTAGTCCAGATTCCACTGCGAGCAGTTTTAGCCGATTCGCCTGCGGGTAACATCGTTGGCGAGAGCCAGCCCCCATCTTCTCTTTGACGCTTTGTCAACCAGCGGAAACCCTTTTCGACAAATGGATTTCCAGCCAAACCGTACCTAACCAATAACCATAGAGTCAGTCCTTGATGATGCTGAAGTAGCGGGAATTTCCCATCCGGTTTCTGATTTTTCAAAATGGCGATTAAGCCTCTCTGAATAGCAGGCATATCTTTGGTGCAACCATAATCTAATAACTGCATCATATTCTGTAACTGCAGAAGGAATTGCATCGTTTTCTGCTGTTCTTCGATTTTGTAATTTTTGTTCAGCATCCAGAGACCATCATCCTGCTGAGTGGTCAGCAGGCGCTCACGCGGCTTGAAGAATTGCAAATCCCATTTGAGTCGCTCGACCAATTCGTTATCATGAGATAAAAAACGTTCAGCTGTGAAATATCGGATCGGAAGGGGGGCTTTCTCCATAAGAATGGGGATGGGATCAATTTTTACTAATTTGGTCAAATGTTTTTTCATTTAAGTTTCATTGCCTTCATTAATTTAAAAAATAGTAATTATTAAACGTCCGGGCTACCATTTTGTCACGGATACATAAGGATATTAATTTGATGGACTTAATTGATGGGGCAATTTCGTAAAAATTGCCCGTTGATAAACGGATTCTGTATAACAGATGAGTCTTATTCTCATTTTAAATATCGAAAATAAACAAAAAGCGCCTTAATATCCTCTTAATCGGCTTGAAATGCAAGAATTTTTTATGTTCGTCTTTTCCCGATGATTCAATTTATCGCGGATTTAGTTACTCCCATTACAAGACTTCTCTAATGGGAAAAAACGAATTATCCGATCCTGGCAAGAATACCGGTAACTTCCGCGTAATTATCAGCGTGAAAATGAATGTTCGGCAAATCGCAATCTTGCCGGTCGCACCGAAATCCGATAGTCACTGCGCCCGAAGTAATTGCGGCTTGAATGCCATTCAGCGAATCCTCAATTATTACGCTTTCCTCCGGTCGAACTCGCAGACCCGCGAACGCTTTTAAATACGGTTCTGGATGAGGTTTAGCCTGGCGCACATCATCTGCCGTAATCGTTAGATCAAAATTATTGCGCACCGGTGTATTACGAAATATCCATTCTAAAAAACTAGCTGAAGTAGAGGTCACCAGCCCGGTGCGATAGCGACCGTTAATACTTTGCCAGAAGTCGCGGAAGCCGGGAAAATAGTCAATTCCCTTGCTGAATTCTTCTTTTATTAAACGCCGTCCATCTTCTATCAATTCTTGAACATCGGTTTTTACCTGATACCTGGTCATTACCAATTGATAAAAATCATGCTCGGTCGTTCCTCTAAAATATTTCCAGTCCTCGTCGGGAACTTTTATCCCATATTGTTTAAATAATCGGCGTTGGGCGGCCAAATATAAAGGTTCAGTATCCACAACGACTCCATCAAAATCGAAAATTATTGCCCTTATTGCCATTTCTTTTCAGTCCTGTTTAAAAATTATTATGCGGTCTATATTCTGCACTGCGAAAATCGCAAATATTAACTTAAAATTCAAAGCATAATTTTTGGCCAACTCGCCCGGTTTCAATATAATTATTTGTAACTGTTTCCAAAAATTAATTATTTTTTTCAATCGGAAGTTCTATCCGTATCGTAGAACCGCTCTCCGGATTATTGAAAGCCGAAAATTTTGCTCCATAACCGCTTAATAGTATATAAGCATTGTATAAATTGTATTTGATGAGAGCCGTCAGGTCGGAGGATTCCTCGGTTTCGGGAATCTCACGGTAAAAGCTAGGCGTAAAGAGCTTATCGGCATTATCCGGAATAATCGGTCGTCCGGTAGTTGCAATTTCTACATAAATATTATCCTGACAGACTCCGGTCTCGATTTTCAGGATTTTTTGAGGAGAATCGCGCATTGATTCCACACAGCAATGAATGATGTTCATCAGACTCTGCGAAAAATCGCTATAATAACCGGCGATTGTCGGCAAATCGCGCCTTAGGATAATTTCTTTTTCAATCTGAGCTTTGAAGAAGGATTCGGTCTCCAGAAATAACAATTCGTTTTTAAGCAATTCGCTCAAGTTGATAGCAATTTTCTTATTCTCCAGCTCGAGGTTCATTTTATCAATGAAACTAGTCAGGAGAGATTCTATTTTTCGGACATTTTCCACGATAATATCCGGCTCTTTTAATTCCGGCAAACGGGTCTTGAGCATTTGTGCCCGTCCCATAACGACCGTGAGCGTATTTTTAATGTAATGGATTATGCCGCCGATCATTAAGGTCAGCGACATCAGTCGCTGTTGCTTCAGCCATTTTACTTCCATCGCCTGTTTAGCCAGACTAAGGCGTTTATATTCTGAAATGTCGCTGATTACGGCAAAAGTTGCCAATTCACCTCGATAATCGGTTTCGACCGGGCTGACCTCCACTTCGATCGTGCGGCCATCTTTACATTTAAAGGAAGTCTCGTAGCGTCTGGGAACGGTTTTACCGATTTTCCTGCGGCTTTGACGCTCATGGAATAATTCAATCCCGCGGTTAGTCAAGATTTTATGAAACTCCTCACCGGTCAATTCTTCAACCGTGTAGCCAAGCATTTCGGCCAGTTTATTATTGACAAATATAAAACGATCGTTATGGCAAATGGCAATGCCTTCATTGATTTTATCTATAATCAAATGATAGAGAGACTCGGCATCAGCCAGTTTTTCTTCGGTTTTTTTTCGGTAAAGAGCAGAGGTAATGATATCAGCGACTATTTTTAGCAATTCAATTTCATCATCCAGCCAACGCCGGGCGGTTCTCGTCACCGCAACTACTAAAAATCCAAAACTGGTATCATTACAAAACAGTGGTGCAACCATTAAGGATTTGATTTTTAATTTATGTAATTCCTGTTTTTCTACCATAGCTTTAGCCGGCAAGTCATTAACATCGTTTAATATGATAGTGTTTTTTAAACTCAATTGGTCTATCAGCCAGAAATAGTTTGCCAGATAAATGTTTTTTAAAAGATTAACGGAATCCTCGGTCTTTTCTCCAATTCCCCCATAAATTTTCGATATTTCTTTTGTATCGGGTGACAAAAGCAAAACCAAACAATGATCAGCCTGATAGAATTCGCCCAGATCCCGCAAGGATTCATCTATTCTGGCGTCTATTTCACCTCTGGATACGTTGATAAATCGGAATGCTATCTTAATGATCAAATCTTGCTTACTAATCATATTCTGCTCGCTATTCATTTACAAAGAAAGGTATTAGATTTTATTAAAACCTGCAAATATTAATTAAAATTTTAACGTATTGTATTTTAATACTGTTGATGTTACCGGATAAAGCAATATTGACTTAAGAATTTTTCAAGATTACTCGCAGAAGTAAATTGATGGGCTATGATACCGAGTCGTGCGGCACCGTTAACATTTTCTATAATGTCATCAATGAATAGGGCTTGTTCCGGAGCTACACCGGCTTTATGCAGGGCATATTGATAAATAGCCGAATCCGGTTTGGTAGCCCCGACTTCAAATGATAAAATTAGTCCATCCAGATTATTCAGAATATTAAATTTTCGGCGGATTGCCCGAATATGCAGGGCATTGGTGTTAGATAAAAGAAAGAGAGGGACTTTTTCCCGAAGATTTACAGCAATTTGCCAAACGTCCGTATTTAACTCGAAGGGAATTTGCCAGATCTGCTCGAGTTCATCAATGCCGATGTTGTCGTCGTAATGATAGATTTTTTTTACTTCTGCCAGATATTTTTCGATAGTCAACTGGCCTCGTTCAAATTTTTTTTCGATTGCCAGAATAGGCGCTTGCATTACTGCTTTTTCCGGAATATGGAACAATTCGGCGATCTTGGGAATGGCAGACTCGAGATTGACTTTGACTAGAACATTGCCGAGATCAAAAAAAACCACTTTTACTAGGTTATTTTTCCGTGACATTGGTTAGATAATCGTCGTCTTGAATAGTTTTCGGCTACTCGACGACTACTTCCGTTAAGAATTTGCCGATTTCGGAGTCGGTATAACTTTTTACGACGGGACTTAAATACGTTTCGAGTTTTTTAGCAATTTCATCGTCTATCAAGCGCATATGTTTCAGCACTGCAACCGCCATAGAGTCGCACGCTTCCCAATTGCCACTTAGCACCTTTATAGCGACACCTACTGGATTATTTTCGCTATTCCGCAGACCAATTCCACGCACACCTTCCATTCCAAACTTAGAAATTCCGCGTCCACCCATCAGGGCGCCGAAGTCGGTATCAAATTGAGCGCGACCGCCGATCAGTTTCGGGTGGAGCGAGATGCTATGGAAGACACGTCGTAAATAATCGTCGCTACCTTCGACTAACTTTTTATACATAATTGCCAGATTATAAATTGGCATAAGATAGGTCGGCGCATTACTGTTATCGGTTGCAACCGGAATACGCTCCTTGCCGGAATATAGTTTTATTTTCTCGAATATTTTCTGCTGAGCGGGGTGATTGATTTCGGTATAATTGGATAATTCCGATTTTAAAGCCTTAGCGATGGCGAGCATTCCGGCATGCGCCCCCGAATTGGGGTTATGAAGGGCAGTTGGCCTTCGGCCTTGAATGGCTAATTGTTCATAAGTCTGGCGGTCCAGAGGCGGGTGCACTCCACATAGTAAATTGTCTATACTAAGGTCCATTTTTTTCAATATGGAATTGATAACGTCGAGATGATAATGCTCGCCGGTGTGAGTTCCGCACATCAAAGCCAGCTCCTCATCGCTAAAATTAAATTGCTCCATCGCTCCGGATTCCAGCATAGCAACCGCCTGAAATGGATTTGCGGCCGCCCCTATAAAAATCGGATATTCAGGGTCTCCAGCCGAAAATAAAACCTCACCATTTTCATCTACAATGACGGCATAGCCGATATGAAAACTGTCAACCGCGTTTCCTTTTATTAACTTACTTACCAGCAACATACAAAAATTTCTCCTTTATCTATTTACAATTTCAAGTAATTCTCTTAAAGCCATATCCAGTCCGGTAATCAATGCCTGACCCAGCAATGCCCGACCGACCGAAATAAATTCCACGTCTATTAATTCCAAGAGAGTCAAAATGAGACGTTTATGTAATCGCCCACCAAGGGATATTCTCATATGATTGTGACTTGCCAGGCGAGACGCTAAAACTATTTTATTCAGCTCGGCAAGGTAAGATGTCTGTAATTCCTGGGCGGCTAGGGAATCCGTGGCCAATTCTACTTCGTCAACTTTTAGCCGATAGGCGGCTTTCAAATCGCGTATTTCCGGTTTCAATCGTAGAATCAAGTTAAAATCTTCGGCGCTCTGAACCGTTTCCACGAGATTGTGTACTATTTGAGAGTGTGGATCAACGGTCAAGTCCGATTCATCTAAATTTATAAGCGTGATGAAATCCGGGTTGACAGACATAGCTCGTTGAAGCGCTTGATTTTCAATATTCGTACGGATATTCAGCCGACAGCGACTCATTGTGCGCATTGCCGCGATATTGATCAATCCTTCACGTTCAGGTAGATTGGTAAAACTAATCCCAGCCACACCAACCGCTTCGATAAAGCTCAATAAATTTAGCGGATTACAAAGGGGGGTATCTACAATTTGGCCAAGTGTTAAGAAGGGATCAAGATTTATTTCTAAATAACGCATATTACTACTCTAAAGGGTTACCTCAGAAGCAAATGTCAGTTCAACTTCGGCGCCAAGGCCCGATGCGAGAATATCGGTCAAGACAGCTAGGGTTTCGGGACATACATGCCCGATCGCCACGGCGCAACCCGCGCGGCGGGCAATTTGAATTGCTTTTTTCAATTGCGCTTGAATTTCGCCTTTATCTCTAATATTATCAAGGAATACTGACCGGAGTGCAGTCGGCACCTGGCTCTGAATAGCGACTTCATAAGCGACACTCTTTGCCGAAGTCATACTATCAATAAAGTACAGTCCCTTGCGCTTCAGGCTATTGATCACGGTTTGCATCAATTCCGGATCACTTGTGAACAGTGAGCCCATATGATTGTTCATCCCAACCGCTTCCGGTAATTCGGAATAGGCCAGGTCAATGCGGCGAGCAATCTCATTCGGATTCATACCGGTCAATAACATATATTCGTCTTCGCCCCGACTATTCGAAATGTTCTCCGGCTCCATCGGCATATGAATTATTACTTCCTTACCAGCCAGCTTGGCGTTTCGAGCTACCCATTTAGAATAAGGATGACCGGGAATGACAGAAACAGTCAACTTAGTCGGTAACCTTAAGAAATTATTCACTATTTCTTGATCAGTGTAGCCGAAATCGTCAATAATAATCGCCAATTTTGGTTTAGCTTCCGAGACAGGGGGCTTTGTCCCAAAGAATCGCTCTGTTTTGATAAATGCCAGAGTTCCGATCGGGATATTTTGAAAGTCAACGAAAAGTGTAAAACCAGTGTCCTCGACGAGATTATCCATTTTTTTGACTGTAAAATCGTGTTTATTGAGATAATCACTAACTTGTTTTGCAAGCAGTTCACGATCACTACCGGCTGACATTTCATAGACGAGCGACACTCGATCCGACGTAACGGAAGAGCTTTTGATTTCCCGATAACCTCGTTCCTGCAGATAGGGACGGGCAACTTCCGCCAGCCGATTCTTACCATCATTAAAAAGGAGATTTCGAGAAGGCGCGGTCTTCGGTAAAAAATAGATGAGCAAAATCATCTGCATACCGATGACAGCCGAAAACAGCGCGCTCAGTCTCTTTTCCTCCTGATGACGTTTTTCGACTATTTTCGCTGGTTTTCTTAAATAATTGCTTGTCTTGGTCATTGTATTTTAATTGCGCAAAACTACAAAATTTCGACTGATTCTCAAAATTACACTACTGGAAAAATTATACATTTCCAATAGAAAGTGACAATCAAAACCATCAAGGTCTTCAAATCGGTTCCTCGAGACTTTTCCGATAGGTTGATTTTTCATATTTCCCTAGCAGGAAAGCAAACAGCAATCCGCAAAATCCAAGGATCGAGAAAATCCACATACCCAGATTGTAGCCACTCGGATTATCGGCACTGGCACCAGCGAAATCATTAGCCAAGCCGATGATAATATTGAAACTGAACAGGCCGATATTCTGAATCATTGTCATCAGACCATAAGCGGTACCCAGCCGGCTATTATCAACGATTAGGGCTACCGTTGGCCACATCACGGCCGGAACCAGCGAAAAGGCAATTCCCATCATTGCCATTGGAATTATCAAATAAGCCGGAATGCTTGAATTTATGCCGAAGAAACTAAGTTTTAAATTTATGACACCATGAATTCCCAGAGGAGTCGCCAGGTCTATATGGTAAGCCATTATCAGGTAAACGGGAATGATCAAAAGCGAACCCAGCGCCATTAGCCCGGCTTTGCGACGAGTGCGGTCTGCTATCAATCCGAACAACGGTGTAAAAATCATCGCGGCTAAAGTCAGCATGCTGGATAAATTGCCACCGACCTCGCGAGTGGTGCCATGCGCTTCTTGAAAATATTTAATAGCAAAAGTCTGGAAAGGAAACATCGCCGAGTAAAACGTTACACATAAAGCAGTTATGTACCAGAAACCGGCTCCGAATCGAAAAATCTCGCGCAATTCGATTTTTTCCTGCTTACTTTCCTGAGGTAGGACAAACCGGCGGGATGCCAACAAATCCAACAAACAATAAATGCCGATAAAAACCAATGCCACGATCCCGGCAACCGCCGTCACTAGAAGTGGTTTCTGCCAGCTGGAATAAAGACTGCGGCCCCAAGTTGGCGAATTGAGTGCCAGAAACGAACCCAAACGGGCAAAGGTCAGATTCAGCCCAAAAGCAAATGACAATTCCTTACCTTTGAACCAGCGGGCTAGAATCGTGGTAATGGCCACAATCATTGATTCAGCGCCTAAGCCGAAAATCAATCGCCCAGTCGCCATTAATAGTAAATTGCCGCGCAATACAGTAATAACTGCACCCAGCATAACCAAGATTGTGAAAATCAGCACCGATTTACGAGTTCCGATCCGATCAATAATCAATCCACCAATTAAAACCATGATAATGTTAGGAAAGCTATAAATAGCATTTAGCAGGCCGATATTGGCATCGCTATAACCCAGCTGAGCCTTTAGCAGATCAGCCAGCGGGCTAATACTGTCATAGATATAATAATTCCCAAACATTGCCATACTGATAAAAAAGAAAACTACCCAACGATACCAGGCGCTAGGCGGTTTCAGTTCAGAATTAGCGACCGTTTTCTCCATCTTCAACCCTTACCAAAAATTCAAACACCATCACAATATTTAAACGGCAGTTAATCTAAGCATACCCTTTTTTAATACAAAGAAATCTGTCGGGATATTGTCCGAATTGCCGGCTTTACTTAAATTCCGTCTGATTTCTGAAATAATAACGAGGAGTTTTAATAATGGCTTATGTAATTAACGAAGATTGCACTGCCTGTGGTACTTGCATTGACGAATGCCCGGTCGAAGCAATTAGTGAGGGTGATATTTATAAAATAGATCCCGATTTGTGCAACGACTGTGGGGCTTGCGCCGAGGTTTGCCCTTCTGAAGCAATTCATCCAGAATAAATGTCTTACCGGTGTGGTTTGGGCCGGATTAAGACTACTTGAATGCGAACGTTACGGTTATCTTATTTAATTTTGGGCAGTATTCCGGCGAGAGATTTTTTCACTGATAGCTGAGTCAGCCTACCTACGAAATATTACTGATACTTGTTAAACAACAAGCAGGTAAAAAACAAATCACTATCACCCCAACTTATTTTTTTATAAATGCAATCTGCGCCTATTTCACTGTTTGAAAAAATTCCCGAGATAACTCAAGCACTTACCAGTGGCCGGTCTCTGGTCTTGGTATTTAATCTCGAATGCCTCACGAGTTCCCGTCGCTGGCAGGCTGGCTCAGATCTCACCGGTATCCAGCGTCATATTCATTGGATTGC
The DNA here is from genome assembly GCA_035448825.1 of Fidelibacterota bacterium. Classification (GTDB taxonomy): domain Bacteria; phylum Fidelibacterota; class UBA2242; order UBA2242; family UBA2242; genus JAGNGI01. The sequence continues at coordinate 28,972 of DAOTJS010000019.1, forward strand.
CGATTTGCCGGATATTATAACCGTAATTTTAAGCGATGGTCCGCTTAATGAACTCGAAACCCTCTTTGATAACCACAAGATAATTCTGGCTCCGAATAACGGCACCGAAATCTATGCGGCGGATTTTTCCTGGAATCTACCTGATCTTAATCAAATCCGCCAGGAATTGACCGATATTTATTCGGATGTTCGAGAATCTTTGGGTGCTAAACTCCAGCCGGAATACCTAGGTTTTTCGCAAAGTGAACTCTGGTTGAAAGTTTCGCCAGGCGCTGAGACAGTTCGAGAATCTCTGATTGAACAGTTCAAACTGCAGAAGCCGGCGCATCTACGGCTCACCATCCAAAACAATCAAACTACTATTATTCCCCTTATACAATGGGATCGTGGTCAAGCCGTCCAGAGGATAATGGACCTTGTTCCCCATCCGACTAATCAAGCGCCTCTTGTTATCTATTTTGGAGTGGAAGAGAATGACGAAGCGGCTTTTCGCTATGTCAATCAAGTCGGTTTATCGGTAATTATTCACAGTCGTGTCCCCCGCTCTACCGAAGCTCGCTATTTTCTGCGGAACACCGCTGAACTAAGTAAATTCTTATTCTGGGTTCATTCCCGCTAGTTTTGGTATAGAAAATAAAAATCCTCCACTCGGGAGGATTTAGGGACATATTACGATTTTATGCTCAGACTAAAACACTGACGATTTTCTGATCGCGTCCTTTGCGAGAAAATTTCACTTTGCCATCTATTAGAGCGAAAAGAGTATTGTCACGCCCGATTCCAACATTCTCGCCCGGATGAATTTTTGTGCCGTGTTGACGGACAATGATTGTGCCTGCTAAAACCTGTTCGCCGCCAAAACGCTTGACACCTAGCCTTTGACCGCGACTGTCTCGTCCGTTGCGTGAACTCCCGACACCTTTTTTATGAGCCATTTTAATTACTCCTTTTTCTCTTGTTCGGCAGGTTCAGCCGGTTCAGTTACGGTTTTGGCTTTCGCCCGACTTTTTTTAACTGGCGCAGCTTCCGCCGGTTTGGCAAATTCGCTTACTTGCAGGACGGTATATGGTTGGCGATGACCCTTTTTTACGCGATAACCCTTGCGTCTTTTCTTCTTAAAAACTACTACTTTGCTGGTACGTTTATGTTCGAGAACAGTGGTTTCGATGGCAACATCCTCGAGGTAAGGTTTGCCAACTTTTATTTCATTGCCGGTATGTAAAAATAAAACTTTATTCGCCAGAAATTTGTCGCCGACAGCTAATTCTATTTTAGGAACGGCGATATTTTTCCCCGGCTCCAGAATCACCTGATCACCGGCGATTTCCGCAATTGCATAATTTTGACTATTCATAATTCTCTCGTTGATTACTATCAAAAAAGGCGGGCAAATTTAGACATAAGAACTGAATAATGCAAGACACTGGCCGGTTATTTTTATCTGATATAGGATAAAATATCTATCGTTATTGACTGCTTTTTTATTCATTAATGCGTCTGTGTTGAGTATTCGTTTAGTCGCTGGTAATTGGGAAAAATCGCCATTCGATGAATTAAGCGAATCACTCTTCATCAGGCTAAGAGTGACAGACTTCGTCACGCTGAGTTCATCGAAGCGTGAGTTCATCGAAGCGTGAGTTCATCGAGACTTGACTTAGGACTGCGCTAAAAAATAGCATGAACCAATCTTAATACTTTTCCAGCAGGTTTGTGAGTCAAGTCGGTCGCTACGAAATTGCCCAGGGCGGGATAGGTTGAAACGGTTTCTCATTATTACCTCCAATAACATATCCCACGAATGCTCCGAAGGAGTCCCGCAGCGGCAGGAAATTCGTGGGCTATTCTAAACCGGTATCCGATAACCTATTAGCTATAATCTCAGCCTCAACCTGTTCTTGCCCTCGCGCTTAATTCAGGTCGTCTGACGCCGGCTGAAGTCAAGGGCGTTTAGCGCCTTGGAGCCTTCGTGGTTAAATGGCTTTGCTTACTTCAAAGAGGGATTGAAATAGCCGTGGCGTAAACGGGGAAATTTGGCTTTATAGTATTCGATTAATTGCCGAATACCGATGCCATCTTCCTCCGGCGGATTAAGTTCCTCCCAATACCATTCCGGGTCAATGTTCAAGTTGCGCCATTGAATCAAATCTATCTCATAATCAGACAGTATTTTTTCAAAAGCTTCGATTTCCGACGGCTGGTCACTAAAACCAGGAAAAGTAAAATAATTGATCGAGACAAAGCGATTAGCGTTTTTCATTACGCGAATTGATTCCAGCACGTTATCGAAAGTATAATTCCTGGGACGAAAATAGCGAGTATAGAATTCTGGCCGAGCTGAATTCAGCGAAACCCGCAATGAATCCAGACCGGCTTCAATTAATTTTTTAATAACATCGGGGCGACTGGCATTGCTATTGAGATTGATAGTGCCTCTGGCAGTCTTTTGACGAATGCCTTCGATAGCCCGGTATAGCAATTGTGGATTCATTAGCGGTTCGCCCTCGCAACCTTGTCCAAAGCTGGCCACCGGTTCGGGTGCAGTCTCAAGATGCGGCACGGCAGTTTCGATGATTTCCTCCGCAGTTGGAGTAAAAGTGAGGCGATGCTGAGCACTGCAAACGTCGGAATTCTGTTGTAGGGAGAGACATCCCAGGCAAGCTGAATTGCAGGTGCGCGCCGTTGGTAGCGGCATTTCCCAGCGATGCAATAAGTAATTCAAAGCCGCTGGACAGCCGTAAGTTAGAGCACAATTATTAACCAGATGCGCCACTAATCGGTTATGAGGATAACGTTTTAACTGAAGTTGAGCGGATTTAGAAATTTCGGCGCGATTGAAATTTGGCGGATCCTGGCGGATGTCCGGGTCAATGCGCACCGCCGGGACATAAAAACGTCCGTCAAACCAGCCAACGGCCGAATAAGCAAAAAGTGGGAGGCGCCGGGCACGTGGCATTTTTTCCCAGGCGGCGTGATAGAAAATAGTATAAGCCGGAGCCACGAAAGCCGCAACCGCCAGTAATTTTTGATCGTCGTTTTCAGTCAGCGTTACCACTGCGCCGCTCTGGCGGTCTTTGCCAACCGGCAGACGACTGGGCAATTCCATTAATTGACTGCCTTCCAGGAGTAGTATCCATTCATCGGATGGAATTTCGACGACGTTTTCGCCGGAGATACCCAGCGCTTGATATTGCTTGAGTTCGAAAACTCGTCCTCGACCGTCGGATACTACCAGTGAAGGAGAAATTTCAGGCAATTACTTAACCACTATTAATTTATTAGGCAAAGACTTAATTCCGGCAACTGGCGACTTACCGAGAATGATCAATGTTTATTCGATTTCCCGTACGATCGGATTCAATTGCGGCTTCTATAACCTGCTGGACTTTATATCCATCGAAAAAATTGGGACTGGCCGGGCGATTTTCCAATATGGCATCAATGAACAAACGACAACCTACCGCTTGCCGGGTAAAAATTCCAAAAGGTTCCGTCGGACTAACCTCACCCCAATATGAGGCCGGTACCTCTAATTTCCGGAATTTTTTGTCAGGATTATGCGCGCCGAAAATGCTTGCCGCTGGATTGCTACCCGCACTCGGGAAATTAATTTCAAGGCTACCATTGGAGCCATATAATTTGACATAAATTTGCATATCGCGATCCGCCAGATAAGTCATAAAACTGGTATTAATTACTCCCTGCGCACCATTACAAAATTTGAGCAATAAAACCGCCGAATCATTAGCAGGAACTATAGGTTCGCCGTCTGGACCCAACCGTTTAGCGAAGGAAGCCAGTTGCGCATCAACCTGCGCAATTTCACCGACCAGCCAGCGCGCCAAGTAGATCAAATGTGATCCCAGATCACCGAGAACGCCATTGGAACGCTGAGAATCCAGTCGCCATTGATATTCCGGTTGGCGGCCGTGACCAACTAGAAAGCTTAATTCTACCTGGTAACATTGCCCAATATATCCCTGGCTAATCAAATCGCGCACATATTGAAAAAACGGTATCCAGCGGTAGGTAAACAAAACCATATTTTGGACGTGCGCCGCTTCCGCTTTACGCCACATTTCATAGGCCTGTTGCTCCCTCAGTGCCAGCGGTTTGTCACACAGAACCTTCAAACCGGCCTCGAGACTGCGCATGGCAATATCATAGTGCAAATCGTCGGGAGTACCGATTATTATAGCCTCCAGACCACCTTGCTCGATCATTGCCCGGTAATCGGTGTAAATTTTTGCAATGTCGTATTTCTCCGCCATTTCAGCCGCGCGCTGGCGATTCCGGCCACAAATGGCAACAATTTCCGCCTGCGGATGGCTTTTCAAAGCCGGTAGGTACATCCCATCTGCCCACCAGCTGGTGCCAACTACTCCAACTTTGACTTTATCCATAACTATTTACCATATAAAATCTTATGTGAATTAATTCGGACGTGTTTGTCGCGCTGGAAAAGAGCCACCGCTTTAATCATAAACCATTCTAATGAAAAAATGAAATCAACTTTCTCCCATAGTTTAACAATTAGCCCCCAAATCAGACAAATGACAGTTATAAAAACCAGGATTTGAGCAAAATTCCAGATAAAAATCGGGACTTCGTTCACAAGGGACACGGCATTATCCCAGAATTGGGCAAAAACCCAGTAAACGCCCTCAGCCAGAAAAAATTCCATAACGTAAATCGTCAACGACACAATGCTAAACCGTCGAATCCACAGAGTACGTTCAATCCGACGTCGGCGTATTTCCGGTTTACAATAATCTAAATAGCCCAGCACCAGAACCATCGCAAATGTCATCGCTCCCAAATTCAACACCTGCATCATAATCGGGATGTCGTCCGAAGCTATATTGACCATAGGATTTCCCGAAATCAAAATCCATATCAAAAACCCAACTAACGTTGCTGAAAAGAATATCCCGGCATATTTACGAATATTCTGATAACGACTTTTGGCATGAATTGCCGCGCCGATTACCGCACCGGCATATCCAAAACCCAGAATGGGAAAAAAGCGAAACCGCCCCGCCGTTAGTTTACTCCAGATCAACATCAGTAATCTCAAATGGTGTTTGGAAGCAAAATCCTTTACATACGGTGTCAAAGCATGCACCACCGGTGTAAAAACGAACCAAATCACGGTAATTATCGTCATACCGATATAAATACGTTTGACGTCCTTTTTGCTGATGGCTTTGTTGGTTTCATTCTTTTGCTGCATTGACTTTGATTTATCCAGAAAAAGTAAAATGAATACCGGCACGATAATTCCAGTCAGGGCAATCGAGTCCAGCGTATCGGCGTAATAGCGAATCTTGTAATTGAAAATATTGAAAAAACCGTTCGTGAACAAACCACCCTTAAAAATAAATACAGCCGCCCGACTGACGAAAATTAACATAATGGCTGAAATAATTCGCCGCAAAATATAAGCCGAACTATCATCCGGATTACGATCATATACTCGCAAATAACCGTAGGCTATGTTAGCGCCGGTTATCAACGTAAAAATCGGGCCCCACATTGATAAAATCATCGCCGGTATCAAAAGGTAAATTACATTCTCGGGTATCGCCGTTATTAATGGCTGAAAAAAAGCCGGGTCATTTTTGCCGATTTGACATATCAAGGCGTGCAACGGAATGATCAGCAGAATGGCTATGCCCTTAGCAAAATCGAAGGAATATATTCTTTCTCGATCCATTGTTTATAATATACAATCACTAATCATTTTATTAAATATACTACCAAGCTGGCCATGAATCAAGAAAATCACTGGCAAATTAATTTTCCCAGCTGGCTCAATTTACTTTCTGGAGAATAATTAGTTGAAGTGTAAGCCCTTTGGATTGTTGATAATGCTCAGAATTCGCTTTTTTTGATTGTTTTAAAAACGATTTAAACAATCATTAAATAGTCGCGTTATACATTCCCCTTCCATTCCAGCATAGTCAGTAAAAAAAAGTAAACTATTTTATAGAAATCGTTTCATTTCGTAAATTGCCACGCAATTTTGAAAATGGGCATTTCGAAAAAACTAAATAGCATTCTTGATAATCTGTTAATCGCTGTCGTTTTATTTTTTCTAACAAATAGACTATCTGGTGATTCTACTTCGATCAATCTCACTTATCTAAAAGTAATCAAAGATAGTTTTATCCGCGAAGGTCCAGCGTCCTACTATAAAGTTGCCGAAAATTTGGCAACCGGCACGATTATTCAGGCTATTGAAAAACATAACGACTGGTATTTGGTAAAAACTCACTCCGGACAAATCGGCTGGATTAGCGCCGATGACGTAACTCCACAGGTTAAATTCCCAGCCCAGACAGCCGAAACCAAATCGCAAATTTCTAGCGATCAGAACCTTGACCAAAAGCTGTCGTTCTTATTTACTGAGGAACTGGATTTTTTCGGCAGTGGGTTTCTTTGGACCGAACCAGGCAATTCGGGGAAAATAGTCACCTATTTGACTCCAGGGCTCCAAGTAAAGAAACTGGAAACCAATGGTATTTTTTTCAAAGTACAATTACCAAACGGATTGATTGGCTGGGTGGATCAATCCCATTTTTCTAGCACTAAACAAAAGCTATCTTACCCGACTTCTGAACCGGTTACTATTCGATTGAACCTGGCTAAGCACGGCAATCTAAGACAAGAACCAAGCCTGACTGACCCGGTTATTGAAAAAATCCCCGGAGATAAAGTCGTTTGGATCATAGATACTACTAACGTCTGGCATCAAATCAAGACCACAAACAACCAGACCGGTGGGCTTTATCAAAGTTCATTAAATCAAAAAACCACATCGCCAAACGGTGGCAAACCATCCGTGAAAATTCTGCAACGAAACGGCAACTTACGTCTGTCACCAAGCTTGACCAGCGAAGTTATCCAAGTCATTCCGTCTCAAACGGCAATAACGGTGCTGGACAGCCTGTCCGATTGGTATCAGGTGCGGCTGTCCGACGAGACCGTCGGCTGGATTAATAAAATAATATTTGAGAAATAGTAACGTAGGACAGGCATTCTGGCCTGTCTATTTTTGACAGCCGGGAAAGGCTGCCTCCAATACAATTCCGAAAAATGGTTAAATAGCCTTAAACTCAAAATGACAGCCTGGAAAGGCTGTCCTACTAGTTTATGATTATTGAAGTTAATGCAATCCGCTTAAAGCAAGTTAGCTACATACTCGGCAATGGCCGGCGCCGAAGTCAATCCCGGCGAATCAATGCCAATTAAATTAACAAAACCCGGCAATCCTTTATCACGTTCTTCACTAATCACGAAATCGCGAAACTTTTCGCCAGGTCCTTGTAACTTCGGTCGAATGCCAGCCATTTCGGGCGTAAGGTCTGCATATTGGATATAAGGCAAGAAATCTTTCACGCTATCGTAAAATTCCACCTGATGTCCGGGATCAACCTCATAATTAATCTCATCAACGTAATAAGCATTTGGTCCGAGTGATAGTGTCCCATCCAATCGCAGGCGCGTGTGGATGCCCAGACTGTAAGCCGTCGGCACTGGATAAATCAGATGCTGGATTTTCCCAATGTGGCGATTGGCAACGTTGAAATATTCACCTTTGCAGTAATGCAAACGATAGTGATACTCGTCAATATCGATACCGACTAAAGCCGCGATTTTATCCGCATTCAGCCCGGCGGAATTGATTACAACCTGACTTAAAATATCAAAGTTGGCGCCGGTTTCATCGGCCACACTAATCTTGTATCCATTCGCCAGTTTCTCGATTCCGGTAACAGTATTCTGGTAGGCGATCAAGACGCCGTTAGTAAGGGCTTGTGTCTCATAAAATTGCATCAGACGATGAACATCAATCGAGCCGGTTTCCGGACTAAGCAGAGCGTTTCTCGCCCTTACCTCCGGTTCCAGCGCCTCGATTTGTTTGGCGTTTAGCATCACTAAATTAGGGACGCCATTCAGATTGCCTTGCCGGTAGAGCGCTTCGACTTCGACCAATTCTTCATCGCTGGAAGCGACAATCAGTTTGCCAGATTTGCGATAGGGGATTCGATATTTCTCACATATTTCATAGAGCTGGCGATTACCGCGCACGCAAAATTTGGCTTTCAAGCTGTCTGCTGGATAATACATTCCAGCATGAATGACCTCGCTATTGCGCGAAGAGGTTTCAGCCCCGAAATAAGGATGTTTTTCCAGCAATACAATTTCCGCACGATGTTTCGAAGAAAGCTCGCGGGCGATTGCCAAACCAACCACACCAGCTCCGATAATTACAATGTCCACCTTTTCCATTTTAGCCTACTATTTATTGAGCCAACGACTCCAGAAATAAAAAATTCCGATTGCCAGCGCAAAGGTTGAAATTAAAAGAACTACCACAGTCAAATTGGAAGTCATTCCCGCACTTATGTAAGTAATCGCAATCAATCCGGGATGAATATATAGCCAGTGAAAGCTCATTTCCAGCAAAATGATAATAAATAGAACCGAGAAAAGAGAAAAGGCCCCGGCGATAATCGCAATCCTAAAACGGCCCGCCACCGAGTCATTCTTGATTGGTAATTTGGTGACAATATCAGCCGCATGTTGGTAATGCCGATCGCAGTACCAGATGTCAACGGATTTCATATAGGGCAAAACCTCAACGCGGTATTGATAGAGCGTTTTAACCGGGCGCGTTTTGACCCGCCCACAAACGTAGCAAGGCGGCTGTTTCATATACGGGCGGAGTGAAAACCAAGCGATGACGTTTATGATAATAAATAGCAAAACTATAATGACAATAGTTTGCCGGTTTCCCGGTTGGCGCAAAGCATTTTTAATTTTAGTTAGCATTTAGTCTGAGATTCCAAATTGTTGCATTTAGCATTAAATTTAAAAAAATTTGTACTGGTGGTTAAGATTTATTTGCACATTTTTCATAAATAGACGATTTTAAATTTTAAAAATGCTTGGATTTCTGATCAGTGTTTGTAATTTACCCCGCCTTAAGGAATGTCAATTTATATGGATTTATTAATCGTCGAATCGCCCTCTAAAGCCAAGACTATCAAGAAATATCTGGGCCACAATTTCAAAGTCATGGCTTCGGTTGGTCACATCAAAGACTTACCCGAGAAAGAACTCGGCATAGACCTCCAGCACGATTTCAAGCCGAAATACGTTACAATCAAAGGCAAATCCAAAATTATCAATAATCTTAAAGAGTCCGCCCAATCCGCTCAGCGCGTCTATCTGGCGCCTGACCCGGATCGCGAAGGCGAAGCCATCGCCTGGCATATCGCTAATGCTATTGACGTTCCAACCGACCGCATTCAACGCGTTTTGTTCAATGAAATTACCGAAAGCGGTATTCGTTACGGACTCAGCCATCCGCGCCAGATAGATATGAGTCTAGTGAATGCTCAGCAAGCCCGGCGTGTCCTCGATCGGCTGGTCGGTTATCAGGTCAGCCCATTCCTATGGCGCACGCTTTACAGTGGACTGAGCGCTGGTCGAGTGCAATCGGTTGCTGTGCGTATTATTTGTGAACGTGAAGCCGAGATCGAGCAGTTCATTCCGCTTGAGTACTGGGAAATAACGGCTCTCCTCCAAACGCCTCTTGACGAAAAATTTTCCGCTAAGCTCATAAAAATTGACAATAAAAAAGCCGCTCTCTCTAATGAAGCCGAAGCCAACAAACATTTAGCAATTCTGAAAAACGCTAACTATCAAGTCAGCGCGATCGAAGAGAAAGAAATCACCAAATCGCCGTCGCCGCCTTTCACGACCAGCACTCTGCAACAGGAAGCCACGCGCCGTTTTCACTTCTCACCGGAGAAGACGATGCGCATCGCTCAGAATCTTTACGAAGGCGTTGAAATTGGCGGTGAGCCGGTCGGCTTGATAACCTACATGCGAACCGATTCCGTGCGCATTTCCAAAGAAGCCATCACCGGCGTCCGAGATTATATCGAGAAACAATATAGCGCCAAATTTCTCCCGCCCAATCCGCGGCATTTCAAAACCACTAAAATCAACGTGCAGGATGCTCACGAAGGCATTCGCCCAACGCATTTTGAATACACACCGGAAGCCATCGCTTCCTACCTCTCGCCTGAGCAGAAAAAGCTTTATACTTTAATTTGGAATCGCTTTGCTGCCTGCCAGATGGCCGCCGCCGTTTACAAACAAAAAACGATTGACATTGCGGCTGACAATTACATTTTTCGCGCTACCGGCCGCGATCTCATTTTCGACGGCTACCTGCGTGCCTGGCGCGAGGAAAAAGCCGAAGACGAAAAAAAAATCGCTCTACCAGTCAATATTCACAAGAGCGACCAACTTACCCTGCTGGAACTCCAACCGGAACAGAAATTTACCGAGCCGCCTCCGCGCTTTACCGAGGGCACGCTGATCAAGGAATTGGATAATCTCGGTATCGGCCGACCAAGCACCTACGCGACCATCGTTTCGACTATCATTACCCGCAAATATGTCGAGCGCAAAGGCGGTTATCTCGTGCCGACCGACCTCGGCAAAACCGTCAATAAATTGCTCGTGGAAGGTATGCCCGATATTTTCAACGTCAAATTCACCGCTCGTATGGAAGCTGAACTGGATGACGTCGAAGGCAATCGTAAAGAATGGCAAAAGGTCATAGGCGAATTCTACCAACCTTTTCATAAGTCACTTGAGGAACTCCAGGCTCAGCGGCGCGAAATCAAAACCGGCCTCCAGGAAAAAACTAATGAAAAATGCGAAATCTGTGGCGCTCCAATGGTCATCAAATGGAGTCGCAACGGCCGCTTTCTGGCCTGCTCGGCCTTTCCGGAATGTAAAAATACCCGTCCGCTAAATACTGAGCCGGTGACGCAAACCGCACCAAAAACCTGCCCCAATTGCGGCAGTCCAATGACGGTTAAAGAAGGGCGTTTCGGCAAATTTTGGGCTTGCACTAAATATCCGAAATGTAAAACAACCGAACCGTTCACTTTGAATATCAATTGTCCGGAACCCGATTGCGACGGGCAAATCGTTCAAAAGCGCACCAAAAAAGGCAAAATATTTTACGGATGCAATCGCTACCCGAATTGTAAATTCGCTACTTGGAATGAACCGGTCGCTCGCCCCTGCCAGAATTGTGATAGTAAATTTCTAGAACGCAAGAATAAACGCGATGGCAGTGTTGTTCTGATTTGCCCAAAATGCAAAACCGAAGCGACGGACGAGTAAAAACTGTAATTTTATTATTTAGGGAAAAAATGGGAAAGCAAGTTAGTAACGAACAAATGGATAAATTGGTCTCGCTATGTAAACGGCGTGGAATCATCTTTCAATCCAGTGATATTTACGGAGGGCTAAGCAGTACCTGGGATTATGGCCCACTCGGTGTAGAAATCAAGCGCCATGTCAAAGATTTGTGGTGGCATGATATGGTCACCAGTCGGGAAAATGTCGTCGGTATGGACGCCGCTATATTGATGCACCCCAAAGTCTGGGAAGCCTCCGGGCACGTCGCCAATTTTCATGACCCACTAATTGATTGCAAGAAATGTCAGGCGCGTTTCCGAGAGGATAAAGCTCCGGCCTATTTTAAATGCTCCAATTGTAACTTTAATTTTTGCGTCAATGACGGTTTAATTGAAGTAAAAAAGGAATTCGCGGCGCATTTTCCCGATTTATACGCTCGCGAAATAGCGCATTATCGCGATTCCGACTGTCCCCATTGCGGCGGCCAGAGAACCGTCAAATTGGAAAAAATCGCCTGCCCGAACTGCGGCAGTTCGGAACTATCACCCGCCCGCCAATTCAATTTAATGTTCAAAACCCACTTTGGTCCATCGGAAGATTCTGCTTCCGAAGTCTATTTACGGCCGGAAACGGCGCAGGGCATTTTTGTCAATTTCGATAATGTCATTTCCACTACGCGTGTCAAACTACCGTTTGGTGTCGGTCAGATCGGAAAGGCTTTTCGCAATGAAATCACGACCGGCAATTTCATTTTTCGCTCCCGCGAATTTGAACAAATGGAAATGGAATTTTTTGTCAAACCGGAAGAGAGCGGGCGCTGGTACGAGTATTGGGTCAATGAACGCTTCAACTGGTATAAAAAACTCGGTGTCCGTGCGGAAAATTTGCGGCGGCGTCCGCACGAAAAAGAAGAACTAGCCCATTATGCCAAAGCCTGTACTGATGTTGAATATAAATTTCCCTTCGGCTGGTCGGAACTGGAAGGCATCGCCGATCGGCAAACTTTTGACCTTGAGCAACACATGAAAGCCAGCGGCAAGAAGCTGACTTATTTTGATAGCGAAACGAACACGCATATCGTACCAGCCGTTGTCGAAAGTTCAGCTGGTGTAGATCGCACCATTCTGACGGTTTTGTGTGATGCTTACTGGGAAGATGCTGAGCATGACCGCGTCGTCTTGCGACTCGATCCGAAAATAGCTCCGACCAAAGTCGCTATCCTACCGCTCGTCAATCGTGATGGAATGCCGGAAATCGCGGAAGCCATTTTTAACGATGTAAAAAAACAGTTTGCGGCTTTTTATGACCAAGCCGGTTCAATTGGACGACGCTATCGGCGCCAGGATGAAGCCGGTACGCCGTTTGGAATTACCGTGGATTCGCAGACTTTGCAAGATGGTAGTGTGACATTGCGCGACCGCGATACACTAGCCCAAATTCGCATTCCCAAAGAGAATATCATTGAGGTACTGCGAGAAAAATTGGCGTTGTAATAGACTGTCGAGCTTTTAGACAAGATTAACAAGACTTTATACTTTTCTATACTCTAAAATCTATGGTCTAATTTGGAAAGGATAGTTTTTTAGCTAGGCTCCACTGGGTAGCGGTAAAGTTATAGTTGAGCTGTTGATTTTTTTAGATAAGATTAACTCCGAAGGAGTCCCGCTCGGCGGGACAAGATTTTTCCCTTTTTTCTAGTACTGAGTAGCGCCAAGGGTATTGTTGGTTTTATTTATTGCTATATTACCCACATTATCAATAGGTTAGTAGATAAACTATTGATATATTGGGGAAAGTCTGGTGATAAAGTTACCCTTGATTTAATAAAAAAATTTTTATATTTGAGTTGTCTTTTTAG